>CAIQVJ010000112.1 GCA_903875225.1 uncultured Pseudomonadota bacterium
ATCAGCATGGGGCGGTCTCCTTGGGATTCGGTTGGTTCCAACAACGAATCTACCCGGTTGATCGCCCTTTGTCTAGTGGAAAGCATCACTAACATGCTGATATTGTTCGATTATTGCGTGGGCCGATCTGAGCCGCACCCGTGTCATTCCCGTCCCGTCGTCTTCGACCTCCAGCTGCCGGAGACCCGAACGCCACTTGACCGTGACAGTACCCTTGGCTGCATCGTCCGGGAGCCGTTGCAGTCTTACGGCGTCCACCGCGTTCTGGACTAATTCTCGGATGACGACGTCACTGTCGTTATAGAGAGTATGTCCTGTGAGAAGATCCAGTATTTTTTCCTGGTCGAGCGTAAACTCGAACTGGGTCGGGATGAAGCCTTCCGCCTCGACGTGTTCGTCATCGATCTGGCGCCACGGAAATTGATGCGGTGCCTTTTCTGACTTGGCGGCGAGGGCAGCCCACTGAAAAGACCGACGAATCTGATCCCCGCAGTACTTGAGAAACTTGGTGAGTGCGAAAAATCCGTCCGGCTGCTTAAAGTAAGCATACACCTCGATCGTGTCAGCCGACTTGGTGTCGTCTCGCTCCCCGTCGGCGTTTCGTGGCGCCATGGGTCGAACGCACGTCACCGAGCGTTGCTTCGCCCATTCCACCTGACTGATAGGGTCTGACGGATCGATGACGTTGAACGAGATCGAAGGCACGCGATCGGATGTCATGTGCATCAGATCGACCGTACGAAGAATGATTGCGGCGTACTGGACATTGGCCGTCTCCGCATCGGTCGATCCATACGGGCGCGACGTGGGGTACTTGGCAAGGTTGTCGAGATCGTCCATGTGATGGCTCTCGGCTACGAGAGCCAAATCTCGCCGAAACGGAACACCCAGTGGCTTCAAAAGGCCGTCAATCTCCGCTGCCAAGGGGTGCGTGATGCCCAGGGCCGTGGGAGCCCTCCCCAAAATCCAGTTGCGAACCCGCTCCGCGTGAGTGTGCCGCACAAATTCCTGGTATAGGAACCTCTCAGCGCGGTCTGGGGCGAGCGCCTCAACCTTCGCTCGATAGTCCAGGCCGCGCTGGCCACCGAACAGGACATCGTCGCGGAACGCGGGAAATCCCGAAGCCCTCCGTTGATCGAACTCCGCTCGCGTCACGAGCATGCCCATGTCATGGAAGTAGATCGAGAGACAGATCATGAGGTGATCTGCGGGTGTCATCACCTCAATCGTCGCCCGCGGGATCAACTGATGTGCCAGCTCAAGCATCGCATCAATGTGGGAGATGTCGTGGGCGGTGTACTCGTCGAAGATGCCTTCGCGCCCGATCAGGCCAAGCAACAGCTTCACCTGCCGTTTGATGTGCAGCAGGCTCAGGCCGCTAAACGCGAGCAGGTCCTCGCAGGGTCGGGCACCCCTTTCAAGGGTGGAGGTCACCGTCGGATCCAAGCGCACTCTCGGGGGTGAGTAGGACCTTATCGGCCTTCAGCGCCATGGCAAGGAGGGGGCGCGGGGTTTCGGCCGGTCTGCCCGCTACGCCACCTCGTCCGGCCGTCGGCGTCTGCGGCACGCGGGCATGTCAAGGGCCGCGTGCGATGCCGATGTGGGACGGCTAAGCTCCTATGAGTGCGTCTCCTCGACTCCAAAACCCGCGTCCTGGAGCTCATGGCGCGCGACCTACGCGCCTCCGGCGCCGCCGTCCAGATCGACACAGCCTCCCCCGACCCCCGCGACGACGGCAAGTTCATGCTCGCCGGCCTTCCGGCTCGCGTCGTCCAGCGGTTCTCCGGCTGGCACGCCTACTTGTCGCCCGACTGGTTCGAGGGCCTTTGGAGCATGCCGCGCATCCAGTCGACGGAGTTCTACTGGTACGTCTTCCACATCCCGGCCTACGGGAGGTTCACCCGCGACCACTACTTCGTCTGCGATTTCAAGCAGATGCGGGACTGGGTGATCGAGTTCGCAGCAGCCCACCCGGGCGCGCATCAGGACCATCGCGACTGGCGAGCGGACTTCGAGCGGTTCGTAGGGCACCCCGAGACCGACGCCTACTTCCGCTGGGGCGACGAGCCACGGGGCTCGCGGCCCTACCCGTCGCGGGCGATCGCGCTGGACAACGTCTCCGCCGTCGCCGAGTGTGAGCACCACGTCGCCCTGTACGGGCGCGGCGGCGAGTCCGAGGCGCACCGCCTGCTCAAGCTCTACATCGCCGAGCGGCCGCAGCTCCTCGGCCTGAGCGTCGATGCACGCGCCAGCGTGGAGCACTCGTTCCTCACCGGCGACCGCGTAGACGTCATGTTCGGGAACCACGACCCGCAGCGCTCGGTGGTTGAAGTCGAGGTGGAAGGCGAACAGAACCTCGTCATCGGGGTGCACCAGGCGATCAAGTACCGGGCGCTCGCCGCGTCGGCAGACGGGTTCGCGCTCGTCGATCCCACCGTCCGCGCCTACGTCGTCGCCTACGAGACGCGCTACGCGCTCGTGGACGCCCTCGCTCGGGACTACGGGGTCCGGCTCGTGAGCGTTCCGCGCGAAGACGTCCTGCAGCGCGTGGCGTAGTCGCTTGACCAACAGCCCCTTCCTCACCCGCCCGTCCTCCGAACACATCGCCGCGAACGACCTCGCCTTCGCGATCCGCGACGGGTTCCCGGTGAGCCCAGGTCACACGTTGATCGTCACCCGGCGGGTCATCGCCACCTGGTTCGACGCGACCCCGGAGGAGCAGGCCGCGGTGATGGCGCTCGTCAGCGCTGTCAAGGCCCAGCTCGACGAGACCCACCACCCCGACGGTTACAACGTCGGCTTCAACGCGGGCGAAGCTGCGGGACAGACCGTGCCCCACCTTCACGTCCACGTCATCCCGCGCTACCGCGGCGACCGGCCGGATCCGCGCGGCGGCGTCCGCTGGGTGTTGCCGGAGACCGCCGCCTACTGGACGCGCTCGTGACCATCCCGTTCCTGGAGAAGCTCGTCCAGGTCCTCGCGCAGGGCGGGTTCTCAGCGACGTACAAGTACGCCGTGCTGCTCGGGCTCATCGACCTGTGCGTTGAGGCCGGCCACCCGCCCACCTCGGTGACTACGGCGCAGTTGGCGCGCCGCGTCGTCGAGCTCTACTGGCCCCAGGTGCGACCGTACCCGGCGACGCAGGGGGTACTGCGGCAAAACCGGGGCAGCCTGGGCAAGATCGCCGAGCGGGTCCTGGCCTTCCGGCAGTCCTGCCCCGACCTCATTTCTCCGCCGCGTACCGGACCCGGCTCCCCCGACAGCTTCAACGCCCTGCTGGCGGACGTGGAATGGAAGCTCGTGGAGATGCCCCTCCCGCGGCTCCAGCGGGTCGGCGGCGGCGAGGAACGGTTCATCTACGAGATCAATTGGCAGGAGGGCGTGCCCGAGGGTCGGTTCCGCCGGTCCCAGCGTGGCGACGGCACCGCCTTTGACAACCGCATCCTGTTCCAGCCCGGCGCGGCCGAGTCGCTCGTAGCGCTGGGGGCGGTCATCCGGCCGCTGGTGCAGCAACAGTGGTTGGTCATGGTGCGGTCCATCAACGCGTTGCCCGAGGCAGAGCTCGACACCTTCCTCTTCGGGGCCGAGCGGGTCGCGCTCGGCGCGCTCCAACGTCCCCTCCGGTTGTTGCAGGGTGGGCGGTGCTTCTACTGCTGCGGCTCGCTTGCGACGGGCCCGAGCGAGGTCGACCACTTCCTGCCCTGGTCACGCTACCCCGACGACGGGCTCGACAACCTCCTGCTCGCACACGACTCGTGCAACCTGAAGAAGCTCCACTTTCTCGCGGACCTCGACTTCGGACGCCGCTGGCAGGAGCGAAGCGTCGGCGAGTCATTGCGGCTGGACGAGATCGCCGGCGCCGCGCGGTGGGCGCGGGATCGCCAGCGGACGTTCGGCGTGGTCGCGAGCGTGTACCAGGGGGTGCCGGACGGGGTGCGGCTCTGGTCGGGCGGGGACCGGCTGCGGCGCGTGGACGTCGGGGATCTTCCTGACGTGCATGGGTTTGGTCGGGGGCTGCTGCATGGCGCGGCTCAGAGGACCGAGGGGACGGGGTGATGCGCGAATCGAGACTCGTCCTGCGCCCGGTGCGGCTCCACTGGATCAAGGATCAGGGCGACGAGCCTTCCGATCTCTGCGCCCATTCCGCCGTCGAGTTCAGCGTCGGGGGCACGTCCATGGTCAAGCCTGAAGAGGGCGACTGGACCGTGAGCGCCGCGGGGCTTTTCCTCCTGCGGACCCTGGCGGCGGACCACACTCCCGAAAACGGCATTTGCGCCCAACTCTTTCCGTGCTGCGGGCTGGACTACTACCTCGCGGGTACCAGTCCGGAAACCGTGATCATCCCCCATTGCCCATCGGGCGTGAACTGCTGGGTCCGGCACGTCGGGGAATCGGTCGAGCTTCAAAGCGAATCCGGCGCGACGGCGCGGGTGAGCGCGGTTGCCTGGCGAGGCGCGGTGCTCTCCTTCTGTGACCAGGTACGTGCATTTTACGACCGGTCTATGCCGAAGGTTCCGCACGATGCCCGGGCGACCCTGGAATACGGGGCCTTCGTCACCGAGTGGGACCGGCTTGCACTCCTCACAACCGAACGACCCCTTCAACCCGCCCAAACCGGATCCTGAGTCCGTCCTTGATCGGCACGCTCTGTCCCGGATGCGCGCTCAACGTCTCCGTCGAAGATGCTGCCGGACCTGGGCTTCTCTCGACCTCGTACGTCCAGGCGCGCGGGGACAGGTTCTTCAAGCCCCAAGCGCCGGGCCGGCTCGGGTGCGCCGACATCTCGGCGACCGGGCTCGAAAAATCCGCGGTCTCCCCGAGGTGATGTGGATAGAGCTTGAGGTCGGGGGAAAGCATGACCACAAGGGGCCCGAGCTTCATCCGGGCCGGGGGCGAGAGCGCCTTGTGGCACCAGACACACGTCAAGCCGGTTGCCGCGGTGTTCGCCCGCGTCACACCCGCCCCCGCCGGGTTGCCTGCTCCCGCATCCTTCAAGGCAGCACGTTCGTACACCGTCTCCCGACGGCAGTGCCCGCAGGCGTAGAGCGAGTCGCGGTAGCCCGAGAGCGCGGTGACCCACTCGCCGTCCGTCAGCCTCCGACCGGGGTCATGCAGCCCCTCGCCAAAGGCCCGGCCGAACGCGGCGCGCAAGTCGCCGGGCAGGGTCGGCCAGTTCTTGAGCACGGCCTCGTGAACACCGGCGACGGGGCGATTCGAGTCGTCCTTCGGGTCGAAAACGAAGAGTGCGTGTTCGCCGAAGAGCGCGCGTGCGGCGCTCGCGTCGTAGCATTGCACCAGCTCCCGGTTGCCCTCCATCGGGTTCCCGCGGACGAACATGTAGAACAACAGGACGGCCAGGCTGTGGTCGTCGGTCTGGGACGTGCACGGCGCCTTGCCGGTGACGACCTCGGGCGCCCCGAACCCCGGGAAGAGGATGGCGCCCGGAGTGCCGTTCGTGCGGACGTTGTCGTTGTCGACGACGAGGACGGCGCCAGTTGCCGGCGAGAGGGCGAAACCCCCGAGGTTGATGTCCTTGTAGACGGCACCCGAGAGATGCAGCTTGCGAAAGGCTTCCACGATGCCGAGCGCCGCACTGATGAGCGCGCGGTCGGTGATGGAGACGCGCCCGCAGACGAGCTTCTCCAGGGTCACGAAGCCAGCGTCCCAAAGCCGCATCACGTACCCGAAGACGCCGCTCCCCGGCGGCCCCTCGACAAATTGAAGCGGCCACACGAAGCGCGGGTCCGGGGCGCCACGCGGGATGATGTACTCCTTCAATGCGCGGCGTTGTTCCTGCGCCATGGCCTGGGCTCGAGGGCCGCGGCCAGGCGGGTAGTACCACTTCAACGCGTAGGTCTCGCCGCTTCCGACCAGGGCGACCTCGTACACCTCCCCCTGGCCGCCAGCCCCGAGCAGCTTGGCGACGCGAAAGGAGTCCCCTCCATCGCCGAGGACCACCGTGCCAGCAGCGAGACGTTGCGTCATGTGACCTCCGGACCGACGCCTGCATCGTGAACGAGGCCGTCATCGAACCTCCCGAGCCACGCGATGGCGACAGACGCGTCGTCGCCGTCGCGGGCAAGCATCGCAAGCCAACGCGGCAGGTCGAGCATCGTGTCGGCCCAGCCTCTCGTCGCGATGCGCTCCTCCATCTTGGTTCCCCACTCGTCCTCGAAAGTTGGCGCGGCGTCGCCCGCGTCAGACGCGGCGGCGTATTGGTCGCTCACCCCATCCGTCGCCAGCACCGCCATCTCGCAGCCCGGCGGGTCGAGGCGGACCTGCATCCGCTCGACGCAATCCCGCATCGACAACGACCAGGTCTCCTGCCCCATGGACTTGTCGGGAGCCGGGAACACCCGCCGGACCCCGGCGCTGTCCAGGTTGAGCATGTCGCCGTCGCCGATCTGGAACCACAGCGACCCTGCCGGGCCGAACGCCCCGGCGAGCAGGGTGCAGCCGTAGCGGCGGACCGCGTCGTCCCACTCCCCGGTCACTCCGGCCGGCCACAGGATCGTCCCCTCGTCCCGATTGGCGACCATGCGTGCGTGGTGCTTGACCCTGCGATTCCACTCGAACGCCACGCGCCGTTTCAGCGATTCAGTCAGATCCCCGGGGCGTTGCACGCCCTCGGAGCTCCGGGCGGGTTCGTCGGTGCCGATGGGCTGCACGACGCGCGCGACGGATTCAAGCACGTCCAAGGCCACCGCGACGGCGATCCTCGCCCCCTCGTCGGAGCATACATACGCGGCGTCCCCGTGTCCGTCAGCGGCGGCGATCAGGACGACGCCGCTCTTGACCCGGGTCCCCACGGCGTCCTGACAGGGCTTCCCATTCGCGAGCACATGCTGGCACCCAGGCACGGCGGCCGCTGCGACCCGTGCGCTACCAGGGTTCATCGTCATCCCCGGCGGTCATCGGGACGACCGGTGGGGGCGGCAGCGGCGGCGCACCCATGCCGGTGCCCCCCACAGCAACCGAGCGCGAGTGGCTCTGGGTCACCGAGATCGACGCCCAGCGGATCAGGTTCACCAAGGTCGCCGCCCGATCGGCTGCGAGCACGGTCTCGGGGCTGCCCGTGAACCGCTGAAGCACGCTCTTGTTCGCGCCCTCTCCGATGGCCACGGCGATGCGGACGGTGCGCCCAGGCTTGCCCCAGGGGGTGGCCTCGAACCGCCGCAACGCCAGCTCCCAGCTGTCGGTCGGGCCGCCGTCGCTCATCAGAAGCAGCACGGGGGGCAGGTTGCGCTTGCCCATGTGTTGGACGTCCAGAGCCTCCGTCAGTAGATCGATGCCGGCGCCGAGATCCGTGACGCCATCGGCCGAAAGATCACGCCATGCGAAGCTCTCCACGTTGGTCCGCGGGATGTGCCAGACCGCCCCAGTCGAGAACGTGATCACCTCGACGGACATCTCAGCGAACGGGTTGTCCGCATTGCTCTTGCGCATCTCCGGGATGCACTCGCGCACAGCGCGGTTCACCGCCTGGATCTTGTCGCCGGACATCGAGCCCGAGACGTCCACGAGCAGGATGAAGCGCAGGCTGCGTCGGGCCGTTCCGCCACGCAGGTCATCGTTGAGAGGTTCGGCCATGGGAATCGCGGCTCCGGGCGGGCGAGGAGCACGCAGCGTATTCCGGAGCGGCAGGGCCGGTGCCGTCGTCGTTTCTTGATACTGCGCGCCGTGCACTCTCGACTGACCGACGCGCTACGGGGCTACCGCACCCGCTTCCCAGGGGAGGAGGGCGACACGGCGCGCCTTTCCGGGTGGCTCGCAGACCATGCGCCCACCGAGCGGCGCGGCGTGAAGGCGCTCGTCGCTGTCGCCAGGCTCGATCTGCATTCGAGCCTGTTGCGGGCGCCTCAGCCGCGCGTTCCGGCGATGGAGTTCCGTCGATGCGTCGACAACTTGACGTCCTCGGAGGGCATCGCGACGGATCTGGCCGAGGGCGCCCTCCTGGCCTGGATCGAGGCGCTCGGGCTCGTCCCGCCGGAGGCGGCAGCGCTGCGGGGGCCGATGGACCTTGGCATGGTGGGGGTCACACTGGACGCCGCCCGGAGCCTGCATCTCGCGCTGCTGCAGGCCGGCGCGCGGGCGATCACACAGGTCCGGCTCGAAGGGATGACGTCGAAGCCGCTCACCGACCTGGTCGCCACTGTGTGGCTGTCCGGCACCGAGATCGGGGCGACCGCACGGTCCAACACCTGGGCGGGGAGCGTGGCGCGGTTGCAAGGCCGACAGGTGGCGATCCTCGACAACGTCGATGCCCGGCCCGGCGTCCAAGCGCTGCTGGACCTGAAGGCGCCGACGCAGGCCCGCTGGTGGATCGAGGTCAAGACGCGGGACGAGGTCCTGCTCCGCACCTTCCACGACATCGAGCTGCTGCCGCCGCGGACCTGGCTGCTGGGCCGCGCGGACCTTCGCCTGACTGCGGCCTTCGTGGTCCCCGCAGATGCGGTCGTCGCCGAAATCGTCGGTGAGGCGATGACGCGTGTGTCCGCGGACGACAGCCGCCCGCCCGTCCTTCAGGCCTGGGAGGCGCTGACGGGCGTGCTCGCCGAACTGGATCTGGCCGAGGAGCCGGGCACCCCGGAACTTGTCGTCGGGCCGCGGGCCTTGCTTGCGGGCGGGAGGGCGACCGTGCTCGAACGGCAGCTCCTGCTTGCAGCGTGCCTGGAGCACGGTGGGATGGCCCCGATGCTGCTGTTTCTCGGGCCGACGGCGCGACCGGCGCTCGGCCTGTGGATCTCGTCGGACCGGCCTGCGTTGTTGGAGACCGAGGATCCCGTCCTCGTCTCGCGGATCGTGGACTCGGGTGCGCTTGTCCTTGTCGCCTGCGAAGCGGGGGGAGCGAGCACGATCACGCTCGATCCGGCCGAACCCGTGCTCTCGGCGCTCGACGTCGCCACCGCCCGGCGCAGCGGCGTCGTGGCCATGGCCTCGGATGTGCTTGACGACGGCCGCTTGTCCACGGGCCCGGCACCTTCGGCGGGCCCGGCGTTGTGCGCGACGCTGTTGGAACGTGCGGCGCTGTCCGGGGGGCGCGCGCGGGCCCTCTGGCGGGACAGCCTGGGCCGCGCCCCGGACCCCGCTGAGCTCGCGTCACCGCGCCTCGCGGGCTGGAAACGCCGGCTGTTGGACCTCACGCTCAGGAACCCGCTGCTGCACCTGCGCGCTCGTGTTTCTTCCGTCCCGCTGCTCGTCCACGACCCGGCCGCGCTGGAGGACGGGCTGGCGCGCAATCAGGTGTTCCGCCTGCAGGCCCGTCCGGCACCTCTCCTGCCCGGGCAACCGCGTCCTGAGGTCACCGGTGAGCTGATGGAAGGTGCGCTGGCGACGGGAAGCGTGCTCGTCGACCTCACCGACAAGCGCACCGGCGTGCAGGCGCGCAACGCGATCCGCCTGTTCAAGGGCGCGCTCGACGAAGGAGGTGTGCACACGCTGTTCCTCGCCCTCGGCACCCTGGAGTGGTTCGAAGACGGCAAGCCCGACGTTCCCCGCCATGCGCCACTCCTGCTCGTCCCCGTTCTGCTCAGACACAACAAGCGGGGCGACTTCGAGTTCAAGAAGGCGGACGCCGAGACCGAGTTCAACGCAGCGCTATTGGAGTTCCTACGGCGGGAGTATGGCATCGAGATTCCCGGCGTGGTGCCGCTTCCCACAGACCATGACGGCGTCGACGTGGGCAAAGTGCTGGCAGCGGTGCGCTCTGCGATTGACGAGGGACGCCGCGCCTTGCCCCAGACCGGATCGGAGGCCACCCGGCCTGCATGGAGCGTCAAGGACACGGCGGACATCGCGGTGATCGCGTTCGCCGGGTTCCGCATGTGGCGTGACCTCGACCACCAGTCGGCGCAGCTCTTGCGCCACCCGCTCGTGCGCCAGTTGGCAGGCATGCCGGCATCACCCGGCGCAGCCACGGCAACGCGGGCCGCACCCACGCCCGCGGTGGACACCCCGCTTGACGATCGGTGGCACCCGAGGGATGTCTTCTGCCCGTTGGAAGCGGATGGTTCCCAGCTGGCCGCGATCATGACGGCGTCCGAGGGCCAGAGCTTCGTCCTGCAGGGCCCGCCCGGTACCGGCAAGTCACAGACCATCGCCAATCTCGTCGCCCAATGCCTGGCGGTCGGCAAGTCCGTGCTGTTCGTCGCGCAGAAACGTGCGGCGCTGGACGTCGTCCACAGTCGGCTTCAGGCCATCGGGCTCACCCCCTTCCTGCTCGAACTGCACTCGAAAAAGGCGAGCCGCACGGAGGTCGTGGAGCAGCTCAAGGTCGCCGCGGAGTTCCGCGCACGGCGGCCGGCGAAGGACTGGACGAGAGAGGCCGACGCGCTCGCTGCATCGCGATTTGAGCTGAACGCCATGGTCAGGGCGCTCCACGATCTGCGCCCGCCCGGGCTCAGCGTCTACCAGGCGATCGCGGAGATCGAGCGGGCCGACTCGCCGCCGGGAGGCCCCGCTCCGAGCGACTTCGGCTTTGATTCGGCACTCTCCTGTCAGGCGGGTTGGAAGGCTGATGCGGTCGCGGCGCTGACCGCGCTGTTGCCCGCGTTTGCAAGGCTCGGCTCGGGGTGGCAGGAGCTGGAGGCCGTGCGCTCGGTCGAGTGGCCGTCGAACCGGAGGGCGGCGCTTGAGCGGGATCTCGCAGCCGTGGACGAGTCAGTGGCCAATGTGCAGGCCGCCAGCGTGGGCCTGGAGACGTGGTTCCCCGGGCTCGGCGGCGCGTGCATCGACGACCTCGCACTCGCCGACGTGGTCCTCACCGCGCTGGAGTCGGCGCCCGGCACGCCCAGCCGCGCGTTGCTCGACGGCGCCGAGGACGAGGTCGATCGGTGGCTTGACCGCGTTTCACAGGCGCGAGCCCGAGCTGAGGCGCTTGCGGTGCGGTACCAACCGCGACTCCTGGACCAGGTGCTTGAGCCGGTCGCCGAGCGGATTCGCCGTTGGACGCGACCCCACCCGATCGCGGAACGACAGGCAGCCGGCGACCGGGTACCCTCGCTGTTCGGCCTCGTGGTCATGCTCTTCGTCCGCTGGTTCTTCCAGGGCTTTGTGCGCGGCGCCGTGCCCGCTGCTGGCCCGCTGCTCGCCGACACCGAATCGGCGCTCACGCTGAGACAGGAGCGGGAGGCCTTGAGCGGAGACGCCGCGCGTATCTCCGTGCTGATCGGGCCATTCGGGAGGGACGAGTGGGGTCTTCCGGTGGTCGACCTGATCGCAATTCGGTCGTCCCTCGCATGGACGCGGCAGTTTCGGAACCGTGCGGCGCGGTTCCCTGCAGCCATGAACCTCGCAACCGGAGACCGGCCAAGCGCTGTCATTTCGGGGTTCCGAACAGCGTGGGCGAAGTACGTCGCCGCGATCCGGCAGGTGTCCACGACGCTTGAACTGGCCGGGAGCTGGGTCTCCTCGTCCGTCGCGGGCGGTCTGGCCGCGGCGGTCACCCGGGCGGAGACTATGCGAAGCCGCATGCCCCTGCTTCGCGACTGGGGGGCGTACCGTCGGGCGCGTGATCCGTGCTTGGCGCTCGGGCTCAGGGCCACCGTCCGGCTATTGGAACGGGGCAGCCTGAAGCCGGGCAGCTTGATCGGCGCGTTCGAACACGCGTGGATCCGGTGGTGGCTGGATGAGCGCATGCTTGAGGACAAGCGGCTCTCGCAGTTCGACGGGCTCGCCCAGAAGACCCGCGAGCTTCATTTCGCACAGCTTGACCGCGCGCTTCGGCAGGCATCCAGCGACGAGATCCGGGCTCGCGTCATGACGCGAACGCCCCGTTTGGACAGCGGCGCGCCGCCCAACTCGCAGGCGGGGATCCTGCTGCGGCAGTTCGCGCGCAAGGCCGGGCACGCCTCGCCTCGCCAGCTCTTCAGCGAATGCGCCGGGTTGATCCGCCAGCTCAAACCGTGTGTCCTGATGAGCCCGCAGTCCGTCGCCCAATACCTGGACCCCAGCCAGCCGCCGTTCGACATCGTGATCTTCGACGAGGCCTCACAGGTGCCTACGCACGAGGCGATCGGGGCGGTGGCCCGTGGCAAGACCGTGGTCGTCGTCGGGGACAGCAAGCAGTTGCCGCCCACCGCCTTCTTCCTGGGTCAATCGGCGAGCGACAAGGACGACAGCGCCGAATTCACCGAGGGGAGCGCCGAGGGCGACTGGAACGACGAGGTCATGTCGGAGCTCGACAGCGTGCTCGATGAGTGCGCCGCCTCGGGGCTCACCAGCCTGTCGCTCGCCTGGCACTACCGGAGCCGTCACCCATCGCTGATCGCCTTCTCCAACGCGCGATATTACTCAGGTCGACTCCTCGTCCTCCCCGCGGCACAAGCGCGCGTGCCTCACCTCGGGGTTTCCCGTGTGCTGGTACGCGGTGCGGTGTACGATCGCGGCGGGACCGCAACGAACCGGCACGAGGCCGAGGCGCTGGTGGCTGATGTCGTCCGCCGGTTGAAGGACCCCTGGGAGAGCAGGAGGAGCCTCGGTGTCGTCACGTTCTCCCGTGCGCAGCAAGCCCTCGTCGAGGAGTTGCTGGAGGAGGCCGTCGTCGCGCACCCCGAGATCGAGGCGCTCCTGGATCCGGAGCGGACCGCCGACCCGAACGGCGGCAACGGGCAGACGCGTGCCGAGCCCTTCATCGTGAAGAACCTGGAGAACATACAAGGCGACGAGCGCGACGTCGTGCTGTTCTCCATCGGCTACGGCCCGGACAAGAATGGCCGGGTCAGCGCCAACATGGGCCCGCTTGGGCAGCTCGGCGGGGAGCGACGGCTCAATGTCGCGGTCACCCGGGCACGCGAACAGCTCGTCGTCTTTGTATCGTTTGAGGCCGCTCAGCTCGACTTGTCCGGCTCGATGGCACGCGGCCTGCACGACCTCAAGGCCTTCCTGGACCTCGCCAGCTGCTCGACCCTCGGGCGCGACGGCGAGACCGACGTGCTGGTGGGCGGGGAGGGGTTGAGCATCGACCCGGCGGAGGCCACGCTTAGGTCCGCGCTGGCCGCTCGCATTGCCGCCGCCGGCCACCCGGTCGATCTCGACGTTGGCGTCGGCATCCACCGGATCGACATCGGCGTGCGGCATCCAAACTTCACCGACAGTCCCGGTCGCTACGTGCTCGGAATCGAACTGGACGGCGTCCGCTACGCCGCGGGGGGGACCGCGCGCGACCGTGATCGCCTGCGTTCCGAGGTGCTCCACGGCCTCGGATGGTCCCACCTCATCCGGATGCGGGCAATCGACTGGTTCGAGGATCCGGAGGCCGTCGTCGCTGCTGTGGTGGCGCAAATCGAGCAGGCGAAGGCTGGTGCGAAGGATCTCGCAGGCGCGCTCCCACCTTCGGGCGCCCCGCGAACCCCGGCCGCTACGGACGCGTCCGAGGACCTGGACCTCGATGATGACACCGGGGAGGAAAACACCGCCTCGGACGCGGACGATACCATCTCCCGGCCGAACTCCGGGGCCACGCCCTACACCCTGTTCCAGGTCCCCACCCCGGCCGGCGCGTTCAGTTGGGCGCTGCCCGAGGTCAAGGCTGCTGTGATGGGCGTGATCGCAAGGGAGGGACCGGTCAGCGAGCGCGTGATCCTCCAACGTATCGCCGGGGCCTGGGGACTTTCGCGGAGCCCTGCCGGCGCGCGCTTCCCGATGCTCCTGCGTAGTGAACCGCCTGCCAATCGCCCCGTCCAACGTGGGTTGTTCCTTTGGCCCGCCGGGGCCGATCCCGTCGTCTGGCGCGGCTTCCGGGTGCCGGATCCGAATGACTTGACGACCCGACGCGACGCCGAAGACCTACCGGTTGAGGAGATCGCCAACGCCGCCGATGAATTGCGGATGGCCTACGGACAGATGCCGCAGGAGGACCTGGCCCGCGCGCTGGCCAAGTTGTTCGGATTCCGCGGCCTGACCAAGGTGGTCGCGCAGTGTATGACAGCGGGGATCGCCCTGTCGTTCAACCGTCGAGGATCCGCTCCTTGACGGCGTCGAAGCCGTGGCGCTCCTCCACGGAGAGCGCAAGCCGGAAACCGGCCCCGTAAACGGGGTCGCCGTAGCGCTCGGAGAGTTGGGCGGCGTGAATGGCGCCGGCGTCGAGCAGAGCGACGTATTCGACCCACATCGCGAGGCCTTCGACGAGGACGCGCGGTACTTCGGAGCCGTCCGACCTCTTCCGAGGCCAGTTCCCCATCTGCCAGGAGTGGACCAGCTCGTGCACGACGACTCCCCATGCCATGGCGAGCGGGGTGGCGTGCTCGATGAACACGACGGGGCGAGGCCCGAGCGAGCCCTCGCGCACGAACATGCCGAGCGGCCGCGGGCTCATGGCATCGGCGGCACAGAACTCCAGGCCGTGAAGGCGGGCGATGGCGGCGGCGTGCTCCAGTCGAAGCTGGCAGTCCGGCGTGGGCATGGCCATTCGGCGGATCAGCCAGGCGCGGGCTCGCGTCACCAGGTCTTCGAGCTGGCGCTGGTCGGTGACAGCCGTGGTCCAGCAGCTGCGACAGGCCTTCCGCCCGTCGGGCCAGCGGTTTCCGCCGCTCGCTCCAGCCGGAACCCCGCAAAAGTCGCACCGGAACGGCGCCGCCACGCACGCAGCGCAGAACCAGCGGGGGTCGGGTGCACGGTGACGGGCGCCCGGCCCGATCGACGCGGCGCACTCGGAGCAGCGCGACGGGGCTCCGCGAAGCGCGGGGGCGCGGAACGCGTCGCGCTGAGGCAACGCCACCGGGTCTGGGGCATCGGCAGGGCGGTGTTCCAGCCCGGGGACTGTGTGGGGCTCTGTGCCAAAGACCAGCAACGGCGCGGAGAAGGCGAGGGGCAGGCCGAGGTGATGAGGAAACAACGCACTGCGCGGCTGCCATGCGAGGGTCCGTGGCTGGCTCTGATCGGCGGACGCATTCACCCGAAGTCGCTCGGGCCTGCTCGCAAGACCACACTGACAGGCCGCAACGTTGGCATCCTGGACGGTCCTATGGTGGCCGCATGCGCAAACCCACACCTGGTCACGCACCTCGCAGGCGAGCCAGCGTAGGGCCAACGAAAGGTGGCGCAGCTGGAACACGGCCCCGAGGGCGCCGACCCCCGCGGCGGCCGGCGACGAGGGCGCCGTCACAACCATGCGAACCGGCACGTTCAAGAGGGCCAGCGGCCCCTCCCAGCCGGCCGAGGGCTCTCCTTCGAGGAGGACCGCGAGACCGTCGATCCCGGGCGTCCCGGCGCCGGCGAGTAGCGTCAGGGCGGCGGCCAGGGCGGGCTTCGGTCCGCGGCGCACCCCCCTGACCGCCGCCGACGCATCGTCAAACCGTTCGACAAACCCGGCTCGCTCTCCGACAAGCAACAGGGCAAGCTCGATCTCCCAACCCAGCTCTGAGAGCCAGGCCCGCCACTCGGACATGGTCCGTTCGAGAGCGTCGCCCGCGACGTCGCGGTCCACGATGATCGCGATGCGGAGGCGGTGCGGGGTTGCCATCGCGCAGATGTTCGGAAGCTCCCTTTCCATCCGTAACGTCGCACCCGAGGTCCCGGTCGACGCCGACCGCCCATCCGCATTACCGTAGGCCAGCCTCGGAGAAGCTCAGCGGTTGAGCAGCCGGCTCGGACCGGCAGGGCGCGGGTTCGAATCCCGCCTCCGGGTCCTCCTCCATGCCCGACCAGCCGCCCAGCGTGAACCCGGGGTACATCCTCGGTCAGCTCGCGAAATCCCTCGCTGCCCTCGTGAACTCGCCAGACGAGGCAGGTCGCGCACGCGCCGTGGAGCGCATCGCTCGATGGCAGTCCGTTCTTTCGGGCCTACAAAGTGGGGAGCTGTCCATCGGATCTCGGGTCCCCGTCGCCCGCGCCCCTGCGTGGGCGACGCTTGAAGTGATCCACGGGGGGTTCGCGACCGGGACGCTGGTCGCTGAGGGGCCACTCCTCCCCCACGAGGACGCACTGCTCGCCAAGCTTCCCGCAACCGCGGGCACGGAGCGCGGTCGACTGAACCGATGGTTCCTCTCTCCGGACGGTCGACGCGACCTGCTGGCCGATCTCGGCTCAGGCCACATTCAGATCGACGCGCCCGAAGAGGGTGCGCTACCCGTCGTGGCCTGGCTTCTCGCACATGGCGATGCAGCCGAAGCGCTGGAACTCCTGGAAGCCCTCGCCCCATACCTGGATCGCCTTCGGTTCTACCCCGCACCGTCACGGTCGGTGCAGAGCGTCGGAGCGGTCGTCCGTCGCCAGCCAGCTTCCCTCGTGGCGTCCGTCCTTCGGCAGCGAACGCCTGCGGTGGAAGTCGCCAGGATGCGGGAGACCCTTCTGATCTGGAATCCGCTTTGTGATCGCCTCGTTTCGCTGTTTCTTGAGACCGTTGAGGGGGCGCCCCCGCGTTTCGAGGTGGACCTCGCCGGCAAGCCCGTTCGCGGCGCAAACGGGCTTGAGGTGACCGTTGGCGGATGGCCCTGCCGCGCATGGCCGGCCGGCTGGGACGAACGCGCTGAGGCGCTGGCGCTGGAACACCGCGCGCTCCGCCGCGAGCACAGGCTTTGTCGTCGGCCGGACGATCCGAAGAGCAACCTCGGCAGGCTGCTCGCGCTCGCCACGCGCGCCGTCGATCGACATGATGCCTTGGGCGCGCGCGATACCGGGTGGATCCGCCGGATCCTCGCGGCGGTCCTCCACCGCCGCGGCACCCCCGGCGCCGAGGCCCACCGTCGCCTGCGTGACGAGCAGGAATCGAACGCGGCGCGGCCCCTGAGCGCAATGCTGGCCCGGGTCTTGGCGGCCAGGCTGGATCTGGTCCCTCCAAACGCCGGGATCCCGAACCTCGACTCCTTCGCCGGACCGGTTCGCGAGCACGAGTCCGTCGACGCAACGAGCGGGACCGTCATCCCGCCCGCCCTCGCGACGAAGCTGCACCGGTGCCTTGAGGCGCCCGTCGAGGAGCTCGTCCGGCTTGGCGCCATTCCGTCCGCAGAGGTGCTGGCGGAGGTGCTGCCACAGGTCACCGGCGCCGTGGTGTCCGCAGGCATCGCCGATCCGGCGCTGATGCGGCTCCATAGCGCAACCTACGCGGCGTTCCGGCGAAGGCGCTCGCTGCTGTTGTTGAACCATGAGCGCCAGGTGCAGTTCGAGGAGCTCCCGTGGGTCGCTGCGATGGAGCGGTTCCGAACCAGCGGCGCCGCGTCACAGACCCACGCGAAACTTGCGCTGCAGCACGTCGCGGCCCTCTCGCTGACGGTGTTTCCACATACCCTGGTCCCAAACCCGTTGATCTCCGAGTTCCAGGCGCTTGCGAAGGCTGGTGGATTGGAGATCCCTTGGGTAGAGGAACTGGCTGCGGACATCTTCATGGGCAGTTTCACCCAGAAGTTTGCACGCGCGGCGGAGGCCGCAGAAAGGCTACTTCGGGGCAGCCTCTACGCGCGGTACTACGACTTGCCGCAGTGGCCTGACTCACCGCCGCCGACCGAGCGGACTCGTGCGAGCCGACTCTTCGGTGCCACCACCCCGAAGCCCGGAGCGCCGCCCGCGCTGGCTGACCGGTTCGCCGCGGTCTGTCTCGCCCGCGCACAGGAGGCGGCCGTGGGCCATGGCTCCGGCGTCGCCGCCAACGGGACCGTGATCGAGCAAGCTCAGATCTTGACCACCCACAACCTGGCTGCGCTGTTCGTGGCCGCTGAGCTGCATGAAACCTGCGGGGCAGTGCTCCCGACGATGGCCGAGCGCTGCCTCAGGGAGGTCGTCACCTCGCTCTCTCGCCTCAGCGAACGCTCGCCGAACCGGCTCTCCGACATCAAGAACGCGGCGTATGCCTGGCGCCAGATGGTGTTCTACCTGTCCTTCCTGGAGCCGGAGCAGGTCGTTGGGTTCATGGCGGATGCGAACGCGCTGCACGCCAAGGGCGGCAAGGGCCTCGCGCAGCGCCTGGTTGCCGCGCTCGATGGGTTGGCCTGCATCGTTGACGGCGGGAAGTTCGACGAAACCGGACGGAGCCCGGGCGGCGGGAGGCGGTTCCTCGGGTGGACGGTGGGCAGGCACTGGGTGCTGGACCCGAACTGAAGCAGCCAGCTGGTTCAGAGACCGCCTCACGACGTCGCCAGAAGCGCGAGATCACCCGAAGCCGACGCGAGATACAGGTCCGCCGTGGATCTTCTCGCCCTCGTCAATCACTCTGCGGTGAGCCTCGCTGCTCGGACCCGCCGTGGCGGCCCGGCTGGGGACTGGACCGAGGCAGAAGCGGTCCTGGCGATGGTGATCCTGATGTTTGAGGACCCATCGCGGCTCAGCGGGACACGGCTGACCAAACACGGCGAGATTCGGCAGCACCCCGCGGTCACCGCCGCCGCGCTCGCCGTTGGACGCACCGAGGATGCCGTCGTGTTGAAGGTCATGAACCTTCGGGCCAAGCTGACGCAGGGGGGACGCGGGATGGCCCACGGGGCCAAGGTGGACGAGTGGGTGGTCGAGGCCTTCGCCGATCACCTCGACCTACTGGTGCTCGCTGGCGAGAGCGTGGCCGGGCTCGTGCCCTACGCAGGCGACGTGATGAGCGGTCTCGGACGAGCGCTCACCGCCACGGACCCAGAGGGAGGAACCGAAACGCCGGTGACGAGCGCCATGGCGCACGTCGTGCTGCGTCGCGGGCAGGGCCTGTTCCACAACCGGGTCCTGGCCAACTACGCGCACTCCTGCGCCTTTTGTGGCCTTCGGTCTCGCATCCCGGACCGGCCCTCGCACTTCCTGATCGCGGGGCACATCCTCCCCTGGCAGCACTCCACGCCACACTCGCGTCTCGACGCCGCGAACGGCCTCTCGCTCTGTGCGAACCACGACCGCGCGTTCGAGTGGGGGTTCGTCACCGTGGATGAGGATTTGCGGGTGGTGACCTCCCCCGGGGCGTCCGAGCACTACGAGCCCGAGGAGCGGGTCCGACGCGAGATATTGGATCTTCACGGAACCTCCATCTCGCGCGACAGCCGATACTACGTGCCGCCCGGGAAAGCGTACCTGGACTACCACCGTTCGCAGGTGTTCGATCGGCGGTTTCGAGCTTCGCAACGCACGTAGGCGCCCAGGTGCGGTCAAGGCGGCGACGAGGCAGCATCACACCCCGAACGGCCAGATCTCCAAGACGCTGTCCGGCACATGAATGGACAGTTCCTGTCCAACGACCGCCTCCCCAGGCAGCGCCTCGACCATGGTCAAGCAGTCTGTAGCGAGTCGGAGGTAGATCATCCCATCCTCGTCGACACCATCTACAACGCCAGCCAGCACTTGATACTCGGGCTCGGCATGGCGAACGCGGAGATGGGCGAGCGTGCCAGGAATCGTGAGCTCGACGTGGTACAGGTGACCCACAACCGGGACCGCCGCAGCCCTCCACACCCCGCGGAGCGCGCCGAAAGCGCAGTCCACCACCACCCGCACGCGCCCGTCGTCGCCGACCCTCACTTCCACGGGCGTGGCCATCATGTTTGTGGAGGCCCAGCGAGCAAGAGGTCGGGGGTGGTCGGTCGGTCGGGCATGCCGGCATCTTACCCGCCCGCTCCCCGAGGACGGCCGCGGCACGCGATCGGCGGCTCGGGGGGCCGGTTAGCAGTCCGGGATGGACCACCGCTGGACATGCGCATGTTGCGGGCAGGAGTTCACTGAGCTGCCGCTGGACGTCGGCGTCGGCGAGGGTCCGGCCCCCTACGAGGACCTGAGCGACGAGGAGCGCGCCCGGGCGTCGCTGACCCCAGACTTCTGCGTGATCGAGCACGCCGACCAGACCGACCGGTTCATTCGAGCCGTACTCGAGGTGCCCGTCCCCGAGTTCGGCGTGCCGTTCCGCTGGGGCGTGTGGGTGAGTCTCTCGGATTCGAGTTTCGCACGCGCGAAGCAACTCTTCCCGCTTCCGGAGATGCCCGCCGATGAGCCCACCAGGTTCGGGTGGTTGTCGAGCAGGATCTTCGGCTACGCACCGTCCACGTTGAACCTGAAGACGATGCTGACGTTCCGCGGGGGGAATCAGCGGCCGACGGTGGCGATCGAGCCCTCCGGCCATCCGTTGTCCGCCGAGCAGCGGCAGGGGATTTCGGTCGCCCGCGTGCAGGAGATCGTCGCGCCGCTTCTACATCGTTCGGGCGGCCCCGTGTGACGGACCTGGTCGCGGCCGAGCCAAGGCGGCACTCTACTCCGCGCGGTCGTACCAACCTGCCCAGGCCCCGGTCGCTGGGTGGACCATCTCGACCTGCGTGCGCTCGTCTTCGCTCAAGGCGTCCCACCAGGTCGAGAACGCCATGAGGTACGTCTCGCCCTCGCCCATCCTCCAGCCGATCGAGCATGGGTGGATGTCGGGGTACCGCAGCCACGGTAGCGGCACGAACCCAGCGGGGAGAGTGGGGTTCGGGTGGGACCGAAGTCGATGCCGGACCTCCATCAGTGCGAACCCGAGCAGATTCTGGCCACGCCAATTGGCGACTTGTTCCACCTCCGGGTTGCCGGCCGCCATGCCGATCCCCCAAATGGCATCGCGGGGGCTGGCCTCGACCAGCACGACCTCGCCGGTCTGTAGAAGCCAGTCCTGCAACTCCGGGTTCTGCCGCATCTTCTCTAGGTTGCCCGTGCGGACGATCGCCGAGCGGACCCGAGCCCAGTCATCGTCGTCAAACCCGGCGACGCGTCGCCCGAGGGCCTTGGCTGCCCCGGGTGAGTTGGCCGCGAGGATGGCGGTCTCGCTGGCCGCGTCGCCAAAGAAGCGTGCCTTCTCCGCCATCATCCAGTGCTCGGCCGTGGGGTAGACCAGGCCGGCCACGCTGAACGGCGCCTCCCACCATTGACTCAGCACCCACGGGCCGACGCCGTGGCCGGAGTGCCCCCAGAAGAACCGGAACTTGATGTGTTCACCAGCCTCTTGCCGAACTTGGAGCGACTCTCGGGTGGGGGCAGGCATCAGGCACAAGTAGCGCGCTCTTCACCCGCACGTTCGCTCGATGGAGTGCCCGGGATGCCCGTCCTCACGCGGACGGACGGCGAGGAACCAGCGTGTCGAGGCGAATCCACTCGGGATCGCACCCCAGTCGGCGGCCGCCACTGCTGCTTGCAGGTCCGAGAACGGCTCGCCATCCCAGAGCGCTTCGGTCACCATCGCCTTTCCCTGGGACATCGCATGGTAGATTCGAACCACGTGGGCCGCTTCGTCGCGCATGCGTGCGTCGATGATCGCCAGGACGGCGTCAGCAAAGTCGGTCGGCGGCACCAACCCGGCCCCGCCCGCAGATTGGCGGTTCACGAGCGGACCGAGGTACACATCCCAGTTGCGACCGGCGACGGTCCGGACCTCGTGAGCTACCTGGTCGGTCTCCAGGATCCCCCACAGGGCGAGCAAGACGTGGAAGGTGCCCCGGCAGAACGCGGCAAGGCCATCGCGCCGTGCTTCTTGTTGAGTGGCACCCCAGGCGGCCCAGGTGTCGAGGAGCACGGACCCACCGGGCAGCGCCGTGCGGACCTCCATCACGAAGCGGCCAGCGGCGGACTCGTACAAGCGCAGGTCCGCCCAGGCGCCCGCAGCAGGGAGGACTACCCGGTCGCCCTCAACGTGTGCGACAAGATGATGGCCATTCAGCAGGCCCGCGAGCTCGACGTCGAGGGGGAGTGCGGTCATGTCCCTCGGCTATCCCACCCCGAAGCCGCCACCACCGCCGAGACCGCCGAGACGGACTCTTCCGTCGCCGACACCAACACTGCGCAGTCGGGATCCTCAGGGATTCGAAGTGCCGTTTCTGCGGTCACCACAACGGTCTTCCCTTCGCGGCGGAACCCAGCAGGCACCCGATTTGGAGTACACCAGCACCACCGCGATGTGCCAAGCGGCAGCGCAACTCGCCAGGTCGGGTATCCGTGCGACCAGGTGTCAACGGTTGGCTCGGGCGCACCGAGGTCATCGGCGATGCGCCTCGCGACCTGCTCGGCCCTCACATCGCCGTAGATCCGGACTGCGCCGATCGCGGTGTCGTCGACGAGACCGACCAGGTATTGAAGAAAGTCGACCGCGACCGGCTCCTCGCGCTCGCACTCGCAATCGACGAAGGTGACGGAGGGCTCGCCCTGCGGCCCCACGGTCCGGTAGTCGAAGCACATGTCCCAGTGCCCGTCGCCGTCAAACGGGATCAGGAGATCCCGTCGCGCGGGAGCCCAAGCTTCAGGGTCGGCATTCTTCGGTCGCCACCACGCGCCATCGAGCGTGATGCTCGGATACGCCGGGCCGATGCCGTAAATCCGGCAGGCGACGTCGTGAGCCCCGCGCGTGTACCCGCCATTCTGGTGGCGAAGGACGGCCAGATAGGCGGCGGGCAGCCGGACTCCAAGCTGCGCCTCTGCCGCGGAGATCGCCTCCGGCGTCAGCCCCGGCTGCACGTACTCAAGAAAGGCCGGTACTCCCCAACAGGAGCCGGGAGACCAGCCAAGGGGCAGTTCGCGACTTGGCATTGACGGTTTCTAATTCCTGCCTTGCCCGCACGCTAACGCCGCGGCGCGCGTGGGCCCCCCGAGCCGGGAGCCGGGAGGCGGGGGCGGGCGTCCACGACTGGCCCGAAAACCCGCCGCTTCCGCCGAGAAGCAGCGAAGCGCTTCCTGCTTCTCCGTTGCTCACCGAAGCGCTTCCCCCGCTTCTCGAAGCGCCTTCGTGAGCGCGGCCGCGAGCACGTCGCCGAGGCGCTTCTCCTGCGTGAGCTCCGCCTTCGCCACCGTGCTGGGTGCCACGCCGAGCTTCGCCGCCGCCGGCCGCTGAGCCAGCCTTGCCGTCGCTCGCCACCGCGCCAGATCCCCTCCGGTGAGCTCGGTGTTCGCGGGTCCGGACGCCAGCGGCGCTGCCTCGACCACCGGCGCCGGCGCGATGACCGGCTCCGAGACCGGCACAGGCGCCGCCAGAGTCGCGACCGCGGTCGCCGTCACCGGCGGGGACTCCGCCGCCCGCCGCTCCTCTCGTACCCTCCGCGCCTCCACCATCGCCGCGTGCACCGCCACCTGCAGCGCGGGCCGCACCTTCGCTTTGGGACGAGCCTCAGCGTTGGCAACCTCGGCAGTCGGCACTCCGAGCTGACGCGCCAGCACGCTCTGAGAAACGTTGATGCGTCCCCGGAAGATCGCGAGGTCGTAGCCCGTGAGCGTCCAGTCTGCTGGCCAGTCCTCATCGGGCGACCAGAACGGATTGTCGGGGCGAGCCGGAGGGGCCGGCCATCGCCCGACGCTCATCAGAGCCGCGCGATCCGCAACGACCATCGGGTCCTCCGGCGCGACGGGAGGCGCCCGTTCGACGACGGGGACCGAGGCCTTCACGGAGCCTTCAACCCGGGGCGACGTCCCCGGCTCCCTGCCCGGCTGGCTGCGTGCCACGCGCTCGATCACCGCGGGCTGTGCGTGCGTCAGGGGCATCGCCGGCACGGCGGCGATCGTCGCCTTCGCCCTTGCTCGCACCAGCTCAGCCCGCGCCTCGATCTCCGCCGCCTGCGCGTTCGCGAGCCGCGTCTGCGCCGCCCGCTCGTCGGTTGCGACCTGACGTTCGCGCTCCCGGCGGCGAAGCTCGTCGGGCGTCAGGGTGGCGGGCGAGGCAATCCGCACCGGCGTCACCGCCCGCTCCCGCTGGTCCCGCAGCGACATTGGTTGCTCGGGCGCGGGGATTCCGCGAACCTCTCGCCGCTCCGGCACGCGCTGGGTCGCCACGGCGCGCGCCTCCGCCTCTCGCCGGCGCTCGGCGGCCGCTCGCTCACGGCGCTCGACCTTCTGCTCCCTCGCGAGCATCGCCGCCCTCGCAATCGACAGGTAGGCGTCTCGCTGCTCATCCGCGAACCATTCGTCCTCGCCCAAGCCCTCCGCAGCCTCCACCGCAGCAATGATCACCGCTTCGTCCGCCGAATCGTCGTCGGGGTCGCCCTCGACCTCCACGTCGGCCTCGTCGACCTCGCCCTGCTCTTCGTCCTCGAACTGGTCCCAGAATCCCATCACACACTCTCCTGAGGCCGCAGCCCCGTGTAGTTGCCCTTCGCCGAGCGAGCCCGGACCGCCCGGACCGCCCAACAAGGACAGGTAGACACTTCGTTCTTTTGTGGTCCATGCTCGCCGGAGCGTGGACCGCCCGGACCGCCGTCGGTCCACCCGGTCCGCGTTCCCCGCAGCATGGACCGCCACATTCAGACCTCCCCAGGCGGGCTTTTGGGCTGGTCCACGCGGTCTGGCCTCTCCCAGCACCAGACCCGGCGCGCGCTGTCACCCCGCGGTCGCGTCTTCGTGCAGCCCAGCCGGGACAGCGCCTTCCCAACGCGCTGCCGAACTTTCGGCGTCCAGCGATCGACGGAGAGACCGAGCCCGTCGCGCATCGCATCCTCGACGGTGAACGGGCCATCTTGGAGTTCGACCCAGGGCGAAATCACGCTTTCCCAGGCTTCGGGCACCTCGAACTGGCGTTGGGCCTCGACGAGCAGCGCGGCGAACTCGGCATCCAGGTGCCACTGCTCGCCGGTACGGTAGCGGACGAGGGCCTCGGCGAAGAGCTGGTCGCGGTCGCGACGGAGCCTGTCGAGGTCAGGCTGGCCGACGAGGACGGTCCAGAACCGCCGGGCACCGGTCGGGTCGGTCAACACCTCGGCGTTGTTGGTGGTCGCGACGAACAGCACCTGGCGCGGGTGGTCCTCGGCGAGCCGGCCGAAGGGCTTGCGGTACCGGTCAATGCGACTCGTGATGAAGGCCTTTCGAGCGTCATCGCTCGCCCGCTTCAGCGATTCGCACTCGGCGAGCTCGTAGATCCACTTGCCATGGAGGTTGATGAAGGCGTCCTTGCTGGCGATGTCGAAGGTGGAGTCCCCGAACCAGGCGCGGTCGGGCACGAGCGCCGCGCAGCCCTGGGATTTCCCGACGCCTTGGCCGCCGATGAGCATGAGCATGGTGTCGAGCTGGCAGCCGGGCTCGAACACCCGCGCGCAGGCGCCGATCAGCCAACCAGCGCTGAACTTCCGATGGAGCGGCGTGTCGTCGGCCCCAAAGTACCGGCAAAGTAGGAGATCCAGCCGGCGCTCGCCGTCCCAGACGATCCCGCCGAGCCAGTCGCGGACGGCGTGGAACGGGTGATCCTCCGCCACGCAGATGACAGCCCGGTGCAGGTTGTCCGCCGAGCCACGGACGTCGTACACGTCGTCCATCCAGATGGCCATCTTCGACAGGTCGTTGTCCCGGAGCGGCTTGCCATCGAGGACGACGACCTCTTCGAAGAGCGACCAGCGGATTCTCTCTTTCCAACGGGGATCGTTTGCGAGGACGTACACCATGTTCCGCAACGAGCCGATGGCCTTCTTCTTGTCGGTGAGGTCCAGGCCCGCGAGCACGTCGCGGTCGGGCTTCAGATCCACCACCGCGCCCGAGGACGGCGCTGGGACATCACGAGCGGTGGCGTTCACGCGACACCCCTTTCGGAGGCTGTGACGCGGTGCGGGTATTCGGTCGGGAACGCGCGGAGCATGGGGATCTCGGAGGTCAGGGTCAGGCGGCGATGGCGAGGGGAGCGAGGGTGATGGCGAACGGGACGGACCTCGGACGGCCCCGACCCCGAACGCGCGGGTCGCTCACGGGCAGCGGGACTGCCAGGAGGGGCCCACCCCCGCGGATGTCCGCGGCGATCAGTCCGGCGAGCAGGCGCAACGCGTCGGTCGGGGCGGCGGCGGCGTTCACGACGAGCCGCCGCAGGGTTCGCGGTCCCAGAGCTCCGCCGCGGTGAGTCCCTGGAGCGTCCGTGAGGCGAGAAGCCAGCGACGAACCTGCGGTGTGAGCGGACGCTTCCGGTGGAGGAGCTGGCTCCAATACGAGCGCGAGATCCCCAACTCGTCGGCGAAGTCGCCGAGGTTGAGGTTGCGCTCTTCCAGCCTGGACGTGATGGGCCCGGGGTTGAGCCAGAAGCGGGAAGCGGGGAGTCGTTGATTGCTCATGCACGTTCCGATGACGCTCATACAATCGTCACCGTGAACGCACTTGACAAGGCATGGATTTGGACTTATTTTCGCAACTGCAATCACGGAGCCTTTACCCATGCCGAAAGCCCCCGCCTCCTCCCCGCCCGCCGCTGCCGTCCAGGAGCCGACCGATCTCGGTCGCGCGATGGGCGAAGTCGCGTTCTACCGCGAGCACAACACCGCCTTCGGTCCGTACTTGCGCGAGCTCCGCGACCGGCACGGCCTCTCTCTTAGGGACGCCTCGGACCAGCTCGGCCTGACGTTCGCGAAGCTCCAGAAGATGGAGACGGGCGGCCGCTTCCGCATCGACAGCCTCTCGCTGTTCGGTGCCATCGCCGACCTCTACGGCCGCCCTCGCAACGAGGTGCTCGAAACCGCCGGGATCAAGGTGTTGGCGCCCGAGCAGGTGTCCAGCGACCTCGACGACGAGGGCGCGTTCGCCCGCCTAGTCCTGAACCCGGCCCTCCGGCCGATGCGCATGGACGACCGCTGGCTCGACTCGTTCTCGACGCTCCAGAAGAAGCAGTGGGTCGAGTTTGCCAAGCGTCTTGAAGCCTTCTTCCACGCCGGCGGCTCCCTCGCCTCCGTCCTTGAACCCGCACCTGAAGGGAGCGCCGAATGACCGCGCCTACCGCGCGACCCGCGATCCCGCGCGTCGCCATCTACGCCCGATGTTCGGCTGACAAGCAGGCCGAGAAGGACCTTTCCATCCCCGCACAGCTCGACTGCTGCCGCCTCGGTGCGAAGCAGCGCGGGTGGGAGGTCGTCAACGAGTTCATCGACGCTGCCGAGTCCGCCACCACGGATGACCGGCCGCAGTTCCGCGAAATGATCGCAACTGCGAAACAGAAGCCAACGCCGTTTGACTTCATCGTGGTCTGGAAGTTCAGTCGGTTCTCCCGCAACCGGGAGGACAGCGTGCTCTACAAGCGCATCCTGGAGCGCAACGGCGTCCGGGTCGTCTCCCTCAACGAGCCTGTGGACGACTCGCCTTCCGGCAAGATGCTGGAGGCGATCTTGGAGTCGGTGGACGAGTTCTACAGTCAGAACCTGGCGCAGGACATCGTGCGCGGCATGCGCAAGAATGCCTCGATGGGCTTCCGAAACGGCGGCCCGGCCCCGATCGGCTACCGGAAGAAACGAACCGGCGCGACGGACGCGGCCGCCCGGGTCGTACTCGAACCCGACCCGACCTGGGCTCCCCTCGTGCAGCGCATCTTCCGCATGGCCGCCGCCGGTGAGGGCGTGACCGCCATCGCCGCCAAGCTCGAAGCCGAGGGCATCCGCACACCGCGGGGCAAGGCGCTGGTGAAGACGACGGTGCACAAGATCGTCACGAACGACCTCTACGCGGGCGTCACCAACTTCGGGATGACCCGGACCGGACTCCAGAAGCACAAACCGACCGACCCGATCAAGGTCGCCGACACCCACGAGGGCCTTGTGACCAGCGAGGAGTTCGACCAGGTGCAGAGGCTCATGTCCGAGCGCGCGCCTGACCGGACGCCGCTCAACACCCACCGCAGCGACTACCTGCTCGCCGGGCGGATCTTCTGCGCCCATTGCGGCTCGGTCTTCATCGGCCAGCACACCCGGCGCGGGAAGTACCGGTACTACCAGTGCCAATCCAAGAGCAAGCTCGGCGCCCAAGGCTGCGCGGCGAAGCAGCTCCCGAAGGAGGAGACCGAGGCGGCGGTGATCGACCTGCTGCGGCGAGACGTCCTGTCGCCTCGCTACCTGCGCGAGCTGCTCGACCTCGTGAACGCCGAGGCCGACACCATGAGCCACGCGGCCGTCGCCGAGGCCGAGGCGATCTCCGGTCAGCTCGCCGATGCGCGCCGCAAACTCGGCAACCTGTACGAGGCCCTCGAAGACAAGCGCCTCGATCTGGAGATCCTCGCCCCGCGCATTCGCGAGGTGAAGGCCCGCGTCGACGAGCTCTCTGCCAAGCACGCGCTTCTGGCGACGGCCTCCACCCCCGTCGTCCGCCTCTGCGACGAGGCCACCATCGCCCGCTACGTCGAGCGACTTCAGGCAGTCCTGGCCACCGGCTCACCCGGCGCCCAGCGCACGTTCCTCCGCGCCTGGATCCCGCGCATCGAGGCCGACGCCATGAAGCTCACCGTCACGTTCACTCTCCCCGGCGACCTGGGCGGACAGCCGGCGAACAACGGGAATTTCGGGGGCGACCGCGATTTCCTGCGCCCCGTGGCGAATGGTGATCCCAACGGGATTTGAACCCGTGTTGGCGAGATGAAAACCCGCTGTCCTAGGCCTAACTAGACGATGGGATCAATATGGGTGGGCCGAGCGGGACTTGAACCCGCGACCCACGGATTAAAAGTCCGGTGCTCTACCAACTGAGCTATCGGCCCGGCGAGGGGCTGCGTGTATCGCGCGTGGGCGGCGCGTCAAGCGAGGCGGTCAGCCGCCGGTGTCCGAGCTGCCAGTCCCAGGGTCGTAGGTCTGCTTCGGCTCAGTACAGGGCGCGTTCTCGTCGGCGAGATGTGCTTCGCAGTAATTGTTCACTTCGCCGGCGCCGCCGCAGTAGGCCTGCTCGATGCCGCTGCGGTCACCCGGAGCGCCCATGGTCCCCTCGTCGGGGAACAGGCACTCGGGATCGGAGCCGTTCTGGAACACCGCGTCGCACTTGGCAGTTCCGACGTCGAACGCGCCGACCGCAAAGCCGAGTCGCGAGTCGTTGAGCGGCAGCGCGAACGTGCGCAGTGCGATCGTGTACTCGATGCCGGCCTCCTGATCGGTGTTGATCAGGCACTGCTCGGCGGTCGCACGCCCGGCGTGAACATCCGCAGATCCGCCGTAGCCGGTCTGCACACACTCGTTGAACTCGATCTGGTGATCCACGCCGGACTCATCGGAGTAGGTCGCCTTGAAGTCGCCCATCTCGACACCGGGGGAGCCGGTGTAGAAGGCGGTGAGGCCGATATCCATGTCGATGTCGCCATCGTCTGTGTAGTCGTCGTCGTACTTGTAGCGACCGGCACCGCTCGCGGCGAGACTCCGCGCCCAGTACACCGCCTCGGGGTCGACGATGACACAGATGTTGCCACCCGTGCCGATGAAATGCACAGTTGCACCCGTCACGTTGCCGGGGTTCGCGTCCGCGCCGACCTCCGAGTAGATGACCGAATCCGGAAAGGCGAGGGCGTCGCGGTCCGCGCTCGTCCACTCCTCCACATCGAGGGGCACGATCTCCCCGAGATCGCTGACGGCCGGAGCATCGGTGACCTCGGGTCGGAATGCGAACCCGGTGTGGTCACACCCGAGCAGTGAAAGAAAAACCAGGCTCATGTCACTCTCCGGTGTACTGGAAGCTGAGGTTCACGGTGGGCTGCTCGTCGGCGCTCGTGACAAACGTGTTGCCGTCTCCCACCCAGTCGCCCGCGGTGATCGAGAGGCTCGGGTAGTTCAACGCGTCCGAGACCTCTTCGCCCTCGGTGTAGGTGTTGTTGTAGTCGGGCACTTCGTGGCTGTTCGTTTCCTGGCAGGTCGTGAACGTGCCATTGCTCGACGTCGCCAGGGCGTCGATGAACGGCGCATCCATGAAGCCCCACATCGCCATGCCTTCCGTGAAGGTCGTGTGCGGCATGTGGAAGGTCGCCTCGAAGTCGCCGGCGGAGTTCTCCGTGAAGTCCTCGGCGCCGATGAAGGAGATCTCCTCATCAGAGGTCGCATAGTAGTAGTAGTAGCATTGCTGCTGATACGTCGACCCGTAGGTGATCTCACTCCCGTCGAAGTCGGTGACGGGCCGGCCGATCATCCGGAAGTAGTCGAGCACGTCGTTGTAGTCGGAGAACCGCCCGGTGACGACCTTGCACGCCAGCATGTCGTAGCAGGCAAAATCGAACCGGCCGACGGAGGTACCGCCGTACGGGAAGGCGTTGCCCGGCGTGGACGCATCGAGGATGGGTCCCATCGACGGGTGCGGGTATGCGAAGCTGGAGAGGTCGATCCCGGCGTAGGCGCCGAGAAAGACGGGTCCGATGAGGCGCGGGTCGGTGACCTCCTCGGAGCCGCTGATGTTTCCGTCAGCGTCGTACGTCGGGATCAGGCGCGTGGCAGCGGCGCGCGGCAACACCACCGTGCCGGTGAAATCGACCTCAGGAATGTTCTCCTGGTAGCAGGCAAGCGCAGAGAGCAGAATCAGCATGAGAGCATCCCTCCTTAGAACTCGTAGGTCGCGCCGAGCTGAGCGCTTACCGGGTCCTGCCGGTAGGCGATCACGTAGCGGTTCTGGGTGTCGATGTAGGTGGTGTAGTAGACGATCGGGTAGTTGTTGTTGGTGACGTTCTTGACCGTCAACGTCGCGGCGAAGTTGCCTTGCCGCACAGGGATGTCCTGCTTGATCTGCACCGCGATGTCCCAGTAGGGGCTCGTGCGACCGTAGGTCCCGAGCCGCTCCTTGAGCAGGGTGTAGTCACCACCGCCACCGAGACCGGCGGAGGAGTAGTAGTACCGGGAGAGCGGGTAGCCCGAGAAGAACTCTGCGGAGGCGCCCACGGTCGTCGTCCAGGGATCATCCGGAAGGTCCCAGGCCGCCGCCAACTTGATCTGGTGCCGCACGTCGGTGTCCAGGTTGCCGTACCCGAGGTCGAGCTGCTGCGGGTTCACGAGAGCGCCGGACAGCGAGTCCTGCGTGCGGCCCTGGCTGACGACGTAGCTGTAGGTGCCCTGCATGAGCCACCGCTTGGTCCAGTTCCGCCGGAGCGAGAAGTCCGTCTGGTAGTAGTTGCGCTGGGAGAGCTCGGGGGTGCGCAGCCGGTAGAACAAGTCCAGCGAGCCGTCACGCGATCCGAGGTATGCGTACCCGTCCTCGTCGTAGATCAGGTTGGTCTCGTCGAAGGTATAGACGTTCCGGGTGAACTTGCCCTGAAAGCTGATGCCCGCAGCGACGTTCGTGATGACCTCGCGCTCCACACCTGCGGAAAGCGCGTCGGAGTGCGGCGCGGTGGTGTTGTTCCACACCTGGATCGAGTTGTCGGTGTTGTAGTCGAAGTAGATGTTGCTCGTGTCGGACCCGGCGTTGTTGCCGAAATACTCGCCGACCACCAGCTTCTCGCCGAGGCTGGACTGGGAGAGGTAGCTCGCGACGGAAAGCCGTGCGGAGTCGTTGAACCGACCATACCCACCGTAGATGCGGGTCTTCTGGTCCTTGAAGGGGTCCCATACGCCGTAGATGCGCGGGCCCCACACGCCGACATCGACAACGGGCACGCCCGCGTCGTTGTTGGTGAGCGCCCGGTCGTACCGGATGCCGTACCGGAAGGTGAGGTTCTCGACCGGCTTGTACGCGTCCTGGATGAACGCACCGACGTGGTAGCCGTCGGCCGCGTACTGGTACGCACCCGAGGTCTCGATCCAGTAGTAGTTCTTCAGCGTGGTGGGGTCGAACGGGTTGACGTACAGGTCGTAGTAGTAGAGGTTGCCGTTGTAGCCCTGCACCTGATCCCACTGCATGTAGCTGAAGTCGATGCCGGCCTTCAGGTCGTGCTTACCGTGCAGGGGATCCTCGATGGAGAGGATGGACAGCTTCGTGGACCCCTCCACCCGGAACCGGTCGTCGAAGTAGTAGAAGCCGTAGTTCTCAGCGCTGTACGCGCCGTAGAGGCCCGAGCGGCCAGGAGTCCGGTAGTCGACCGTGTTCTCCATCTCGTCGGGCGAGCAGGGGTTGTACCCGAGGGTGAGGTCCTTCGTGCAGGGCACGCCGCCGACCTCGATGTAGGACTTCTGGTACGACGCGGTGGTCTCCAGGTTCGTGTCCTTGTTGATGAACCAGTTCCACTTCAACGAAGTGATGTAGCCGCCCTGCGCCTGGCGCCCCTGCGCCTCCGGACGCTCGCGGGTGTTGCTCTGGTCGATGTTGTCGACCTCGGTCGGGTCCGTGCTGAATTGCAGGGTGACGCGATGCTTCGAGGTGACCTGGGCGGTGAGCTTCGCCAGGATGTAGTGGGCGTCGAAATCGCGAGGGAGCTGAACGCCGACGTTCGAGTACAGCGTACGCTCGTACTGGTAGCTCGCCAGGTACCAGAGCTTGTCCTTGATGATCGGGCCGGAGACGACGAGGTCGGCCTCTGCCGTCTGCGCGCTTTCGTCGAACCCGGTCGGCGAGAGCTCATACCCGTCGTGGGCCCAGCGGGCGTCCATCTTCGGGGACCAGTTCCCGTTGCCATAGTAGCCACTGGCGGTGATGGCCAGCGTGTTGCCGCCGCTCTTGGTTGCGATCTGGATGAGGGCGCCGAGGCTCTCCCCGTACTCAGGGTCGAAGCCGCCGGTGGTGACCGAGATCTGGTCGATGGCGTCGTAGTTGAAGTTCGTCGAGAACGTGCCCGTGACCGGGTCGGTCGTGTTCACGCCGTCGAGGATGATCGTGTTCTCGTTCGACGAAGCGCCGCCCGAGTTCGGGTTCGCGCCGCCGATCACGCCCGCCGTGGCCGACACCGCGTCCTGGTACGAGCGGCCGGTCGGGACCTTCGACAGGAACTCGTTCGTCATGACGTTCGTCTGCTGGGCCTGCTCGGTGTCGATCGTGGCGCGCTCGCCGATGACGTCCACCTGGGCGCTGCCCGACTTCATCTCGACCGTCATCGCGGTGGTGCGGCCGATCTGCACCTCTACCCCCGTGCGCTTGACCGGACCGAAGCCGTCCATCTGGACCAGCACTTCGTACAGGCCCGGAGCAAGCTCGTCGAACCGGAACTGGCCGTCGTCGTCGGTGGTGGTCTGTTGCGCACCACCGATCATCGCGGGCGACTTCACGGTCACGAGCGCGCCGGGCATGGCGATGTTGTCGGGGTCGACGACCGTGCCCTTGATCGAGCCGCCGGTTGACGATGCCCACGCCGGGTCCATGACAAGGAGCACGGTGGCGGCGATGAGGAGCTTCTGCGGGGTCCAGCAGCGGTTCATGCGGCAAATTCCTGCGGAGGGGTCCGACGCGGCGGGGGCCGGGCCGAAGGGTTGAACAGCGAACGGTAGGGCATACTGGATTCGAGGGCGAAAGTCAACGTCAGCGGGCGCAACGCCGCGGGCTTAACACGCGCTTCACAACACGGTGATCGAGCATCTGCCCTGCACCCCTTGACGGGACCCACCTCCGCCGGGTAGCATCCACGTTTCAGTTCCCACGCACGAGGTGTTCGCATGTCCGTCGCCGGTCGTATCCACCGTCTCCCTCTGGGAGTCCTATTCGGCGCACTTGCGCTCGCGGGGGTCGGGAGTTCGCTCGTGCAGCCCGCTCACGCCACCTCCATCGCGTCCTTGTCCCTGGAACAGATGGTCGATGCATCCGACGTGATCGCCCGAGGCACGGTCACCGATGTGTGGGCAAGCATCGACGGCAGCGTGATCGACACGCACCTCACCATCAAGGTGGAGAAGTCGCTGAAGGGCACGGCGAACCTGAACACCTCCGGTGAGCTGGAAGTGCTCGTCCCCGGCGGCGAGGTCGACGGCGCCCGCTCGGCGGTCGACGGCGCACCGCGCTACGGTGTTGGCGAACACGTGTTCGTGCTGCTGCAGGAGCGCCGCGACGGATCCTACCTGAACATCGCCTTGAACGCCGGCAAGTACACCATCAAGCAGAACCCCGCCGACGGCTCCGACATGGTCGTGCAGTTCACGGTGCCCTACGACCGGACCTGGGACTACCGGTTCCTGCCGAACCCCTCCGTCGATGAGCGGCTCTCGCTCGCGGACCTCGAGGCGCGCGTCGCCGCCCGCGTGGCGGCCGGCTGGGACGGCCAGCCGATCCCCGGGGCCTCGCTCGATCACCTCCGCTTGATCAACCACCTTCAGGCTGGGGTGCGCCAATGATCCTCTCCCTACTGCTCGCCCACCCGCTGTTCATCCAGCCCGCGCTGGCCTGGCGCCACACCGGGTTCGCATGGGCCCCGTCTGACGACTGCGCCCAGATCGATGCCGAAGGCAACCCGATGTCGCTCGACGACGGGCGCCTGCGTCGCTGCTGGGAGATGGACGACGCGATCGAGGACTCCCTCCCCCCCGAGGATGTCAACGGAGACGGCGTTCCGGACTACCAGCTCGACGTCATCCAGCAGTCCTTCGACAACTGGGAGGAGGCTGCGCAGTGCGCGGCGATCGCCAACCAGTACATGGGCACCTCCGATCTCGGCCTCCAGGACTCCTCCGACGGCGGCACCAAGATCTACTGGGACGATCCGAACGACAAGCTCGCGACGGGCGTGCTGGGCCTCACCTACAGCCAGTCCGACGGCACGTCGGTCACCTGGAACGGGCAGCGCTACCTGCACATGGCCGATGCCGACGTCGTCTTCGCCGACCAGGTGGACTGGGGCGTGACCGCCGACATCGACGCCGGCTCCTGCAACAACGAGACCTCGATCGAGGGCGTCGCGACGCACGAGCTCGGGCACTCCTGGGGCATGGGGCATTCCTGTGAGGAGAACGAGTCCTGCCCGGACCCGCTCCTCGCCGACGCCACGATGTTCTGGTCGACGCCCAACTGCGACACGCACGAGAAGGCGCCGAATTCCGACGACGTGTCCGGCATCACGAACATCTACGGCCCGACCGTGGACATCGGTGGCGCCCACGTCGGAACCAGCGATCGCACCGGGCCTGTGCCCTGGACCGTTGACTTCACCGCGACCGTCGGCGGTGACGCCAGCGTCACCATCGTCTCCGAGCACTGGAGCTTCGGCGACGGCGAGGAGTCCGACGAGATCAACCCGACGCACACATACAATTCCGTCGGCCAGTTCAGCGTGACCGCCAGCGTCGTCATCGAGAGCGACGTGTGCGAGGCGCAGACCGTCAACTCCACGGCGCTCGGCTACGTCGTCGCCTGCGAGCCGCCGAAGCCCGAGGAGGGCGCGGACGGCTTCTTCGAGATGTCGGCGATCGACGGGCTCCAGTGGCAGACCATCAACCACACCGACGTCTCCACCTACGGCTGCGTGGACACCATCGTGTGGGAGGTCTACAAGGGCACTTCCGAGGCCGACATCACCGACGCGAACAAGGTCGACTTCAACGGCACGGACGTCGCTGGTGGTGACACCATCGGGGCCTGGGCGCCGAAGATCACGTTCCCAGAGGCGGGCGACTACGTGGTCGTCGTGAACGTGGGAGGACCTGCCGGCGTGGAGGCGGGCTTCCTGCCGGTCTCCGTCGGAGACAAGACGGGCGGCTGTTCCTCCGCTCCGGGTGCGGCTGGTTCGATGATCGCCGGGCTTGCCGGGCTCGCGCTCGTCGGCCGCCGTCGCCGGGCGACCCGGGGCTAGCCCGCGGGCCGAACATGTTTGCGCCGGGCCTCGCGCTCCTGCTACTCGCGCGATTGGCCGCCGCCTCCTCCGGGGGCGTCGGGCTGTCCGACCTGCCGCCGGCAGAGCTTGCGGTTGCTGCGCGTGCGCCGACGACGTCGTCGCTCAAGATTCCGCTCACGGGGACCTTTCGGCTCGTGGGCGTGTGCAACGACGTGCGCAGCTACGAGATTCCGCTGCCCGTGCGCCCCCGGGTGATGTTCCTCTCGTCGGTACCACCAGGGATGGAGGTGCGCCGCGGGGAAAAAAAGCTCACATTTTCTTTGAGCGAAGGGCTCGCGGGCACCTGGGCGTACTCTGCGAACAGCCTGACCGTGCGCGTGGCAAAGGACGCGCCACGGCCCACGCTCGATGAGTACTCCGTTCGGTGGCCGGAAGCCGAGGAGCGGCAGTCGGTGCTCGATGCACCCGCGGCCTCGGGCGCCGGCGGCGCGCCGACGACCGCGACCCGCTCGCTGCAGGTGGGCTCGACCACCCGCACGGGGCTGTTCCTGCCCGCACCGGCCCACATTGCGTGGCAGGTGGACGTGCCGCCGGGCGGCGTGCTGCGCTTTGAGGGGGGCGTAGTGCCTCCAGAGATCGCCCGCGGCGCCCCGAGCGACGGGACCACCCTGCTGGTGAGCGTGGGCGGCGCCGAGCGCGCACGCTTTCGGCTGGACCGAGCCCGATTTGCGCCGTTCCAGGTGGATCTGGGCGCGGAGGGTGGGACGACCGCGCGCATCGAGCTTCGCGTAGAGGATGCCGACATGACGGCGGACTACGCGTTCCTTGCGGAGCCTCGCGTCGTGGTCCCCACCCAGTCCCCCAGGCGGGTGGTCCTCGCGTTCATCGACACGCTCCGGCGCGATCATCTGGGCACGTATGGCTACGAGCGTGCGCCATCCCCGCACATCGATGCGCTCGGCGCCACCGGCGTCGTCTTCGACGACGCCCGCTCCATCGCGCCATGGACGCTCCCGAGCTCCCGTTCGTTGCTCTCCGGGATGCAGCCGGAGCGCTGGTCGTCCTCTACCCCCATCCAGCAGATGCTCGCCTCTCGGGGGTGGTCTACGGGCGCCTTCGTCGGTAACATCTACCTCTCCAGCAACTTCGAGATGGCGGATGGCTGGGGCGAGCACGGGTCCATCAACCTGCCGTACGCCGACTACGAGGTCGCACGGGGAATGGACTTTCTCGATCGCCACGCCGACGAGGACGCCTTCGTGATGGTGCACTTCATGGACCTGCACCTCCCCTACAAGGAGGTGTGGCCCTACCGGAACCTCTACTCCAAAGAGGATCTTCCTGGGCTCGGCGGCGAGTTCACGCGCTCGACGCTGATGAGCTACGCGCACGGAAAGGCCAAGCAGGCGCAGGTCCGCCGATACCTCGAGGACCGCTACGATCAGAACCTCGCCTCGGTGGACGACGCCCTGGACCGACTGTTCCGGGCGGCCGGCCCCGACGCCCTGATCGTCGTATTTGCCGACCACGGCGAGGAGTTCTTCGACCACGGCGACCTCGAGCATGGGCACACGCTGTACGACGAGCTGCTGCGGGTGCCGCTCATCATCCGCGCACCGGGCCTCGAGCCACGACACGTGGGGGCGGCCGTGAGCCTGATCGACGTCGCCCCCACCGTACTCGACCTGCTCGGGCTCGGCGGCGGGACCTTCGACGGCATGTCGCTGGCATCCCTCGCGCATGGCCAGCCCGATCCGCGGTTCACCGACAGGGCTCGCGCCTTTGGGCGCCTGCTCTACGGGCCCAACGCCTGGGGGAGCCTGGTCGGCTCGTCCAAGTGGATCAGCCGCGGCGGCACCGAGAAGGTCTTCGACATCGATCACGATCCACACGAAGAGAGCCCACTTCGGGACGCGGACGTGTTGCCTGGCCGCGAGGCGCTGGCCGAGGCGCTGCACGAGCCGGTTCGCCCCGTGCTCCGCGTGACCCCTACCTCGAGCCGGGGCACCGGCACCGCGATCCTCACGGTGCCCGGCGGCGTGACCAGCGTCTGGCTGGGCGACGAGCCCACACGCCACGCAGACGCCGACGTCGACCTTGACCAGGGGGCCGGGGATCCGCGCGTGGACTCCGTCAAGATGGTCTTTTCGAGCAGCGGCACGGCGCAGCGCGAGGTGTACGTCCTCCCGGTCCTCGAGCCCTACCTCGCGGTCCAGGGAGCAACCCTCGAGATCCCCAAGGGACCGCAGGAGGCCCTCGTGCCCCGGTCACCCGACACGGGCACGGGCCCGCTCGCGAAGGTCACCAAGAACGGGCGCACGTACGAGGCGACCTGGGCAGTCGTGCCGTTGCCGTTCGGCGACGAGCTCAACGGCTTCGACGCCGAGAGCGCCGCCGCCTTGCAGGCGCTCGGCTACCTCGACGCCGACCACCAGGGGGGCACGGGCGGCGCCTCCACCCCCCCCGCCCCCGACGCACCCTGATGCCCCGACGCCCGCTGCCAGCCGGGGGAATGGACGATCCGGTGGCCGACTGGGGGCCGGACGCCGGCCACGGGCTTTTCGACCCCTCCGAGAGCACCGCGAGCGGAGACGTCACCGGGCACGAGGTGACCGCCAGCCGATCGAATGGAGGCGAGGCGGAGCGTCCCGTGGCGGTGTTGGCCTGGATCGGGGCCACGCTCACGGTGGCGCGCGGGATGGCGCGCGGAGACGTGCCAGCGCTGCGTACCCTGGTCGACAACGAGCCGCTGGATCTGCTGCCTGGGGGTTTCTTCCCGCTCACCGGCATGGCGTGGGGCGACGAGGGCCGGAGTGAATCGACGAGCCCGCCCCAGCCACCCGTCGCCCCCGCCCCACCCCCCGCTGTCGAGCCGGCACCCCGCGTGATTCCGGTTCCCGACATCGTCCCCGACCCCGACCCCGTGCCCGTCTACGAGCCACCGGGCCTCGTCTACAGCCGTTCCCCTCCCGAACCCGAGGACGAGGTGGCTCCACCCCCCGAGGTTCCGACCCCGGGCTGGGCGCTCTGGCAAGATCTCGGGCTCGTTGTGCTCATCATCGGGCTTCTGGCGCTTTCCCTTCGCGCCTGCAGTTGACGGGGACACCCTGCCCGCTTATCCCCGGGCCACGCGGGCACGGCCGGGCGCTTCGGGTCCTCTGGACCCTGCAGCCTCGCAACGCGGCTCTTTGATGACCCCCAAAACCTCTATGGATGTTCAGGACGCAGATTCGGATCTGCGGTACATGCGGCGCGCGCTCGAGCTCGCCGCAGAAGCAGCCACACACGGAGAAGTCCCTGTGGGCGCTGTGATCGTCGGGCAGGACGGCATCGTCCTCGCCGAGGCGCGCAACCAGCGAGAAGCGACGAACGACCCTTGTGGGCACGCCGAGCTCCTCGCGATTCGCGCCGCGGCCGTTGCCCGGGCAGACTGGCGGCTCGAAGGCACGACGCTGTACGTGACCCTCGAGCCCTGCGCCATGTGCGCCGGCGCCATCCTGCTCGCCAGGATCCCCCGCGTCGTCTACGGCGCGTCGGACCCGAAAGGCGGATTTTGCGGCACGGTGGGCGATCTGTCCCACCATCCGCGGTTGAACCATCGCTTCGACCTCACGGTCGGGGTGTGCGAAGCCGAGGCCAGCGCCCAGCTCAAACGGTTCTTCGCCGACCTGCGGCTCACAGCGCGCGCCGAGCGCGTGAAACCCTGAACGCCGAGAGCCATGCAATTTTCGCGGAAAGGTGGCCGAGTGGCCGAAGGCGACAGACTCGAAATCTGTTTTAGGTTTCACCTAACGTGGGTTCGAATCCCACCCTTTCCGCCACCCTCTGGAGAGGTGACCGAGTGGTCGAAGGTGCACGACTGGAAATCGTGTGTACCGTAAGGTACCGCGGGTTCGAATCCCGCTCTCTCCGCCATCCTTGATGACGCAGGTCCGGTTCGCCGGATTCTGCGTCATCATCGTTTTTGGGACGTGGGTCCGATGGTACGATGCGCAGAGATTGAAGCCGTCCGAGCGCCGGCCAGGGAGCTTCGCGTGCATCCATCACTGTTGGTCCTGGCTCTCCTGGCTGGATGTCCGGCCGGCTCGAAGCACAGCACGTCGCGAGGAGACACGGATTCCGGGGCCGACACGGAGACCGTGGGTACGGAGCGGTGCAACGGCATCGACGACGATGGCGACGGCATCGTGGATGAGGCGACCGCGGCCGACGCCCCCACGTGGTACGCCGACGCCGACGAGGATGGCTACGGGGATGCCGCCGTCTCCGCGATCGCGTGCGATCCGCCCACGGCCTTCGTCTCTGACGCCACGGACTGCGACGACGCCGATGAGGCCCGCAACCCCGGCGCGCTGGAACTGTGCGACGAGATGGACAACGACTGCAACGGCATCGTGGACGAGCCCACCGCGACCGACGCCCCGACCTGGTATGCGGACGAGGACGAAGACGGCTACGGGGACGCCGCCGCTTCGGCAGTCGCATGCGCTCCCCCTGCGGGCTTCGTCTCCGCCCCCTCCGACTGCGACGACACCGATGCGTCGCTGAACCCGGCCATGTCGGAGGTGTGCGACGCCGTCGACAACAACTGCGACGGCACGGTGGACGAGCCAGCCGCCACCGATGCCGCGATCTGGTACGCCGACGGTGACGAAGATGGCTACGGGGACGTCACGGTCTCCCAGACTGCGTGCGATGCGCCTGTGGACTACGTCTCCGACGCCACCGACTGTGACGACGCCAACGCGTCCGCGCACCCGACCGGCACCGAGATCTGCGACGCCGCAGACAACAACTGCGACGGTACGGTCGACGAGCCCACCGCCACCGACGCCGCCACGTGGTACGCCGACACCGACGGCGACGGCTACGGGGACGCTGCGGCCCCGGTGATCGCATGCGACCCTGGGCCCGGTTTCGTCGCCGACGCCAGCGACTGTGACGACACCAACGCGGGTGCGCACCCGACCGGCACCGAGGTCTGCGACACTGCGGACAACAACTGCGACGGCGTCATCGACGAGTCCACCGCCACCGACGCCCCGACCTGGTACGCCGACGCGGACGGAGACGGCTACGGCGACCCCACGCACGCGACGGTCGCGTGCACGGCGCCCAGCGGGGCGGTGGAGCGCGGCGACGACTGCGACGACAGCAACGCGGATGAGCACCCCGACGCGCCCGAGCGGTGGAATCTCCGCGACGACGACTGCGACGGTGTGATCGACGAGGATGCCGACCGCACCTGGGTACCCCCGTTTCCCACGAGCCGGGAGGCCTGGCGCTGGCCCTTCTCCCCGGATTCGGCGTGGAACCAGCCCGTCGGCACCGGGCTCCTCCTCGAGGACGCCGTGGACCCGTGCACGGTCGCGATCGGCGACACGATCGCCGGCGCCTGGATCAACGCAGCGGAGTGGAGCCATCCGGTCGTCCTCGCAGACGCCGGGGACCCGTGGGTTTCGGTGACCGAGGACGGCAGCGTCGTCGCGACCGTGCAGAGCCCGGCGGACGCGACCCCCGCGGACCCCGCGTGGCCCGATGGCGACAACCACCTCCACATCGTCGACGCCACCGGCACCGTCGTCACCGAGACGTGGCTCGCCCACTGGCTGGCCGGGGGGTGGTCCGTGGCCTCGATGGCCCAGGTGGACCTGCTGGGCACCGGCATCGGCTCGGGCGGGGTGCGGATCTACGGCGGCAGCGCGGTGGGCGGCCTGATCCGCGCCGGCGAAACAGAGACCGGGATCTGGCACGCGCTCGCCGTGTCCCTGCCCGTCTCCAGCCTGGAACCATCCATCGTCTGGCCGGCAACGTCCCTCGACACCAGCCGCACGGACAGCATGGTCGGGGTCGTGCCCGTCGGCCAGCACCTCGCCCTCCCGCCCGACGTGGACGAGGGGATCGTGACCACCCCGGCCGGGCTCGCGCTCCTGCGCGCCCTGCGCGACTACGGGGCCTACGTCGTCGATCACGCCGGGAACTTCGCGTTCTACGCCGAGCCCGACATGGAGGCGGAGATCGATCCGGCGCGGGACGATCTCGACGCCATCCTCCGCGAACTCCGATGCAGCACGAACAGCACCGAGGCCAGTCCGGGTGGGCCCGGCGACCGCGTGGGGGAGCTCGCCCCGGCGTTCCCCTGAACTCCCGCGCGGATCCGACGTTCCCTATTCGAACCGGAAGCTCGCCTGGGTGGCAAAAACGTGCGCCGGCAGTCCGGCGGAGTGGAGCCGATCACGCAGCAGCGTGACGCCCTCGGTAGGAAGGCCGCGCGCCTTGCGCTCCCCGTTCACCAGCTCCGTCACCAGCACCTGGCCTGCCTGGAAGCGCGGCACGAGCGCAGCCACCGCTTCGGCCTCCCCGTAGGCGCAGCCCACGATCAGCCAGTCCGCACCAAAGAGACCGGCGGCCCCCTCCATCCAGGCCTCGGAGGTCTGGCGGGTGAGCGCCAGATCGAGGTGCACCAGGCGGCCGACCCGGGGAAACGTGAGCTCCCAGGCCCGAGGCTCCACGCCCTCGACCGGAGCGGCGCGGGCCCCCTCCGCCAACGCGGCGAACGTGATCCGGGGACGAAGCGCACCGATGCTCGCCCTGAGGAAGTGGTTGAGCGGCCGAACCGCCGAGACCGGGGCATAGGGCACCGCCCGGAAGCCCGCTCCTGCGATGGTGCCCCCCGGCGCGCTCAGCTCACCGATCCCCCCCTGCTGCCGGAGCCACTCGAGGATGGCCGGATCCGCGACGACATCGGGCTTCTGTCCGGTCGCCACCGCCGCCGCCGTACCGCGCACCCGATCGGGGGCGGCGCTGGTGAGCACGACGAGGTCACCGTCGCGCACCTGGACGGGATCGAACACGATCGGCCGGCCCGCCCACTCGATGCGCACCTCCGCGCGGTCCGGGTGGGTGAGCCTCACCTTCCACACGAAGTCGTGCTGCAGGGAGCGCGCGTGCAGCGGCTCCTTGGGGCTCATGTCAGCACCTTGCGGACCTGGTCGAGCGCGAAATCGACGTCCTCGCGCTCGATCACGAGCGGCGGGGCGAACCGGATCACCTGCCCATGCGTGTCCTTGCACAACACGCCGAGCTCCTTGAGCGCCTCGCAGTAGGGGCGCGCGGCACCGCTCTCGACGTGCAGTTCGACCCCGATCAGGAGCCCCTTGCCCCGCACCTCGCGCACGTGGGGGCTTCCAAGCTCGTGGAGCCGCTCCATGAAGTAGCCGCCCATCTCAGCCGCGCGCGCCGGCAGGTTCTCGTCCACGAGGACGTCCAGCGCCGCCCTGCCGACGGCTGCAGCCATCGGGTTGCCCCCAAAGGTGCTGCCGTGGTCGCCCGGATGGAACACGTTCATCACCTCGTCGTCCGCGCAGAACGCGCTGATCGGGTACACGCCGCCGCCGAGCGCCTTGGCGACGGTGATGCAGTCGGGCCGGATGCCCTCATGCTCGAACGCCCACATCTTCCCGGTGCGCCCGAGGCCGGTCTGGATCTCGTCGAGGAAGAACAGCACGCGGTTGCGGTCGCAGATCCCGCGGAGCGCACGCAGGTAGCCATCCGGTGGCACGACCACCCCGGCCTCGCCCTGGATCGGCTCGACCAGCACCGCCACCGTGTTGGGGGTGATCGCCACCTCGACCGCGGCCGCATCGCCGTACGGCACGATGTCGAAGCCCGGCGTGAACGGCCCGAAGCCATCCCGGTACTGCTCCTCCGTGGAGAACCCCACGATCGTGATCGTGCGGCCGTGGAAGTTGTTGGCCGCAACGATGATGCGAGCCTGCCCCTGCGGCACGCCCTTCACCGCATACCCCCACTTGCGACAGGCCTTGAGCCCTGTCTCGACGGCCTCGGCGCCCGAATTCATCGGCAACGCGCGGCTGAACCCCGAGACCTCCGACAAGCGCTGGAGAAACGGTCCCAGCTGGTCGTTGTGGAACGCGCGGCTCGTGAGGGTGACGCGCTCGAGCTGATCCCGCGCGGCCTGAAGAATCCTCGGGTGACGGTGCCCCTGGTTCAGCGCCGAGTAGCTCGAGAGCATGTCGAGGTAGCGCTTGCCACGATCGTCTGTGACCCACACGCCCGAGGCGGCGGTGATCACCACCGGCAGCGGGTGGTAGTTGTGCGCGCCGAATTTGTCGGCCTGCGCGAGGGGGGAGAGCGGGGTCGTCGACATGCGGGCGGGTATCAAGGACCAGCCCGACGCGGAGCCCGCCGTCGGTCAGACCTTGTCGATCGAGATCGCCTTGATCTTCGACTTGAGCGCACCGGAGCGGCCGAATGTCCACTCTCCCGAAGCCGCGCCCGCCTCCAACGTCTCGGCGTGCGGGAAGCACTCCTGCATGTCGGGATCGGTGCGCCGGGCGTCGGGCTTGTCGTACCAGTCGAGGTCCGGGATCCGAACGCCGACCTCGCCTTCCTTGGTCTTGTAGTGGTGCTTGGCTGTCACCGTGACCGCGCGCCAGGGGTGCTGCTCCCAGTCGTCACCGATCCAGGTTTTCAGCACCACGCGGGTCCCGATGTCCCCAAGCACGACCATCGACTTGAGGTACTCGGCGGCGACATCCCCGCCCTGCCGCCCACCGACGACCTGCACGTCGATGATCTTGCGTTCCCCGGACAGGTTGATGCCGGCGAAGCAGACCAGATCCATGCGCATCTTCGGCGCGACGGTCCATTGCATGGCCTAGCTCGCCAGCAACTTGTCGAGGACTTCGTCCGTCAGGCGAGCAGGGTGGCCGCGCCAGATGACCTTGCCGTCCTTGACGAGGGCCGCCGCGGGGATCCCGCTGACCGCGTACGCCGCCGACATGCTGCCACCCTCCATCTCCTTGCCCACGGGGAAGTCGAGCTTGTTGTCGGTGATGAACTGCTGCACCATCTCGTCGGTCGCGGACTTCGTGACCTTGGTGAGCGCGATGATGCCGAGTCCCTTGGACTTGTACTTCTCGAGCTTCGCGGGGAGGAGCGGCATCTCCTTCTTGCAGTGCGGGCACCACGCCTCCCAGAACACCACCATCGTGACCCGATTGTCCGTGAGCTTGCCCTGCTCCTTGGTGAACCACTTCTGGACCTCGATCGGCTTGGCGTCGGTCCCGACGATGTTCACCTCGGTCGCCATGCGGACAGCGGCCTTGCCTGCACGCGTCGCCGCGTACTTGGACTGGATCTCGGCCAGCAGGGCCTTGGCCTGCACGTAGTCGTTGCCCTTGAGCGCGTTCTGGATGTCCTCCATCATCTTGGAGGCGGCGGCTTCGTCCTCGGTCGACGCGGCGGGCGTGGCGCCCACGGGCGCCTGGGGTCCCGACTTGGCGGACTGCTCGAGCTTGGCGACGCGCTCGTTGAGGGCGTCTACATCGGACTTCAGCGCACACCCAACGAGGGACAGGGTGAGCAACACGGGCAACATGCGGGACATCGAGACTCCTGATCCCGCCGCTGCTAACGCGCCTTCGGGAAAGTGACAGTCCATCGGACAAACCGGGACACCGGCAGCACTACAAAAGCAGGCCCATGCCCATCGAGTCCACGACCTCACCGTCCCGCCAGGCCGCTGCGCGGCGCACGCCCTCCGGTCGAAACCCAAACGACGAATAGAGCGCAATGGCCCGGAGGTTGTCGGGGTACACCTCGAGCCCGATCCGTCCGAGCCCAAGCCATCGCGCCGCGCCTATCACCTCGATGAGCAGCGCCCTGCCCACACCACAGCCCTGGGCGGCCGCCGCTATGCCCATGCCCAGCATCGCAGCCCGGTGGGCGGGGAACGGCTCCGGGTGTAGCCCCGCGCTCCCAACGACCCCGCCCCCGAGCTCCGCCACGAACACCACGCCCTGGTCCCGCTCCGTGTGGTGCAGCCGGGCGCGCCAGCGCGCGTCCGTCCCACTCGCGACCTGAAGCGTGCCCCAGCGCACCTCCGGTTCTCGCATGGTGGCTGCGAACACGGTGGCGTCCGCCGGGGTGGCAACACGGACGACGAGCCCGTCCTGCCGAGGTCGCCGGGCAGGCCAGGCCGGCACGGGCCCGCACGGCGCCGGGGGGTCGAACCCCTCGCGCAGGCAGCCCAGGTGCACGGATGCCTCGAGCCCCGTCGGGGTCACGCGATGCGCCGGGCGGCGCAACTCCGCTCGGAAGGGTCGGGGGAGCTGCTGCAGCCACTCCACCAGCGGGTCGCTCGCGAGCAGATCGATCTCGACCCGGTCGATGTTGAGCCAACGCCAGGCCAGGTCGAGTGCGACGTCGAGCAGCGGAGCAGCCAGATGGGGCTCCGAGACGAGGCGCACCCCGGCGACGTGCCGTGTGCGACTGCCGGCCCTCGGCTCGAGCGCCACGAACCCCACGAGCCGCCCGAGATCGAACCTCCCGAACCGGTGCACGTCTGCGGTCGGGGTACTCGCCACGCGGGCCGCGGCCAGCGCGGGGGGGTCGAACGGGGTCGTGCCAGCCCGGGCCGCGAGGGCGCCGGTGAGGAGCGCGTGCATCCCGGGAGCGTCTTCGGGCTCGAGCGGACGGATGAGGGGACTCGCGGCCATTTCTCTCCAGATGCGCCTGACTGTCCACCGCCCCTAATCCGCCGCCCCGGCCCGGTCAGCTCTCGGACAGATCCCCGGCGTCCATCCCGAATTTCACCAGCCGATACCGGAGTGAGCGGAAGGTGATCCCGAGCAGCTTGGCCGCCTGGGTGCGGTTCCCCCCCGTGACCTCCAGCGCCTTTTCAAGGTATCGTCGTTCCACGCCGGCAACCCGGGCCTCCAGGTCGATGCCGCCGGGCGGCAAGTTCAGCTCGGCGCGCTCGTCGCTGGCGGGCGCAAAGTTCCCGTGCAGGCGGTCCGGCAGCGAACCGGGGGTCAACACGTTGCCCAACTCGAAGGCCACGGCGCGCTCGACCACGTTCTGCAACTCCCGGACGTTCCCTGGGAACGGGTAGCTCTCGATCAGACGAAGGCACTCCGGCGTCGCCCCCCGCATCGGCTTCCCGTATTCTTCCGCGAATTTCTGGATGAAATGCTGCGTGAGCACCGCGATGTCTCCCGCGCGCTCGCGCAGCGGCGGCATGTCGATCTGTACGACGTTGAGCCGGTAGTAGAGGTCCTCCCGGAACCGGTTGTGCGCCACCTCGACACCGAGATCGCGGTTCGTGGCGGCGACGATGCGCACGTCCAGTGTCTCCTCGGCGGTGCCGCCCACCGGGGTGACCTTCCGCTCCTGGATGGCGCGGAGCACCTTCACCTGCGCAGAGAGCGGCATCTCACCGATCTCGTCGAGGAAAAGGGTCCCACCGTTGGCGGCCTTGAACAGTCCGATCTTGTTCTGGGCGGCCCCGGTGAACGCACCCTTGAGGTAGCCGAAGAGCTCGCTCTCGATCAGGTTTTCGGGTATCGCGCCGCAGTTCACGGCCACAAAGGGCCCCTGGGCCCGCTCGCTGCCGTAGTGGATGGCCCGGGCGAGCAACTCCTTGCCCGTGCCGCTCTCGCCGCAGATGAGGCAGTTGATGCGCGTGCCCATCACGCGGCGCACGAGCTCATAGACGGACTGCATCTTCGGCGAGGCGCCCACGAGTTGCCCGAGCTGGAACCGCTCCCCCAGCTCCGCGCGGAGTCGGGCGTTGTCGGCCTCGAGCTTGCGCATCGCGAGAGCGCGCCCGACGATGAGACGCAGCTCGTCGTTGTTGAACGGCTTCGCGACGTAGTCGAACGCCCCCTCCTTCGTCGCGGCCACGGCGTTGGCGACCGTTCCGTACGCGGTCACCAGGATGAAGGGAACGTGCCGCCCGGCCTTGAGGGCCCGCGCCCGGACCTGACGCAGGAGCTCGATCCCGTCGATGCCCGGCATGTTGAGATCGGACAGCACCACGTCGGGCGCAAACCCATCGAAGATGTCCAGGGCGCGCTCCCCCGACGCCGCAGTGCGAACGACATAGCCGTCCCGCTCCAGCAAGATGGAGAGGAATTCGCGAAGCGACGACTCGTCGTCCACGATCAGGATGCGTTCACCCGACATGGGCCTCCTTGGGTAGCCAGACCACGAAAGCGGTACCCCCTTCCGGGGCTCCGCGCACGGCAATTCTACCACCGTGGGCGCGCACGATCTGCTCGACCAGCGCGAGTCCGAGACCGCTACCCCCAGACCGCGTCGTGAAGAAGGGGTCGAAGATCCGCCCGCGGTCCACCTCGGCTATGCCCGGCCCCTGATCGACCACCCGGAGCTCGACCCCCTCCGGCCCCTGCTCGTACTCGGCTCGCTCTTCCACGCTGACGAGGATCTCGCCGCCGCGGGGCATCGCCTGCGCCCCGTTCACGACGAGGTTCCAGAGCACCTGCCGCAGCCGATCAGGGTCGACCTCCGCCACCGCGGGACCACCTCCCGCCACCACGCGCACGGTCTCCCGGAAGCGGGGATCGCGGCCGAACGCCGCGATGACCTCCTGAACGAGCGCGTGGAGCTCGGTCGACCGAGGCTCCATCTTCTGGCTGCGAGACACGGAGAGGAACTCTTCCACGAGCCGGTTGAGTCGCTGGGCCTCCCGCAGCGCGATGTCGATCAACCGGTCCGGCCTGTCTTCCGCCACCAACTGAAGGCTACCGGTCAGGCTCGCGAGCGGGTTCCTGATCTCGTGCGCCATGCTCGCGGCGAGCCGACCGACCCCCACGAGGCGCTCGTCCCGGGCGGAGACCTCGCGCATGCGCTGCAGCTCGGTCACGTCCTCGATGACGACCACCCTGCCGCCATCGGGGAGCGGATCCGCACAACAGAGCCATCGCCTTCCTCCCTCACGACCCTCCTCCCAGGTCCCCACCGTGAGCGATCCTCGCAGCACCTCGGTGATGTTGAACCCCGCGACGTCACCGAGCAACCGCAGCGCGGATGGGTTCATCGTGACGATGCGCTGCAGGTGATCGAGGGTGAGCACGGCGGCGCGCACACGGTCCAGGACCATCTCGTGCTCGCTGGCCAACATCGCAGAGCTTCGCCGTTCGGCGATCAGCGCTCGCCCGGTGCGGTCAGCCAGCTCGGCCAGCTGCCCGGTGAGCACTGCGACCAGGAAGAACGCGAAGATCCGAAACATCGTGTCGGTATACAGACCATCCGGCAGCAGGTCCGGACCGGCATTCGTCGAAGCAGCCACCCCCACCAGGCCGAGACTGGACAGAAACGCAGCGATCATCGCCCCGTTCAAGCGCAGTTGCGACGCACCGGCGAAGATCGACGGCACATACAGGAGCACGAATGGAGCCCGAACCCCGCCGGTGAGCCCGCACAGCACGGAGGTGAGTACGCTGTCGATGACGAGCTGGAGCGCCACGACCAGCCCTGGGGTCGCGCCCCCCTGCCTGATCGCCCACCAGGTCACCCCCGCCACCGTGATCAGCGAGAGCCCCCATGCCCAGACGTTCGAGCCGGCGTCGCCCGACCAACCGCCCAGCCTCGCCGAAATGCCCGTGCCGACGAGCAGGATCGCGACAACGACCGCCCGGGACAACGCGTACAGCGCAAGTCGTCGCAGCTCGTCGCGATTCGGCAAGGGGCCCGCCTAGTTGATGTGCGAGGCCATCTCGAAGATCGGCATGTACATCGCGATCACCAGCCCGCCGACGATCAGGCCCATCATCGCCATGATCAGGGGCTCCATCATCGCGGTGAGGGACTCCACGGCGACGTCGACCTCCTCGTCGTAGAAGTCGGCAATCTTCCCGAGCATCGTGTCGAGAGCGCCGGTCGCCTCGCCGACGCTGATCATCTGGCACACCATCTGCGGGAACACCTTGGACTCCGCGAGCGGCTCCGCGATCGTGCGGCCCTCCGAGATGCTGATGGTCACCGCCGAGATCGCGTTCTCGACGACCTTGTTTCCGGCGGTGCGGCCGCAGATGCCGAGCGCCTCGATGATGGGCACGCCGGAGGAGAGCATGGTGGAGAGCGTACGACAGAATCGGGCTACCGCGACCTTCTTGAGCAGGTCGCCAAAGACCGGCAACGCAAGTAGAAACCGGTCGATGATCACGCGGCCGCTCGGAGTGGCGTACCACCGACGGACCGCCCAGACGACGACCACGATGCCGGCGACCGCGTAGAAGAAGTTCGCCTGCAGCCACTTCGACAGGCCGAGCACGATGACGGTGGGCGCGGGCAGGGCGGCGCCGAAGTCCGCAAACATGCCCTCGAAGGTCGGAACGACCTTCAAGAGGAGCACCGCGGTGACGATGATCATGACGATGATGACGATCGTCGGGTACGTCATCGCCCCCTTGATCTGCCGGATGAGCTTCTGGCTCTTCTCCAGGTACTGCGCGAGACGGTTCATGATCGTGTCGAGCATGCCGCCGACCTCGCCTGCGGCGACGAGGTTGACGAACAGGTCATCGAACGTGTTGGGGTACGTCTTGAGCGCCTCGGCGAAGGTGGATCCGGACTCGACCTTGTCCTTGATCACCTTCAGCTGGTCCCGCAACGTCGGGTTTTCGGCCTGTGTGGACTGGATGTCCAGGCATTGCACGAGCGGCAGGCCCGAGTCGATCATCGTGGCGAACTGCCGGGTGAAGATGACCAGGTCGCGGGTGGTGATGGAGGGCGCGAAAATCGCCGGCATCTTGAAGGGTGCGTTCAACCCCTTCGATTCGGTGAGCGTCTGCGCCGTGATGCGCTGCTCGCGCAGGCGCGCACGGGCGGCAGCTTGATCCTTCGCCTCGATCGTTCCGTTCCGGGTCTCGCCGTTTGCGGTTCGACCTTCGTATTTGAAGACTGCCATGACGCTCTCTCCATGCCGAAATGTGTACACGATGCCGCCCAGGGGCAGACGCGCACTCCTGTGAGCATACCAGAATTCGGGCGCCGCCGCCGCCTCTACGTCAATCAACCGGGGGGATGCACAGAAAGGGAGCGCGGACATGAACTTCGTGCGTAGTCGGCATAACTTCTGCTCCCCCGTCCCTCCGTGGAGCCTCCCTGCCAGCGGAAACTGCTCGAGCTGTCGCCCTCCTCGCTTCCGCAAGAGCTGCGGCAGTGCTCGGAGACTATGAGCGGACGCTCGCGGAGGCGACCGAAGCGGCCGAGATCTCTGCCGCAATGGGGTATGAGATCTGTCGGGCAGACGCCGAGAACCTCACGGGCACCGTGTTCCTCGAACGCGCCGAGTACCACGCTGCGGCGCGCTCCTTCGGCCTGGCGCTCGCCCGGTTCCAGCGGCAGGGAGATGCCGAAGGGGAGGCCCGCGCCCGGAGCAATCTCGGCCTCGTCGCCTGGCGGCTCGGCGATCTCCCGCGTGCCCGAGCCGACTTCCTGGCGGCGCTCGCGGTGTTCGAGGCGCAGGGCGACGCCCGCGCCCGCGGAAACCTGCTCAACAGCCTCGGGCTGGTCGCGGAGGACGAAGGGGACCGGGTGGGAGCCATCGCCCTGTACGGGCAGGCGTTGGATCTCATGGAGACCACGGGAGACGTGGCGTTCACCGCCAATATCCGAGCGAACCTCGCGGACGCCTGGGAAGGGCTCGGGAACCTCGACGAAGCCTGGCTCGAGGCGGAGCGGGCTCTCGACCTGCGGCTGCACGGGGGCATCGCGCGTGGGGTCGTCGGCTCACGGGTCTCCCTGGGCCGGCTGGCGCTGCAGCGCGGGAACCTGGCGCGCGCACAGACCGAGGTGCAAGCGGGGCTCGAATCGGCGCGGGCGCTCGGCCTCAAGAAGCACCAGGCGGATCTCGTGGACCTGTCCGCCCGGCTGGCCGCCGAGCGCGGCGCGTGGGCGGAGGCGTACACGCTCACCCGACAGGGTGCAGGCCTGCGTGAGTCCTTGCGCAGCGACGACCTCGCCCGCCGCATCACGGATCTGCGCACGCGCCTGGACGTGCAGGAGGCCGAGCGCCTCGCCGCAGCACGCCAGGTGGAGAACGAGGCACTGCGGGGCTCGATGGCGGCTGCGGAGTCGGCGTCCCGCGCGAAGTCTGCCTTCGTCGCGGTGATGAGTCACGAGATCCGGGCGCCGCTCACCGCTGCGCTCGGCGCGATGGAGTTGTTGCGCGAGACCACGCTCTCGGAAGCGCAGGACGACCTCGCCAGAACTGCGGAGTCCAGCGCCCGCATGCTGCTCGCGTTGGTGGACGACGTGCTCGACATCGCGGCGATCGAGGCGGGGCACCTGCGTCTCGAGCACCAGCCGCTGGAGCTCGACCTGCTGCTCGCGCAGCTCCTGCCGCTGGTGCAACTGCGGGCCCGGGCAAAGGGGATCGCCGTCGTGGTGCGGCGAGCCGAAGGCCTCCCGGCCACCGGTCTCGGGGACCTCGGTCGATTGCGCCAGATCCTGCTCAACCTCCTGCTCAACGCCGTCAAGTTCACCGACGAGGGCCGGGTGACGCTCGGCATCGAGCCCTCGACTGCCGGCCTCGTCTTCACCGTCAGCGACACCGGCGTGGGCATCGATCCAGAGGCGCTTCCCCGCCTGTTCGAGCCATTTACGCAAGCCGATCCGTCGATCACGCGACGCTTCGGCGGCACCGGCCTCGGGCTCTCGATAGCGCGCAAGCTGACCGACGCGATGGGTGGCAGCATCCGCGTGGAGTCTACGCCGGGCGCAGGAGCGACCTTCACGATCGGGGTCCCGTTCCCGCCAGCACCCCAACCCCGCCGCGGGGGTGAGCCGTCGCTCGCTGCCGCCACGCTCCAGGGCCCGGTGCTCGTGGTCGACGACGATCCTGTCGTCGCCGGCGTGCTCGTCGCGATGTTGAGACACCTGGGGTGCGCCGTCGACCATGCCCCCGACGCCGCGACTGCCCTGAAGTGCACCGCGGCGACCCGCTACGCGCTGGTCCTCCTCGACGTGCGCATGCCAGAGGTGGACGGCTGCGAGCTGGCGACGCGACTGCGATCCATCCACGGGCCCGGGCTCCGGCTCCAGGGGCTCTCCGGTGCGGCGACCCACGAGGATCGGGAGCGAGCCCTGGCCTCGGGCATGGATGGCTACATGACCAAGCCGGTCACGCTGGACCGGCTCCGGGAGCTGCTGCAGAGCGTCAGCGCCGGAGCGCGATCAATCCCGCCATGACGACGAAGCAGGTCACCTGGGTCACGAAGAACGCAAACCTCACGTTGATCACGAGCCCGCGGCCGCTCGATACGTGAGCCACGCTCTGGCAGACCCGGGCCCCCAGGACCACCTGCGTGCACACCGCGAAGGCGCCAGTTCGAAGGTCGACCAGGTGGCCCACCAGCACGAGCGATGCGAAGACGGGCAGGTTCTCCACGCAGTTCGCGTGGGCCCGCATCAGGCGCTGGTACCAGTCCGGGCCATGGGGCACAGCCGCGGGAAAGGAGCCGGGCCGCGCCTTGCCGAGGAGCACGCTCCCGACGCGGTAGGGCCCGACGCCGACCAGCACGAGCGCCACGGTCCACACCGCGAAGCCCGTGAGGCACAGGAGGGGCGTGGTCATGCGCTCATTGCGTCCAGCACCGCGCTGCCCGCCTCGGAGCTCGTGAGGTTCCCGCCCAGCTCCCGGGTCACGCGACCCGCGATCAGGCACCGGCCCACAGCATCCCCGATCCGCCGCTCGTCCGCCGGGCGCCCCAGCTGGCCCAGCATCATGCCAACGGTGAGGATCGCGGCGAACGGATTCGCGATGCCACGGCCGGCGATATCCGGCGCGCTGCCATGCACGGGCTCGTAGAGCCCCACCTTTCCGGGGTGCAGGTTTCCGCTCGCCGCGAGCCCGATCCCCCCCTGGATGGCCGCCCCGAGGTCGGTCACGATGTCGCCGAACAGGTTGTTGGTGACGATGACCTCGAAGTCCTCCGGGGTCTGCACCATGCGCATCGTGAGCACGTCCACGTACAGGTGGGAGGGCTTGATCCCCGGATATTCGTTGGCGACGCTCCTGAACACACGCTGCCAGAGATCGTGGCCGTGGCGCATGGCGTTCGCCTTGTCGCTCATGCACACCCGGGTCTTGCCGTTCTCGTGCGCCCACTGGAAGGCCGCGCGGATGATGCGCTCGACGCCCTTTCGCGTGTTGATCTCCTGCTCGATCGCGATCTCGTCCGCAGTGTCACGCTTGAACTGGCCGCCGATGCCGGTGTACAACCCTTCGGTGTTCTCGCGGAAAACGACGAAGTCCACATCCTCCGGGCGCTTGTCCTTGAGCGGGCAGTACCGCGCGTCGAGCAGGCGGACGGGTCGGAAGTTGATGTAGAGATCAAGCTTGAAGCGGGACCCGAGCAGGATGTCCTTCGCGTGGACGTTCGAGGGCACGCGGGGATCGCCCAGGGCGCCCAGGTAGATGCAGTCGAACTCGTTGCGGAACCGGTCGAGCGCGCTGTCGGGAAGCGTCGTTCCGTCGCGGAGATAGCGCTCGGCACCAAAGTCGAAGTGCTCGGTGGTGACGTCGGGCGCGATGGCGCCGAGCACCCGGAGCCCCTGTTCGAGCACCTCGGTGCCGATGCCGTCTCCCGGCAGGACGGCGATGTTCGGGGGACGGGTGGGGGTGGACATCTGTGGCTCCAATAGGCCACCGCGCCTATCGCGCGCGAGCGTGGGCATCGACCGGAAGCTCGGCTACCCGGTGAGGGCCGGTCGGCCTGCGCCGTGGTTCAACGCCAAGCGAAAGGCCCACGGATTGGCGGCGAGCCCGCGAAACGCGAGGCGACGCAGCCACGGCCGGGCGGCGAGCTGCAGCAGCCCACGAGTGAACATGCGGTGACGGCGCGTGATCACGCTCCATCGAGCCGGCCACTCGGCCCAGCGCCCGTCGAGGCAGAGCCCGACGAGCTCGTGCGCCTGTCCGAACCCGAGCGCGAGCCCTTCTCCGGTGAGCGCATCGACGTAGCCGGCGGCATCGCCCACGAGCAGCACCCTGCCGGATGCCTGTGTGGAGACCCGGACATCGAACGGACCAGCCCCCCGTATGCTGCTCTCGGGAGCGCCCAGCCGCGCGGCCAGCTCCGGAAAGCCAGCCAGAAAGGTATCGAAATCACCCCGCCCACGACGTCCGCCCCACAGGAACGCGACGCCCACCCGGTGCGGGCCCGTGGGCGTGACATAGGCCTCCACGTTGTCCGCCCACCAGACCTCCACGAAGTCGGTCCATGGCGTGACCGGGAAGTGCCTGCGAATCCCGAGGCGCCGCGCCGGTCCGGCCACGACCTCTATCCTCGCCCACTTCCGCACCTGGGAATGGAGCCCATCGGCGCCGATCAGCCAGTCCCCGCCCACCGATCCGCCGCTCGTCTCCAGGGTCACACCCGCGCGATCGGCCCGAAAACCCAGCGCCTCCGTCCGTTCCCAGAGCTCCACCCCGAGGCCCACAGCGCGCTCACGGAGCGCCTCCGAGAGGCCCAGCCGGCGCACACCGAGCCCCATGCCGTTCGCAAACGGCGCCTCCACGACCACCTTCCGACCCCCTGTGGCGTCGATGTACCGGATCCCGCGAATCGGGTGGCTCGCCGCCGCGGCAGGGACGGCCCCGAGCCGGGCCAGGTGCGCGACGCCCGCGGGCATCAAGCCCTCCCCGCACGCCTTGTCGACCGGGCCCCCGCAGCGCTCCACCACCACCGCCTCAGCGCCGCGCAGACGGGCCTCGATCCCGGCGGCGAGGCCGACAGGCCCCCCACCCACGATCACGAATCGCGGCATGGCTCTCTCTAGAGCCTAGAGCAGTCCGTGCTTCTTCCGGACCTCTCGCAACGCGCGGTTGAGCGCGTCCTGGCGCTCGACTGAGCCCTCGGCCACGTTCTTGATGCGGTCTTCGGCCTCGGCGCGCAGCGCGTTCTCGTCGACGTCGAACTTCTTGATGGTGTCGATGATCTTGCGGAACATCTCCCGATCCTCTCCGAACACCTCGATCACGTTCGGGGAGATCATGAAGTTCTCCATGAACTGGCGGGAGAGGTACTTCTCGACCTCGTTCCCGGTCGGGTGTCCCCACATCGAGGCGACGTCCCCACGTGTCTTGTTGTATTGGTCGTAGGGGACGTTCTTGCGCTCCATCTCGGTACGCACGCTCTCGCGAAGGTCCTGGTCACGCTTGAGATAGCTCTCCATGATGGCGACGAGATCCTGCTCGGCCTCGGTCCGGCTCTCGGCCTCGATCTCGACGTCACCCTCGTTGATGAGGCGCTCCAGCACACCGTGAGCAATGGCGGGAACGCGGGCACGGTAGAGTTTCATCGGGAGACCTTGGGCCGCGGGGCCGGCGCTCAAAACAGAGGGAAGGAGACCCCGAATCCCAGCCGGGCCCTGACAAGGGCAAAGGCGGTACGCGAGGCCCCGAGCGCCGTAGGGACCTCCCCCAACGGCACTTCGGGAAGGAACGACACGCTGTACCCCGCCTCCAGTTCAACCGCCACCCGTGCAGGCGCACCCAGACGAACTCCGACATCTCCACCGACGACCGCATTCCGTCAGGCGCCACCATCTCCGAGAGACGCCAGGCTACATCCTGCTCGGCAGGGGGAAGACGGCGAGCGTCACGAGAGCAGGCGCCAGGCCTTCGTGAGCCGCTCGTTCTCCAGGGGCGCGAGGGTCACGCCGCGGGGCAGATCCCCCACCAACTCGGTGCGGGGCGCAAAACCCTCACCGATCTTGTCCTGCAGGAAGGCACGATAGGCGCCGTCGACATCGCCGTAGACGGTGTAGGCGTGACGGTCGACGATGCGCGCGCCGTACGGCCGGCCGAACACCATCTGGGTGCCGTCGATGAACGCGCAGTACCCCTTGAGCAGGAACTCGAAGTCCATGTTCGGCGTCTCGCCCGGACCGCGCGAACGCGCCCGAGGGGGCAACTCCCCGACCCCGTCCGCTCCACCACGATCGGCTTTGATGCCTCGCGGACGCTGCGCCGTGGGGGGCGGAATGGAATTCGGCCGCTGGGGCGCGCTGGGCGGAGTGGTCACCGGCCCGGATTCCGCCGGGGGCATGGCGCTGTGGCTCATCACGCTCACGCTGGGGTCGTCCTCGATGTCCACGTCCACCGAGGGCTCGAGGCTGATCGAGCTGGTATCGACACCGGGAAGGAAGAAGCTCGTGAAATCACCCGACTCCGGATCGTCTGGCAACTCGGTGGTCTGCCCCTCGGCCTCCGCGGCGATGTCCGCCTCGAGGTTCGCCCCCCCGTCGCCGAGCCAGTCCTCGCGCCACGCGCCACCGGCAAGCAGCTCGTGGCGGACCTGTTCGGGCTCTGGCACCGGCTGCGGCCGGGCGGGGCCAAAATCGTCGTCCCCCCCGAGGTCGAGCACGAGCGACCGTTGGGGCTCGGCGTTCGCCGCGAACGGGTCCGAGAACGTCGCCGCCCCGGCACCCGCCGGCTCGGCGGAGTCGCCGCCGAAGGGGTCGAACGCCACCGGCGCCGGCGCCGGCTCGATAACCGTGAATGGCTCGATCTGGGTAGCGATCGCAACTCCCGGCGCCACGGCCTGGGCGCTGGGCATCTCGATGCGGTCGACCTCCCCGGAGCGGGCCGCCATGTTGCGCTGCACCGGCGCGACCGGCGCGGGGTGCGGCAACGCAGCGGCGGAGTCGCGGTCGAGCAGGGCGACCCAGTCGGCCAGGGAGAAGCGAACCGCCTCGAACCCCCCGCTCACCCCGTTCACGCGCGCCAGGGCGACCACCTCGTCATCGAACTCGAACACGCGCAGCGTGTCCAGGCTTCGGGGCATCCGGGCATCGCCGCCGGGCGCGGCATCCCGGGGCCCCACGAGACCCGCGGCATGGCGAGCACCCTCGATCGCGTCGGCCGCGGCGGCCTCGATACCCACCCCCTGCCCGCAGAGCCGCCCCCCGTGCAGGCCGAGCGCATGGATGCCGTCCATGCCCGCGCGCGGTGGAAGGGCAGTCAACGAGAGCCACTGCAGAGCACTCTCCACCGCGGGGCCGCCGAGCCGGACCACTTCGCCGTCGGTCCCGCCGGAGATCTCTCCCACCCCGACACCCACCGGGGGTTGTTCCCCGCTGAACCGCTGGCCGACGCGCAGCGCGAACCGGAAGGCCGCGAGAGCATCCAGGAACACGACCAGCGCGCAAAAGCCGAGGTCCACATGGATGCAGCCGGGGATCCCGCGCACCGCCTCCGCCCAGACCCGCTCCACCTGGGCCGCGCCGTCGAACCCGGGCCGGGGGCGACGGAGCATGCCGAGGCCGACCGCCACGACCACGGCGTGCACAGGTCCGTGGGGAACGACGAGGGCCCGATCCGCGCGGCCGTCCACGTCGGCGACCGGCGCGATCGAGGCGGCGAGGGCAGAGATCACGTCCCAACGGCGCAGCTCCCTGAGCACCTCCACCAGCGCCGCCGCGAGCGCCAGTCCATGCTCCGGCTTGAGCAGGTCCTTCGCGAGGGGCGCAGCCACCCCGGCTCGCACGAGGGTCTTCACATCCGTGAACCGTGCAAGCTGAGGCAGCATCCACGCCAGGGCGTCCGGGTCGGTGAGGAGCGCCCGCGCCACGTCCGCGACTCCGCGATCCGCGAGATCCGGCGGCACGTGGCGGAGCACGAAGCCGAGGTCCTCAGGTGTGGCGCGACCGGCGCCGCGACGGTCCAGCACCCCGGCGATCGCCGTGCGCAACGCAATCCCGCCCGCGCTCACGGTAGCCGCCGGAATGCCCGTTCCCTGCACCGCCGAGAGCAGCGGCAGGCTGGCCTCCAGGTCGAGCGCGCCGCGCTCGAACAACACGGCAAACCGGCACCCCACGACGGCCTGCGCGAGGGCCGGCACGCGCACCCCCGCTGCACTCAGCGCCGCAAGGGCGGCGGACATGCGCACCTGCATCCGCGAGGCGAAGCGCCCCAGGAACGCGCCCTGCTCCTCCGGCGGCATGGCGCGGATCGCGGCGATTCGTGGTGAGAGCTCTCCCGGCGGCGCCGAGAGCAGCGCCGCCGTCTGTCGCACCACCTCCAGCAGCGGCACCACGCCGGCCCCCGGGGAGACCGACAACCCCTCTGCGACCAGGGCCCGTAGCGCCACGGAGAGCTCGTCGCCGTCGGGAGACCCCGCGCCAGCCGGGGCCTCGGCCTCCCGCAGCGCTCGCTCGAAGGCTGAACGGAGCGGGTGCTGCAGCACATCGGCACACGCAGAGTAGATCGCCCAGGAGGCCTCCCCCGGGATCAGCGCAGGCAGCCCATCACACACCTCGGGCAGCGCGACCACGGCGGCCTGACCGGCGTCGAGCCCACGAGGCGGGCGTCGCCTCTCCCATACAAGGCGACCAAGTGCGTCGAGGTTCATGCGGGGCTCCGACCAGAGAGTATAGCGCTACGACTCCTTCAGGCGCTTCAGACCCGCTTCATCGAGCACGATCACGCGCTTTCCCTCCGTGAGGATGAGGCCGTCGCGCCGCATGTCCAGGATCGCGAAGCTCACGGTCTCCCGCGTGGCGCCGATCAGGCTCGCGATCTCCTTGTGCGTGAGCTTGAGGTTGATGATCACGCCCCGGCTGTCCCGCACCCCGAACGGACCCGAGAGTTCGAGGAACAATGCGGCGAGACGGGCATGGGCGCTCCGGAAGAGCAGGCTCTCGACCCGGTTTTCAAGCTGCCGCCTCCGATCGCCCACGAGCCGCATCATCTCCACGGCGAGACCCGCGTTGCGCATCATCACGCGCATGAATTCATCTTTCGGGATGGTGAGCAATTGGGTGTCTTCGTACGCCTCGGCCGCGGTGTCGTGCGGGGTCGACGAGACGATCGACAGCTCGCCAAAAAGCTGGTCCTTGGTGAGGAAGTGCAGGGTGAGCTCGCGCCCCTCGTCGCTCACCTTGTAGATCTTCACGATGCCTGTACGCACGAAGTAGATCAGGTTTGCGGGCGCACCGGGCGCCCAGATGGACGCCCGACGACGCAACTCGTGGGTGTCCGAGACCTGTTCCAGTACCTCCATCTCCCGCTCAGGCAGCGAGGAGAGGATGGGATTTTGGCGGATGTACCAGCCTTTCGTCTTGATCATCGGCGGCGACTCGGGGGCGGACGGGGGTGCGGGATACGTCGTACCTTCTTGAACCTAAGTCCCTTTGGGGAGAGATGCCGCTTTCCCGTACCAGTCGCGCCATCGTCCTCGCCGCGGGCGGCAGCACGCGGATGGGCAGGCCCAAAGGGCTTCTCCTCGTGGAGGGGGTCCCTCTGGTGTGCCTTCATGTCGCCAGATTTCTTGGGGCAGGCCTGGATGTCACCGTGGTCCTGGGGGCGCATGCGGAGGAGTACGCCGCAGCGCTCGGGGCCCGGTTCCCGGCCGAAGCCCGCTGTACGCTCGTCTACAACCACGCCTGGGCATCGACGGCGATGGCGGATTCGCTCTCCATCGCGCACCGCGACGGGGCCGCGCTCGTGACCCCAGTAGACGTGCCGCCCGCGCGACCCGAGACCCTGGCCGCCCTGCTCGCCGTCGAGGGGGACGCCGTGGCCTCGCATCACGGGGCGCCGGGGCACCCGATCCAGCTCTCTGCGCCGCTCGGGCCCGGACAGCGGCTGGATGAGCGCCTGGCGCTCGCAGCCAGGGTGGATGTCGCAGATCCCGACTGCCTGCTGAACCTGAACACCCCCGCGGAGTGGGCGCGCTGGCGAGCGGGATAGGGCGCCAGATGTCCGAGACCCGCGCAGACTCCCGCCACGCCGAGATGGTCGCCGCGATCAAGGCCGCCGCTCGCGACCAGATCCGGGACCAGGGCGCCGCCGCGCTCTCGCTCGGGGCCATCGCCCGTGCGCTCGGCGTCACGACCCCCGCGCTCTACCGCTACTTCGATGGTCGCGACGCCCTCGTCACGAGCCTCGTCGCAGACGCCTACGAGGAGCTCGGCAAGGCTCTCGAGGACGCCGCCGTCGTCGCGCCGGTCGCGCTCGATCTCCGGTTCGTCGAGCTGGCCCGCGCGTACCGCCGATGGGCGATCGCCCGCCCGCAGGAGTACATCCTGATCCACGGAGCGATCTTCCCCGGGTACCGGGCGCCCCTCGAGGTCGTCGCGGCGGCGGCCCTTCGCAGCCTGCACATCTTCGTGGACCTGCTCGCGCGCGCCGAGTCCGACGGGAGGCTCCGCCTGCCACGCGCCTATTCGAACCCGGACGCCGTGGGTCGACTGGGCCCCATCGCCCGGACCATGCCGATCCCGATGGTCGCGACCGCGTACTCCACCTGGCTCGTGCTGCACGGACTCGTGTGGGAGGAGCTGCTCGGGCGGCTCCCGGGCGGCCTGGGCGAGGAGGGCGCCCTCTACGATCTCGAAGCCCACGCGATCGCCGAGCGGCTGGGCCTCGCCGGGTAGCCCCCACGATCCGGCACGCCAGTCGCCCCGATCGGCCGCGCCGGCTCGCAGAACGACACCGGGATAGCGCCCCCCCATGCGCGTCCTCCTCCCCCCCATGGCCCTCCTCGCGTTCCTCCCGGCCTGCTCGGGCACCGACACCGGCGAGATCCGGAAGCACAACCGCCCGCCGCTCGATGACAGCGGCTCGGATGCGGACACCGACGCGGACGCCGACACCGACAGCGATGCGGACACCGACGCCGACTCGGACACCGACGCCGACTCCGACTCGGACACCGACTCGGACCCGGACACCGCCATGTGCGCCCGCTGGACCGCGGACCGCGCAGACACGTCGGAGGGCACGTGGGGCGGCGACACCCGCACGTGCGACGCTGGCGACATGAGCCCCGCGTGGCGCGATCGGGTGCTCACCCAGGTGAACCTCTACCGCTATCTGGCCGACCTGCCCGCCGTCAGCCTGTCCGACACCCGCAACGCCGCCTCGCAGGAGTGCGCGCTGATGGAGGACGCGCACGGCTCGCTCTCCCACTACCCGGACTCCAGCTGGACCTGCTACGACGCGGACGGCGCCTCGGCGGCCGGCCAGTCGAACATCGCGACCGCGGCGGCGGTCTACGCGGTGGACCTCTACATGGAGGACTTCGGCAACCCCACCACGCTCGGCCATCGACGCTGGATCCTGTCCAACGGGCTCGGCCCGATCGGCGTGGGGTCCACCGATTCGTTCTCATGCATGTGGGTACTGTACGGGTCGGGCTCGGACAGCACCGCCTGGACGGCGTGGCCAGCCCCCGGCTCGTTCCCCATCGACGCGATCGGCTCGGGAAGCACCAGCGTCGATGCCGTCGGCTGGAGCCTCCAGTCCGACACGATCGACCTCTCCCGCGCCGCGGTCACGGTGACGGAGGGCTCCACGAACAAGCCGGTGACCATCACGCAGCTCGACCCCTACTACGGCAGCAACTACGCGATCACGTTCACGCCGAACGGCTGGCACAGCGCCGCCGGCAAGACGTACCACGTGGAGGTCACGGGCATCTCGACGACGATCTCCTACGACGTGAAGATGGTCGCCTGCGGGTCCTGATCGCTGCGCCCGCGGCCCGTGCCAGCGGCGGACAGGCTCCTGACCCCGCCACCGGCCCACGGCGCGCCACGAGCACACGTCCCGGCGGGGTGGATGTCGCGACGACCGCAAGCCCCTTCGTGCACGCGCTGGCGCGCTCCGCGCCTGTCCATCCTGCGCCTGACCGGCCCCCCCACCGAATAAAAACCCGCGCCCGCGGTTAGTATCGCCCAACTCTCGGAGTCCACATGCTCTCAGTCCTCCTCACCGCCACCCTGCTCTCGGGGTTTGCTCACGCAAAGAAGGCTCCGAAGACCCCACCGCCGCCGATCCAGGGCTGGCACCACGAGGAAGGCTGGAAGGGCGACTGCTACTACCCCAAGGACTGGGGCACCCTCGGAGAGGGGGATCGGCGCGCCGCCCGAGCGGACACGCTGGCCGCGATGAAGAGCCAGTGGATCGGCGAGCGCGATGACGGCGTGAACTTCGACTCCAACGTGGTCGACAACGTAGAAGGCACGCTCCTGGGGCTCCCGGTGAAGATCGAAGCGGTCGCAAAGTCGAACCTCGATCTCTGCATGGCCGCCATGGCGTCGGGCGACACCACCGCCTGGCAGGGCTGGATGGGCAGCCTCAACACCTCGCTCAACGTGGGCGAGTGCAACAAGCCGCTCGTCTACACCACGTTCGACTACCTCGACATCGGTGTCGGCTGGCAGCGGCCCGTGTCGATGTGCAAGGGCGACAAGGCGCACATCTTCGGCACGCTCACAGACCGGTACCGGCTGAGCGACAAGGGGGAGTGGATGACCCTGGACGGGTCGAAGGAGCCGGCCCTCGGTAGCGACTGGCCCTGCAACATCGAGGGCTGCACCGTCGGGAAGCTGGTCGGCAAGTTCACCACCGACTCCGGGATCGAGACCGTGTTCCCCATCGGCGGCCAGGACACGTTCGAGGCCCCCGAGAACGGCGTGCTGATGTACACCATCAACGACACCACCTGGTACGACAACAAGTGGTACTCCAACGGCCGCATCGACGACCACGCAGCGGTCACGATCGAGCCGGCCGGCGGCTTGCAGTAGATGGCGTTCGATGGCGGCGGGCGTTCGCTGGTACGGCGGGTGATCTTCGTCCTGGTCACCCTGCTGCTCTTCGGCGGCGGTAGCGAGGCTGCGCTTCGCGCTGCCGGCCTCCCGAAAAAGGACAGCACCAAGGAGTTCACCCACGCCCAGATCTACTGGGTGCAGCCGCCGAACCAGCACCTCGAGCCGCTCACCCACAAGGAGACGGGCGGCACGTTTCGCGTGTCCACCGACGCGAACGGGCTCCGTGCCCCGCTCCACCCCCAGGAGAAGCCCGCCGGCACCTTCCGCGTGATGACGCTCGGCTGCTCGACGACCTTCGGCTGGGGCGTGAACGACGAGGAGAGCTACCCGTACCAGCTCGAACAGATGCTGAACGCCGACGGCCACAAGGTCGAGGTGATCAACGGCGGCCAGCCGGGCTACTCGAGCTTCCAGGGGCTCTGGCTCTGGCAGAAGACGCTCGCGGCCTACAAGCCCGACCTGATCCTGTTCGGGTACATCGTCCAGGACAGCCGCTCGGTGGCCTATTCGGACAGCTCGCAGGCGGTGCTCCAGGCCAACCAGGACTTCCTCAAGGAGAACATCCTCTACAAGCTGCACCTCTACGTGTTCATGAAGAACTACATCGAGGCCTACCAGATCCAGGCGAAGGACACCCCGGGCGACGGTGGCGTGTACCGCGTTTCGCCCCAGGAGTACGTGGACAACATCAAGGCCTTCAAGGCCAACGCCGACGCTGTGGGCGCGAAGATGATGCTGTTCGGCTACCCCCTCGAGCGGGAGGGCTACACCGGCTCACACCGGCGGATCCTGCACGCCGCCGGCGAGAAGCTCGACCTCCCGGTGTACGATCCGCAGCCCGAATTCGAGCAGTACACGGCGCAGGAGACGCTCTACTTCCCGCAGGACCGCGGGCACGCGAACGCTGCTGGCAACGCCAGGATCGCGCAGGGCGTCACACAATTCCTGGTCGGGCACAAGCTGGTGCGCTGAGGTTCGGCCGGGCGCACCCGACCGGGCCGCTACGCGCCCGATCGCACCACGAGCTGCAGCGCCCGATCGGCCACGCGCACCCGGACCGTCTGCCCGGTGAGGAACTCGACCGCGTCGGTCTCGATGCCGTCTCCGAAGATCACGCCGCCCTCGCTCATCTCGCTCACGACGTCGAGGGTCTGCTCGGCCCCGAGCGTACCGCCGTCCAGCAGGATCCCGGTCGCGACGCTGGGGAAGGGTTCGCGCACGAAGAAGGCGATGGCCGGCTCTGTCGGGCCCGGCAGCGCGACGGGGGCCGCCCGTTGCCCGTTGATCGAGCGGGCCCAGCCCGTCGCTCCCGTGCCTGTGCACGCGATGACGCCGGAGCTCGAGTGACGCTCGCTCTGCCCCGACGTGGAGAGCGTGTACCGCGCCGACTGGTGGCTGTGGTGACCGATGAACAGCTCGTTCAGCGCGTAGAGCTTCTGCCCGTCCTCGCGCTCTCCGACCACCAGCGGACGGGCTTCGATCCCGAACCCGAGGGAGGGGTCGCGGCGCTCCACCCACCGCAGGACCGCGCCGACGTCCTCGGGTGCGTGGCGACACAGCACACCGTCCCACGAGCTGGGGTCCGGGTTGACGCCGATGCAGAGCTGCCCCTCCAGGTACTTGGCGACGTTCGCGACCAGCCCGTCCTGCCCGACCACCAGCACGACATCGTCGGGGCGGAACACGAAGCGGTCCAGATCCGCGCGGTCCACCCGCACGCGCCGCCAGTCCGGGGGCACCGCGGCCAGGACCGTGGCGATCCCCGCCTGCACGGACGCATCCAGCCGCGCGACGGGCTCGAAGCGCTGCTTGCGCGACTCCAGGTAGAACTTCGCCTGGGACTGTGTTCCGTGGCGCTGTACCAGCGCCTCGACCGGACTGGGCCGGGTGACCACGATCAGCCGCGGGGCCGAGGTGTTCACTTGGCCTGACCCTCCACGGCCGGGGCGCCTCCGCGGTCCTTGAGCATGTCCTCGAACAAGGAGCCGAAGAGTTCGGGCGTGATGTTGAGGTGCTGGATCGTCTGCACCTTGCCCGCGAGCTGCTGGATCGACATCGCGATGCCGACAGCGGTGGGCGCGTTCTTGTACAGCTCCACCCTTCGGGCCTCCGCGGCGTTCTCCATCTCCTCCCAGCCTCGTCGGGCGGCGGTGTCTCCCTCGCCGCGCGTCACGACGGTCTCCGCGTAGGAGACCGCCTGGAGCGTGTTGCGCGCGATCTCGGCCTGCACCCGCGCGCCCTCGGCCTCCGCCGCCTGCTTCACCCGGGTGATCTCGTTCGCCCCCGTCTGTGCGATGAGCTGCTCCTCCTTGCGGGCGAGCTCGATCTGGTTGTTCAGCTCGTTCTCCTTGATGGCGCGCTCCTTTTCGACAGCCAGTGCCCGCCTCGAGAACGTGGCCTCGTCCGACTTCTGCTGGATCGCCTCGCGAGTGGGCACCTGCAGCGCGCGCTCGACCTCTGCGTTGGGCGCCACACGCGTGACCTGCACGCCCACGACCTGCAGGCCCATCGCGGTGATCTCCGCATCCGCGCGCAGGGCCGCATCGATCGCCGAGGCGACGGCGTCGGCCGCGCCACGCACGGCCTCCTCCACCGGGACCTTGTTGATCCGCGCGCGTACGGGTTGCTGCGCGCGTTGGGACCAGAACGTGGCCAGACGCTCGATCGGCGCCTCGAGCCAGACGCCGGTCTTGAGGTTCAAGCCGAAGTTCACGCGGTTCGCCACCATCACGGGATCCGCGCACCGGTAGCGCACGGTCACCTGCACGGAGACCTCCTGGAAGTCGACGCTGTACTCGTTGAGCACCATCGTGACCTCGATGTCCTCGACCGGCACCTGCGCGACGGCCGCCGAGAGCGGAACGAACCAGTACGCGATGCCGGGCCCCTGCTTCACCAGACGCCCGCCGGTGAAGTGCAGGATGTGCTGGCTCGGCTCGGCGCGGAGGTGGGAGATCAGGGGGTAGTTCGTGATGGAGGCCATGCGCTGAGCCTATCGCGGGGTCGCCGGCATGTTCAGGGGGTTAGCCCCGCCGAATGCTGCTGAGCCTGCTCGCGTGCGTCACGGGGCACACCCCCACCTTCCACCGGGCCCACCCGGGTGAGGGGCGCGACTCGGGGACAGACACCGTCCCCCTGGATTCGCCTCCGGTCGACAGCGTCCCCGTCGACACCTCGGGGCCCTGCCCCGACGGGATGGCGACGGTGCAGGACGTGTGCATGGATCGGTACGAGGCCCCCAACGTGCCGGGCGCCCTGCCGCTGGTGATGTACACCTGGCAGGAGTCCGGCGCCTGGTGCGCTGCGCGCGGGAAGCGCCTGTGCACCGACGCCGAGTGGCAGACCGCGTGCGAGGGCGGCGAGGCCCGGGCCTATCCGTATGGGAACGCCTACGATGCCGGCCGCTGCAACGACGAGGAGACCTGGCTCGTGTACTCCCAGGAGGCGCTCGATGCGTGGCCCGCGTCGGCCTCATCCACCGCCGTCGAGTCGCTGACCCAGCTCTACGAAGCTGCGGGGAGCGCCGCGGGGGAGGTTCGGGACCTGTACCAGGGAGAGGGCGGAGGCGTGAATCCGGGGTGCGTCAACGACTACGGTGTGTACGACCTGGTGGGCAACGTGGAGGAATGGACCACGCGAGCCGACGGTGGGGAGGCCTCGTTCCACGGCAACCTCAAGGGCAGGTACTGGGCCGAGAGCCGCACCTGCCAGTCCAACGTGACGGTGCACGGGGACACGTTCCGGTTCTACGAGATCGGCTTCCGGTGCTGCTCCGAGGTGCAGTGAGCCGGATCAGGACCGCGCCGCGCCGAACCGACGACGACGCAGCAGGAGCGGCAACCCGGACGCCATGGCAAACCAGGCCGGGCGCCCTCCGGAGCCGCAGCCACACCCCGCATCCCCCTCGTGCGACACCTCCGCAGCAGGTGGCCCCGAGTCCTGGCCATCCCCGGTGTCCGGCGTGGCCAGGATCGACCCGCCCCCGAACCGGATCGTGGTGTAGTACTGGGGCGCTGCCCACCCGAGGGCGTCGGACCACTCGGGTCCGGCGACCCGCCCCGAGAAGCCGGTGCCCGTGGCAGGCCAACACCCGAGGCCGCTCGCATCGCGGCCGCAGAGGTCGGCCCTGCCGTCGGCGTCGATGTCGCCCATGCGCAGCGTCGTGTAGAACCGGGGGTCGTCCCAGCCGCTGTCGTCCGAGAGGAGCGGCCCGTCGATGCGCGCGGCGTAGGCGCCCGCGTCGTAGAGCCAGCAGTACACGCCGGCGTTGGCGCGCGCGCAGACGTCGAGGTCGCGGTCGCCGTCCACGTCCGCGAGACGGATCGTCGCATAGTTGGAGTGGTCGTCCCAGCCGCTGGCGTCGGAGAGCGCGGGGCCGACCACTGAGGTGGGGAACCCGTCGCCGTCGGAGAGCCAGCACTCGTAGCCGGCGGGCCCGCGGCCGCAGAGGTCGGCGCGGGAGTCGCCGTCGATGTCCGCGAGGCGGATCGTGCTCCAGTACTGCACGTCGTCCCACCCCGCGTCGTCGCTCCACACCGGGCCGTCCACACGGTCGGGAAAGCCCGCCCCGTCGGAGCGCCAGCACCACATGCCGGCGCCCGCCCGGGCACAGAGGTCGTACTTGCCGTCGCCATCGATGTCTCCGAGGCGGATCGTCCCGTAGTACTCGGGCTTCCCCCACCCCGCGGCGTCGGAGAGCTCGGGTCCCACCAGCGCCGGCTCGTACGCTCTCCCCGTCGACCGGTAGCAGGAGATGCCGCCGACCCCGCGGGCACAGAGATCGTCCTTGCCGTCACCGTCGATGTCGCCCATGCGCAACGTGGAGGCGTAGGCGACGTCGTTCCACCCCGCAGCGTCAGTCAGGGCGGGCCCGGGGACGCTCGCACCGAACGCTGCGCCAGTGGATGGCCAGCAGGCGAACCCGCCGGGCCCCCGGGCACAGACGTCGGCCAGGCGGTCGCCGTTCACGTCGGCCATCCGGATCGAGGCGTAGTGCGCCTCGTCGCCGAAGCCCGCATCGTCGGAGAGGTCGGGGATGGTCCAGGGTTCGCCGAACCCGTCGCCTGTCGACGGCTGGCAGCGAAAGCTCGCGGCGGCGCGTGCACAGGCGTCCGCCCGCCCGTCACCATCCACGTCCGTGAGGCCGGGCGCATCCAGTACGCCGGCCTGGTCGAGCACCTCGTCCTGCCAGAAGTCACAGCTCTCGGGCGCCCCGCTGCCGCCGGCCAGCACCGCGAGGTGGTTCGCAACGGTCCGCTCCGAGCCGTCGGAGGGCTGGTTCACGTCGCCCTCGCCCTTCACCCAGAGCGTGCTGGAGCCGCCGCCATCGAGGTTCATCGCAGTGTACGCACCGAACCCCTGCATCAGCGAAGCCAGGGCATCACAGGTCATGCCGTCGCTGTCATCCGACCGGCCGTCCACCACCACGAGCCAGAGCGTGCGCCGATCCTGGGAGAGCCCGACCGCCGTGCGCGGATTGTCGGCTGTGCAGTGCGAAGGCTCGGTGAAGCCCGTCCCTGCGACGCCGTCCACGACAAGCTGGGGCCGCCCGCCCACCGCCTGCGCCATCCAGGTCGCAGGGTCGCTCCATTCCTCGGCCGGCGGCGTGAGCAGGGCGTGGTCCCGGCCGAACGCGACGAAGCCTTCGCTGGTGGTGTCGTCGTTCCAGAGCGCCCCGTCGCCGATGGCCATGCCGCTCGTGTAGTAGTCGTCAAAGGAGAAGAAGTCGCCGTTCACCGCGGCCTGCGCGCCGACCAGGGCGCCAAAGGAGGACACCGTGCGCTGGCGCTCGTCCTCCGCGGTGGCCCGCAGCGAGACCCCCCGCTCACACAGGTCGACCTGGAGTGCGTAGATCCGCTGCGGCTCCGACGTGGTGCGCTCGAGCAGCCGGATGCCCGGGGCAGGGTCGGACCAGGTGTCCGACGCGAACGCGGGGAGGGCGATGAGCAGGATCGCGATCATGGCGCGACCATGGTGCCCGAATCGGCAGGAATGAGCAACGTGGCGCCACCGGGCGTCGCCGCAGACGCGCTGGATGCCACCAGGAGCCGGTCGGGCCGCCGACGGAATACAGCCACGAATGCACCGTCCCCTGCTCCTCGCCCCGCTGGTCCTCGCCCTTCATGGGTGCGCCGCCACCTCCTGCACCGAGATCGGCTGCGTGAACATGCTCACGCTGCACATCGCGACCGACAGCGGCGACCCCGTCACCGAACCGACGGGCACCGTGACGGTGGGGGAGACCACCGTGGATTTCGACTGCTCCACCGCCAGCAACGAGTACACCTGCTCGGGAAGCGACGTGTCCATCACGTTCAGCGGCGACGGGGGCGACGTGGAGTACGAGGTCCACATCCCGTACTACGTCGGCGCCGGGACCGACGCCCCGGACTGGTCCTTGAGCGAGCCCAACGGCCCCGACTGCCCGCCCACCTGCTACGGGGGTGAGCTGGATGTGGTGCTCTACTCCACGCCCTGACTGCACACGGTCGGCCACCCCACCGCGGAAAGCGCTGCCCCCAGCCGACCCAACCCCTCGTTGGTGAGCGTGCCGTGGTGCATCAGGCGCCCCTCGAAGGTGCTCCCCACCCGGCCGTCCTCCAGGACCACGCTCCGCCCCACGGCTTCGCCCCCCTCGAACCAGCGCACGTCGATCAACGGGACGTCGTGCACCTCCAACACCCCGGCCTGCGGGGCCGCCGGGGCCTTGATCCAGATCGCGGTCAGCAGCGCGAGCGCCGGCACCTTCGCGGCGCTGCACCGCACGGGATGCACCACGCCGGAGACGGTCCACAACGAGGTCGACGGCACCGGGACGAGGAGGCCCTGGAGGCTCGTGTACAGCGTACCGAGCGCGGGGACGCCCAGGCCCTCCGGGACGGTCACCGAGCGGTCCCCGAGGCGCCACGTCGATGCGCCCGCGGTGCCGACAGGCGCGGGGACCGTGATCTCCCCGACCCCGGCGACAGCCTGCTCCGCCGCTGCGACGCCGACCGCGTCGAGGCGCACCCGCTGCGTCCAGGTCCCGTCCAGCTCCGACCAGGTCCCGTCAGGCTCGATCCGGAAGCCGGTCGGCGCCTGCCCGGGCGCGGTCTGGATCCTCTCGACGATCACGTCGGGCGCGGCTTCGGAGGCCCCGGCCCGGGTGATCAGCAGGGTCAGCAGGAGGATCACGTGGACACCGGGCGCAAGTGCCGAAGGTACCACTGATCCCGCATCCCGGATCATCCTGCGCAGTAGACGACGACTGCCGCTGCGCTACGTTGGTGAATCTCCCGGGCACAACCCATGCGCGGCCATCCAACGCCACAACCAGACGAGCAGGGGTCCCGCCCCCGCCTACGCGCGCTCCGTGCAGGTCTCGTCATCGCCGCCCTCGGGGTCGCCGGGGCCGTACAGGCCGGACTCGGGGCCACCCCGTCCCTCACCCTGAACTTCGCGAACTATGGGTTCCACGGACAGGATCTCTGCTACCCATCGGGCCTGCGGGTGACGATCGTCCCCGACGCGCGACAGCCCATCGTCTCCATCGTGACGGTCATCGACGGCGGGCAGGCGGGAGACGTCCAGGGCCGCGAGGGCACCGCCCACCTCCTGGAGCACCTGTGGTACCGAAGCGTCACGCAGGAGGATGGACGCACCGACGAGACCCTGGCGGACCTCGGCGCGCTGTGGAACGCCCAGACCCGGGAGGACGTGACGGTGTTCCAGACCCTGGCGCCGGCGGCCGCGCTCTCGCGGGTGCTCGCGCTCGAGGTGCATCGTCTGCTGGAGCCGCTCGCGGGCATCGATCTGGCCGAGATCGACGCGGAACGCGAGGTGGTCAGCCACGAACTCCAGGGCAACACCGAAGATGGCTCCATCGCGTTCAGCGCGCTGTATCCGCGATTGTTCCCGGGACACCCGTACGCGGCCACCCGCGCAGACACCCCCGCCGGGATGGCCTCGGTCGGGCTCGCCGATCTCCTGGCCTACGCTGCGAAGAACTATCGCCCCGAAGGGACGAGCCTCCACATCGTCGGCAACGTGGATCCACGGGCGGTGCAGCAACTCATCGACCTGACCTTTCCGAACGAGCTCCTCACCGTTCACGTGAACGAGACGCCGCGCACGTGCGCAGCACATGCCCCGGTCAGCAGGGAACCCCCGGAGCCGCTCGACACAACCCTCCGGCGCGCACCCGCCTCTGTACAGAGCCCAATCCTCGTGGTGGGCTGGACCCTGCCGGGAGCATGGGGCGCTGACGAGGCCGCAGCGCGACAGGCGACGGAGCTGCTCGAGGACTCTGCTCCTGACCGTGTCGAGGGTGAAACAGAGGATGTGGTGTGCCACTACCATCCCGCCATCCGCGCATCGACGGTGCTGTGTGCCCGGGAGGTGCCGGATGGCGTGGACCCCGACCGGTTCCTGAAGAAGGTACTGCCCTGGCGACCGTACGCTTCCGACGGCGACGCGAGGTCGTGGGAGCGTTGGCGTACCCTGTCCCTGATCAAGAACCTGCACGGCGTGTTGGAGGAGGCCGAACAGCAGATCTCCCCGTTCGACTCGGGCAGCGATGCCGCGCTCTACAGTCACTTCAGGGGGGAGCCCAGCTTCATCCTCGGCACGCTGGACTCCTGGGCCTCGGCCGACAGGGCAGCCGTGGAGGGGGTGATGCAGCGATACCTCACCGCCGACCGCGCGGTGCCCGTCCTGCTGGTCCCCGCCGACGCAGTTGCAGCAGGGGCGGTGGCCGTCGAACGAGCGAACGAGCGAACGACCGCAGAGGGGCGACTGGTCGCCCCGAAGGTGGCGGTGACACTCCCCGGGCTGCGCGACTTCACCCTCGAGAACGGCCTGCGCGTGGTGATCCTGCCCTACGGGGGGATCCCGTTCGTGCGTGCGACCCTCGCCTTCCGTGGCGGGCCTGCGGTCGAGCCCAAGCCGGGCGTGGACGTGCTCGCCGAAGCGATGGCCCGGCCAGAGATCTACAACAAGCAGGAGGGCGTGTCCCAGGCAGCGCTGATTTTTGGATGGGGCGGATCGACGTTCCGCTGGGCAGATACCCAGGGCATCGGCTTCGCGGGTCCGACTGGGAACCTGGACGCGTTGTTGTACCTCCTCCGCGCCTCGACCGAGAGATTCGAGCTCGTAGAGTCCCATCGAACCGACTTCGTCGAGGACCACGTCCACAAGATCGCGGACCGCGCGCGTTCCCCCGACGCCTGGGCGGATGCCGTCGCTGCGGCGCGGGTGCTCCCAGGCCACCCGTTGGGCAGACTGCAGGACGCGGCGTACTTCGAGGACACCCGGCTCCTTCGGGACGCCGACATCCGGCGCTGGGTCGATGCCGTGACGCGGCCAGAGAACGGCACCCTGTTGATCGTCGGGAACCTCGACGCCCAGGCAGCCGAGGATCAGGTGCGAGCGCGGCTGGCGGACTGGGTCGGGCGCGGCCGGATCATGCTTCCCATTCCGAAGCTCGCTCCGCCGCCCCCTCCTCCCGCACGCCAGGTGCTGCTCTTTCCCCGCACGGGGGACTCCCTTGCCATGGTTTCGATGCACTGTCAGGTGGGGCCGCTCGATCCAGCCGAGCCCGAGCGCAGGGACGCGCTGGAGAAGGTGCTCCAGAACGCCGCATGGGAGGCTCTCCGTGTTCGCAATCCGCTGACCTACACGCCCCAGGTGACCGTCGCGAACTGGGAGGGCGGCACCGCCGTCCTGAACGTGCGCGCCCGAGTCCAGGAGTCCGTGGCGGCCCGGGTCGCCGAGATCGAGCTCGATCTGGTGTCCCGGCTTCGGGATGCGCAAGCCATGGCCGCAGTCGGACCCGGCGTGCGCGCGGAGCTGGCTCGCTCATGGCCCTCGCGGCTCGCCACCACCCAGGAGATGCTGGGCCACCTGCTCGCAACGGCCAGGCTCGGGGCCCCCTGGTCCAGCATGACGGACTATGATGGCCGAATGCTGTCGCTGTCCGACGCGGACCTCTCCAGCGCGCTCGACCGCTGTGTCGGGCACGAGGTGGTGACCATCGTCGGTGCGGCGCCGCCGCAGAGCGGGATGATCGGCGGCGTCACACCCGCCATGTTCGATCTGTCCGCTGCTGCCGACGCCGCGGGGCGCTGAGCGCCCTCAGGGATCGGGCGGCGCCGCAGCCTTGAGCATCGGCAGGCCGGTCACCCCGGCCGCGGTGCGTGTGACGGTGTCTCCATAGAGCGACGTCGCGTAGATCGAGCAGGGATCGAACCCGTCGCCCTCCCCGAACGCGAGGCTGGCGGGGGTCGTCAGATCCGTCGCGAACGTCGTCTTCGAGCCTGTCGTGGGATCGACCCGCACGATCTCCCCGGCCAGGTTGGCGGCCACCCAGAGCCCCCCGTCCGCGTCCACGGCGAGCCCGTCCGGCGCCGCCCCGGTGTCGAGCGTGACGATGGGCTCCGGGGTCCCAGGCGCGCCGTCGGGGCCGACCGGCACGCGCCAGACGGGCGGATCGGGCGTGAACGTGCTCACGACGTAGAGCACGCTCCCGTCGGGCGAGAACGCCATCCCGTTCGGGCTCGGGACCGTGTCCACCCAGGGGCGCACGGTGCCCACACCGCCGCTGTAGTCGACCGCGAAGATGGTGTCACCCGTGTCATCGCTCACCAGGATCTCCCCCCAGGGGGTCGCGGTCACGAAGTTCGGGTTGGGCATCCCGGCTGCCAGATCCGCCGAGTAGCCGGATGACAGGCCCACATACCGCACATGCCCGTCCTCGCCGCTGCCATCCAGCGTGAACTCCCCGGGGTCCGCGACGAGCACGCCCCCCTCGGCCGGCGCAAGCCCGAGCGCGTGGTCGAGCGGCGTGGGCTCCCCGACCTGACCGTCCGGTCCGATCTCCACGACCCCCGTGGGGACCGCCACGAGCAGGTGGCCGTCCACGAACGAGATGCCCTCGGTGCCGGCGTCGAACCCGGTCGCGAGCGTGACGGACTCGCCGTCCGCCAGATCGCCCCAGCAGACCGAGGGAGCCGTGTCCTGCGCGGAGTCGTCCCCGCCGGGTGGCGTGCAGGCCGCGAGCGCGAGGAGGAGCAGCATTGGAAGGGCCTTAACACCCGGGACGGGCGATGCCGCCATCCTCACCACGGTGAGGGCTTGTAGTCCTTGATGAACTGGCCCCACACGTGCTCCCCGGTCTTGAGCCCGGTGAAGTACGGGTCGAGGATCCGGGCCGCGCCATCGATGATGTCGAGGGGGGGCTGAAACCCGTCACCCACCTTCCGCTCCACGTGCGCGGCGGGGTCCTCGTCGGTGACCCAGCCGGTGTCCACCGCGTTCATGTAGATCCCGTCCTTCCTGTAGTCGGGCGCGGAGGTGCGCGTGAGCATGTTGAGCGCGGCCTTGGCCATGTTGGTGTGCGGGTGGCGGTCCGACTTGGTGGTCCGGTAGAACTGCCCCTCCATCGCGCTCACGTTGACAATGTGACGATCGCCCCGGTTCCCGCGCAGGAGCAGCGGCTTGAGCTTGCTGTTCAGGATGAACGGTGCGATCGCGTTCACGAGGTGGACTTCCAGTAGCTCGGGCGTGGAGACGTCGGCGAGCTTGAGCCGCCAACTGTTCATCGTGCGCAGGTCGACCTGCTGCAGATCCTCGTCCAGCCGACCCTCCGGAAAGAGGTGCCCGGTCGCGGCGATCGCCTCGTCCGGGAGCCGGGCGACGCGGGTGGTGCCGGGGAGGTGCCGCCCGGTCGCGCGCAGATCGAGATCGCCGCGCAGCAACACGCGCTCTTGATCCGGCAGGAGCGCCGGATCCAACCCCTCGGCCGCCTGGAGGTGCTGGTAGAACTCGGGGGGCCGGCGCACGGTCTGACAAGCGTTGTTGATGAGCAGGTCGAGTTGGGGCTCGGTCTCGCACAGGTGGCGGCAGAAGGCCTCCACGCCAGGCGAGTGCCGGAAGTCCAGGCCGTAGATCTGCAGGCGACCCTCGAAGCCGCCAAAGTCGGGCTCCAGCGCAAACCGGTGCGCCGCATCGTGGGGAAAACGCGTGGTCACGATCACGCGGGCGCCAGCACGAAGCAGCGTGATCGCGCACTGGAAGCCGATCTTCAGGCGGCCGCCCGTGACCAGCGCCACCCGACCCTGCAGATCGGCCGTCTGTCGCCGTTTGGAGTAGCAGAAGTCCCCGCACCGCGCGCACATCGCGTCGTAGTAGAAATGGAGCTGCGTGTAGGGTTCCTTGCACACGTAGCAGGCGCGCGGGCGGTTCAGCCCCGGGGCGCCGGCGTCGGGCTCGGGGGCCGCGAGCCAGAGCGGCGTGTACACCGGCGCCTGCCGCTGCAGCCGCAACCCGCTCGTCTCGACCAGCGCCCGGTCCTGCTGCACCGCCGCGCTCTTGCGGGCCTTGCGGTGCGCCCGTGCGGTGAGCGCCACGGCATCCCGACCGGGCCGGGAGATGCGACCCGCGGCGATGAGCAGCCGCAGGCGCAGATCCTCAGGGATCTCGACCAGCCGCATCCGGTCGGCACAGAGGGTGTCGAGCAGCTGGATCGCGGCCTCGACGTCGGAAGGGCGGAGCGGGAGGGTGGACATCCGGGGGTCTACCCCGAGGTCCGGTCCGGCGGACGGGCGCGCGCCACTTCAGAAGCGGTTGCCGGCAGCCCCCCAATTCGGGATCTTCGACCCCCAACCGCGGCTCCTCAGGCTATCGTCCCCGCATGCGCCACCCACACCCCACGTTCACGCAGATGCTCGCGGTCTGCCTCGCGTTCCCGCTCGCCGCCTGCCAGGAGAACGCGCTCAAGCACCTCGATCCGGCCTCGGAGGCGCCCGACCCCGAGCTGGGCGTGAGCCCCGAGGTGCTGGACTTCGGGCAGGCGGGTGAAGGCGCGGTCGTGACGCAGACGTTCACGCTGTCGTCCTTCGGGGACACCGCCGTGCACCTCGCAGACGTCGCGGTCCAGGGCGGATCCTCGTTCAGCCTCACCTCACCGGACGGCATCACGATCGAGCCGGGGGACGAGGTGGACGTGGTGGTGAGTTGGACGCCCCTCACATACGACGACACAGCGCAGGTGCGGATCGAGAGCGATGCGCTCACACCCCAACTCGCGGTGGACCTGCTCGGCGAGGGGCTCTACCCCGGGATCGAGGTGGACCCCGGCTCGATGTCGTTCCAATCCGGCTATGGGGAGGAGGACCGACAGGACCTCACCGTGCGGAGCGTGGGGACCACCGACCTCGTGGTGTCCCAGACGCTGCTGACGGGCGCATCGTTCGGGATCGACCTCGGAGCCACCGGAGGAGCGCTCACCCTCGCGCCAGGGGAGTCCGCCACCTTTCCCGTGACGTACACCCCGCCCGGCGAGGACGACACCTCGACCGGGAACGTGTGGTTCTCGACCAACACGGCCGACCCGAGCATCGCCGTCCCCCTGTTCGGGGAGACGGGCGTTCCCTGCTATGGCCTCGGGGAGGCCTGGGACCGCGGCGTGTTGGACGCCCTCTCGAGCTTCACCTACCAACTGGCGCTTTACGACACCGACACGACGACGCCGATATGCATGGATCAATGGTACATGTTCCTGTCCGACACGAGTCAGGACGCCATCGCGGGCGATCCCTACTTCGATCTCTCGGACGACTACCCGTTTGGGAGCGTCACCATCGACCCGGGCTCCGACGTCACCTTCGGCTACGGCGAGCGGCATGACGACGCGTGGTGGTGCATGGAGCACGAGCAGTACACGGCGAGGGGAGCGGAGTACGAGTTCCTCGGGGCACGCGCCCCCGAGAAGCTGAGGGACCTCGCGCTGGCGGGGGACCAGGACGGGATCTGGGCGCGGCAGGGCTCGCAGCCCGTGATCGCCGTCGGCCGCACGGTCAACTACGTGGAGCTGGGCGCGGGGGAGAGCGGGGCAGGGGGCATCCGGGTGCTGAACATCGGCGGCGCCGGGTCTGCAGTCACCGTGACCGAGACGCTCCCGCCCGGTTTCGCAGCGAGCGACTTCTCCCTCGCACCCGAGTCCGAGTCCACGAGCAGCGACGGTGGCGCGGTGTACAGTTGGACCGTCGTGCTGGACCGCCGGCAGGTCGACGGCAACGGGGGCGACACGACCTACGACGAGGAGCGGATCACCTGGACGCTCACGCGCACCGGGGCCTGCCAGTCACGGCTCACGGCGCCAGAGACGACAGCCCTCTGGGCGGACTCCGACGGCACGGAGATCTCCACCGCAAACCCGCTGATCATCCTGTGCAGGTAGGGGCACACGCAGCCTAGAACGAGTAGTTCACGCTTCGGGTCCCAACCCAGATGAGCATGCTGCCGTGCCCCCCGCCGTAGGCCGCCTGCCACGCGTTGCGCAGGGGCGCGAGGTCGAACGGCACGTCCTCGGAGATCCAGGCGTCGCACGGGTCGTCGTGGTTGTCATGCCAGACGTCCAGATGGGCCTGGACCGGGTCGCTCTCGGCGAACGCTCCATCCGGCCAGCACAACACCCAGTCGTGCGTCTCGCAGCCGCCGCCCGCGGAGAGCGTCACGGTGAGGGTGTCCCCCAGGATCGCGAGGCCGTCCACCTGATAGGGATCCCCGTGGTCGGCGTGACAGTCCGGCAGCCAGCCGCCTTCTGCGTAGTCCCAGTTGCAGACGTGGTCGGCGCATTCGAAGCCGTAGGTCTGCGGGCAGTCGCACACGCTGGTGAGCCCGAGGTCGCACTCGCCCCCGGCAGCCTGGATGAGCGCGTAGAAGTCGTGGGTGTCCGCGTCGACCCGCGCGACGAGGTCCCGGGTGCACCCGCAGCTGGTTTGCTCCAGGACCTTGCCGCACTCCGCATCCGTGGAGCATGAGCGGATGTTCGCGGACTCTGCGGCGAAGTCGGCCTGGATCTCCTCGCAGGTGCCGGCCGGTGGAGGGTTTTCGACGAAGATGCAGGCAAGGAGGAGGAGCGGGAGCATGCATGGGAAGGAGCAATCGGTGTGCCAGGGGGGATTGTGCGGGCGATCGCCGCAACCGCGCCCGCCAGCATGGGCAGTCCGGCCCGCCTGCGGGCGCAATCACCCATGGCTCGCCCATCGCCGTCGATCGCTGTTCGCCCCTCCAACTGCGCCGCTCACCCCGCCTGTCGACGCCGGTGCGGGCCCCTGCTACGTGCCGGCAGCCCACTGCAGACCCGCAGCCGGCCGCCCCGTCGTCACCCGCGGAACCCGGATGTCCCCGTTCGTGCCCCCCAAAGGATCCATGCCTTGAAAACGGTCATTTTCGGCGCAGGCCCGGCTGGTCTCGCCGCCGCCTATGTGTTGGCGCGGAACGGCGAGGCCCCCGTGGTGCTGGAGAAGTCGGACAGCGTCGGGGGGATCTCACGGACAGTGAACTACAAGGGGTACTACTTCGACCTCGGGGGGCACCGCTTCTTCACCAAGTTCAGTGAGGTCCAGGCGCTGTGGGAGGAGGTCCTGGGCGAAGACTTCCTGCTCCGGCCCCGCTTGTCGCGCATCTACTACGACGGCAAGCTCTTCGACTACCCGCTCCGGGCCACCAACGCGCTACGCAACCTCGGCATCCGCGAGAGCGCGCACTGCATGGGCTCCTACGCCCGCGCGCGGCTCCGCCCGCGAGGAGAGGAGGCCTCCTTCCGCGACTGGGTGAGCAACCGGTTCGGCGACCGGCTCTTCGAGATCTTCTTCGAGAGCTACACCGAGAAGGTGTGGGGCATCCCCACCTCGGAGATCGGCGCGGAGTGGGCCAGCCAGCGGATCAAGAACCTCGACCTCGGAACGGCCGTCCGGGACGCGCTCGCCCGACCCCTGCGGCAGCTCCGGCCGGGTGCCGGCGGCGGTGAGGTGGTCACCAGCCTGATCGAGCAGTTCCACTACCCGCGCACCGGCCCGGGCCTGATGTACGACCGGATGTCCGAGAAGACCGTGGGCTTCGGTGGACAGGTGAACATGCAGGAGGAGGTCGTCCGCATCGCGCACCATGCCGGCCGCGTGACGCACACGGTCACGCGCAGCCCCGACGGCACCGAGCGGACGTGGGAAGGGGACTGGTTCATCTCGTCCATCCCGCTCACGCTCCTGGTGCTGCGCATGGACCCGCCGCCCCCTCCAGACGTGGTCGAGGCAGCGCGCTCGCTGCGCTTCCGGCACCTGCTCACGATCGATCTCATCGTGGACCACCCGGATCTGTTCCCCGACAACTGGGTTTATGTCCACGAGCGCAGCCTGCAGCTCGGGCGGGTGCAGAACTTCAAGAACTGGTCGCCCGAGATGGTGCCAGACCCGCGCCGCACCTCGCTCGGCCTCGAGTACTTCTGCTTCAGCGACGACCCCATCTGGAAGATGTCCACCGAGGAGCTTGTGGCCTTCGGGAGCAGGGAGATCGCCCACACCTCCCTCACCCGCGGCGCGCCGATCCTGGACGGCACCGTCGTGCGCGTGCCGATGGCCTACCCCGTCTACCAGCGGGGATACGCCGAGCACGTGGAGAAGGTCGTGGGCTGGCTGCGCGGCTTCCAGAACCTGCAGCCCGTGGGCCGCTACGGCATGTTCAAGTACAACAACGCGGACCACTCGATCCTCACGGCCCTGCTCGCGGTGGAGAACCAGCGCGGCGCCCACCATGACATCTGGTCGGTCAACACCGACACGGAGTACCATGAAGTCCGGCGAGACAAGGGCTGACCGCCGCTGGCAGGTCGAGATCGCGCTGGGGCTCACGGGCATCGCGCTCGCCTACTACCAGCTGTACGCCCTGCCCCGAGGGCCCGAGGAGTTCTTGTACAGCCATGTCCTCTTCCCGTGGCCCTGGGCGCCGATGCGCGGGTTCACGGTCGAGCAGCTGGCCGCGCACGCGATCTGGCTGGTCGTCGGCCTCCCAGGCGTCCTCCTGGTCGGCTGGGGGATGGCCCGACGCTTCGCTCCACCTGCGATCCCGCTCGGCGCGGTCCGCTGGGCCCCGCTGGTAGCCTCCGCCCTCGCCGCGACGGTGACCTTCCTGGTGATGGCCTACGCCCTGCGAGGCAAACCGATCACCCAGGACGAGTCCACCTACGTGTTCCAGGCCGTCCAGCTTCTCCATGGCCGCCTGGGCATGACCGGGCCGCCGGGGTTTCCGACCGGGGCAGAACACTACACAGTGCTGGGCCGAGCAGGGCTCACCGGGAAGTACATGTTCGGCGAGCCGCTGGTGCAGATGGTCGGCGTGGTGCTCGGGCTGCCCCCCCTGCTCCACGTGGGCCTGGCTGCGCTCAACGTGCTGCTCCTGCATCGGCTCGCCAGAGCCACCCTCGGCGACCCCGTGGCCGCCGCTCTGGCGGCTGGCGCCTGGGCCATCTCGCCGATGGCCAACCTCACGAGCGCCACCGGGCTCTCCCACGCCTCAGCGGCGACAGGAGCGCTCGCGGCGCTGCTCGGCGCCGCGGTGGCCGCCCGGCGGCCGCGGGGCGGCGCGGTGCTCGTGGCCATCGGCACCGGCTGGATGGTTATGGTGCGTCCGCAGGTCGCCCTGCCCGTCGGAGGGGTGGCGCTGGCATGGCTCGGGGTCGCGTTGTGGCGCCGGCGGGCGTGGCCTTCAGCACTTGCGGGCGGGCTCGTCCTCGCCGCCTCGGCAGGCATGGTCGCGTGGTACAACATCCTGGTCTGCGGGGATGCGCTGAAGTTCCCCTGGTTCCTGCAAACGGAGGCCGAGCACTACGGACTCGGCAACCCGCTGTCGGAGCATCAACCGTGGCGGTATGGACTTGCCCAGGTGCTGCAGAACCTCGTCACCGTGCTGGTCCGGCTGAATGGATGGTGGCTGGGGTGGCCGGCGTCCTTCCTCGTCGTCCTCTGGTGGTTTCGGCAGGGGCGCGATCGACGGGGCCTCGGGCTCGCGGGCCTGGCCGGGCTCGCCGTCGTGGTGTTCGAGGCGGGGTACTACAGCCCAGGCGTCTCGGACACCGGCGCTGTGTACCACTTCGAGCTGCTCATCCCGGGGAGCCTGCTGTTCGGGCAGGTGGTCGCCGCAGCGCTCCGGGGCTGGCCCCGGCAGGCGTGGACCGCCCTCGCCGGCATGGCCCTGATGACGCCACTGTTCACGATCTACCAGTATGATCGTCTCGCGAGGCTCTCGCACGCGCTCCACGACCCAGCGGACGCACTCGTGGCCGACCTGCAGCCTCCCATGCTGCTGTTCGTCGACGAGCACTGCGACCACCGGCGAGAGCGCGGCTGGCTGAACTCCGGGTTCCCGGTGGGCACGCGAGAGCCCGATGACCCGGTCGTGGTGATGCCCCGGCCACTCGCGAAGTACCAGGCGGCGTGGATCGAATACTATGGCCATCGAAACTGCTACTTTGCACAGTGGGTCAATGAAGACAGCGCCTACCGGGTGGGCCGCTGCGCCGACGTCCGGGCGGCGCTCGAAGACGACCGCATCGTGGAGAAGTGCTGGAGAAACGAGACGACCGCCCACGAGCTCGGCCTCGTGCACCATTGAGCAGGTGGAGCCCACCCCGGGCTGGATCAGCCGGGGAAGGTCCACAGGGCCCGGGGCGGCTCACCGGAGACGGTGTAGGAAAGCACGCGGACGAACGGCCCCTGCTGCGCGCTGGCGTCCTGCACCGGGACCCACCCGCCGCCCCTGCGCAAGGCGAGCCAGAGCCCGCGCCGTCCCGGCGGTGACCAGCGGGGCACCGCAACCCAGACCGGGTCCGTCCACGCCACAGCGTCCGGAAGGAGCGCTACCCGACGCCCCATCCCGAGGGGCGCGATGAGGACCGGCGAAGCCGAGCCGCCCGCCAGGGGCCGCTCGTCCGCGGCATCTACGAGGACCAACTGCACATCTTCGGGGTATGGGCTCGTCCAGGTCAACGGAGCGTACACCACGGAGAGTGGCGAGACGGGGCCGATGGGATCACAAGGCGTGCCAAGGACGGCTCCTTCGAAGGTAGCCTGCCCGCAGGTCACCGCCCGCCCGGCCGGAGGGGGTCCATCGCGCGAGATCAGGTCGAGCACCCCCGCCTGCAGCCTCACGGCGTGCGCGCCCTCGAGATCCCCGATGGGATCATCGGGATCAGCGACGATGGGCAGGCCGGTGTCGAGCAGCGTCCGGATGATCCACTCCCCGGCGGTGAGGCCTTCGGGAAGCGGCTCCCCGCCCAGACGGTCGACGTAGTCGGGGTATCGGGGCCGGAGATGCAGCCCGTGATCCACGAGCGCCATGTCGGGTCGCAGGCCGCGGACCAGCAGTGGGTAGATGAGCGTGAACCCCGACTTCCCACCGACGTAGGCGATGGCGCCCGGCGGCGCGGCCTGCAGCACGGCGAGGTCGTGATCATGTGCATCCAGGGCGGGTTCGAGCCGCCAGACGTTGGTGAGCTCGGCGAGGGGGAGTCCGACCAGAAACAACCTCGCGATCGGGAAGCGGCCAGAGAGGATCTCGATGCCCAGCGCGGCGGAAAGGCACAGCGTCCAGATCGCCGGCAGGTAGAACACCTCCTGGTCGACGACCGGGTACCGCGCGGCGAACGCGAGGCCCGCCACCAGATATGCGAGCAGGATCGCCGCCGAGCCTCGGGGCACCAGGCGAGCGAGCGCGAACAGGGTGAAGCACGCGAGGATCCCCAACGTGATGCCCCCCCCTGCGGCCACCAGCAGCGGCCGCAACTGGAGGTCGCCGCCGTCCCCGACGATCCCATGGTACTGCTGGCCCGTGGCGTGCGCGACCAGTTGCTCGAACGACGTGACGCGATTCCAGCTCACCACCGGCAACAGCGACGCGCGCCAGGGGATCAACCCGTAGAGCAGGAGCGGCAGGCCTGCCAGGCACCCGAAGAAGACCAGATCACGAGGCCGCAACGCGCTTCGACGCTGCCAGAGTACGAGCAGTGCCGCCGGTAGGAGCAGGCCGATCAACAGGTGATGGGTCGTACCCAGCCCGCCCACGCCGGCGGCGGCGAACAGCGCCCCCCGCGCGCGGCGGTCGTCGGGCGCTGCGAGGGCGCGCCGCAACGCCATCACCTCGAGCGCCTGGAACACCCAGAAAAGGGGGTAGACCTCGACCTGCGTAGCCTGCTGCCACGCGATCGGGGAGAAAGCGAACGCCAGGGCAGCGCCGATCCCGGCGACGCGGGAGCCGAACGCCGCGCCGACCTCGGCCGTGAGCGCGGCGGCGACGCCGGCGAACAACGCGGACAGCCAGGCGACCGACCGTGCCGGATCCTCGCCGTGGCACACCACGACCCAGCCGTGCGCGAGCAGGGTCCAGAGCGGGTAGCCCGTCGGGTGCGCCACGCCCCAGGACCACGCCACTGCGGCCAGCTCCGCCTGATCCCCCGCACCCGGCGCCGGCTGCGCAAGCCATGCGCTGAGGACAGCCACCGTCGCGCCGGTCGCGATCGACGACCCGATACCGGGAGCGAAAGATGGAGCACCGCTCGCACGCATCGCCGCCCCGCCTAACGCCGCGCTGCTGGGGGCAGCGGCGCCGTGGTGTTACCGCCTGTGCAGTTCAAACACGTCCAGCCCCACACCGCCCCGCTCCACGTGCGTCCTGGCCGCGAGCACGTACTGCGGCGCCAGGCTCGTGAGCTCGGCGGTGCCGTCCACGAACGGGAGCTCGAGCCAATAGACCCGCGCCGGAAGCGGCGCGACCCCGATCCGCCGCACCGTGAACAGCTCGATCCTGGCCGTGGTCGGCGATGGATATGCTCGCTGGATCGCACCTCCTGGCCCGACCACGACATCGTGGACCAGGAACCAATCCGCGCGGAGCGCCCCCCCGACTGCGTCATCGGGGCCCAACTCGATGCCGGCCAGGGCGTCGTCCACCAACCGCCCGATCGCCAGGTACTCCAACGAGTGCACCAACTGGTCCCGCCCGTGCCCGCAACACTCCCCCGTGAGGCTGGTGGCATCCAGCTCCGCGCGCCCCCCAGCGTCGAAGGTTCCGTAGACAGCCCGAGAGATCGGATCGACGAGGCGCTGCGACTCGACAGCGAAGAGCAGCGCGAGGATGGCGAGGAACGCCTGACGTGCGCCCGCCCGAGGAACCAGACCGAGCAACGCGGTGCCCGCCCCGACCACCAGCAGTGGCATGGCCGGAAGCAGATAGCGGGCGTTCACGAAGGTGGGATGCCGGGTGAGGAGCCACGCCCAGCCCAACAGGACGAGAGCGACGAAGGCGCCCCGGCCGGGCACGGGGCCGGAGACCCGCACGGCGCCCGACTCGGCCACCGCGAGCCCTGCGAGGCCGCGGACTGCCCCCGCGAGCGCCACCCCGCTCGCAAGCCACGAGAAATGCACGACGAACAGCATGGAGCAAAAGGAGAGGAACGTCCGGTCATACAGACGGAACCGCGTCAACTCGTCCAGCGGTGACGCCGTCGAGCCGTCGCTCCACGTCAACTCTTCGCCGAGGACGTGTCGGGCGGCAAGGTAGGCGGCGAACGCCAGCGGGGGCACCACTGCGGGCAGCACCGACTTCACCTGCGTTCGCCGCTCCACGGCGCCCATCGGCTGCCGGACGACGAACGCGAGCAGCCAGCTCGCCACGGCGATCAGGAAGATGGGGAGCCCCGGCTCCTTCGTGAAGGTCATCGCGAGCCCCCACGCAGCAGCCACACGCATCCGACGCCGGACGAGGGCATCGAGCATGTACATGGAGAACACCGCGAGCCCGAAGTCGAGGCCCGGGTTCAAGGCGCTGCCCAGAAACACCGGCAGTGTCCCGATCGCGCTGACCGCGAGCGCACGTTCCCACCCCGAAGCCTCCGGCCAGAGCGCGTCCAGCATCCGACGCATCGCCACGAGCGCACCGACCCCCCACGTGATCGCCACGAGGTTGGCGACCCATGCGTGGAAGCCCAGCACCTTCAGGACGAGGGAGAGCGGCAGGATCCAGGCTATCCCGGGGTGGCCGAAGCAGTTCGCCGCCCAGGGATGTATGCCCTGCCCCGCCACCGCGACCGTACACTCCGCGTACTGCGCTCCGTCAAAAATCGGCACAGCGCCGATGTTCGGCAGCGCTGCCGCCAGAAACGGCCCCAACGCTACGAGCCATCGGAGCAGCTCGGATGGGGGCGGGCGGGGTCCGGTGGGAGGCATGAACCCTGCGGAAGTACCACGCCGAGGGCGGGGAAGCACAACGCGCGGCCGTGCCCCCGGTCCTCACCGGCGCTCGCTACAGGATGGCGATGCGATCGTCCACGCTGCGCACGCCGCGCGTGCCCCAGACCGCTGACAGGACCGCATCCCGCTCGGTCCACGAGTCGACCGTCCCCTCCACCCTCACCCCGCCGTCGGTCACCTCCACGCTCACGTGGTCGGCCTCCCAGTTTGCGTGGCGCTGCAGCGCGCTGGTGATCGCCTGCTTGACCTCCGCGCTGCGGACCGCGGACTTCACCTTGATGTTGTTGGAGACCGCGAGCACGCCCGTGAGGTAGCGAACCGCGCGCTCCGCATCACTCCGCTGGGACGCCGTCCCGACCTCTCCGTCCAGGGTGAGCACCCCGTTCGAGACCGTGGTGTGGATCTGCTCGTGGGGCACGAACACATCCCACTCCAACGCCAGTCGGGCCTGCTCTGCGATGTCGGCATCCGTGCGCCCCGGCGAGGTGCGCGTGTGCACCACCACGTCGTTGGCGACGTCGAGCACCCCGAACACGCGGTGCGCGGCCTCCTTGGCGGCCAGACGCTTCGCCCAACTGTCGACGGTGCCGCTCAGGGTCACCACGCCGTTCTTCACCTCCACACCGACCTCGGTCGGCTCGAGCCGGGTGTCCCACTTGATCTCCGCCAACACTTCGTCCCGCAGCTCGACGTCTGACTTGCGTTTCATGAAATACCTCGGGCGATCCCCGCCGAAATGGACGAGAGCTTTGTCGCCGGTTGAGCGACTTGCAACGCGTGTGCCGCGAGCCCCAGCGGTCGACCCGGCCCACGTGGTCCCCCGCGGCCCCATCGAACTCATGGCCAGGGGCAGGCGCCCGAGCGGACGGGCCACAAGAGCCGTCCTGGGCAGAGCCGCCCTTCTCCGGTGGCATTTCGCCCGACGAGACCGACAGCGGTCAGGCCTGCGGGTGCGCTGCGGCGCCAGGCTCCCCGAGGCCCTGCCGATCGAGCTCGGTGAGCATGTGGCGCTTCTCGGCCGGTGACAGCTCCGCCTCCGCCCACGCGTAGAGCCCGACATCCTCCCGTCGGGCGTGCGCCTGCAGATCCGCGATGAGCGACCGGACGGCCGGGTCCCGAAGGAGGTGCAGATCGACGTCCATGTCCAGCCGCTCGAGCCGGGTCCGGATCCGGTGATGCTCGACGCACAGCGCCGAGATCTCGTCCGGGTGCGTGCGGGTGAGGACCGGAAAGATCGCGTCCTCTTCCAGGGCGAGGTGCCTCCGGAGCGCCGCACCGAACCTCGTCCAGATCTCCCCGATCGTCCGCAGGTCAGCCCCCGCAGCCGTGGCCTCACCGACCTCCGAGAAGATGCGATCCAGCCTCCGGTGGTCGTCGATCAGGGCGTCATGCAGCGGGGTCACCTCCCCTCCAGGGCCGGCGCAGCATGGAAGAGCACGTGTCGAGCAGGCATGGACACCTCGTCCCCCACCGAGCAAACCCCGTGCCAGCGCGAACGCCGGCACACCCGTCAGTCCGCCCTCGCCCGCAGCAGAAAGACCTCCATCTCTCCCTTGCCCTTCACGGTGATCTCCCCCCGGGGCTCCACGACCCACCGCCCCCCCAGCCGGTCCCGCGTGGCCCGGCTGATCTGCACCGCACCCGCAACCCCGTGCGACTCCATGCGCGCGGCAGTGTTCACCGTGTCTCCCCACAGGTCGTAGATGAACCGCCTGCGGCCGATCACGCCCGCCACCACCGGCCCCGAGTGGATGCCGATCCGCATCTGCAGCGCCGGCTCGCCACCAGCCCCGCGCGCCGCCACCACGGTCTGCATGGCCAGGGCGAGGTCTGCGAGGGCGTCCGCGTGCCCCTCCATCGGGCCGGGTACGCCGCCGGCGACCATGTACGCATCCCCGATCGTCTTGATCTTCTCGAGGCCGCGAGCGCCGACGAGGTCGTCAAAATCGCTGAAGAGCTCGTCCAGCATCGCGACGACGCGCTGCGGCGACATCTCGCTGGACATGGTGGTGAACCCCACGATGTCGGCGAAGAGGACGGAGGCGTCTGCGAACCCATCCGCGATGACCCCGCCCGAGGTCTTGAGCCGGTCCGCGATCGAGGCGGGGAGGATGTTGTGCAGCAGCATCTCGGCGCGCTCGTACTCCTCCCGCATGCGACGCTCGGCGACCTCGGCCGCCTGCGCGAAATTCATCGCGAAGAACCCCAGCAGGCCGAAGATGACCGCCACGTTGACGAGCTCGAGCGCCGACAACAGGGTTGGGGGTAGCGTGTGGACCGGCACCCGCCCGGCGTCCGTGGCGAGCAGCCCCATGAACACCGCCGTCGGCACAGCGGTCATCCCGACCTTCAGCCCCACCCGCCGGCCGGGCATCGAGAAGATCACGGCAGGCAGGACGAGCAGGTAGTACTGCATGCCGGCGGACCAGCCGATGAAGTGCACCGCGAGCGACTGGTGGATGCAGAGCTCCACGGCACATGCCGCCACCGCTGCGAGGTAGCGGCCCCGCCGGGTCATCGCCATCGCAAACGCGTAGGCCCCGAGGCTGAACAGGTTCGCCGTCACCATCTGGAACACGCCCAGCGCCGCAAAGAGCCCGGTGTACACGACGTGGATCGCAAATGCGGTGACGACGCCGACGCTCAGCATCACCCAGAAGCGGAGGTGCTCCGGACGGATGGCCGGGCCGGGCCGGATCATGGCGCGCAGGGAGCGGGTGAGGGGGCGGAGCATCGGGATCCAGGACGGCACAGGCCACCTATGCCCGCGCGGCGACGAGCGCCGCCGCCCGGGTTAGCGGCCGAGATGTTGCGCTCCACCGTACTCCTCCTGGCCGTGTTGACCCTCGCCTGCGCCAAGGGAAAAGACAAGGCCTCTACCGATCCCTCCGACACCGGCACCGCGTACGAGGGCGACAACGCCGGCGAGTGCGCAGACGGCGCCGACAACGACCGCGACGGCGATTTCGACTGCGACGACCCGGACTGTGCCGCGTCCCCGGACTGCGACGGCAGCGCGACGGTCACGTTCTCCGGCAGCGTGGAGGGAACACGGGCCTCCGGGGACGGCGACGAGCCGTGCAGCGGGCTGTTCGAGCTCACCTGGAACCCCGGCTCGGGGATCGCCTCGGGGGTCTCCGAGTGCAACGCCAACGGGATCGAGGTGGCCAACGGGGACGTGCAGGGCACGGTCTCCGGTGACGAGTTGACCGGTCAGCTGGACGGATACACCCAGGGAAGCCCATTCAGCCTCGACGTGACCGGCACACGCGACGGCGACCTCGTCGAACTCACGTTCGCGGGCGACACCTACTACGGCTGGGTGACCGGCACGATGTCGGGTTCAGCCGAGTAGGCGGGCCCTACTCCACGACCACCCGGTCTCCGGCGCTCCGCCCGAACGTCTCCGGCATGTACATCTCCTCGGCCTTGGCCGGCGGGACGACGAAGTTGCCGGGCGTCGTGGCCCGCGCGAAGTAGCTGTAGCTCCACACACCGTCCCAGAGCAGGGACGCGAAGGCCTCGACGCGCTCGTCCCGCAGGTTCTCGTGGTCGTACCACGGGCGGGACCACCACCACCACGGTCCGGTCACCTCTGAGGGGTCGGGCGGCAGCTCCCCGGTGCCGCGCAACGCGGGGTTGAGCACCTCGAACCCGGCCGGCAGGTTGTCGACCAGGGCGACGTGGTAGCGCCGCATCGGGGTGACCATCTCGACGGTCACCTTGACCCGTGCGCCGGCCTTCACGTGCCAGGTGCCATCCGCGTCGTGACGGACATCCGCCGGGCTGTCGACCGGCTCGTAGTGCCGCTGGACGGTGAACCCCCGGTCGGCCGGGGGCAGGATCAGCGACTTCGGCGCGTAGCGCAGGCCGATGCGGTAGTAGAGCCGCCCGGCCCCGTCGCGCTGCAGCACGAGATCCTCCGTGCCCTCGAGCTTCGCCATCGGCACGCGCAGCTCGGCGCGCTCGGTGGTGTAGCCCTTGTAGGTGTGATCACCGGCGTAATCGGCGCCCAGCCAGGCCCGGGCGACAAAGTCGGGGGTGACCCCCTCGTAGACGCGGAAGTAGCGATCCAACGCCAGCAGCACGAAGGCACTCTCGTTGGTGTTCTCCCATCGCCCCGCGGTCTTGTGCGCGAGCAGCCCGGCGACGAGCTTGGGGATGAGGTCGGCCTTGGGGCGCACCTGCAGGAGCGCGTCGAGCAGGATGCCGTCCACGCGGCGGTCGCTGTGGAGCAGCACCTCGGCGCCGTCGCTGTAGCCGGTCACGAAGTGCGCGGTGCCTGCAGACTCGGTCACCACGTTGCCCCAACCCGCGAGGATGGTGGCCGCCTTCGGGCTCTTCACCCGCGAGAGCGTGGGCAGGATCCACCCCTGCGCCTCGAGAGGCAACTCCCCGGCTGCGAGCACGTTGGCCTCGGCCGACGGGTCCTTCCCGGCCAGCTCGCGGACGTACACGGCATATGCGCGCAGCGAACGCCTGGATTCCTCGGAGTACCACCGCGGCAGGTGGCTCTGGATCTGCGCCGCGTAGACCAGCGCGCGGTCGAGGGTCTGCGGGTCCACGGCAAAGCCCTTCTGCTTTGCACGCACGAGCGCGTGGGCCACGTGGAGCGAGAGGTAGGGGAACGAGCGCTCGTCCCGCTTCCAGAAGCCCCAGCCGCCGTCACCGTTCTGGCGCCGGGTGAGCACCTCGAGATCGGCGGAGACCGCGGCCTCCAGCTTCGCGGGGGCCGGGAGCCCCTCGGCGGAGAACGCGCCCAGCACGTCGCGCAGCGCAGCGACGCCGAGGATCCGGGACCCGATCTGCTCGGAGCAGCCGTACGGATAGTCGGCGAGGTACACGACGGCGTCCGTGAGCGCCTGCAACTGCGTGCTCGACGTGGTGACCTCGAGGCCACCGTACTCCTTCCAGACGTCGGAGGGCGCGGTGACGGGCTGCACGACGAGCTGGTCGGTGACCGTGCCGTAGGTGGCAAACGCCTCCGTGCTCGCGGGGGTCCAGACGGGGAGCGACCCCGACGCGGCGTCGGCCTTCGTCCCGGACTGTGCCGCCACCTGCCAGCGCGCCGTACCCGCCTTGACCGCTTCGGCGGGGAACAACACCTCCACGCGATCGTTGGCGGGCACGACGACGCGACGGCCGCCGGTGGAACCACTGTCGAGCGTGAGGTTCGTGCCGCGGATGGCGACGTCCACGGTCATCGCTGCGTCGGTCTGGTTCTGCAGGACGATGGGCAGCGAGAAGCTGTCCCCGAAGTTCAGGAAGCGCGGCGGCGAGGGCCGCACCATCAGCGGGAGTCGCGCCGTGACGTCGGACTCGCCGCTGCCGAAGCGATCGACTCCCGACACGGCGACGGCCATCACCCGGTAGCGGGTGAGGCTGTCCGGCAGGTTGATCGTGACCGTGGCCTTGCCGGCAGCATCGGTGCGCACGGACGGCGCCCAGAGAGCGAGCGCATCGAAGTTCGACCGCACGGCGATTGGCGTGGTGGGAGCCCCCTGCTGGTCGGGCATGTTGCCGTCCATCGCGGCCGTGACGTCGGACACCTTCGACTCCACGGACTTGCGAGCCACGGGCGCACCCGGCGCCTCCTCCATCGGCGCCGCTCCGGCCGAAGGCGAAGGCGGGGGCATGCCCATCACCATCATCTTGTCCATCCCGCCGCCCCCGCGGCCCTCGCCACGCATGCCGAGCCCGCCCTGCCCGAAGGCGTCGCCGGACTGCAGGCCGACCGGGTTCACGAGGTTCACCCACTGCCGCAGGTGAGAGGTCGAGACCCCGTCTCCGCGGCTCGTGTAGAAGACGGCGAGCGGGTCGGGCAGGTGGTAGCCCGAGAGCGCCAGCACGGACTCGTCCACGGCGACCAGCACGAGCTCGGCGCCCGACACCGGAGCGCCCGAGGCGTCCTTCACCTCGATGCCCAGCGTGGTGTTGCCGCCCGGATCGAGCTTGTGCTCGGCGGGGGTCACCGAGACCGCCAGGGTGCGCGGCGTCGCCGGCACCGCGAGGTGGATCGAGCCCTGGGCGTAGGCCACCCGGGCTGGCAGATCGTTCCGCGGCTTGCCGGCATCGTCGCGTCGAGCCGCGCTGCCCACGAGGTCCACCGCGATGGTCACGTCCGGGATCCACGCCTCGGGCACGGCAAGGTCGAGCGTCCGACTCGGACCGTCGAGCGTGATGCGCTCGGAGTGCACCATGTCGCCGCTGCGAACGGTGAGCACGCCCTCCGCGGGCGAGAACGGCGAGAGGACGAACAGCTTCAGGGTCCCACCCGGCGCAACCTCCGCCTTGTCGGGCACCAGCGTGACCTCCTCCATCGCGACGCCCCGATCCGGCGTCGTGGCCTCTGCCCCCGAGGCCCACACCCGCACCTCGGTCTGGTTCGGGCGGCCCTGCGCGTCCAGGACCCGGGCGCGCACAACGTACTCCCCGCCCACGTCGGGCACGAAACGACACGGCCCATCCTTCCGCGAGGCGAGCAGGGTGCAGGTGGCGACAGCGGTCTCCTTCTGGACCCACGCTCCACGCTCGAAGGTCCACGCGCTGCGAACCACCTCCAGGTTCGCCGGCACCGTCGGCGCTTCCACCCCGGCGCGGTCCACCACGAGCGCCTGGACCTCCACGGCCTGCCCCTTCTCGACGAACAGGCGGTCCGCCTTGAGCCCGACGTAGAGCGAGGACGGGTGCACCAGCAGCGTCGTCGACGACGCCATCGTCTGCCGGTTCACGTCGCTGACGGAGGCCTCGGCGGTGACCATCATCGGTCTCACGGGGCGCAGGCTCTCGAAGTGCACACCGAGCCGGTGGGCACCCATGGCGTCGGTGGTCGAGGTCCACTCGTCCGAACGCGCACCCTCGCCCATCTCCGGACCCGAGCGCCACCAGGGCGTCCAGATCCCGAAGCTCCATTCGTCGCGGCCGGGGGGCGCAAAGCTCGCCGGGGTCGAGCGCACGCGCCAGGTGACTGGTGCACCCGGCAACGCACCGCCCGCGTAGTAGCTGGCGTGTGTGGTGATCACGGCGTCCTCGCCGAGCGCCCACGGGCCCTCCCCGGTCTCGGCGGTCACCTCGAACTCGGGCCGACGGAACTCCTCGATGTCCACCGAATTGTACCCGCTGTCGCCCGACCAGGTGCCCACGGGCTCGACGACCAACACCGCGCTCCCGAGATCCGGGGTCTTCGGCAGGTCGACCTTCACCTCGAACCCGCCCGTGGCGCTCACCTCCGTCGTGCCCTCCGCGAGCGGGTTCCCGAGCGACGAGCGCAGCGTCCACTTCGCGCTGCGGATGGCCGGCTCCGGCATCGTGACAGTGCTTCCTCCCCCGAACCGGATCCATCCCTTCCAGTGCACGGTCTCGCCCGGGCGGTAGAGCCCCCGATCACTCGCGAGGTACCAACGGAGGCCGGGCCCGTTCGTGCTCCGGTTCCAGCCGCTCCACCGTGAAGGGTACTCGGAAGCCGGCACGAACGCGCTGTCCGCGCCCCGGGTCGCCATCAGCATCGTGGTCCGTTCGGCGCCGAGCGCCAGCTGCCCGAGGCCGTCGGCTGCCGTCTCCCCATGCGCGCCATCGGGCCCGAGCGAGAGCGCCACGCCGGAGAGCGGCTTGCCGGTCGCCAGATCGTTCGCCCAGCCGAGCACGTTGCCGCTGTCGACGAACGCCGTGAGACCGATCTTCGTCACCTGCACCCAGCCGGTCCAGGCCTGACGCTCCCACTCGTTCTTCGGCGGGTTCGTCTGCTTGACCTGCACGATGTAGTGACCCACGCCCTGGCGCAGGTAGGGCGTCAGATCGACCGCGGTCTCGACCCGGTTGTCGGCGTCGACCTTCACGGGGAGGGTGAGCGTCGGGATGGGCTCGCCCGGCATCGCGTGGCTGTGCTCGTCGTCGAGCCAGTCGCCATAGGCTTCCCAGTCCGAGGGCTTGACCCGCCAGATCGAGACACGGAGCGCCTTTTCGTTGACCGTCCACACGGAGATTTTCGGAGCGCCCGCAGGGTCTGCCACCACCAGCGAGCTGTTCGGCCCGGTCAGCATGCGCTCGGCGGCGCCCACCGAGAAGTTGGAGACGGTGTCCTTCCCGAGCGTCTGGCCGTAGACATCCTTCAACGCCGCCGGCAGGGTGACCGCGTAGGCCGTGCGCGCGCGGCTCTCCCCGGTGACCCACAAGCTGTTCCCGCTCATGCCGATGTTTGCGCCGGGGATGGGCGGGTCGACCTTCACCGTGCCGGGATCGAACGTGGCGGGGTCGAGTGCGTTGGAGAGGGTGATCGAGAAGGTGTCACCCGGCCGGCAGGTGTTCCAGCCACAGCGGCTCTCGGTCACCCGCAGGGGCCCGTAGGTGCGCAGGCGCCAGCTGATCGCCTTCGTCGTCGTGCGGGGGCCCTCCGCCGAGGGCGCTCCCGCCGCGAGCGTGAACGTGGCCGAGGTGTCCAGCGGGAGCGCCGTGGTCGGGACGACGGCGACCACGCGGTCGACCGCGTAGGCGCCCCCCTTCAGCTCAGGGATCTTCGCGATCTCGTCCGCCGTCGCGAGGCGGAGCGCCGGATGCGCGCTGCCGGCCGCGATCGAGAGCGAGGGGAGGACGGCCGCCGGGTCCATCCGCTGATCGAACGCCATCCACAGCGTCGGCTGCACGGGCTGGCTCTCGGCCGGGTACGACGGGCTGCCCGGGCCCGAGGCCACGAGCGAGGGCGCGGGTGTACCGAAGGTCCAGTGCACCGCATCCTTCAGCGGGCTGCCGGTGACGGACAGCGTGCCGGCGGCAATGTCGACGGTGAACGCCGTCGCCATCGGAAAGCGCACCGCCGGCTCGAAGATCAGCGTCTTCGTGCCGAGCCAGCGCCACTGGCCGGGCACCTCGGGTTCGAGCTTGACCGGATGGATCCGCGCCGCCTCGTCCTGCGTGGTGAGCGCGACCATCGGCTCGGAGAACGTGACCGAGAGGTGGGGCGCCATCGGCACCTCTCCCTCGGGGGCCCGGCGCAGGACGCTGAGCGGGCCGGGCGCAGCCTCAGGCGCTGAGGTTGCAGCTCCGGGGAAATCCACCTGGACCGAGGCGCCGGTGCGCGGAGGGGGCTGCGGGCCCTGGCGGAGCGCCAGATCGGTGGTGTCCGCAGCGTCGGTCTCGAGCGCGGGCATCCGGGCGAGGAGCCGGGCGGTCGTCGCCGCATCGAGCGCCGTCGCGGGCGGGCGAGCGAGCGCGTCCGAGCCCGGTGGCGGTGCGTCGGCATCGTAGAGGCGGAGCGTGAGGCCGTCCACCTCGGGATCAGCGGTGAACGACACGGGCGCCTCCGAGGCGGCCGGGTCGGGGGCCATTCCGGCCTCCGGCGCGGGCGGGCTCTTGTGGCAGGCGAGGGCGAGCGGGAGCAGCAACCACCTGTGCATCATGACCTCTACGGGCCGGTAACGCCGCGGAGGGGCCAGGGCTTACAGCTTCGGCCGCCGAAGGACGGATGGGGGTGCGGTCCAGACCCGCCGGGATTGGTGGCGCTCGCCGGGCCCGCACCGGCGGAGCGTCAACCGATCCCGGTCACCCGGGCCCAGACCACCAGGATGAGCCACGCGGGCGGCGAGGTCGCGACGGAGGCGCCCCCGCCCAGCAGGGCGACGACGGCAAGCGCGAGCGGGAGTCCGACCACGGCGGTCGGGGCCAGTACACGGCCGAGAGTGGAGCCGGGAGCGAAAAGGGCAGGAGCGGTGGTGTTCATGCCCATCGATACGGAGCCGGGGCCCGGCGGTTGCGGTGGATCGAAAAAAGCCCTCTCGCTGTCCCGAAGCCACCCCCGGGCCCGCCGGGGACGATGCATGACGGGGCCGGCGCGCACTCGCACACCGCGCCTCGTTCCGATAACGGCCGAGCATGATCGTCGTGACCGGTGCAGTCGCGCGGGACCCGGCCGGGGCCGCGCTCGGGGCGGGTGCTCGCCAGCGCATCCGCGCGGCGGTCTCGCACCGCTCGCGCCACCCCACGGATCGGGGCCGCCGGTGACGCTGCATCAGGCCGTCACCCTCGCCGTCGCGATCAGTGCGCTCCCCACGCTGGTCTGGCTCTCGTTCGTGTCGGCGCCGTATGGTCGCCACGGCCGCTCGGGTTGGGGCCCCACGCTCGGGCCCCGCGCCGGCTGGATCCTGATGGAGTGCCCTGCAGTGGTCGGCTTCCTCGCATTCTTCGTCACCGGGGCCCGGGCCGCCCAACTCGCGCCCGTCCTGATGGCGACGATCTGGCTCTGGCACTACGTCTACCGCACCTTCATCTTCCCGTTCCGTCTGCGATCCAACCGTCGCATCCCCCTCGGCATCGCCCTCACCGGCTTTGGCTTCAACCTCGCGAACGCCTACACCAACGCTCGGCAGCTCTCCGGCATCGGAGACTATGGCTCCTGGCTCCTCGATCCACGCTTCGGATCGGGGCTCGTGTTGTTCCTGATCGGTTGGGGCATCAACCAACACGCCGATCACGTCCTGCTCCGCCTCCGCAACCCGGGCGAGGCCGGCTACCGCATCCCCGAGGGCGGCCTTTATCGCTGGGTCACCTGCCCCAACTACCTGGGCGAGATGATCGAGTGGTTGGGTTGGGCGATCCTGACCTGGTCAGGACCCGGCCTCGCGTTCTTCCTTTTCACGACAGCCAATCTGTTGCCGCGCGCACGGACCCACCACGCGTGGTACCGGGGGACCTTTCCGGAGTACCCCGGCGGCCGACGGGCGTTGATCCCGAGAGTTCTGTAGGGCGAGGTCCGGACCCGGGCGCGCGGCACGGCATCCATCCCGTACCCCGACGCGGATGTCCCCCCAACCCCTGACGGGCCTGGACCGCGCAGCGTGGGCACGCAGCACCGCTCCGGATACTTCCACGGATGCGAACGCGTCCCGCACCGCCGAGCCCATCCGCACTGTCGTGCCCACGCATCTGCGCTTGCCTTCTGGTCGCCGGGTTCCTGCTCGCGCCAGCCAGTGCCCACGCCGCGCCCGCCGCCTGCCCGGAGGGAAACCTGCTCGATGGTCTGGCGCCCCTGCACGCCCGGGCGGCAGAGCGGGTGGAGAACCTCACCGACGGCCTTTTGTGCCTCGAGGGCCAGGGCCCCGAGAACAACCTCACCACCCGCATCGGGCCCGGCGGCGGCGTCGCGTTCGACCTCGGCGCCGAGTACGACGTGGAGGGGGTGGTCGCGCAGAGCGGCGGAGCGTTGCCGTTGCGCATCGCCGTCTCTCCGGACGGGAATGACTGGACCGACCTCACCCTCACGCCCCCCTCCGGAGCCATGACCACCCACCGGGGTATTTTCAAGGGCGAGGGTCGGTATGTGGGGATCAGCGCTGTCGGAGGGGGTGGGGCCGCGTACGTCGGCGAACTGCAACTCTACTGTGCGGCCAGGGACGACGTGGCCCCCCCCTTGCGCTTTCGCCAGGGGCAGGAGGTGCTGACCCTGCGATCCGCCTTCAACGTCAGGGCGATCCGCTGCGCGCTGTTGGCACTGTTCGCGTTGGTCCTGCTCGGCGCGAAGCGGGCCGTGAAGCACGAACGCCGGGTCGGGATGGCGCTCCTGCTGGCGTCCGGGCTCGTGTGGGGCGTGCAGAGCGGCGTGTTTCGCGCGGAGGGGGCCGTCCAGATCCACGACACGTTCCACTACCTCATGGGTTCCCGCTACTTCCCGGAGTTGGGCTACACCCGCCTCTACACCTGCGCGCTGCAAGCCGAGCAGGCCCTCGACCCCACCACGGACTTCTCCGATCGCGAGATCCGGGATCTCACCAACGACGCGATCCTCCCGGCCACCGAGGTTCTGGCGGGGCTCCCCCCTCGATGCGGCAGGTTCACCGAGGCGCGCTGGGACAGGTTCGTGCAGGATGCAAGCGTGTTCAAGGGGCTGCTCGGACCGCTCGGCTGGAAGCAGGCGCTCGTGGACCATGGGTACAATCCTCCCCCGGCCTGGACTCTCGTGGGGGGCTTGATGGGTGCGGTCGTGCCGACGACCTTCCCGGGGTTGCGCCTGCTCGGTCTCGTGGATGTCATGCTCTACACGCTGTGCGCAGGGCTGTTGGTCTGGAGCTTCCGCTGGCGGGCCGCCGGCCTCGTCGCCGTTCTTTGGACGATTGGCTGGCCCTGGGAGCCGGCCTGGACCGCGGGTGCCTTCTTTCGAACGGGCTGGCTCTTCACGCTGGTTCTCGGCGTTTCTGCTTTGAAAAAGGAACGCCCCCTCCTCGCCGGTCTGGCCCTCGGCGTCTCCACCCAACTGCGCATATTTCCTGTGTTCACCGCCGGGCTCGTGGCCCTTCACATGATCCTGGCGGCCCGCCAGCGGGGCTGGGGGCCAGCCCGGCGCTTTCTGGCCGGGGGGGCCCTCGCCCTGCTGCTCGTGGCCCCCGCCGCCGGATATGTCACGGGCGGCCTCGACGGCTACCGCGATTTCCGGGCCAACATCGAGAAGCACGAACGCACACCGAGCTCGAACAAGCTGGGGCTGGGGACGCTGTTGACCTGGCTCCCCGGGCACACCATGGAGGATCTTCACGACTGGCGGGACAGGAGTCCAGACTTCGCCTGGGAGACTCAAGTGGCGGAGCTGCGGGAGCAGCGGCGCCCGCTCCTGTGGGGGCTCCGCATCGCGAGCCTGGGCCTGGCAGTCGCCGTCGCAGCAGGTGCATCCACGCCCAGTTCGGTCGCGGTGCTGGGCCTGGGACTCTGCATGACGCTTACAGATCTCTCCTGCTACTACTACGCCTTTGCCCCCCTCTTCGGCCTCCTTGTCGGTGGAGATCGGCGTCGAGAGGCCTTGCTCATCTCGCTCTTCGCGCTCACCCAGTTCCTGCCCCGGCTCCCGGCCTCCATCGAGGTGCCCTACCTCCTCACCAGCCTGCTGTTCATCGTGCTGTGGGTGTGGCTCGCCGTCAGGGCGCTGCGCGCACGCAACATGCCCGGCACGACGGTGACGTAGCCCCGGCGTTACCCTCCACCGATGCTGCTCGCGCTCATGGCCTGCCAGGACCCCGCGGGGGTGGACGCCCACACCGCGCCCCGGGACTCCGCCCTGGACAGTGCAGACACCTCGGGGCGGGAGCGGCTGAACCTCGTCGTGGTGCTCGACATCTCCACCTCGTGGAGCCAGCCCGACTTCGGGGGCGCTCGGGATGGACTGTCCGGCTTTCTGGCCGCGATGGTCGACCGGGGCGTCCCCGAGGATCGTGTCGCGCTCGTGGTGTTCACCGGCCGCTACGCCGACCTGATCACACCGTGGACAGGCACGGCAGGCGCAGACTCGACGGTCGCGCCTGTCTGGTCGGGCTTGAACGTGGCGAGCCGGAGCGGCGAGGGCCAGCCGTTCCCCGAGGAGTGCCAGAGCAACACCCACGACGATTTTGGGAACGGCGGCTGCTACCCACAGATGCCCCGCTCCTATGCGGATGAGGCAGGCACCGACTTCACCGTGGGCATCCAGCTCGCCGGGGAGCGCATCGCCGGTTCGCCGGGCACGGGGGATGGCGCCCTGGTGATCGTGACGGACGGCGTGGCGAACGGCCTTGCAGCCGCGAACGGCACCACGCGGTCTGCCGCCGGCTACGTCGAATCCCGCTGGCCCGAGTACGTGGGTCCCGCCCCCCACACCACTGCCGACATCGAGGCTGAGAGCGTGTCCCTTGCCGCGGAGATCGAGGCCACCAGCGGGTACTCGACCTACGTCGTATCCATCGGCGGGCCCTCCACGTTCCTGGACGACATGGCAGCCGGCCTGGGCACCCACGAGGCCGTCGGGGATGCTTCTGGGTTGGGGGCCGCGCTGACCGGGATCGTGGAGCGCTACTGAAGCCCGGCGATCCAGGATCGCGTGGCGGGATCCGGCGTCGGCCCCAAAAGCGCGACGTGCTACGATCCCGACCGTGCTCCCACCGCTCCGCCGCCCACTCCTGACGCTCCTCGTGGCCTCCCTCGCCGGATGTGAAGACTACGCCCTGAAGGTCCAGGAAACGGGCAATCCGGGCTTCGACACCGGGGACACCTACACCCCGCCGGTCGACACGTCGTCCGCGCCGGACATCCTCGTCACGCCCTCCTCCATGGACCTCGGGGAGGTCGATGCCTACACGGTCGTTCACGGGCCCGGCAGGATCTCGAACATCGGCTCCGCAGACCTGCATCTCACCAGCGTGATCTCGGGCTGGGCGCTCTCGCCCGACCCCACGGGGACGACGCTGGCGCCTGGATCCTCGGTGGACGTGGACCTCTCCATCCTGGCGGAGGTCGGCGAGCAGACCTCGACGTGGGTGGTCGGCAGCGACGATCCGGAGACGCCGGAGGTCACCGTGCCGCTGCGCTACCTGGGGCTCGACGCCCCGTGCTCGTGGTCGCGTTGGAAGCCCGACGACGGGTGCGATGGGGGCTGGCCCGGCACCGGGGACGACGGCGAGGCGAACCTCACGGCATGGACGCCCGTCACGACGACACTGGAGATGCCCGCGGCCGGCACCACGCTGGCGTTGGCCGACGAGAGCGGCTTTTCCGTCGACGACGAGGTGTTCCTCTACGACGCGATCACTGGCGCTTCTGCCTTCGGACACGTCGTCGGGATCGGTCCCGTCACGCTGCAGGACGCGGTCTCCTTCCCCGCGGGCGCCGTCGTCCAGCGCGTGCCCCAGTACACCAACGTGAACGTCGACGGCGACGTGTTCGGCGCCCTGGTGGTGTTCCGGGCCTGCGGAACCGTGACGGTGAACGGTCGCCTCGGCGCGCAGGGGTTGGGCTGGACGGGTGGACGCCAGACGACCGGCGTGCCCGAGCTGGGCTGGCAGGGCGAGAGCGAGCTTGGCCCCGGCGCCCAGCTCACCGCCGCCAACGGGACCGCGGGCGGGGGCGGAGGTACGTCCTGCAACGTCCACACCGACGGGGGCGGCGGCGGGCACGCCACGCCCGGCGCGCAGGGCGGGAGCTACAGCAGCTTCCCGTGCGTGGGCACCGCCGGTTTCGGCGGGGGCATGATCGGCGAGCCATCACTGGCTGCCATGTACTTCGGGGGAGCCGGGGGGAGCGGATACCTGGACACCGACGCGACACCGGGCAGCTACGGCGGGGCGGGCGGAGGCGGGGGTGGGATCGTTCGCGTCGTCGCCCAGGCCTTCGAGGGCGCGGGCGTGATCGAGGCCGACGGGGCGCAGGGCGAGGACGGCCACTGGATCGGCGGCGCCAGCCCCGGCGGCGGAGGCGGAGGGGCGGGCGGATCACTCTGGCTCACGGGCGACGTCGGGACGACGCTCTCCGCCCTCGGGGGATCGGGCGGCATCGGCAGCGAGGCGGGAAGCGGGCCGACGCGCGGCGGGCAGGGGGGCGACGGGCGGGTGCGCGTCGATGGCGCGCTCACCGGAGCGTCGTCCCCCTCGGCCTACCTCGGGTGCGACTGAGCGAGGGCGTCGATCCGCCGGATCGCGCCCTCATCGGGTCCGAACGCACCGACCGATCCGCTCAGGCGACGGCGCGACCCTGGATCACCCGGACGAGCACGATCACGACCGCAAGCACCAGCAGGAGGTGGATGAACCCTCCCATCGTGTTGGAGGTCACGAGCCCGAGGGCCCAGAGGATGAGCAGTACGACTGCAATGGTCCAAAGCATGACACGCTCCTGATTCAGGGGTTTGAGATCACCGGTTGGCTTCCTGGCGGGCCTTGCCCTTCAGAGCCTTGAGCTTGCCCTCGACCTCCATCTGCTCGTTGTCGATCAGGTGCCCGACGCGGTTCTTCACGTTTCCCGTCAGCTCCTCGACCGCGCCCTTGACGCGCTCCCCGGCCTTCGCGGACTCCTGGCGCACCTGACCCTCTACCTGCAGGGCCTTGCCTTCGTGCTCCATCTGATCGGAGCCGATCACGCGGCCAACCGTCTTCTTGATTGCACCTGCCACCTCTTCGACCTTGCCTTCGACTCTCTTGACTGCATTCTTCTCGCCCATGGGAACCTCCTTGATGTTGACGTGGTTTACCGACGATGCTTGGCGATGCAATCCACGCGCCATGTCCGCTCGGCAGGCAAATCAGGCCGTCGAGGCGACAATTTGCCCGTCTGTCCCGGACCCGGGTTGTGTCGGTTGCCCCCCGGCTGAGTGGCATGGCACACCAGAGCCCGGCCGATCGAGGCCTCCGCCCCGGCTCCCGGTGTATGCTTGAACCGCCCGATGACCACCGTGTCGATACCTCCCAGCGCCGCCCCCCCGCCCGACCGACCGGGTACGGAATTCCACGCGCCAGGCGGATCTTCCAGCGGCTTGTTGCTCGCCATCGTGTTCGTCGTGGGCCTGGGTACCGGTGTGGCCGCTACGATCGGGTACACGGGCAAGCAGGCGGCGGATGCCACCGTCACGACCTTCGAGGAGGTCCTCGAGGGGCCGCTCGAGGACCTCCGGGCGGTCGCCACCGGCTTCTACCCCAACTTCCTCGCCTTGTGGGTGGCCTACTACCACTACTCCTCGAGCTCCATGGGCGCCTTCGCCGACGTCGCTGAAGACGTGGTCGCCGTGCTGGCGGCGATGGGCACCGACGCGCTCGCCGCTGCGGCGGGCGGGAGCCTCACCCTCGACGACAGCATCCGGGCGATGGACGACGTCATCCGGGACAAGCCGAAGGAGGTCACGGTGCCCTGGGCGGCGGTCAAGGCATCGCTCGACGCCGCGAGGCGACTGCAGCAGCTCTACTTTGGCGAGCAGGGGGACGTCGCACACCTGGTAGACGCCCGGGAACGCGCTCTGCGGGAGGCCTGGTGGCGGCACTTCTGGCAGGAGATGGGCGGAGAGGCCAGGGAGTCTCGCACGACCATCGCCTCGGACCCACGCCGGAACGCTCGGTAGTCCGGCCGTCAGGCAAACCGTACGCGCCACGGCAGCGGTCCTACCACCGGCGACGGGAATGGCCCTCGGTGTGGCAGGTCCCCGAGCAGGTCGTCCCGCTGTAGACCATTCCGGACGGGAACGACGTCTCGACGGTGCCGTTCACGTGGAGCGCGGGGTCCAGGATCGCGGAGCTGCCAGAGGCCGTCGTGGCGTGGCAGTCGTGGCATGCGGCCCGCACATCCGGCCCGAGGTGCCGGCTGTGCTCGCCGGACATCCCGGTGGTGGAGCTCGCCGTCCCGTGGCAACTCCCGCAGTCGGTCGTGACGCCGGTCGACACGGACCCCAGGGTCCCGTTCCCGTTCCCGTGGCAGTACAGGTTGCTGCACGACCCGCCGCCCCCATAGGCGCCGGTCCCGGAGAGCCCGCCGCTGAACGCGACCTCCGCCACGCCCGGTGTCGTGTCGCCGATGAAGACGTGGCCGACGCTGAGCACGTCGGTGGGCGTGGCGTGACACTGTACACAGTCCCAGGCCGCGTGGTTCGTGGTCGCGTCCACGTGAAGGGTGTGCTCGTCGAAGGAGAGCGCCGTGCTGCTGCCGTCGATGTCCACGGGGGGCGCCCCGGTCGCGTTGTCCTCGCCTCCGTGGCAGTACGTGCAGTCCGTCCGCCACCCGCTCACGTGGCAGGAGTCGCAGCTCGTCCCGGACGTGCCGCCCGCGAGATCGGACCCATGGCAGGTCGTGCAGTCCTGCTCCTGGAGCTTGGCCGCGAGCCCGTGGTCGTCAGCGGCGTCCCAGCCGGCGGGATGGAACCCCCCTTCTGCCCAGGTGGAACCGTCATGGTCCACGCCGTGGCACGATCCCGAGCAGGTGCCGCCGCTGTAGACCATGCCGCTGACGGGCTGGACGTCGATCTCGCCGTCCACGTGCTGCGCGGGGTCGGAGATGGTGTCGCTGGCGCTGACCGTGGCCGCGTGGCACTCCTCGCAGCTCGCGCCCTCGTCGAAGTGGGCAGCGTGGACGGTGGAGAGCGTGCCGGGTGAGCTCGCCGTGCCATGGCAGCTCCCGCAGTCGGTCGTGGTGCCGCTGGTGACCGATCCCGGGATCACGCCGTCGCCGTGGCAATAGGAGTTGCTGCAGGTGCCCGCACCCTCGTAGACAGCGTCGGCGGACAGGCTGTCCGTGAAGGCGACCTCGGCCTCGCCCGGCGTGGTGTCCCCGACGAAGAGGTGGCCGACGCTCAGGACGTCAGTCGGCGTCGTGTGGCACTGCGCGCAGTCCCAGGCGGCGTGGTTGCCCACCTCGACGTGTACGGAGTGCTCGGCGAACGAGAGCCCGGTGTCCAGCCCGTCGATGTCCACGGGGGGCGCCCCGGTCGCGTTGTCCTCGCCGCCGTGGCAGTACGTGCAGTCCGTCCGCCACCCGCTCGCGTGGCAGGAGTCGCAGCTCGTCCCGGACGTCCCGCCCGCGAGGTCGGCCCCGTGGCAGGTCGTGCAGTCCTGCTCCTGGAGCTTGGCCGCGAGGCCGTGCTCGTCGGCAGCATCCCAGCCGGCGGGGTGGAAGCCGCCCTCGGTCCAGGTGGAACCGTCATGGTCCACGCCGTGGCACGATCCCGAGCAGGTGCCGCCGCTGTAGACCATGCCGCTGACGGGCTGGACGTCGATCTCGCCGTCCACGTGCTGCGCGGGGTCGGAGATGATGTCGCTGGCGCTGACCGTGGCCGCGTGGCACTCCTCGCAGCTCGCGCCCTCGTCGAAGTGGGCAGCGTGGACGGTGGAGAGTGTGCCGGGTGAGCTCGCCGTGCCATGGCAGCTCCCGCAGTCCGTCGTGGCGCCGGTGGTGACAGCCCCGGGCGTCACGCCGTCGCCGTGGCAGTAGGAATTGGTGCAGGTGCCGGCGCCCTCGTAGACAGCGTCGGCGGACAGGCCGTCCGTGAACGCGACCTCGGCTTCGCCCGGCGTCGTGTCCCCGACGAAGAGGTGGCCGACGCTCAGGACGTCGGTCGGCGTCGTGTGGCACTGCGCGCAGTCCCAGGCAGCGTGGTTGCCTTCCTGCACGTGAACCGAGTGCTCGGTGAACGAGAGCCCGGTGTCCAGCCCGTCGATGTCGCGCGGGGGGGCGCCGGTCGTGTTGTCGGTCCCGCCGTGGCAGTAGGTACAGTCCGTCCGCCACCCGCTCAGGTGGCAGGAGTCGCAGCTCGTGCCAGAGGTGCCGCCGGTGAGGTCTGCGCCATGGCAGGCCGTGCAGTCCTGCTCCTGGAGCTTGGCGGCGGGGCCGTGCTGGTCGGCGGCGTCCCAGCCTGCAGGGTGGAAGCTACCCTCCGACCAGGCAGACCCATCGTGGTCCACGCCGTGGCACGTGCCGCTGCACGACCCCGAATCGTAGGACATGCCGGAGGTGAGGCTGACGTCGACCTCGCCGTCGACGTGCTGGGCGGGGTCGGAGATGGTGTCATCGTCCGACGCGGTGTTCGCGTGGCACTCGGCGCAGCTGATCCCGGCCGCCAGGTGGTCGGGGTGGGCGCCGCTCAAGCCCCCCGGGTCGGCCGCACCCCCGTGGCAGCTCCCGCAGTCCAGCGTCGCTCCCGAGACCACGCTCCCGAGCCCGCCCGCACCGTCGCCGTGGCAGTAGAGGTTGGAGCAGGAGCCACCGCCATCGTAAGCGCCGTCGGCCGAGAGACCGCCGTCGAAACGCACCTCTGCGACGCCGGGCGTGGAGTCGCCGACGAAGATGTGCCCGGGGGTCAACACGTCTGCCGGCCTGGCGTGGCACTGGTCGCACGTCCAGGCCGGGTGCCCCTGCTCGGTCACGTGCGCGGTGTGCTCCGGGAACGAGAGATCCGTCGAGAGGCCGTCGAGATCCACGGGAGGGGCCCCGGTGCCGTTGTCGGCGCCCCCGTGGCAGAACGTGCAGTTGGTTCGCCACCCGGAGGCGTGACACGTGTCACAGCTCACCCCGACGCTCCCGCCCGTGAGGCCCCCCCCGTGACAACCGGTGCACTCGAATTCCTGGAACTTCGCCCCTTGCCCGTGGAGCGCAGGGTCGCTCCAACCATCGACGTGGAACCTCCCCGAGTCCTTGGCCGCGGGGCTCTGGGAGCATCCCGCGAGCAGGAGCGCATGCAAGGCCAGCGCCAGGGCGACCATCCACAAGGGCCGCAGGCTCGCGATCACGAGGTGGCCCGAGGGGGACGGACGTCGGCGAGGTCCATGAGACCAGAATACGCGACCGACAGGAAATCGCAAGGATTCTGTCACGTACTGTCACGACGGCGCGCGGTGCTCATCGCCTCCAACCCCGGTTTCGGAGGCATCGGGACCGCTCGAGTTTTTTCTCACTCGCGCCGGCACCCGCCGGTGACACGTCCGCAGCACCGCCTGTGGTTCGCCACCCGGGCGTCAGGGTCGGTTTGCTCCGCTACGCGGGTGGCTAATTCGCTGTCTGGTCGATCATGTCGTACAGCGCCTGAGCGTCGGCAGCCGTCGGCGCGACCCCCTTGGCCGACTGGGCCCAGATCCTGTCCATGACCACCTTCGCGTCGGCGGCCTTGCCCTTCCGGATCGGGATGTACTGATCGTGGTCGCCGAGGGTGCTCGTCCCGCTCTGCTCATCGAGGTCCACCTCGATGTGAGAGCTCGACTGGTTCACCACGACGCTCTTCACATGACTCCGGTTCACATGGATGGTGGTCAGGTAGGTGAGGAGATCGGCCGAGCTGTGCGGCATCGTACGCGTGAACGCGGCGAAAGCGGAACCCGCGAGCACGAGGACGAACAGCGCAGGCAGAAGGGTCGTGATCTTCTTCAGGAACATGGGCGACTCCGGGTTGGGAAGAGGGGACTATCGCGAGCAGCCGGGTGCGCACCCGGAGCCACCCGGCCGCCGGCGGCCAGGCCACCGACCGCGAGGGTTCCACGCGCCGCGGAGCTCACGCCCGATGTCGGGCTGCGTCCACCTGGGCCTCCAGCGCGGTCGACCCGCGTCCAGGCGCGGTCGACCCGCGTCCAGCTCGACCATGCTCCTCACCTTCAGCCTCCCCGTAGCCAGTCAGCTGGCAGTCGCCGCACCCCGTAGGCGGCGACGAGGCGATGGGCGGCCACTCGCTGTCGCTCACCGTGATCCGTGCGGCCCCGACCCCGCCCTGACCGCCGCAGAAGGCCGGGTCGCCCCCGAAACCCCGCCCGCTTCCTTCACAGGTGCTCGTTCAGGAAGTCGAGGATCACGCCGCGGGCGAGCTGGGCCCCGAAGCCCCCGGGTCGGATGTCGAAGCCGTGGTCCGCGAAGGGGACGTGTACGAGCTTCACGCTCCTGCCGTTCGCCAGGAGAGCCGCCTGCAGGCGCTCGGCATTGACAGGGCGCACGCAGCGCTCGGCCGTCCCGTGGAGCAACAGGGTGGGCGGGAGGTCCCCCGATGCCCAGGTCATCGGTGTGGCAAGCCTGTAGTTTTCGGCCTGCGCGACGGGGGTACCCCCGAGGTAGTCCTCGAGCGCGCTCGTGCCGCCCACGACGTCCGGGACGAACGGGTTGTCGTGGTCCCAGGCCAGGTCGGTCGGGCCATACACGGAGATCACCCCCCTGACGCGCGCCGGCGGCACCGGGCAGGAGGGCGGGAGGTCCGAGTAGGCCGCGAGCAGGGCGATCTGTGCGCCGGCCGAGCGGCCCAGCAGCGCGGCGCGGTCGGGGTCGATGCCCAGCTCCGTCGCCCGGGCGCGCGCTGCCCCCAGGAGGCACCGAACATCCTCGACAGCGGCGGGGAACGGGAACTTCGGGGCGAGCCGGTACTGGACGTCCACGACGGTGAACCCGGCGGCAGCGAACGCCATCGACTCGCGCGGGGCGTCGCCCTTGTCGCCCGAGCGCCAGCTCCCGCCGTGGACGACCATGACCCACGGGTGCGGCCCGGCGCCGGGCGCACGGTAGACGTCGGCGGCCAGGCCGGGGGCGAGGGCGACGTCGCGGTCGACGTGAATGTCGGGCGTCGGCCCCCCGGTCAACCAGGCGAGCAGGGAGAACGACTGGTGCTCTGCCCGGTAGACGGGAAGCGCACCGAGGGCGGGGGTGAGGCCCCCGACCACCGCGATGACAGCAAGCACCTGGACGACCGGCTGCCCGGAGCCCAGGAAGAGGGCGGTGAGGCCCAGGACACTCGCGAACAGACAGCTCTCGATCGCTGCAAACCGAGCCATCCACAACGTCCAGGTGGGCAGCGGCACGAAGATCAGCAGCACCTGGGTGAGCGCGAGAGCGACCAGGAGGCGAGGAAGGAGCGCGTTCACGTCCGACAGCGTAGCGCGCGGGTCACCCGCACGCGCCCCCACGCTTGTATTGGCTACTCTCGTCCCGATCCCGAGTGTGCGGACGCCCCCCCCTTCCCGGTCGGCCACCGCCTCGAACGCAGCGTTCAGCCGACAGGGGCCGCCGGGGTCGCGCCATCGGGATAGCACCCCGCCCGTCCTGGAACCCCATGGCCGAGCCCGCTCGCCCGCTCATCTCCGCAGAGCACCTGTTCAAGATCTACACCTCGGGTGAGCAGGAGTTGTTCGCGTTGAACGACCTCTCCCTGCAGGTCGTGGACGGGGAGTTCTGCGCGATCATGGGCACGTCGGGCTCCGGGAAGTCGACCCTGATGAACATCCTCGGTGCGCTGGATCGGCCCACGCGTGGCGACTACTGGCTCGACGGGGAGCTCGTCTCGTCGATGTCGGACGCGAAGCTCTCGAACCTGCGGAACCGGAAGATCGGGTTCGTCTTCCAGAGCTTCAACCTGCTGCCCCGCCTGAATGCGGTCGAGAACGTCGAGGTCCCGCTGGTGTACAGCCGGGTGCCCGCGAAGGACCGGCGAGCGCGCGCGATCGAGGCGCTCACCCAGGTCGGGCTGGGCGACCGGCTCACGCACCGCCCGACCCAGCTCTCGGGCGGACAGCAGCAGCGGGTGGCGATCGCCCGCGCGCTCGTGACCCGGCCCCGGCTGCTGCTCGCGGACGAGCCCACCGGCGCGCTCGACAGCGAGACGACGAAGCAGATCCTCGCGCTCCTGGACACGCTGCACGACTCGGGGCTGACCATCGCGCTGGTGACCCACGAGGCCTCCGTCGCCGCCCGCGCACAGCGCATGGTGTGGGTGCGCGATGGGCAGATCGTGGCAGATGGGCCACCCGCCGAGGTCATGGCTGGGCGCCGCGCTGCTGAAACCCCGGTGGCACCATGATCCTCTTCCTGATCCTCCATGCCCACGCAGGCGAGACCCACAGCCTCACGCTCGAGGAGACCCTCACGCTCGTCGTGGAGCGCAACCCCGACCTCTACAGCGCCACGCTGGCGGAGAACATCGCGGCAATCCAGGCGCGTCGGGCGCGCCTCGACCGGTTCACCGCCACGGTGACCGCCACCGGCGGCGGCGACGCCGGCGTGGCCAAGCCCTGGCAGGCCGACGGATACGCCGCGACGGACGCGAGTTGGGATGCCCACGCCAACGTGGGGGTACCGCTCTACGCCGGAGGATCGGTCCGCGCCGCGATCGACTCCGCCGACGCGGGCGCGCAGATCGCCACGCTCGACAAGGCGCTGACCGAGCGGGAGCTGCAGCGCGCCGCCTACACGGCGTACTGGAACATCAAGGGCTACGAGCTCCAGATCGAGGCCGCACAGGAGGGGCTGGACCTCACCCAGCAGGCGCTCGACATCATCGTCGCGAAGGCCAACGCGGGGCTCGCCGCGGGCATCGACGTGAACCGCTCGAAGGTGGACCTCTACGCGCAGCAGGAGACCCTCGTCGAGGAGAAGGCGGCGCTCTACGATGCCGACCAGGAGCTCTTGAGGCTCCTGCACTACGGGGACGACACGCTGGTGCTCACCGACCTGCCGCCCGCGCCGAGCGACACGCCGGTCGCCATCGGCGACACCCTGCCGAACCGCCCGGAGCTGGCCCGCAAGGAGCAGGAGGCCCGGCAGGCCGACGATGCGATCCGAAGCGCGCGCGCCGCTGGCCTGCCGACGGTCTCGATCACCGCCACCGCGGGCGGCTCGGGGAGCGCGTCCGGCATCAGCGGGACCACGAAGTTCGACCCGACCGGGCTCGGGCCTTCGCTCGACGCGGGCGTGGGGCTCGCGCTCTCCTGGAACGTGTTCGACCTCTTCCGCGTGCGCGATTCCGTGGCCCAGGCCCGGCTCGCCGCCGACCAGATCGCCGCGAGCACCGAGAGCGAGAAGGACAGCATCGCGGCCGCGTTGCGCCAGGCTGCGTCTCGGGTGCAACAGCTCCGGGACCGCGCCCCCCTGGTGGACGCCCAGGTGGCCCTGGCCCGCGACAATCTGCAGATCGTGCAGGGGCTCTACGGACAGGGCTCCGCCACGCTCCTCGACCTCTTCAACGCCCAGTCCTCCTTCCGGCAAGCCCGCACGCAGGGCGCGACCCTCCGCGTGCAGCTCGCCACCGCCGAATACGACCTGCGCTGGTTGCTCGGCGAGGACCTCAACGCCCCGGGAACCCCATGAGCCTCTCTCGACCGATACGCGCGCTCGTCGTGCTGGCCCTCATGATCCCGATCCTCGCGTGCTCCTCGCTCACGGGCGGAGGGGACGAGAAGCTCGACCCGAACCTGATCCGACCGGTCACCCGGGGGGATCTCGTCGACGAGGTGAGCGAGGCCGGGAAGATCACGCCGCGGTTCGACGTGGACATCAAGTCCAAGGTCTCCGGCGAGGTCCTCGCGGTGAACGTGGAGGAGGGCCAGCTGGTCAAGAAGGGAGACCTGCTCTACGAGATCCTCGACACCGAGTACAGCCGCAACGTGGCGCTGGCCCGCGTTGCGCTCAAACAGGCCCAACTGCAGGCCGAGAACGCCGAGGTAGACCGCCAGCGCAAGGAGCAGGCCCTCGCCACGCGGGGCATCTCCCAGGCGGAGTACGACGTTGCGCGACGCGAGGTGGAGCTTGCGAAGGTGAACATCGACGGGCAGCGCGTGCAGCTGCAATCCGCACAGGATCAGCTCGACTACACGAAGATCAGGGCCCCGATCGACGGCGTCGTCATCGTCCGGAGCGTCGAGCCGGGCGAGGTCGTCACGGCCGGCGTGACCGCCACGGTGAACGGCGAGGCGCAGATGACGATCGCCCAGATGGACAAGCTGCTGCTGGAGATCGATCTCAACCAGGTCGACGTCGCGAAGGTGCAGAAGGACCAGGTCGCGCGCATCCTGCTCGACGCGTACCCGGGCGAAGAGGTGCCGGGCATGGTCACGCAGATCGCGGCCGCGGGCCACACCGACGCCACGCGGGGCATCGACGTCTTCACCGTGAAGGTGGAGGTGGATCCCACAAAGGCCAAGGTCAAGATCAAGCCGGGGATGACCGCCGAGGTGCGGATCCAGATCGGTACATGGCCGGGCGTCGTGAAGCTGCCGGCTGAGATGGTGTTCGAGGAGGACGGCAAGTCCTACGTCTACGCGGTGCACCCGCCGAAGGATGGCAAGCCCGACGACCCGAAGGTGAAGGAGAAGACCGAGATCACGATCGGCCACCGCAGCGATCGCGAGGTCGAGGTGCTCACCGGCGTGAAGGAGGGCGACGAGTTCTACGCGCAGGCCGAGATCAAGGACCTGAGCGCGAAGATCGACTGAGGCGCGCTTCGGGCGGGCTGTCGTCGCGGGGCGCGGGGTTGGGATCCGCCGCCTGCCGCCCGTGGGCCCCTGGCCCCGCTCTGCGTCCCGGCCACGCCCCCGGTCAGGGGCGTGGTTACACTGCCGGCATGGCCCTCGCCGCGAAAGCCGCCTTCATCCCATACACCGCGTACCTCGCCGCCGAGGATCTCTCCGCGGAGAAGCACGAGTATTGCCACGGTGTCGTGGTCGCGATGGCGGGCGGCACGATGCTGCATGCGCATCTCATCGCGAACCTGCACGGCAGACTGTTCGGCCAACTCGTCGGCAAGCGCTGCCGCGTGTTCAACGAAGCGCTTCGCATCCGGATCCCCGCGACCGACCTCTCGACCTACCCCGACCTGAGCGTGATCTGCGGGCCGCTCGAGCACGACGACGTCGACAAGGACGCCGCGACCAACCCCACCGTGCTCTTCGAGGTGCTCTCGCCCTCCACGGCGGCCTACGACCGCGGCGAGAAGTTCGACCACTACACGCACCTGCCCTCGCTGAAGGCCTACGTGCTCGTGGACTGCAACCGCGAGAACGTCGTGCTCTACACCCCCGGCGAGGACGAGACCTGGGTGCGTCGCGTACACGAGGCGGGCGACACCGTGCGGATCTCCGTGATCGAGGTCGAGCTGCCGGTCGGCGAGATCTACGCCGGGTGGGAGGAATTCCGGTCCGTCGGGTGAACGACCCGTGGTGAGCCGGGCCGCCCGGTTCACGGCCGGCGCACGGCAGGAGTCAGCCGGGCGACGCGGGTCGGGAGGCCGCCCGCACCCGAAAAGGCTACAGGCCCGTCGCCCCGCCGGAACCCGCCTGATCCTCGAAACCGCCCTCCTCGCCCTCCGCACGCTGCGTGGCAACGCGTTTCGAACCATCCTCACGATGCTCTCCGTGACCATCGGGGCGTTCTCCATCGTCGTGATGCTCTCGCTGGCGCAGTCCGGGCAGAAGACGCTGTCTGCGGCGATCGAGCAGATCGGCGGGATGCGGATGGTGCTGTGGATCCCGTCGGAGGGCGAATCGGCGTCGGCCCGGGACAAGGCGCGGTACGACCGCGGGTTCACGGACGCCGACCTGCAGTCGCTCCGGGAGGTGCCCTACCTCGCCTCCGTCGCCAGCGAGGCGACCTACGGCTCTGAAGCCGTCTGGGCGACGGCAGACAATCGATCCACCGCCGACATCGTGGGCGTGGGCGTGGGCGTGCTCGAGATCCTGAACTGGAAGGTGAAGCACGGGCGGGCGCTCACCGAGGCGGACGGCATCGAGCGGCATCGGGTCACGGTCATCACCGAGCCCCTGGCAAGAACGCTCTTCCCCGACAAGTCGCTCGACGACGTCGTCGGGCAGACGCTCTTTGTCGGCAAGAAGCCGTACCTGGTGGCCGGCGTGCTCGAGATCCGCGAGATGATGGGCATCCACTTTGGCTTTTCGTGGGAGACCAGCGTCTTTCTCCCGCTGCTCACGGCCGAGAAGCGGGATGGTCGGCCCGAGCAGGCCCGGTTCTTCGTCGGCCTGACCGAAGACGCCGATCACAACGCGACGACCGTCGCGATGGGCAACGCGGCGCTGCTCAACAACCACCATGGCGTCGAGGACTTCCAGTCCCTCGACTTCTCCGGGTTCTTGAAGCAGTTCTACACGTTCTTCACCGTGCTCGACATGATCGTGGCGCTCATCGCCAGCATCTCGCTCTTCGCCGGGGGGATCGGGGTCATGAACATCATGCTCGTGTCGGTGACCGAGCGCGTCCGGGAGATCGGCATCCGCAAGGCGCTCGGCGCCTCCCGCACCGACATCCTCTGGCAGTTCCTGATCGAGGCCTGCACGCTGTCGCTCACGGGCGGGGTGATCGGCGTGGCGCTCGGACTGCTCGTGACCTTTGGCACCAACACGTTGATCCTCCACTTCCTCTCCACCTGGCAGAGCATGTACAGCGCGGTGGGCGTTGGACTCTCGCTCGGCGTGACGAGCGGGATCGGCCTCCTGTTCGGCGCCGTTCCGGCCTGGCGCGCGGCCCGGCTGGACGTCGTCGAGTGCCTGAGGCGCTGATGGTAGGCTCGTTCCTCGGCTCCGTCGCCACGTCGCTCTCCGCGACGCTGGACCTTTTCCGCACGCAGAAGGTCCGGTTCATGCTCACCGTCTCGGGCATCGTCGTCGGAGTCGCGAGCCTCGTGGTGATGGCGAGCCTGCTCGAGGTCGGCCAGAACATCCTGCAGTCCTCGAGCGCCCAGGCCACCGGCGACGACGTCATCACCGTGCAGAACGACTGGGACTCGCTGCAGAACCACCCCGACGCCGAGCGCCTGCGCCACAGCGATCAGGAGGCCATCGCGCGCTCCACGCTGCTCCCCGCGGGTTCGAGCGTGACCGCGACCTACGGGATGCGCGACAGGAAGGCCCGGTTCAAGGAGAAGGACTTCGAGCCGTACACCATCGGCATCGGCCCGGAGACGCTCGGGGTGTACAACCTGCATGTCGAGAAGGGCCACGACTTCTCCACCAGCGACCACGACGAAGCGCGCAAGGTCGTCATCCTCGGGGCAAAGGCGCTCGACGGGCTCGCGACGCCCGGGGACGTCGTGCGCGTGGAGGGCGAGCCGTACCTGATCGTGGGGATCCTCGCGGAGAAGGCGGACATGGGCCCGGGCGGCCCGTGGAGCTGGAACCAGCGGCTCCTCTTTCCGGAGCGCACCTACCGGCTCAACTTCGATCCCTCGCGGCGCCCCTCGAACATCGTGGTCAAGGTCGCGACACCCGTGGCGTTCGCCGGGAAGGTCAAGGACTACGTGCTGGCCACCCGCAACGTGCTGGACGCGATCCTGATGCGAGACCGCTCGGTCAAGAGCTACGAGTTCGAGGGCGTGAGCGACGACTCGGGGACGGAGGCCCTGATCGTGAACACGATCCAGGCGCTGCTCTACCTCACCACGGTGTTCTCGATGATCGTGGGCGGCATCAACATCATGAACATCATGCTCGTGACCGTCGTGGAGCGCACCCGCGAGATCGGGCTCCGGCGCGCCGTCGGGGCCACGCGCGGCGACATCCTCCAGCAGTTCATCTCGGAGACCGTGATGATCACGCTCGTCGGCGCCGTGATTGGGCTGGTGTCCGCGTTCGGCATGCTCGGGGTCGGGACCTGGGCGCTCACGAAGTGGCTGACGCCCTGGCCCTACCAGGTGGAGTGGTGGTCCGTAGGCCTCGGGCTCCTTTTCTCGTCCGTGATCGGCCTCACGTTCGGGATCTACCCGGCATGGCGGGCTTCCCAGCTCGATCCGGTCGAGGCCCTGCGATCGGACTGACCGCGCAGCGGGCTCTTGCGTTCGACGTTTCGGGATCGGGGTGGCCCCGCAGGCCGGGCAACGGATACCCGGCGCCATGCGTTCCATCTGCGTGTTCTGCGGCTCCGCCTCCGGCATCCGTCCCGCCTACGCCGAGGCCGCGGAGGCCCTCGCCGACGCCCTGGCGCGTCGCGGACTCGGTCTGGTGTACGGGGGCGGCAGCGTCGGGCTGATGGGCCTGCTCGCGAACGCGGCGCTCGCCCGCGGCGTCTCCGTCACGGGTGTGATCCCCCGCCACCTCAACGATCTGGAGATCGGCCACAAGGGGCTCACCGAGCTGCACGTCGTCGACTCGATGCACCAGCGCAAGGCGCTCATGGCCGAGCTCGCCGACGGGTTCGTCGCGCTGCCCGGAGGGGTGGGCACGCTCGAGGAGCTGTTCGAGGTGTACACCTGGGGCCAGCTGGGGCTGCACCCCAAGCCGGTCGCCCTCCTCGACGTGGGGGGCTACTACGCCTCGCTCGTGGGCTTCCTGGACCACTCGGTGCGTGAGGGCTTTCTGCACGCTGAACACCGGGACTTCCTCCTGACCGGCAACGCACCGGACGCCGTCCTGGAGGCCATGGCCGGGTGGACGCCTCCCCGGGTGCCCAAGTGGCTGGACCGGAAGTCCACCTGATCCCGGTTGACCGGGCAAAGCGACGACGGACCTGACCGGGCGGGCCCCCCGGATGGTTACCCTCTGTCCGCGGAGCCCGACCATGCGCACCTACCGATCCTGGCGAGGCCTGAAGTCGCTCCTGCACGACGCCGTGAGCGCAACGACCGATCTGGTCGGCGAGGGGCACGACTCCACCGGGCGGACGACCGTCCGCATGGCATCGGCCACCCCGCTCGGCCCGACGATCCGCGCTGCGAACACCCTCCGCAAGCTCGCCACCGACAGCGTGCTCGCCACGGTCAAGGGGGTGAACCGCCTCGTCGAGGGCGTGAGCGACGTGGCACTGGACGCCGGCCTGGGCACGCCCCACAACGGCGAGCCCGACCGGCCCGTGAGCATGCGGTCCGACGCCATCGGCACGGGCGCCTGGGTGGGTGACGCCCTGATCGGCGCGGTCAACGGCGTGGTGGGGGACCACCTGCACCAGCGTGGGAACGCGCTCGGGCTCGGCATGACCCTCCGCCACGCGGAGCCCACCACCCCGAAGGTGGCCGTGTGGGTGCACGGGCTCGCCACGACCGAGTGGTCCTGGTGCCTCGACGCGGCGCGCTTCCTGGGAGACCCGGCCTCGAACTTCGGCACGCTGCTGCAGCGGGACCTCGGGTTCACCCCGGTGTTCGTCCGCTACAACACCGGCCGGCCCATCACCGACAACGGGCGGGAGCTGGCGGCCCAGCTCCAGGGTCTCGTCGACTCCTGGCCCGGCGGCGTCGACGAGCTCGTGCTCATCGGCCACAGCATGGGGGGCCTCGTCTCCCGCAGCGCCGCCCACCTCGCCCGCGCCGAGGGCCGGGGCTGGCTCGACGTCGTCACCCGCATCGTCTGCCTCGGCTCCCCACACCAGGGAGCGCCGCTCGAACGCCTCGGCGTGCGCGTGGCCGACGCCCTCGGTGCGATCGACCTGCCGGGCACCCGCATCCCCGCGGCCATCCTCCGTGCGCGTAGCGCTGGGATCCAGGATCTCGGCGAGGGCCGGGTCACGCCCGACATCGAGCTCGACAACGGCGACATGCTCCAGATCCCCGCGCCCCCAGGGGTCGCCTGGGCGTTCATCGCGGGCTCGCTCACCACCGACCCCGAGCACCCCGTCTCGCGGATGTTCGGGGATCTGCTGGTGCAGGTGCCCAGCGCCGAGGGCCCGATCAACGCCCGTTTCCCGGTGCAGACTGCGCGCTTCGGGGGTGTCCGCCACCACGAACTGCAGGTCCATCCCGACGTCTATGCCCAGGTGCGGAAATTCTGCGCGGGGGAGTGGGACAAGGCCGGACCCGAGCGGGACCTCCTTGGGTGAGGGGCGGCGCGTGCATCGTGTCGTCGACCGCGCCCGGGGAATCGAGATAGGCGTTCCACCATGATTACCACGCTCCTCCTCCTCCTCCCCGTTGCCTGCACCCCCGCTCCCGGCCCCGACGACAGCGCCCCCGCTGACACCGACACCGATGCGGACACCGACACCGACACCGACGCCGACTCCGACGCCGACACGGACACAGACGCCGACTCCGACGCCGACATGCCCGATGAGACCGGCTTCGAGCTCGACGGTGCGTGGTACCCGCTCGTCGACGGCAGCATGTTCTGCCAGCCCACCGGTGCGATCTACACGTTCAGCTCGGGGGCGCTCCGCGACGGCACCGGGACCCAGGGCAACGGCTACGCCTACTTCGGCGATCCGCCGCCCCCCGGCGGCTACACGCTCGCCTACTACGACTACTCAGTGACCGAGATCCCGGCGGGTCAGGCGTCCATCGGCTTCCTGGACTTCCGCGACAGCTCCTTCTGGTGGAGCGACGGCACCGCCGGCACCCTCGACGTCTACGATGCCGGCGCAGGCGCGCTCGACGTCGTGTGGCACGACGTCGCGCTCCACAACGGTGCCGGTGGCGCTCGCACCTCGGTAGAGGGCTGGATGCGCTGCACCCCGTAGGTCCGCCGGGCGGGCCCTGCCCCCCCGTGCGGCGGGCCCCTCGCCCCAACGCCGCGGCCCTCCGTTAGTAGCCCACGTGCTCCCCCACCCGGCCTCGCTGATCCCCCACGAGCCACCGCAGCTCCTGCTTCAGCGCCTCACCGGGCGCGAAGGCGCCTGGTTGACCGCTGAGGGCGACTTCGGCCCGGACGACTGGCCGGCCGGGGTCCCCGGTCCGCAGCTCGTCGAGGGCCTCGCACAGACGATGGCGTGCCTCGGCCGGCTGCAGGGGGAGGAGGGCGCCGCTGTGCTCCTCGGCATCCCCGAGGCGGCGTTTCCGGCCCAGGCGCGCGCCCCGTGCACGCTCCGGTTCACCGTGGAGATCGTGGAGCGCCGGTACCGCATCACCGAGGCGCGCGGCACCGTCACCCGCGCGGCGGACGGCGTCGTGGTGTGCACCGCCTCGTTGACGGCGGCGCTCCTGCCATGATGCAGGACCCCGCCACGCTCGATCAGCTCCGGGTGCTCGTGGCGATCGCGGATACGGGCAGCTTCAGCGCCGCTGGCCGCAAGTTGAACCGGGTGCAGTCCGCCATCAGCCACGCCGTGGCGTGCGTTGAGGATCAGCTCGGGAGCTCGATCTTCGACCGATCCGGCGGGCGTCCCACCTTCACCCCCGCGGGGGAGTCGGTCCTCGCGATCGCGCGCGACGTGTGCGGGCGGGCGGATGCCCTGCGCCGCCTCGCAGAGGGCCTCCGGCGGGGGGAGGAGCCGGTCCTCGCCGTCGCGATCGAGGTGCTCTACCCGACCGCCGCGCTGGCAGCGGCGTGTCGCGAGTTCGCCGTCGCGTGGCCCGCCGTCCAGCTCCGGCTCCACATCGACACGCTCGGGGCGGTCGCCGAGCGCGTGAGAGACGGCTCGAGCGTGTTTGGCATCGTCGGCCCGGCGGCTGACACCCGGGGACTCCAGCCCCGGTACCTCGGGGACATCCGGATGATCGCGGTGGTCTCCGCCACGCACCCGCTCGCGTCGGCACCTGCGCCCGTGCCCGTCGCCCGACTCACCGAAGAGGTGCAGATCGTGGTCAGCGAGCGCGCCGCCCAGGAGGAGACCCCCGATCAGGGCGTGCTCTCCGCCAGGACGTGGCGGGTGCACGACCTCCACACCAAGCGGGCGCTGATCCTCGACGGCCTGGGGTGGGGCAACCTGCCGTCGAACTTCGTGGAGGAGGACCTCGCGGCTGGCCGACTCCGCCAGATCCGGCCCGAAAACGCCGCCCCGGAGGGGATGCTCCTGCCGCTGATGACGGTCATGCGTCCGGACAGTGTGCTCGGACCCGCCGGGCAGTGGCTGCGGAACCGCCTCGAGTTGGGGTGTCACCCATCGAAGTTGTAGATGGATGCCATCAAAACGTTCCCGATGCCGACGATGAATGCCGTGCGCATCCCTGGAGCACCCCTCATGGAGTTCACGATGTCTTCCTGGTCTTTCGATACGTCCCATTCCGAAGTCGGCTTCTCTGTCAGCCACATGGTCTTCGCCCGCGTCCGCGGCACCTTCCCCCGCTGGTCCGGCACGGTCGCCGCTGACGACGCGGGTGTCATCACCGGCGTCTCGGCCGGGATCGAGGTCGAGAGCATCGACACCCATGAGGCCCAGCGCGATGGCCACCTGCGCTCCGCCGACTTCTTCGACGCGGCGAACCACCCGAAGATGACGTTTGTGAGCACCGGCGTCCGCGGCGACACCGCCACCTCCTTCCTGCTCGACGGCACCCTCACGATCCGCGGCACGACCCGCCCTGCCACCCTCGACGTCACGTTCACCGGCGGCGGCAAGGACCCGTGGGGCAACACCCGGCGCGGCTACCGCGCCACGACGCGCATCAACCGGCGCGACTTCGGGCTGAACTGGAACCAGGCGCTCGAGCTGGGCGGCGTGCTCGTCGGCGAGGTCGTCGAGATCCAGATCGAGACCGAGCTGGTCAAGCAGGCGTAGCGCGGGAACGCGCCCGGGAGCTGGCCTGGCGCACGGCGCCGGATAGCCCCCGGGCATGCCCCTCCTGTCGCGCGCCCTGCTCGCCGATCCCGTCCCGACCGGCACCTTCGGCAGCCTCGCTGCGTTCCGCTCGGCGTGGGCTCCGGGAGAGTCCCCCTTTGACGCCGCGGTGCTCGGCGGGCTCACCGCCGACCGCCTCGGCTACGCCTTCGCGGCCGGCTACACCTCCGCGTTGCGACAGCTGGTCCCGACCCTGGATCGGCGCAGCTTTGCGTGCCTCTGCGTCACCGAGTCCGCTGGCGCCCACCCCCGCGCGATCCGGACCGCGCTCGGGGCAGACGGCACCCTCACGGGGCACAAGCAGTGGACCACCCTCGCCAGCGAGGGCCAGGTGCTGCTCGTGGCCGCCCGCACCGGGCCGGAGGGCGAGCGCCCGGCGCTACGCGTGGCCCGCGTGCGCGCCGACGCTCCGGGCATCGTGATCTCCCCGATGCCCCCTACGCCGTTCGCCCCCGAGATCGGCCACTCCTCCGTGACATTCGCGGCGACCCCGATCGAGGGCCTGCTGCCGGGCGATGGCTGGGACGCCTACGTGAAGCCCTTCCGCACCGTGGAGGACATCCACGTCTCGGGCGCCGCGCTCGGCTACCTGCTGCGCGTCGCTCGCACGGCCGCGTGGCCGCCGAACGTGATCTCGAGGCTCGTCGCCGCGATCGTCGCGCTGCGCGGGCTCGCCGATGCCCCGCCCGACGACCCCACCGTACACGTCGCGCTCGGCGGCGTGCTTGACGGGATCGACGACGCCCTGCGCGCCTGTGAGTCCCATTGGGCCAGCGCCGCCGCCGAGGTGGCCGAACGGTGGAGGCGGGATGCCCCGCTGCTCGGGATCGCCGGCCGCGCGCGCGCGGCACGCCTGGCGAAGGCCTGGGAGGGGTTCGAACCCGGACCGGTTTCGCATTAAGCGCGTCCGCGATGTCACCCATCGAGCCCCCTCCGAGCCTCGCCGCCCTCAAGGCCCGCTTGAAACAGATCATCGTCGAGGTGTGCGACCTGCAGGATCTCTCCCCCGAGGAGATCGACGACGACGAGCGCCTGATCCGCGGCGGCGGCAAGTTCGACCTCGGGAGCCTGGACGCCATCGAGATCAGCGCGGCGATCGACAAGGAATACGCCGTGCGCATCGAGGACCTGAGCGCCGCGAAGGCAGCCTTTCGATCCGTCTCCTCGCTCGCCCTGCACATCGCAACGGAGAAGGGCTGGGAGTTCGGGGCTTGACCACGACGGCCGCGTCGCTCCCGTCCTACGATGTCGTGGTGCTCGGCGGCGGCCTCGCCGGGCTCACGCTCGCGCTCCAGATCCTGCAGCAGCGGCCCCACACGACCGTGCTCGTCCTCGAACGGAAGGCACACCCGCTCCGCGAGGCGGCGCACAAGGTCGGGGAGTCCACGGTCGAGATCGGCGCCCACTACTTCACGCGCGTGCTCGGACAACTGGAGCACTTCCGGAAGGACCAGCTCCCCAAGCTGGGGCTGCGCTACTTCTTCGACGCGCAAGACCCGGCTGACATCACCACGCGCACGGAGCTCGGTGGCAACACGTTCTTCCCCACCGAGAGCTACCAGATCGACCGCGGGCGCTTCGAGAACCACCTGGGGGTCGAGGTGCTCGCGGCAGGCGGGCACTTCGTCCCCGGGGCGGTCGTCTCGACCGTGATGCTGGGAGAGCGGGGTGCGAGCCACGGCGTCGACTTCATCGCCCCCGGCGCGGTCGAGCCAACCCACGTGAGCGCACGCTGGGTCGTCGACGCGTCCGGCCGGGCGAGCCTGCTCAAGCGCAAGCTCGGGCTCGCCAAACGGAACGGCCACAGCGCGAACTCGAGCTGGTGGCGCTACGATCGCCGGCTCAAGGTCGATGATCTCAGCGACGACCCCACGTGGACCGGGCGCGCCGGCGGGAGCCGCCAGCGCTGGCTCTCCACGGTGCACTTCTGCGGGGCCGGCTACTGGCTCTGGTTCATCCCGCTCTCCTCCGGCAGTCACAGCGTCGGCATCGTCGTCGACGACGAACTCCACCCCTTCGGCACCATCGCGACGTACGAGAAGTCGATGGCCTGGATCCGGAAGTTCGAGCCCCAGGCGGCGGCCCACCTCGAGGCCGCGATCGCCCAGGGCGCGCAGCTCCAGGACTTCCTCGCGCTCAAGGACTACTCCTACAGCTGCACCCAGCTCTACGACACCAACCGTTGGGCGCTCACCGGCGAGGCGGGGGCCTTCCTCGACCCGTTCTACTCCCCCGGCAGCGACTACATCAGCATCAGCAACACCTTCGTGGCGGATCTGGTGCTGCGCGAGCTGGGGGGCGAGCGCATCGGCGCCCGGACGAGCGTCTACAACCGCGTGTTCTTCAACTTCTACGAGAACCACATGTCCCTCTACGAGGGGCAGATGCACATGTTCGGCGACCCGAAGGTGATGCCGCTCAAGATCATCTGGGACTTTGCGTACTACTGGATCATGCCCGCCGCGTTCTTCTTCCACGGGCGGCTCACGGACCTCACGCTGTTCGCAGAGCGCAAGGAGGAGCTGGACGCGACCGGAGACCTCAACCGGGCCGTGCAGGCGTTGTTCCGGGAGTGGCACGCCGCCGGCGTGAAGACAGCCCCGGTGTTCGTGAACATGTCGGGGATCCCCTTCATGCACGATCTCAACCGCAGCCTGCGCGACGAGCTGGACCGGGACCAGTTCGGTGAGCGCCTCACTGCGAACATCGCGAACCTGAAGCAGCTCGCTGCCGAGCTCTACGCGGAGGCGCGCCGCGACGTCCCCGGCATCGAGAGCGCGCTCCTCAACGCGCTCCCCATCGCTCCCGTGCGGATCCTCGACACGGTGCTGCCCATCCTGCAGCAGGGCGCGGAATGAGCGCGCCGCTCGTCATCACCGGCTGGGGCGCGGTGTCCGCGCTCGGCCTGACCACCGCCGAGGCGGTCGCGGCGCTGCGCGTCGGGCAACGCGGCCTGGTTCCCGCCACGCGCTCCGCCCACCTGATGCCCGTGAACGGTGAGAGGCCGTTCGGCGGAGAAGCCCCGCTGGACGGGGACCTCGCCGAGCGTCCCCGCCGGATGGTGTCCCTGGCGGTGGAGGAGGCGCTCGCCGCCTCGGGACCGGCGTCCGGGGTCACTGGCGTGTTCGTGGGGACAACCGGTGGGTTCTTCGTGGACGCCGACATCGGGCTCTACCACGAGCGCAAGCACAACCCCGCCGCCGCGCCGTGGTTCGGACGGCGCGGCGTGGGCGAGGTGGCAGCGGTGGTGGCCCGGCAGATCGGCGCGACGGGCCCCGTCGTGACCTTCTCGATGGCGTGTACCTCCAGCGCCGCCGCGATCGCCGCCGCGGCGACCCACCTGCGGGGCGGAACCTGCGATCGGGCGGTGGTCGTGGGCTTCGACCTGCTCGCGAACATGACGGTCTACGGCTTTCGAAGCCTCCTGTTGTGCGACCCGAACCCGTGCCGTCCCTTCGACGTGGCCCGCGCGGGCCTTCAGCTTGGCGAGGGGTGCGGGGTGCTGGTGGTCGAGCGGGAGCGCCCGGGCCAGACCTCGGGCGCGTTCCACCTGCTCGGAAGCGCGAACCGGATCGATGTCTCCAACCTCACCGGGTCTGCCACGGACGGCTCCACCGTGGAGGCCGTGATCCGGGGTGCCCTGGCGCACTCCCGCGTCAGCCCCGAGCAGGTGGTGAGCGTGAAGGCGCACGGAACGGGCACGGTGGACAACGATCTCGCGGAGGGGCGCGGGATCGCCCGCACGTTCGGGAAGAGCCCGCCGCCGTTCGCGTCGCTCAAGGGCGCCATCGGCCACACGCTCGGCGCCGCCGGCGCGATCGAGGCCGTCCTGTGGCTGGGCTGCCTGCGCGCCGGGTTCGTGCCCGCCTCGATCGGGTTCGGGGTTGCCGACCCCGACATCGGCATCACGCCGCTCACCGCCGCGATCCCGGCGCCGCGCGGCGTGCACGTGTTCAACTCGTTCGGGTTCGGCGGATCGTGTGTCGCCTTTGCGGTGCGCGATGCTTGAGCTGCACACCCCCATCGGCATCCTGGCATGGGCCCGCGCGGGCGACGACGTGGAGGCGCGGCACCTCGCCATGTTCGGGAAGGGGTTCCGACGCATCGGCGCCTACGTCAAGCTCGCACAGGTGGGCGCATGCTCCTGCCTCGCAGCCGCGCCCCCGACCGCCCTGCAGGGCGCCAACGTCGGCGTGTTCATGGGCACGGGCCTCGGGAACACCGAGGCCGCGGTACCGCTGGGCGAGGGCATCCTGCACGCCGAGCGGCCGTGGTGCAGTCCGATGGCGTTCGCCGGGTCGGTGGGCAACGCCGCGGCGTTCTACGTTGCGCGGTCGTGCGATCTGGCCGGGGCGAACGTGACCGTGTCGCAGGAGGAGCTGTCGTTCGAGGCGGCGCTGCTCGAAGCCGTGCTCGCCTTGCGGGATGGGCTGGTCGATCTCGCGCTCGTCGGCGGCATCGACGTGCTCGACCCCTCGCGGGAGGCCGAACACCTCGCCCGGCTCGACGCCGTCGGTCTCGCCGGGAAGTCCGCGGCGGGCTCCGGCTGGGTGCTGCTCGGCGGCGCACTCCGCCACCCCGACCCCGCCGTGCGCCTGGACGAGGTGTGGATTGGCCAGGCAGGAATGCCGGACCTGCTGGCGGGCGTGCCCGCGGGGGCCACGATCCTGCCGGGGTGGCGGATGGCCGCCGGGCCCGCCCTCGGCGCCGAGCGGCCGGTCGCCCCCGTGGAGACCCGCCTGATGTCGACCGCAGCCGCGCTGCGCATCGTCGAGGTGCTCGACGGCACCGAGCAGATCGGGACCGGCACGTTCTCGCACGTCCACCGCACCGCCTCCGGCCTGGCCGCGCGCCTCACCATCACGCGCATCGGGGCCTGAATCCTCTCCCTCCGCGCCGTCTCCCGCACCTGGCTCCTCGACTCCGTCCAGGTTCCCGCCCTCGCTTGCGTCGACGCCAGCTTCGCGCCCGGGGAGGCCACCGCGATCATGGGGCCTTCCGGGTCGGGCAAGTCCACGTTGCTGCACGTGGCCGCGCTGCTGGACCCCCCGTCGTCGGGCTCCGTCTGGCTCGATGGCACCTGCCTCTCCGCCGCGGACGGCACCGGGCTCGACGATGACGCCCGCAGCCTCTTTCGCCTGCGTCGCCTCGGATTCGTCCACCAGACCTACCCGATGGTCGTTGCGCTCACGCCGCTCGAGAACGTGATGCTGCCGGCCGAGTACGCCGGCATGGACCGGGCAGCGGCCCGCACGCGCGCGGTCGACCTGCTCGCCCGCGTCGGCCTCGCGTCGCACGCCAACCGCGACGTTCGCACGCTCTCTGGCGGCGAGCGGCAACGCGTCGCGATCGCCCGCGCGCTCGTGAACCGGCCGGTGGCGGTCTTCGCCGACGAGCCGACGGCCGCGCTCGACACCACCACGGGTGCCCAGGTCCTCGATCTGCTGTTCGCCGAGTCGCGAGCGTCCGGCGCCGCGCTCGTGCTCGCGACGCACGATCCGACCGTCGCCGCGCGCGCGGACCACCTCCTCCGGCTCTCCGGCGGGCGGCTCGGATGAACGCCCTCCGCCTCGCGTGGAAGAGCCTCGTGCGCAGCCCGCAGCGCACGCTCCTGACGAGCCTCGGGCTCGCCAACGCCGTGATCGGGGGCCTGACCTTCTACGGCTTCACCCACGACACCTACTGGGGGCTCTCGGAGGCCTTCGCCCGCGCCGGCAACGGCCACGTGCAGATCGCCGACGCCGCCTGGTTCGACGCCCCCGCGCCGGAGCAGCACCGAACCGAGCGCACGAAGCTCGAGGCCGCGCGCACCGCCCTCGCGGCGGATCCGGCGATCCACGACAGGCTCCTGGCCAGCGCCGTGCGCCGGAACGTCGTGGGCATGCTCGTCGTGGAAGGGCGCTCGGGGATCTTCCTGGGCGAGGGCACCGAGCCCACGGCCGAACCGAAGCTCGCGCCGCTCGCACACTCGGTGGCCGGGACCCTCCTGGACGCCGCGAACCCGATCGGGATCCTGCTCGGCGCCCCGCTCGCCGCGCGGCTGGGCGTACAGCCCGGAGGCACGGTGACGGCGATGGTGACGACGGACCAGGGCCTCACCAACGCCATGGATCTCACCGTGCTGGGCACGACGATGACGGGGGCGCAGGAGCTGGATCGCGCCTACGCGGCCCTCCCGCTGGACACAGCACTCTCCCTCGTGGACGGCACCACCGCGGATCTGCTCGTGCTCGCGCTCGTCGACACCGCAGACACCGACAGCGTGCTGGCCGCGACCCGTCGCGTGCTGGCCGATCCGGCGTTCGCCGGCCTGGACGCGCGCCCCTGGTACCGGCGGGCGGACTACTACATCGCCGTGAAGGCGCTCTACGACCGGATCTTCGGCGTCTTTCAGGGGTTGATGGTGCTGGTGACCGTGCTCTCGCTGAGCCATGCGCTCGCCGCGGTCGTAGCCGAGCGCCGCGCCGAGATCGCGATGCTGCGCGTGGTGGGCCTGCGTCGGCGGGACGTCGCCGCCATCTTCCTGGCCGAGGGCGCGCTCCTTGGCGTGCTCGGCTGCGCGGCGGGCGCCGTGGGGGCGATCGGCCTCTCGCAGCTGGTCACCTCCCTCGGCGGGATCCCGATGCCACCGCCACCCGGGTTCAGCGCGGGCTACCCCGCCCACATCCGGCTCGACGCCGTCGGCTTCGTCGTCGTGTTGAGCGCTACGTTCGCAGCGGCCGTGATCGCATCCGCGCTGCCCGCCTGGCGCGCGACACGCGGCGAGCTCTCCAGGGGGTTGATGGGGCTCGCCGTGCTGCTCGCGCTCGCTCCCGCGCTGATTTCCCCGGCCCACGCCGCCGATGCCCTCGAGAACGCGCTCGGACCGCTCCCGCCGGCCGATCGGCGCTGCGAGGTCGACGTCTCGGTGCAGGACGGCACCGCCACGATGGGCTGGCGCGTCGCGACCCAGGGCACCGACACCCTCGCGATCAGCACCACGCTGGCCGTCGGCCACCGCCAGGCCGTGCTGGCGTCCGCCGGCGCCACGTGGTTCCAGACCGAGACGATGGCGAAGGCCATGCGGGTGGGCCTGGCGCAGCGCATGATGGGGCAGCTCTCCGCCGCCGACGTGATCGATCCCCGGCTCGTCGCCGGCTGGGTGGTCACGGCCGCCCCGGATCGCGGCGCCGCCGGGGTCATCGCGGCGACAGCGCGGCCGGGGGCCGGTCTCGCGTTCGCCCGCGCAGAATTCGACGTCGCGGCCACCGGTCTGCTCACGGCCTCCCGCTTCTACGCACCATCGGGTAGTCTGCTGCGCTCGGCGACCTACTCGTTCAGCGAAGGGCGGCTGGTCGCGGTCTCCGTGCGGGACACGGGCCACGCCAACGCCGTCACGCTGTCGCTGGGTCCACCCACCTGCACCTCCTCCCCGTTGAACCTGGCCCCGGAGACCCTCATGATCACCGCCCTCACGCTGTTGGGGCGCACGCCATGACCCCCAAGCGCGTGCTCGTGCTCTGGTGGTCGCAGAGCGGGCAGCTGCGGAGCGTCGCCGAGTCGTTCGCCAGGCCGTTCTCCGAGGCGGGCCACGACGTCGCCCTGCTCGAGCTGGAGCCCGTCACCGCGTTCCCATTCCCCTGGAAGGTCAGCACCTTCTTCGGCGTGTTCCCCGAGACGGTGCTCGATCGGCCCGCGCCCATCCGGCGGCTGCAGCTCCCGCCGGGGGAGTGGGATCTCATCGTGCTCACCACCCAGGTCTGGTTCCTCTCCCCCTCCCAGCCGTTCGCCGCGCTGCTCTCCGGCCCGGACCGGGGCATCTTCCTCGGCAAGCGGGTGATCACCCTGATCTCGTGCCGGAACATGTGGATCCGCGGCTGGCGGAGGCTGGTCGGCCTGGTGCAGGCGCAGGGCGGCATCGTGACCGACCGCATCGTCGCGACCCAGGGCGGGCCGGTGTTCGCGAGCTACTTCACCACGCTCGCATGGATGCTCACCGGAAAGCGGGACGCGATCAAGGCGCTCCCCAGCGCAGGGCTCGGGGCCGACACCCTCGTTCGGGTCGCCGGGATCGGAGCCATCGCCGCCGAGCGGCTCGGGGCCGAGCCCAGGGGCGGGCCACCCGCCCCGTTGCTCGCCGATCTGCAGACCGCGAGCGTGAGCTACCCGCACGCGTTCGGGGAGCAGTTGGTCGGTAGCCTGTTCCCCCTCTTCGCGCGGATCATCTCGGCCGTCAGCCGCCCGGGATCGCTGGTGCGCGACGTCTCCGCCGTGGCCATGCTCTGCTTCATCCTGAGCGCGGTCATCGGGCTCTTCGTGCCCTTCGTGATAGGCGAACTGCTGTTTCGACCCTGGGTCGACCCCTGGCTCGATCGCCTGGCCACACTCCCGGTCGCGTGACGCCGCCCCGGCCGCCCGCACCCCCCTCCTCCCCCACCGCGATGCCCGACGCCTTCATCACCGCCACGAGCTCCGTGCTGCCCGGTCCGGCTGTCACCAACGACGCGATCGAGCAGGTGCTCGGGCGGGTCGGCAACGACCCCTCGCGCCTTCGCCACCGGATCCTGAAGAACAACGGGATCCAGAAGCGGCACTACGCCATCGACCCCGCGACGGGCCGCCCCACGCACACAACGGCCCAGCTCGCCGCTGCCGCGATCCGCGCGGCGGTCGACCAGCGCGGGATCCCGCTCACCGACGTCGAACTGCTCGCCTGCGCCACGAGCATCCCCGAGCACCTGATGCCCGGGCACGCGTCGATGGTGCACGGAGAGATCGGCAGCCACGCCTGCGAGATCGCGAGCCTGCACGGCGTGTGCACGGCGGGCATCTCGGCGCTCAAGTACGCGACGATGGCGGTGCAGAGCGGGGGCACGAAGAGCGCCGCCGTCTCCGGCACCGAGCGCACCTCGATGGTGCTCCGCAGCGGGGCCTTCCGCGCGGAGCTCGCCGCGCGCACCCTCGCCGAGGAGGAGGATCCCTATCTCGGGTTCAACCAGGAGTTCCTGCGCTGGATGCTCTCGGACGGCGCGGGCGCCTGCCTCGTGCAGGACAAGCCGAAGGACTCCGGCCTCTCGCTCAAGGTCGAGTGGGTCGAGCTCGTCTCCTTCGCCCACGAGCTGCCCGTGTGCATGTACATGGGCGGCGAGCGCACCCCCTCGGGCGGGCTCGTCGGGTGGCGCGACGGCGAGTCGCTGGAGGCGGGCATCCGCGCAGGCGTGCTCAACATCCACCAGGACGTGAAGGTGCTGGGCAAGCACATCGTGAGCACATGCGCCCGTTCGCTCGAGCTGCTGCGCCGCAAGCACCGGTTCACTCCCGACGACGCAACCTGGTTTCTCCCGCACTACTCCTCCGAGTTCTTTCGCGACAAGACCCACGATGCGCTGGTCGACGTCGGGTTTCCGATCCCGTATGAGCGTTGGTGCTCCAACCTCACCGAACGGGGCAACACCGGCTGCGCCTCGAGCCTCATCATGCTGGACGACTTCCTCGCCAGCGGCCGGCTGCGCCGGGGCGACGGCGTCGTGCTGCTGGTGCCGGAGAGCGGTCGGTTCTCCTGCGGCTGGGCGATGTTGCGGGCCGTGTAGATGAAGATCCAGGATGTTCCCCAGGACCCGGGCGCCTGCCTCGCGGGACACGAGAAGCTCAACTACGCGGTCGACGCGCAGGGCCGGTACGTCGGCGTGCCGACGATCGGGTGGGAGGTCGAGACCGCAGCCACCGAGGTCTCCACACAGGTCACGATCGAGCGGATCACCCGGGCCTGGGACGACGCGCGGGCGGGCCGGACGAGCCCGCTCGGCTACCACATGGCGGTCGTGCAGTTGGACGCTGCACAGCTTGCAACCGAGACGGGCCTGTGGCGCTGGCAGGTGCGCCGCCACCTCAAGCCCGCGGTCTTCGAGAAGCTCGGCGCCGCCCACCTCGCCCGCTACGCCGACGCCCTCGGCATCCCCGTGGAAACCCTCCGGCGCGTGCCCGACGCCCCGGACACCCCATGAGCGACCAGCCCAGCGCGCTCTCGCCGGGGGCCACGTCGCGAGAACCGGTGCAGGTCGGCACCGCGCTCCCGGCGGACGCCGTCCCCGACTTTCGCCACCTGCACGCGGGCCACTGCGAGAGCGGTGTGACCGCGTCGATGTTCCAGAACGCCGGGTTCCCCATCTCCGAGCCCATGGTCTTCGGCGTGGGCGGTGGGGTGTTCTTCTCGCACTTCTCGTTCGTACGCGTGATGGGCCACCCGCTCACCACGTTCCGGTCGTTCCCGGGAAACATCTTCAAGAACGCCTGCTCCCGGCTGGGCGTGACCTACGCGCGCGAGACCTTCCGCTCGCCGGTCACCGGCATGCAGCGCCTGGACGACCTGCTCGCACAGGGGAAGCGCGTCGGCCTGCAGGTGAACATCTACTGGCTCCCCTACATCCCACGCCCGATGCGGGTGCACTTCAACGGCCACAACCTGCTGGTGCTCGAGAAACGCGGCGTCGGAGCCGACGCCATCTACATCGTGAGCGATCCGGTGATGGAGTGCCTGTTCCAGTGTCCAGCGGATGCGCTGCGCCGCGCGCGCTTCTCGGGCACGCACCCACTCCTGCCGCGGGGCCTGCTCTACTACCCGACGGGCTTCGCCGCCGAGCCGGATCTTCGCGTGGCCGTGGACACGGGTCTGAAGCAGGTGTGCCGCCACATGCTCAAGATCCCATCGATGCTGCCCTGGATGGGCGTCCAGGGGATCGCGCATCTCGGGCGCGAGATCGCGGCGTGGCCGCAACGCCACGGCGAGGACAAGGCGCGGGAGTGGCTGGCGGGAGTGGTGCGGATGCAGGAGGAGATCGGCACGGGTGGTGCGGGATTCCGTTTCATCTACGGGGCTTTTCTACAGCAGGCCGGAGATGCGCTGCAGTGGCCGGAGCTCGCGGCCATGGCCGGGCCGACCACCCTGGTGGGCGACAAGTGGCGCGTGTTCGCGCTCCACGCGAGTCGGCTGGCCCGCGGCAGGAGGGGCCGCGCCGCGCCGGCAGACGGCGCGGTCTCCACGACGGAAGAGTGGGCCGCCCTCCGACCGCTCCTCGAGGAGATCGCTGCCGCCGAGCGCACGCTGTTCTCGCAACTGGAGACGGTTCGGGCCGGGCGGAGATTGCTGGGCACCGGCTGAGCCCGCCCCGGGTCACCTCTTCTTCCGCCGCACCATCCGCCCAAAAAGCGTGCGCTTCATGTTGAACCAGGCGCTGGGCAGGTACCCCAACGTCGCGAACAGCGCGAGGCTGGGCATCACCAGGCCGAGCGACGAGAGGAAGCTCGGCGGGCGGGCCCACCCGTCCGCGTCGAGCGCCCCGGGCGGCGCGTCGAGCCATCCGGAGGGGTAGAACTGGATCGCCGCCTCGGTCCGGAACAGCGACGTGAGCCTCACCTTGGTCTCGAACGTGCGTCGGAGGTAGTAGGGATCGACCTTGTAGCGCACCTCGAACCAGCCGTAGCGCATCGCCGCGGCGGCCTTGAACGCCTCCGCGAGCCCCGCCGGATCACGCTTGACGTAGCTCCCGCCCCCGCCCGTTCGTGCGATCCACCCCAGCGTCGCGTTGTCGACGCCGCGGTTCTCGACGCCCCCGTTGATCAACTGGTCCCCCACCGCCCGGCAGAGATCCCGCGGGCGCACGTCTGTGCCATCCGGAAGCTCGAGGTTTCTCCAGGCTTTCACCCCGAGCCCCACGGTGTACACCACCGGGCGCGAGGTGATGTTCACGGTCTCGCCCCTTCGCACCCCGTCGAGCTTCTTCAACAGGGTCTCCAGCCGGGGGGCATTGCTCCCACACGTGTCGTCCGGCCGCTCGTTGTTGAACCCGTCCGTCAGCACGATCAGCGTGGGCTGCATCTTCTTGTTGTCGACGGCCGCCTTGATGTCGGGTTGCTCGAGCAGCGTGGAGGTGCCGTAGTCCACCGCGTTGTAGAGGAACGTGTAGCCGGCCCCGACCTGCAGGGTCTCGCGGACGAGCTGCCGGTACTCCTTCTTGTTCTGGACCACCCACTTCCCGCCGAGCGGTACGGGCTGCCCGGCCCCCGCAAACACGAGCGGCACGACCGCCGTGGAGGTCTCCTCGGGGAAGAACGCGTCGACGACATCCGGGTCGAGCAGCGCCGCCTTGAGCTTCTCCATGCGTGTCCTGCCGGTGGCGTCGTCCACGATCGCCATCGACCCGGAGCCGTCGATCAGCAGCACGAAGAGCTGCGGGCTGCGCTGCGGATCGTGGGGCACCACGTCGAACTCCTTCATCCCGCCGGCCTTCACCTCGTGCTTCTTGTGGAAGATCTCGATGCCGTCTTCCGGAAGGGGGATGGCCCACTTCTCGCCGTCGACCCGCATCTGGAAGGCCACGCGCACCTGACCGGTGGCGCGGTCCACGTAGGGCATGCACAGGTCCACGTCCTTGTCGTCCACCGCGCCGGCGCACTCGTCGCGGTCGGCGAAGATGTGCATGGTGAGGTCCTGCTGGCCCTCGTTCGCGCTCACCGGGGCGGCCACGCGGGTGGTGGTGGCCGGGAGCGAGACGAGGTTCGACTCCGAGCAGGCGGAAAGGAGCAGGAGAGGGGCGGCTCGCAGCCACCCCGAGGCCGCCGCCACGAGCCAGGAACGCCGCTGGAGCCCGAGCGGGCGCCGGCAACCCGCGTTCACCGCTCCTCCTTCGGCAGCATGAGGAACTCCAGCACCGACGGGTTGTCGGCCGGGCCACACAGGATGCGGTCCCCGCTGGAGAGCTCGGTCTCGAGCGGTGCGGGGCGCTTGGGGTCGTACCGCAGGTCCACGCGCTCCAGGAACCGGCGCACGGTGGTGGGCTGCAGGGTGAGCCCGCGTGCCCGGTACTGCTGCTTCCTGTTCACCATGACCGAGACGTGCAGCTCCAGCACGCCATCCTCGGCGGGCAGGAAGAGGTCGAGCCCCACCGGGAAGTGCCCGACGAAGCGCTCGCGACCGCCCGCGTCGAGGCCATCGATCGGGATGCGCCGCGCGTGGCGGTTGTCGGTGACGATGCGCAGCCAGCCTGCGTACAGCTCATCCGGGACACCCCAGGCGAACCACCCGAACGAGAGCCCCAGCGCCATCGCGCCGAACGCGCTGGCCACGTACAGATCGGAGTACCCCATGGCCGACTTGGTGTACCCGAACAGGTACCACACGCAGCCCGCGATGAGGCCGGAGGCGGCGCCGCCCGCCATGTGCGTGAGGATCCCCCGCCCCTTCCGGGTGACCGTGGGCCCGAACGCGACGCCGACCCCCGCGCCCATCCAGGCCGGCAGGCGATAGCGCAACGCCACGAGCGAGGGGTCCGCCAGATCGGCAGCGCCGTCCGCCGAGAACAGGCTCGGGCCGATCACCTTCGTCCACATCCAGAACCCGCCCACGATGACCCCGAGCGACAGCATCGCTGCGAGCGCAGGAAAAAGCATGCGCCGCCAGAGCGTCTTGCGGTACAGCGTCTGCTCGGCCAGCACCGACGTGCCGGCGACCGCCGCGCCCACCGTGCCGAGGAACACCGGACCGTCCCAATCGAGCGTCCACACCGGTGCGATCGTGGCCAGGCCCAGCACGACCCACCATGCGATCAGCCCGGCGGCAGCGCACACCCAGCCGAGCGCAAAGTGCCGGTGCCAGGTGTACGGGACGAGGAAGATGTTCACGGTCCCGCTCTATCGCGACCGGCCCGGGGCGCAGCGGCGCACAGGGCGCGCGATGAACCGCGGGCCTGCGGGCCCGAGCCGCGGCGACCGGTGCGCCCGGACTGCAGGCTCACGGCGCTAGGGGAGTCCGCCGCCGGCCCACATCGCCGCAGAGGCGCCGAGCGCCGCCCCCAGCGGGATGGTGAGGTTGTCGTCGAGATCGTAGCTGAACAGTTCGGCGAGCGCGCCGACCACGGCGGCGACCAGCGCGACCATCACCCGGTTCTCCACCGCCGGGGCGAACGTCGCGAGCGCGGCCACACCAGCCGCCCATCCGAACGTCACGAACGCGAGCGAGCCTTCGAGCGTGCGGCCGGCCCGGATCGGGGTGCGCCCGAACCGACGCCCGACGATGGCCGCGAACGGGTCTCCGAACCCGAGCACCGCGACGCCGAGCATCGCGGCGGGCACCGGCGCCGTGAGCGCGAGGATGGTCATCGCCGTGGCGTACCAGCTGGCGGAATTCACCCGGAACCGCTCATGGGCGTGCGCCACGGGCCCGAAGAGCCACATCATCCAGTCGTTGAATTTCGGCCGCGACCGCCGCAGGTACTCGGTGGTCCACGCGGGGATGGTCACGCCGAGGGCGGCGCCGATCAGCCACAGCCGGTCCGGGAGCAGCGTGAGCAGCACGATCACGGCGGTCGCGCCGATCATGTGGAACACGTTTCGGGCGTAGTTGGTGGGGCGCAGGGTGCGACCGCGCGCGGCGTCGGGCGCGACCGCGCGCAGGAGCCCCTCGTAGGCAGGATGGACCTGGTTGGCGAACCGGGCCCAGGCGCTCGCCGAGGAGCCGGCGAGGTCGTCACCCGGCAGCTCCGCTGCGATCGTGGCGTCGAGCGCGGTGAGCGCCGCAGCGCACACCGGCGGGGCGTCGTCGGCCAGCACCGCGGCCAGGTGCCCCTGAAGGGACGAGAGCCGGGCGCGCAATTCCCGGGCGCGCTCCTCGGACCAGCCGGCAGGCTCGATGCGATCGAGGAGGTTGTGGACCTCGGCCGCGAGATCCCGCGCGCCCCGGATCGCATCGGGACGTGTTCCGGGCGCGGAGCCGACTGCAAGTGCGGAGGGTACAGCCATCGGGGGGTTCTACCCCCCCGTTTTCACGGACTTGTCACAGCCGGCGACCCGCACACTTTTTTCTGGGATACCTCGGCACGGATGACGATCCCGCCCGACTTCGCCGATCACTGCCTGTATGCCCCCGACTGCTGGTTCGTGGATGCCGTCGAGCACCTCGATGCGGAGTGCGTCCGAGTGCGCGTGGACACCCTGCGTCTGGGGCCGTTCGTGGATGCCCAGGTCGTGCGCCGGGGCCACCCGAAGCACGTGCCCGGGGCCGTGATGGTGCAGCTCACCGGCACGCTCGGCAGCCTGCACGCCGTGTACGGGCTCGGCCTGCGGGACCACGTCGGCTACGGCACGCACATCAAGAGCGCCCGGTTCCCCACGCTCGGCCGGATCGGCCCCGGGATGTGGGCAGAGCTGCGCGTCATCCGGATCCGCCGGCTCCGGGGGCGCGTGTTCTCCGAATACCGGTTCGAGTACTGGCAGGAGGCCCCGAACGGCGAACGCGCGGTCGTGTACGCGAGCGAGCAGGCCGCGATCTGGATGCCTGGGGAGCTGGCCGAGACCGCCACGTGAGCCCCGAGGAGCCGGTGCGGCGCCTCGCGCGCGTGGTGCTGGCGACGCTCGCGCCCGCCTGTGCGCTGGGCACGTTCGCGAGCGAGCTCACGGTGGGCCTGGCCACGCTCGTGGCGGTCGGGCTCTGGCTCGGCGGGGCGCGGCTGCGGCCGGTCGGCGGCGCCGCGACCTGGGCGTACGCCGCCGTGTGGATCGTGCTGGTTCCGCTCTCGGGCAACCTGCACGAGGGCCTCGGCCACGTGTGGCCCATCGCCCCGCTGCTGGTGATCCCGATGCTGGTGGCGGTGGCGGGGCGCCCGCTCCTCGAACCCGGGCTGATCTTCGCCGCCGGGTTGGGGCTGTGGGGCGCGCTGGAGGGCTTGTTCCACGAGGCACACGGTCCGTTCTCCCACCACCTCACCCTGGCCTACGCGCTGCTTCCGCCGCTCGGGGTGGCGCTGCAGCGACGCAGCCCGGCCTCGATCCCCATCCTGCTCGGCGTGCTCGGAAGCCGGTCCGCCGGCGCGATCCCCGCCGTGGCGGCGACCCTCGTGCTGGGCCTGCTCGCGGGGTTCGACAGCGCGCGGGGCCGCCCCGCTCGTCCGCACCGGGCCGCGCTCCTGGCCGGCGTCGGCATGGCCGTCACCGTGCTCGCGCTGCCGCTCGCAGACCGTGTCGAGCTCGGCGAGCGCGCCGTGCTTTGGACCGGCGGCCTGCTCACCGGCTTCGGCGCACCGGCAGGCCCCGGCGGCTACGCGGCCGCCAGCGCGCCCCTCTACGATCGCCTCCAGCCGGGCTTCTGGTTCCCCAACCACGCTCACGACAGCGCCACGCAGTTGCTGGCGGTGCTCGGGCCGGCCGGCTGGCTGTGCGGACTCCTGTGGATCGCCGCCTTGTTCGAGGGCTTCGGCGCCGGCGCCGCGGCCGGGCTCGCGGGGGTGTGCATCGGCAGCCTCACGCAGGACACGTTCGGGGACCTCGAGGTCCTGCGCTCGGTCGTCGTCTGGGGGTGCCTCGGGTGAGGAGTGGGTCGACCGCGGCGTTCGACGAGCGGATTCGTGCCGTCGCGGCGCCCACCCGCCCCCACCGGCTATACTCGGCGGATGCACGGCCTCCGCCACCACCAGTTCGACCTGGAGGCCTACTTCGAGCTCGAGCTGGAGTCCGCCACCAAGTTCGAGTTCTGCGACGGCGCGATCCTGGCCATGGCGGGCGGCACCCTGCAGCACAGCCGGCTCGCCGGGAACGCCTACGCGGCGCTCCGCGCGCGGATCGGGAAGACCTGCGAGGCCTTCAACTCCGACCAACGCGTGGCGACCGGAGATGGTGTCCACACCTACCCGGACGCGATGGTCGTGTGCGGCCCCGCCCAGACGACCCAGCACCGGGGCACCGAGACCGTGCACAACCCTTCCGTGATCGTCGAGGTGCTCAGCCCCTCGACCCGCGCCTACGACCTCGGTGAGAAGCTCGACCACTACAAGACCACCCCGGGCCTGCAGGACGTCCTGTTCGTGGAGGCCGAGTCCATCGACGTCCTCCACGTGTGGCGTACCGAAGCCGGCTGGGAGCAGCGGCGCTTCACCAGCCCGACCGCGAGCGTACCGATCCGCGCGCTCGGGCGACGGCTGCCGGTGAAGGAGCTCTACGTGGGGGCGCAGGTCTGATACCGCCGGATCAGCGACCGGCGGTATGAGCGTCGGCTGAGCAGGCGGGTCGACCGCGGCGCTCGACCAGCGGACTCATCCCATCGCCGCGTGCACCTGCGCGAGCACGCTCGCCTCCTCCGAGCCCGGCCGCGTCTTCGCAGCGTCCCTCGTCGCCTCGGCCAGGAGATCCATGGCCCGGGGCCGATCCCCCTCAGCCGCGGCGACCAGCGCATCCACGAGGAGCGCCAACACCCCCGCCTTCCCGTGCTGGCGCAGGTCGCGCGCCGCGTTCGCCGCCGCGCGCGCCTGGGCCACCTCGCCGCGCGCCACGCGCACCCGGGCCAGGCAGCCGAGCGCCTCTGCCTGCACCAGCGGGTAGCGGGCCCCCAGCGCCACGGCATCCTCGGCGTGTTCGAGCGCCCGATCGTGCTCCCCCGCCGCGAGATGGAGGAGCGCGAGCCCCGCGAGCCAGTAGGGCTGCCCGTAGGTGAACCCGAGCTCCCGGTGCGTCTCCAGCGCCTGGAGGAGGCAGGCCCGCGCCTCTGGGTCACCGAGCACCCGCAGCAGGTTCCCAAGGTTGCCGCGAGCGATGCCCTCCGAGCGGCGGTCCCCCATGCGCTGGTGGATGTCCAGCGCCTGGCGGTACAGCACCTGGGCCTCGGCGAGCCGCCCCAGCCCCTGCTCCAGGAGCCCGAGGTTCCCGAGGACGACCGCTCCCGCGCGATGATCCCCGATGGCGCGGTGGAGCGCGACCGCGCGCTCGTACAGGCCGCGGGCCTCCTGCTCCCGCCCGTGCTCCTGGTTGAGCAGGCCCAGATCGTTGAGGAACGCGCCCTCCGAGCGAAGGTCACCCACCTCGCGGTGGACCGCGAACCCCAGCTCGAACATGGCCCGCGCCTCGGCCTCCCGCCCCTGGTCGCCGTACAGTCGACCGAGCCGACCGAGCACGATGCCCTCCTGGCGCCGGTCCTTCACCTCACGATGAACCGCAAGGGCCTCCTCGTACCGCTGCCGGGCCTCCTCCACGCGCCCCTGCTCCCGGTGGACGCGGCCGAGCCATGCGAGCACGAGCCCCTCCGCTGCGCGGTCCCCGACATCGCGGTGCACCACGAGAGCCCCCTCGAACAGCGCCCGCGCCTCCTCCATCCGGCCCATCAGCCACAGAGCGCTGCCCGCCACGCGGTCGGCGCGCGCCCGCGCACCTCGGGGCAGTCCCGGCATGGCCGCCACCTCGGCAGCCAGGCTCGCGCCCGTGCTGAACGGTCCGGTGAGCTCGAGGGCACCCCACGCCCCCTCCAGCGCAGGCACGGCGACCGCGCCTTCCCCTCGCGCCACGGCCCGCCGCACCGCGGCGATCAGGTTGTGCACCTCCACGCCCCCGCTGGCCGCCCCGCCCTGCTCACCCAGCCGCCCGAACCACGCCCCGTGCCGGGCCTCGACCTGCTGCCGGACGCCGGCCCCGCAGCGCTCCAGCCGCTCCGCGGCGTACTCCTGCACGCTCATCAGCATGCCGAACCGCCCCTCCGCCTGAAGCACGAGTGACTTGTCGACCAGCGCCTGGACGGCGTCGACGGTCCAGGGCGCGCCGTCGATGCCCGAGAGGTCGATCACCGCCTCGGCGGCGTCGAGGGTGAGCCCGCCCTCGAAGACCGCGATCTGGGCGAGCGCGGCGCGCTCGGCCTCGGTGAGCAGATCCCACGACCAGTCGAGCACCCCGCGCATCGTCGCGTGGCGCCCGGGCCGCCCCCCGGCCGCCGCCAGGAGCTTGAACCGCTCGCCCATCCGCTCGACCAGCGCGCGCGGCGGCATCAGGCGCACGCGGGCCGCCGCGAGCTCGATGGCGAGCGGCAGCCCGTCGAGCAGGTGCACCAGCCGCTCCACGTGCGGCCTGTCCGCAGTGAAGAATTCGAATTCGCGCCAGGCCGCCCTCGCTCGCGTGCAGAACAGATCGACCGCATCCGGAGCGTGGAGCGGAGCGAGCGACAGCGCCCGCTCACCGGGCAGGTTGAGCAGCACGCGCGAGGTGACCACGAAGTGCGCCTCGGGCGCCCGATCGAGCCAGGGCCCGAGCGTCTCGATCCCAAAGCCCGCCACCTGCTCGAAGTTGTCGAGCACCACGAGGCAGGGACCGCGACCCGCGATCGCGTGCCCGATCTGCACCAGCGGGCTCTCCTTTCCCAACGGGAGCTCGAGCCCGCGGCCGACGGCGAACGCGATCCCGTCCACCGTCCGCGCGTCGGAGAGATCACAGAACCAGACCCCCCCAGGGAAGTCCCCAAGCGAGGTCCACGCAAAGCGTGTGACCAGCCGCGTCTTTCCCGTGCCACCGATGCCGAGCACCGTCACCAGGCGCCCACCCTCCACGGCCTCCGTCAGCTGCGCCAGGTCCGCCTGCCGCCCCACGAAGGTGTCGCGTTCCGCCGGCAGCGTGTGGGCGACCGTGCGCACCGGCACCCACGCCTGGTTGGTCCACACGACCCGCCACGCCTTCGGGCCGTCCGATGGCGCACCCACGCTGGCGCCGACCTCGAACAACTCGATCGGATCCTGAACGCCCTTCAGGCGCCAGTACCCGCAGGACCGGACCATCGTCCCACCCGCCGCGCCGCCCGCGGCGCTCGCGCGACGGACCACGTCGCCGAGCGTGGCCACGGCGTCTGCGGAAGCCAGGGTCTGGCCGCCTCCCGCGACCGCCATCACCCGCGCCGCGGTGGACTTCGCGAGCCCCTCCAGCTCCATGGGCTTGGCGCCGCGCTCGACGTCCTCGGGAAAATTCTCGCGCAGCGTGACGGGCCCTACATGGATGCCAACGCGGGCCTTGAGCGGGGGGCCGAGCCGGGAGAGCGCGCGATGGTACGCGAGCGCGTAGCTGACCGCATCCTCGGCCGAGTCGAAGAGGAAGAGGAACCCGTCCGACTTGTCGATCTCCCGCCCGCCGAACGTCGCGAGGAGGTCCCGCGCGGCCCGGTCGTGTGCCGCCCCGAGCCGCGCCATCCGCTCGTCGCCCAGCTCCTCTGAGATCCGCGTGCTGTCGACAACGTCGGTGAGGAGCAGGGCCCGGATCATCTTCCAACCTTAGCCCGCGCCGTTCCCCCCGAGCAATCGATCCAACACGCTACATTCTACAAATGGAGCCTTCCGACCCACCCGTCATCCGGCAGTACGACGACGGCATGCGGATCATCCGCATCCGGGGCCCGGAAGACGCCGAGCCCTGGCGCGCCGCGTTCGCCGGCGCATACCAGGCGGTGTGGAGCGAGCCGCCCTACGACGAGCGCTTCTTTCCGGACGAGGCCGAAGGCGTCCTGCTCAGGGCGGTCCGCCTGCCCGACAACGTCACGCTCCTCGCGGTTCGCGACAGCGGCATCGTCGCCGGATTCGCGATCGCCTACCCGGTGCAGGCCAAGAGCGACGTCGCGCGGGAGCTGCGCGGCCTCCTGCCGGTGGAGGACACCTTCTACTTCGCCGAGCTTGGCGTGCTCGACTCGTACAGGGCCCGCGGCCTCGGCCAGGAGCTGGTGCGCCGCCGGCTCGAGCTGATGGACAAGTCGCGCTACCACCACGTGCTGCTCCGCACGAGCGCCTCCCGGAACGCCAGCTACGAGATGTACCTGCGGCTCGGGTTCGAGGACACCGGCGTGTACACCGAGGTCAAGTCCCGGAAGAACGACAACAGCCAGCGCACGGACCGGCGGTTGTTCCTGTCGCGGGTGGTGTAGGGGGGGCCGGGCTGCGGACGACGGATGGGCACGCGCCGCTGTGTGACTACGCTCCCCTCGAGCTTGCTGGAGCCATCATGTTCATGCTTGTGCTTGCCTCGTTGCTCGCGCAGGCCTGCGCGCCGAGGCCCACCGACGAGGCGACGGCGCAGACTGACACCGACTCCGACACCGACGCCGACTCCGACGCCGACACCGACGCCGACACCGACACCGACTCCGACACCGACACCGACACCGACACCGACTCCGACGCCGACACCGACACCGACTCCGACTCCGACTCCGACGCCGACACCGATACCGACACCGACTCCGGCCCCGACGCGGATTGCCATCTCCTGACGTTCGAGGTCGACTACGACGGCGATGGAACGGTCGAGTACGCCTTCGTCTACACCTACGACGCCGACGGCAACGTACTCACCTACGAATATGACGACTACACATCCGGCACGGCGTTCGCCCAAGAGCGGGTGGTCTACACGTACGATTCCGCGGGCGTCCTGATCATGGCCGAGATCGACAGCAACGACGACGGGATCGTGAACACGGTGGTGACCTACACCTTCGACGCTGACGGAAACCTGCTCACCTACGAGCAGGACGGTGGCGCCGACGGGACAGTGGACTCTCGCGAGACCTACACCTACGACGCCGACGGAAACAAACTCACCTACGAGTACGACGGCGCCGCCGACGGGACCGTGGAGTACCACGAGACCTACACCTACGACGCCCACGGCAACGTGCTCACCTACGAGCAAGACGACGATGGGGACGCGACGGTGGACGCCCTCGGGACCTACACCTATGATGGTGACGGACACCTCCTCACCTACGAACTGGACGACCCCGCGGATGGGACGGCGGACTACCGTGCTACCTACGCCTACAACGGGGACGGCAACCTGACATCGGCGGAGGAGGACGACAACGCCGACGGGACGGTGGACTCTCTCCACGCCTACACCTACGATGTCGACGGCAACATGCTCACGCACGACGTGAGCCCGGTGTACTGGTCCGACCACGCGATGGCCGACTACCTCGAGACCTATACCTACGACTCCGACAGCAACGTGCTCACCTACGCGTACGACAACCGCTCCTGGGCCGGTGGGTCGGCGGACTCTCTCGAGACCTACACCTACGACGCCTACGGCAACCGGGTTCTACGAGAGGTCGACGGCGGCCCCGACGGGACGGTCGACTGCCGCGAGACCTACACCTACGACTGCGGCTAGCGGACCGCTGAAAGACAGGCCTTCAGCCGCGACCCTGCGGGTTTTCAGCGGGCTGCCATCTCGCTCCAGCTCGAGTGACCACGCCTGGTCAGGAAAACCCGGCCTGATGCGAGGACGGGGTCTGGAGTGCCGCCCTACTTGTGCCGGAACGTGATCCGACCCTTGGTCAGGTCGTAGGGCGAGACGGCGACCGTCACGCGATCCCCGAGCACCACGCGGATGCGGAACCGACGGAGCTTGCCGGCGAGGTGCGCATGGACCTCGGTGCCCGCGTCCGTCTGGACGAGGAAGGCCCCGCCCGGGAACACTTCCTTGATCACGCCGTCAATTTCGATAAGATCGTCACTTGCCAAGCAAAGTCCAGAGAGGTGGCGGGGCTAACGCCGATGTCAAGGTTTAGCAACCGCTGGCGGGCCCGCGCCGGGTCCTGACGGCCGTTCCGTTCGCGCGGCGGACCGCGCGCCCCGGTGGCCGAGGCCGCCCACCCATCCGGTCACCCCGGCCGACGGCGATACCGGATCCGCACCTCGGGGATCCGCTGATCGGGCCAGTAGACCTCGCTCGTGAGCACGTCACCCAGCGGATCGTAGGACCACACCACAGCCGGAGCGCTCGGCGGGGTCACCCACACGAGGCCGTCCAGGGAGGGCTCCACCGCGTACTCGTTCACGATGGCGGGGGCCATCAGGTGCAGCACCCGGAGCTGGCCCGTGCTGGCGTCGAAGCGGTAGTAGCAGACGTCCTCGTGGTCCCCCACGCGCTCCTGCACCTCGATGCTCGTGCCCTGGAGCACGGCCCGCACGTCGAGCGCGGCGGTGACCGGCTCGCCATGCGCGATCCCCTCGCCCGACCAGCCCCCCACGAGCACGAGGGCGGGCGCGAGTCCCGAACGCGCTACGACGAACTGGCGCTCCCAGTCTTCAGACATGGCGCAACGTCTGGGCGATCGCCGCCTCGAGCGGGGTCTCGGAGAAGTCCGTGACCCAGGCCCGACTCCCGCGGTCGTCGAGGAAGATGCCCCCCGACCAGGTGTAGAGCACCTCGCGGATCTGCCTGTGTTCAGCGCTCCAGAGGGCCTGGGCATGCACCCACGCCTGGGGTGTGCGCCGCGCCGAGGGGGCACCGAGCGCCCTCGCCCACGCCGTCGCGTTGGGCGCAAGGTGACCGTGCAGGCAGTACACCTCCAGCGGCGAGAGCGGCAGCAGGTCGGGATCGGCGAGCTCCTCGGCCGTCCGTTGCGGCCTCGGGAGGGGCGGGCCGAGCAGGGCGCGCACGCCCAGCCGCGCGAGGTCGGGGAGGTAGGTGAAGCTGTGCCCCACGTCGGTGGGGCCCGGCCAGGGGATCGGCCGCCCGGCACGCGCCGAGGCGATCATGTCGGCCGCGGGCCACTCCTTCGAGCCGGGCCCGAACGCGTCTCCAGCCCGCACGACGATCACCCGGTGGGCCTTGAGCTCGGCGAGCTGGGCATAGGTGGCCTCGATGGCGTCGCGGATGCGGCCGGGTTCGCACGGGGCGTCGTTGATGTCGGCGAGCGGCGGGTCGGCCGGCAGCGGGACGTCGTAGACGACCTTGAACCCGTACAGGCTGCTGGGCAACAGGATCGCGGCGCCGGTCGGCTCGGCGGCGGCGCAGATGTTCTCGGCGAGCCGGGTGAGCTCGGGGTCCCAGCGATGCATCGGCAGCTCGACCGCCGCCGTGATGCTCACGCAGTCCCGGCTGGCATCGATGACCGTCTGCACGTCCATCCAGCCGGCGTCGAGCGTGCGGACGGCCTCGCCGGCTTCCGTGAGCGCGGCCACGACCGCACGTCCAAAACAGGAGGTGGATCCCACGACGAGGTGCACGCGCTACTCCTGCAGGCTGATGGCGACGCGCACCGGGGCACCGGCGTTGCGGGGGAGTGGTGCCCGGCCGAGCTCCTTCTCCATGCACGCGCGGGTGGGCTCGAAGGCGTAGTTCAGCAGATCCACGTGGGTGACCGTGCCGTCCGGCTGCACCGTCGCCTCCACCTGCAGGTACTTCGGCGCCTGGCAGGCGCGCTCGGCGCGCACGCCAAGCTGGCCGAGGGCCCCGGCGATGAGCTCCCAGTCGCGGTGCACCACGGGATCGGTCTCCGTACCGGTCAGGCGGGGGGGGCCGCTGTCCCAGAGGAGCCCGACCACGATCCCGACCACGACAAGCAGGAGCCCCACGCCGCCCAGCACCCCTACGACGCCGAGGCCCATCCAGGTGCCCGCCCGGCTGCGCGGCGCCTCGTCGGGGAACGCCGGGCTGCGCGAGTCCGCGAGCGGGTCGTAGCCGGTGGATCGCGGCGGACTGGCGCTGCCCGAAGGACGCGAAGGGGCGTCCGGGACGGGCGAGACACGCGGCGGGAGGGGGAAGGGATCGGCGGGCGGAGGCGGCGGGAACGGGTCCGCGGGCGGCGGCGCGACGCGCGGCGGTGGAGGCGGGAACGGGTCCGCCGGCGGCGTGGACACCCGTGGCGGCGGAGGCGGGACCGGGTCCGGGTCGGGCTCGGGGACGGCCGCCCCCTCGGCCGGGAGCGGCGGGGGAGCGTCGACGGGGAGCGGCGGAGGAGCGTCGACGGGGAGCGGCGGCAGCGCGCCGTCGACCGGGAGCGGCGGGCGGGGCGGCGCGTTGAGCCGTGCCAGCACGGGGTCCGGGATGTTCACGGGCGGCAGGGGCGGAGGCGCCGCGGGGTCCGCCGTGCCGGCGGCGGGGTCGGGAACGACGGCGTCGGGAGAGTCTGCGGAGGACCACGGACGGGGGGGGCGGCCCCCCACGATGGACACCGGCGCATGCGCAGGGATGCGGGAGCGCTCCTCGCGAAAGTGCTCATCGGTGCTCGGGCGGGGCTCCTCCGGGTTCGGCCCCACGGGCATCACCTCCAGCATGCCCGCCGATATGGTCGGAGTGCTGGTCGGAAGATCGCGGAGCGGGGCCACGGGCACGTGGCCGGGATCGCGCTCGGCAGCGATGTCCGCCAGGCGCCGGTCGAGCGTCGCGAGGTCGCACCGGTCCGAGGGCTCGACCGTCATGGCCAACGCGAGCGTGTCCTCCATCCAGCGGCGCAGGTGCCCCGGAGCATTCAGCTCCGTCAGGCGCACCGGCAGGTGCCGGACCAGCTGCTCGCGAAGGTCGTCCGGGTCGAGCTCGCCCATGAAGTCCGCGACCGGGCGGGCCGTGAGACAGAAGTACATCACCGCGCCGAGCGCGTAGATGTCCGCGGCCGGCTCGGGCGTGACCCCCTCGAACTGCTCGGGAGCCGCGTACTGCGGCGTGCCGATGAAGGCGCCCACCCGGGTGAGCCGGTCCCCGATCCCGCCCGAGACCTTGGCGATGCCGAAGTCGGCGACCTTGAGGTCCGGGATGGTCTCGCCGGTGACCTGCTTGACCAGCAGCACGTTCTCGGGCTTGAGATCCCGGTGGACGACGTGCTGGCGATGGGCAACCTCGAGCGCCCAGCAGATCTGGCGCCCCAGGTTCGCGGTGACCGGGATCGAGAGCGTTCCGACCCGCCGGATGTGGTCGAGCAGACTGCCACCCGCCTCGAACCGGGTGACCAGGTAGGGGGAGTGCCCGGAGCGGTGCACGAACCCGCGGCACTCCACGATCTGCGCGTGGTTGAGTCCCTGGAGGATCTGGGCCTCTGTGGCCAGGCGCCGCAGGTACGGGCCCTGGTCCCGCTGCTGGTAAAGCACCTTGACCGCGAGGAGCGGCCCGATCTCTTCATTCTTCGCACCAATCTCGCGGGCCAGGTAGGTCACCCCGGCGCCGCCGATCGCCAGGCGCTGCCGGATCCGGTAGGTGCGGTCGATCGTCTCGCCCGCCTCGAGCAGCTCTCCCCAACCCGCCTGGGGCCGGACGGTCCGGCAAGAGAGGTTCGGACAGCGGTCCACGTCGTTCGTGAAGGTGGTCAAACACCGGCTGCAGTAGCGGGTCCGCTGCGACATCCGGGACGTTTATCCGCGTGCGGGAATTTTGAGTGAACGAGCGCTTGCTTTCCATCCGGATCGCGTCTACTGTGCCCGGGTCTACTGGAGACAGCATGCGCCACGGGTCTACCTTCCTTTTCGTCCTTGTCGGCCTCACTTCAGGCTGCGGCATCGACAACGGCATCATCAAGAAGCACACCGAGAACGGCGACCTTCCCGTGATCGACGTCTCGCCCGAGTCGTTGAGCTTCTCTGACACCGCGATGGGGGCGTCGGACTCCAAGGTGTTCACGGTGTCGAGCGTCGGCGGGGTGGACCTCGACGTCACCGACATCCACATGGACACGGGGACGGCGTTCACGTGGGCCAGCATGGACGGCAAGCTGCCCGGCACCCTGGCGGTCGGCGACAGTGCTGACATCACGGTCACCTACACCCGCGCATCCGAAGGCGACTACGACACCGCCTGGGTGGCCAGCAACGACACCGACAACCCCGACGTGCCCGTTCTCCTCTACGGGGGGGACGTCACCCCCGCGCTCACGCTCGACCCCACGAGCTGGGATGCCGGCGCCCACGCTGCAGGCGACGTGGTCAGCGGCGCCATCAACATGATCAGCTCCGGAGGCGCACCGGTCGTCATCAACGATCTGTCGATCTCCGGCGACTCCGCGTTCACGATCACCAATTCCGACGCGCTGCCGATCACCCTGGCCCCGGGCCAGGAGAGCCTCGTCGAGCTGGAGTTCTCGCCTCCCGACATCGGCACGTACAACGCAGACCTGGTCGTGGACGCCGATTCGCCGGTCGGAACCGTCACCGCCCCGCTCACCGGCGAAGGCGCCGGGGGCCCGATCGCCATCTGCAGCGCCGACCCGGCGGAGGTGGACGCCATCAGCGGCACGACCACGTTCATCGGGCACAACTCCTATGACACGGGCGGCCGCTCGATCACGGCCTACACCTGGACGCTCATCTCGTCCCCGAGCGGCTCGGCCGCCGCACTCGCGCGCGGCTCCAGCGCGGACCGTGACTTCACGCCCGACATGGCCGGCACCTACACGGCCCAGCTGGTGGTCACCAACGACCTCGGCCAGTCCTCCGAGCCGTGCGAGGCCGACGTCGAGGCCATCCCGACCCAGGACTTCTGGATCGAGATGTACTGGACCCACTCCGGCGACGACATGGACCTCCACATGCTCAAGCCCTCCGGCACCAAGGAGACCAACGGCGACTGCTACTACGCAAACTGCACCCGCGGCCTCGAGTGGGGCGCTTCGGGTCCCACCGACAACCCGTCGCTCGACCTCGACGACATCCCGGGCACCGGCCCCGAGAACGAGAACATCGACGCCCCCGCAGACGGCACGTACACCGTCGGCGTGCAGGACTACCCGGGCTCGGTGTACAACGGCACCAACGACGTCACCGTCAACATCTACATCGGTGGCGCGCTGCAATGGAGCGACACCCGCAACGTCAACAGCGAGGGCACCTACGAGTGGTTCGCCACCGTCGCGTGGGCAAGCGGCCACGCCACCGTCACCCCGATGTAGGCCACGCTGCGCCTTCCAGACCAGCAGGGCTCCCGCGGGAGTCCTGCTTCGTTTTTGGATGTCGGCAGCCCGCAACCACACAGATGCGGGTAGGATGGGCTCGTGACCCGCCACTCCCCGCTCCTACTCACCGCTGCGTTCCTGACTGCCTGCACGGGCAAGGGTGCGCAGGAGTCGGGGGACTCGGCGGACAGCCCCGGGTCCGACACCCACGACTCGCCCGACACCGACGACACCCCCGACTCCGACACCGGCGCCCCCTGCGCCGACACCGCCTCGGCCCTGCTGATCCTCTCGCCCGCCGACGGCGCCTCGTTCCTCGCGGGCGACGTCGTGGCACTGGAGACCGAGCCCTGGGTCACCTCCGCGGTCTGGACCATCGACGGCGCCGCCGTCGCGGAGACCCCCTCCGCCACCTGGGTCGCAACCCCTGGCGCCCACACGGTCGAGGTGACCACACCCGATGGGGCCTGCAACCTGCGGCCCGGGTACGCCAGCATCACCGTGATCGAGAGTTCCGTGGCCGTGTTCGGCAGCGAGCTCGGCCTGGCGGGAGTCACCTGGCATGGGCTCTCGGCGGCGCCCGATTCGACACTCTGGGCCAGCTCCACCGCAGGCCTGGTGCACCTCGACGCGCGCACGGACACCCCCACGGTACGGACCTACACCACGGCCGACGGTCTCTACACCGACAGCCCCTACGGCGTTCTCGCCCACACCGACGGCAGCCTGTGGATCGGAGACGTCGGCAACGTCGATCGACAGGGCTCCCACATGAGCATCGACGCCGATGGCAACCTCTCGCTCATCGAGATCGTCGACTTCACCGAGTCTGCCGAGATCCAGTACGTCCTGCGCATGCGGGAGCAGCCCTTCGGGATCGGCTCCGGCGACGTGTGGATGGGCACGAACGAGGGCTTGTGCATCTGGGACGACGACCTCGGGGTGTTCTCCGAGCACGCGCACCCCACCCATCCGCACAGCCTGAGCTACGGAGTGGCCTTCACCCCCGACGCCAGCATCTGGAACGGCGACCAGTACCAGATCTCCCGGTGGGAGTACTCCAACGACGGCAACCTCTCCCCGTCCTCCATGGAGAGCGGCGGGGATCTGGCGGAGTACTGGGTTCCCTGGCCCGTGGGCATCGAGGAGCCGGTGTACATCACCGACAGCGACAGCGACGGGTACACGCTGTGGCTCGCGTCGTCGGTGTACGGTGTCGCTCGCGTCGACGTGGGCGTGGATGTCGGCACGAGCACCACGACGCTCATGGGCGATCCGTTCCCGGCCACGGCGAACGCGATCCGCGCGGACGGGGAGGGCCACGTCTGGATCGGGGCCTCGACCGGCCTCTACGTCTGGGACACCGCGTCCGGCACCATGTCGGACGTCACCAGCTACCTGCCGGACCCCGCGGTCACCCAGATCACCGTGGACAGCGTCACGAGCCCGGCGGTCGTCTGGGCCGCCACATCGCAGGGCATCGTGCGGTTCGTGGGCGTGCCGTAGCCGTCGGGCGCCCTCACCTCGTGAGCACGGACATCCTACCTCCCGAGCACCAGGACGGCGCAAGCGAGCACCCACTGCTCCGCCCACCGGCCGATCACAGGAGAGGTACAGTTGTTCCCCCAGAGGGGTTCGGCGTACGCCGTTCCGGTCTCCACAAATGATCCGTCCGCCGAGAAATTCCCCACGAGCGGCGGATCGAGGCCTCCCGACGTCTGTGCGACCAACAGGATCTCTTCGTCGCCCGAGACGCAGAACGGCACGCTGCGGCCCTCCCAGCTGAAATCCGGGAAGTGCTGGAAGTGCTCTCCTCCGTCGTCGGAGCGCGCGGCCAGGACCCGGGCCGCGCGGTCGGTGTAGAACATCCACGTCGTGTCCTGGAGTTCGCACACGACAGGGTCCACGAGCCAGTCGTAGGCAAACTCCGGGTCGGCGTCGTCCTGAACGAACGTGTCGGCGTCTGACCACGTGCCTCGTTGCACGTCGTGCTCGCCCTCGATGGTCGCGGGATCGACACCTTTCGTCGAGTGCCCGTACCAGGTCGCGTGCAGCGCGCCGTCCCTGCCGAATTGCAGGGACGGATCGACGGCGTACTCCTCGTTTCCATCCTCGATGGGCCAGAAAGCGCTCCCCCACGCGTGCAGGTCAAGCGTCGCGATCGCCGCGATGCCGTACTCCTTCGCAGGAACATCCTGATATTGCCCGAAGTCGATCATGCCCGAGATGACCAGCGCCTGATCGGCAACCACGAGGTCCAGACTGGACATGCCATAGGCGAGCACCTCATCGCCAGGCACCCACGTGGCCCCGTCGGCGCTGGTGGCCACGCGAACCTCCCAGTGGGTGGCCTCCGGAACCTCCGCCGGATGCATGATGCTCTCCAGCGGCCCGTCTGCCCAGTACCCAGCGTCAGCCCAGGCTTTCGGGATGTCGCTCGCGACGCTCCCGCTGTCGGAGTCGTCCGTGTACGAGATCCGGCTGGACCCGCCGCCAACACAGCCCTGCAGAACTGCCAGCAACCCCATCAGCATGGAACACCATTGACCCAACCTTCGGTATCCACGGCGTGGACAATCGTCGCGCGGATGGGCCGGTCACATACGTCGACTGGCGGGGGAGGCCGGCGCCCGAGGCCATGCCGTGCGCCGGCGGAGAGGCCATGGATGGCCAGGCATGCCCGTGCGCGCCTTGACCCCCCGGCCGGGAGGGGCGCCCCGCCCGGCGTGGTAGGGGGGCAGATGCTGTTCGCGATCCTGCTCGCTGCCTGCGCAGATCACCCGGCCGGGAAACCTCCAGCCGATGAGGCCACCCCTTGCGGGGAGGGCGAGATCCCCGACGACTCCGCCTGCGTTCCCGAGGCCTGTGGCGCCGGCACATGGGGCAATCTGTCCGTCGACGACGACACGGTGTACATCGACATCGACGCCGTCGGAGACGGGGACGGCTCCGAGGCCGCGCCGTTGACCTCGGTCCAGGCGGGCGTGGATCTGGCCGGGGACCGGGGGGGCGGGCTCGTCGCGGTGGCCGCGGGGACGTACGTCGAGGCGGTCGCCATGGGCGGCGGACACGACGGCGTCACTCTGGCCGGGCGGTGCCGCGACCTCGTGACCATCGACGGGAGCGCCGGCGACAAGCTGCCGGTGATCCAGATCGTCGGGGCGCGGAAGCGGCCGGCGATCGGGATCGACGGGCTGACCATGAGGGGAGGGACGTACGGCGGGCTGTGGGTGCAGCAGGCGACGGTATCGGTGCGCGCGAGCGACGTTCGGGAGAATGCCACTCTCGGGATCGTCGTGGGCGACGCCGAGGTGATCCTGGACGACGTGGGGGTCTACGACTCGCAGCCCGACCAGCATGGCGACTGGGGGCGCGGGATCGATGTCGAGGGCGGAGCGGCGCTCACCGCGACCGGCTGCACCATCCGCGGGAACCGCGATGCCGGCTTGGTCGCGACCGGAGCCGGGACCGAGGTCACGCTGGTCGACGCACAGGTCCTCGACACCGCCCCCAGCGCCGACGGGACGGGCGGCTCCGGCGTGGCGATCCAGGACGGCGCCACGCTGAGCGCCACCGGCTGCACCGTGCAGGGGAACAGCGACATCGGCGTGTTTGCGACGGGCGCGCGCACGACCGTGGAGCTGGTGGACGACCTGATCCTCGACACGTTGCCGAGCCCCGACGGCACCGGCGGCCGCGGCATCGGGGTCGAGAGCGGGGCAGGCCTGACCGCCACCGGCTGCACGGTGCAGGGCAACACCGAAGTCGGGGTGCTGGCGCGCGACGAGGGAACGACCATCGACCTTGTGGAGACCACCATCCGCGACACCCTCGCGCTCCCCGACGGCACCGCCGGCATCGGGCTCCAGGTCGGCTTCGGTGCCATGGCCACCGCCGACCGGTGCACCATCCAGGGCAACAGGATGGTCGGCGTGTCCGCCTGGAGCGGCGGGACCGCGGTCGATCTCGTCGACACCGAGGTGCTGGACACCGCCCAGAGCGTGGACGGGATGTACGGCGAGGGCATTTCGGTCCAGGGCGGCGCCACGCTCACCGCCTCCGGGTGCACCGTCGGCGAGAACACCGAGATCGGGGTGCTCGCGGTGGGCGCCGGGACGACCGTGGACCTCACCCACACCCAGGTCCGGGCAACGCAACGGGGCCGCGAGACCGGGTTCGGGCTCGGGGTGACCGCCCAGCTCGAAGCCCGCATCCGGGCGGACCACACCGGCATCTCCGATACGGAGGGGCCGGGAGTCTACGTCGTCCAGGGCGGCCGGGTGGAGCTCGTTCAGGTAGAACTGACAGGGAACACCTTCGCTGGCGCCGTCGCCCTCGATGGCTCCCTGGATCTCGATGCCTGCTCCATCACCGGCACCCGCCCGGACAAGGAGTCCGGCGGCGGCTTCGGTGTCTATGGAACCGCCGCGTTCGGCCCCCCCGACATCACGCTCACCGGCTCCACCATAGGCCCCCACGACTACGCGGCGGTCTGGCTGGACGGCCCGGGGACCTACGATGTGGAGGGCAACCAACTCTCCGGGAGCGACGGCGTTGCACAGGGAGGCTCCACCCTCCACGGCAACGCCGTCTTCGCGGAAAACGGCGTGGCCGCATGGGACGGCACAACCGGCCTCCTGCTCTCGGACAACCTCTTCACCAGCGCCTCTGCGATCGGCGTACTGCTCGACGACTCGTCGGCCGGGATGGACCGCAACGAATGGTCCGGCAATGCCGTCGGCCTGCGGCAACAAGCCTGCAACGGCCCGGACCACGTCGCCGGCCCGAACGACGACGGCCTCGTCGACGATGTCGCCCCGCTCACGGAGGCGGACACCCTCGGGGCTCCGAGCGCGCAGGTCTGTCCGGCGAGCAACGTCCTGATCGCCTACGACCTTGCGTTCACCACGCTGTTCCTGCCCGAGATCGAGACCGAGGAGTAGCCCTCGACGCGGCGGGAGGATCCCCGGCCCAGACCGTCGTGGTAGGTTTGGAAATGCTGTTCGCAATCCTGCTCTCGGCGTGTTCGCCGCACCCGTCCCGGGAGCCGGCGCCCGATGCCGCGGTGTGTGCGGAGGGCGAGGCGCTCGACGGGGAGACGTGTGTTCCCGAAGCCTGCGGCATCGGCACCTGGGGCACCCTGCCGGTTGACGGGAGCGCGGTGTACGTCGACATCGCCGCCGCCGAGGGCGGGGATGGATCCGAAGCCGCACCATTCGCCTCGATCCAGGCGGGGGTCGACCTCGCAGGGGACCGGGGAGGGGGGCTGGTGGCGGTGGCGGCGGGGACGTACGTGGACCCGATCTCGATGGGGGGCGCGCACGACGGCGTGACGCTCGCCGGGCGTTGTCGGGAGCTCGTGACCGTGGACAGGACCGGGGGCGGGGATGTGCCCGGCATCGAAGTCTCGGGCTCCCGGAAGCCCCCCTCGATCGGCATCGAAGGCCTGACGGTCATCGGCAGCGAATACAGCGGGCTCTGGCTGCAACGCGCGGTGGTTTCGGTGACTCGGACCGATCTGCACGACAACAGCATCGTGGGGGTGGTCGCGACGGAGGCCGAGGTGACCCTCGACGATGTCGGCGTGTATGGATCGAAGCCCGACCGGCACGGCGATTTCGGCCAGGGCATCCAGGCTGTCGACGCCTCGACGCTCACTGTGACGGGCAGCACCCTGCAGGGGAACTCGGACACAGGGGTCGTCACCTCGGGCACCGGCGCGACCGTCGACCTCGTGGATACCGCGATCCTCGACACACTGCCGCTCTCCGACGGCACGGGGGGGGTGGGCCTCTGGGCGGAGTACGGAGCTGCGATCACCGCCACGCGGTGCACCGTGCAGGGGAACTCCGATGCCGGCGTGATGGCTCTCGACGCTGGGACCACGGTCGACATCGTGGACAGCCGGGTCCTCGACACCCTGCCCCTCCCCGACGGCACCGCCGAAGGAGGCGTGGTCGTGAGATACGGAGCCGCGCTCGCCCTCACCGGCAGCACCATCGAGAGGAGCACCATGGTCGGCCTGTACGTGTCCAGCGCCGGAACGACCGTCGACGTGGTCGACTCGCAGATCCTCGACGCGACGTTGGAGGGTACCGGCTTGTTCGGCCGCGGCATCGAGGTCAACGATGGGGCCGCGCTCACGCTCACCGCCTGCACCATCCGCGGGAACCCCGACACCGGGATCTACGCGACAGGTGCTGGCACGTTCGTCGATCTCGTGGACACCGAGATCCTCGACGCGACCGGCCTCGACGACGGCACCCGTGGCAGCGGCATCGAGATCGCGTCTGGAGCATCGCTCTCGGCCACCCGCTGCACCATCGACGGGAACGCGGGGCTTGGACTCCTGGCAGACGGTGCCGGCACTACGGTCGGCCTCGTCGACACCGATGTCTCGAACTCCGGGGCTGACGGCATCGACGTCCAGGGCGGAGCATCGCTCGCGGCCACCGGCTGCACGGTCGAGAGGAACACCGAGTTCGGGATGCTCGTGCTCGACACCGGAACGGCCGTCGACCTGGTGGCGACGGAGGTCCTGGACACCTCCCCGGACCCCGTCATCGGCCATGGGCGGGGGATCGAGGTCCAGGGTGCTGCGCTCACCGCCACCGACTGCACCATCCGGGGGAACACCCAGATGGGCGTGTTCGCCGCCACGGAAGAAGCTAACGTCGAGCTCGTCGACAGTCGGGTCCTGGAGACCCGGCGAAATCGCGACACCGGCTTCGCGATCGGAGTGGCCGCCGACTACGGTTGCCAGGTCTCGCTGCGCCGCACCGAGATCGCCGACACGGACGGGCCCGGAATCTACGTTCTCGGCGGGGCGCGGATCGAGTTCGACCAGGGGAGCCTGACCGGGAACACGTTCGCCGGCGCGCTGGTCCTCAACGGGTCCGTGTCGTTCACCGCCACCACGATCACCGACACCGTCCCGGACGACGAGTGGGGCGGGGGCTTCGGGATCTACACCCACGACTACCAGGGTCCCGCCGCCGTCACGCTCCTCGACTCCACGATCGGCCCCCACGCCTACGCCGCAGTCTGGCTCGATGACCCGGGCACCTACGACATCGAGCGCAACGCCCTCTCCGGCAGTCCCGGCGTCGCCAGTGGAAGCCACACGCTCCACGGCAACGCCCTCTTCGCGGAGAACGGCGTGACCGCCTGGAATGGCAGGAGCGGCCTCCTGCTCGCCGACAACACGTTCAGCGGATCCGCCGAGATCAGCGTGTTGCTCGATGGCTCCTCCGCGACACTCTCTGGCAACACCTGGTCCGACAACGGCACAGACGTGCGCCAGCAGGCATGCGACGGTCCCGACGGCATCGTCGGCCCCGACGAAAGCGGCGTCGACGACGACGTGCCCCCGCTCACCGAGGCCGACCTGGTCGACGTCCGGGATGCGATGGTCTGTCCCGGCGACAACGTGCTGACGGCGTACGATCTGGCGTTCACAAGTCTCTACCTGGCGATCTCCGACACGGAGTAGTGGCTGCCCACGCTGTCGAAGGCGGCGAGGATACAGCGATCGCGGGACATACGTCGTTTGGACGGCATCGGGGTCCAGGAGGGCGCCAGCCGCAGAGAATGGAGTGACCGCCTGGGACGGCGCGAGCGGCCTGCGCCTGCCGGACAACACGTTCGACAGGGACAGCTCCATCGCAGTCTTGCTCGATGGCTCCTCTGCAGAGTTGGTGGACAACACCTGGTCGAGCCCCGGGACAGACCTCTGGCAGCAGCGTTGTGGCGGGGTCGTCCGGTTGGATGCCGGCTCGGATTGGAGCGCAGATTGGGCGATCTGCCCCGACGGGAACGTCCTCACCGCGTACGACATCGAATTCACCACGCTCTACATGCCGGTCGCCGAAACAGAGCCTTGACGATGGAGCCGGGGGGAGATCGGCACCGTCACCAACAGAGCCGCCGGCATACGTCGTTTGCACCGCAGGGCTGGGCCATCGAGCGAAACCGCGCAGGGTAGGCTTGGAAATGCTCCCCGCGATCCTGCTCTCCGCATGCGCGGCTCACCCGCCCGACAAACCCGCCGCGGATCCCGTCACCACCTGTTCCGAAGGCGAGGTGCTCGACGGCGAGCTGTGCGTGCCCCAGGCCTGCGGGGTCGGCACATGGGGCAACCTGCCGGTGGACGGGAACACCGTGTACGTCACCATGGAAGCCGGAGCTGGCGGTGACGGATCGGAGACCGCACCGCTGGCATCGATCCAGGCAGGAGTGGACCTCGCGGGGGATCGGGGCGGGGGGCTGGTGGCGGTGGCGGCCGGGACGTACGTCGAGGTGATCTCCCTGGACGGCGGACACGACGGAGTCACCCTTGCCGGAAGGTGCAAGGACATGGTGATCATCGATGGCAGCGAGGGCGACGAGGTGCCGGCCATCGAGATCGTCGGGGGGCGGAAGTGGCCGGACATCGGGATCGAGGGGGTGACCGTGAGGGGCGGGACGAACACCGGCGTTTGGGTGCAACAGGCCACGGTGGCGGTGAGCGCGAGCGACGTGCGCGAGAACGCGGGCGGGGGGGTGGTCATCGCCGACGCAGAGGTGAGTCTCACCAACGTCGGGGTACACGACTCACAGCCCGCGGGCAACGGCAACGGCGGACGGGGCGTCAACGTGGAGGACGGCGCCGCACTCACCGCCGCCGGCTGCACCATCAAGGGGAACACCGAAATTGGGGTGTACGCACAGGACGCAGGGACCGTCGTCGAGCTCCTGGACACACAGGTGCTGGACACGGCCCCGAGCCCCGACGGCGCCTTCGGCCGCGGCGTCGAGGTCGACGACGGCGCCACGCTCTCCGCCACCGGCTGCACCGTCCAGGGGAACACCAGACAGGGCGTATACGCCTCCGCAGGTGGAACCGCCGTCGACCTTTTGGATACCTGGGTTCTGGACACGGCATCGAGTCCTGACGGCACGTTCGGCCGCGGCATCGAGGTCCACGGTGGCGCAGCGCTCACCGCCGTCGGCTGCACCATCAAGGAGAACACCGAAATTGGAGTATACGCAGAGGACGCCGGGACCACCGTCGAGCTCGTCGACACGGAGGTGCTGGACACCGCCCCGAACCCCGACGGCATGTTTGGCCGCGGCATCGAGGTCGAGGACGGCGCAGCACTCACCGCCACCGGCTGCACGGTCCTGGGAAACACGGAAACAGGCGTGTGGGTCGGGAACGCCGGGAGCGTCGTCGACCTCGTAGACACCAGGATCCTCGACACAGCCCCCTCCCCGAGCGGCAGCTTCGGCTTCGGCGTCCAGGTGAGCGACGGCGCACGGCTCGGCGCGACCGGCTGCACCGTCCAGGGGAACAGCCACGCCGGCGTGTTCGCTGAAGGCGCCGGAACGATGGTCGACCTGGAGGACACAGCCGTCCTGGACACCGCTCCACGTCCAGACGGCTTGTCGGGGGATGGCATCTGGATCGATGCCGGCGGTGCGCTCTCCGCCACCGGCTGCACCATCCGGGGCAACACCGAGGGCGGCGTGATCGCGTCCGGCGCTGGGACGACCGTCGACCTTCTGAGGGTCGAGATCCTCGACACGGCCCCCCGCGTGGACGGCGAGTACGGCCGCGGGGTCAGCGCCCAGGACGGCGCCACATTGACCGCGACCGGGTGCATCATCCAGGGGAGCACAGAACTCGGCGTACAGGCCTCGGGCGCGGGTACGAACGTCGACCTTCTGGATGTCGAGATCCTCGACACGGACCCCAGCCCGGACGGCAGACACGGTCGCGGGATCAATGTCCAGGACGGCGCCACATTGACCGCTACCGGCTGCACCGTTCAGGAGAGCACCGAGGTCGGCCTGCTCGCGACGGGCGCCGGGACGACCGCCGAGCTCGTCGACACGGTTGTGGTCCGGACCCGGCGAGGTCGCGAGACGAGTCTCGCGACCGGGGTGTCCGCCCAACTGGACGCCCTACTACGATTACACAGCTCTGAGGTCTCCGAGACGGAAGGTCCCGGCCTCTACATCGGCGATGGTGCAGGCGCCGAGCTCGACGGCGTCCGATTGACCCGAAACACCTTCGCGGGCGCCGTCGTCCTCGATGGCGCGGTGCGGCTGACGGACTCCACGATCTCCGACACCCGGTCCGACGCCGAATGGGGCGGGGGGTTCGGCGTGTATGCCCTCGACAACGCCGGACCGCCGACAATCACCCTCCTCGACTCCACCATCGGCCCCCACGACTACGCCGCCGTCTGGCTCGACGGCCCTGGCACCTACGAAATCGAGGGCAACCAGCTCTCCGGCAGCGAGGGCATCGACCAGGGCGGCCACATCCTCCACGGCAACGCGCTCTTCGCCGAGAACGGCGTGACCGCCTGGGATGGCGCAACCGGCCTCCGGCTCGCCGACAACACGTTCACCAGCTCGCCCGAGATCGGCGTCCTGCTCGACGGCTCCTCCGCGGAGCTGGATGACAACTCCTGGTCCGACAACGGCACAGACGTGCGCCAGCAGGCCTGCGACGGCCCCGACGGCATCTCCGGCCCGGACGAGGGCGGCCTCCTCGACGACGTCACCCCGCTCACCCAGGACGACCTCCTCGAGATCCCGAACGCGCTGGTCTGCCCCACCGGCAATGTGCTGACGGCCTACGATCTGACGTTCAGCACCCTGTACCTCCCGACGTCGGAGACGGATGAGTGACCCCGGGGCCGCGCCGACAGGCCCCCCAAAGCCGCCGCGCGCGCCCGCCCCCCGCTTCCGAACACCCGAAATGGACCGTGCGAGCAGGATCGCCCGCACGGTCCCGGCACCCGCAGCCCGAGGCCGACCGCACGCCTTCCCTTGGGCGGGTGCCAATCCCAGGGGTCAGGCCTCCGCCGAACCCCACTTCCCCGCCGACGCCGCGAGCGCGGCGCGCAGCCGGCCCACCAGTTCGGGGTCCTGGTCGAGCGCGGCGCAGAGCTTGTCGCGCCCCTGCCAGCGCTGTTCGCCAAAGCTGTACCAGGAGCCGGCCCTCTGGAGCACATCGCGCTCCTCCGCGAGATCCACGACCTCCCCGAGTTGGTGGATGCCCTTCCCGAACACGATGTCGAACTCCACCTGCCGGAACGGCGGGGCGAGCTTGTTCTTCACGACCTTCACCCGGGTGCGGTTGCCGACGACCTCCTCGTCCTTCTTGATGCTGCCGATCCGCCGCACGTCGAGGCGAACGCTCGCGTAGTACTTCAACGCGTTGCCGCCAGTGGTGACCTCGCTCGGACCGAAGGTGACCCCGATCTTCTGCCGCACCTGGTTGATGAAGACCAGCGTCGTGTTGCTCTTCGAGACCACGCTGGTGAGCTTCCGCATGGACTTCGACATCATCCGGGCCTGAAGGCCCATCTGCGTGTCGCCCATCTGGCCCTCGAGCTCGTCCTTGGGAGCAAGCGCGGCCACCGAGTCCACGACGATCATGTCGAGGCAGTTCGAGCGGACCAGCATCTCGACGATGTCGAGGCCCTGCTCCCCGTTGTCCGGCTGGGAGACGAGCAGCGACTCGAGGTGCACGCCGAGCGAGCGCGCGTAGCTGGGGTCGAGCGCGTGCTCGGCGTCGATGAACGCGCAGCGTCCACCGCGCTTCTGCATCTCGGCCATGGCGTGAAGCGAGAGCGTGGTCTTCCCGCTGGCTTCGGGGCCGTAGATCTCGATGACCCGGCCGCGTGGGTACCCGCCCGAGCCAAGCGCGAGGTCGAGGCCAATAGAGCCGGTGGACGTCGTCTCCACGGGCTCGGGGTTGGCGTCGAGCGCCATGATCGAGCCCTTGCCATGGGTCTTCTCGATCAGCGTGAGCGTCTGGCGGAGCATGGCCTCGCGGGGGTTTTCGGGGACGGGAGTGGAGGAAGACGGGGAGGACGAAACGATCATGGGTGGATCTCCGTGCGGGAAGGCCCGCGTGAGTCGGACGGCGCCTCGTCGCGCCGAGCTGCAGGATGCAGGTCGGCCCCAACGAGACCCGGTCCGGGGAGGGGGAGGCTGGCCGATACGGCCGGATGGAAAGAGACCGCGATGACCGCGCCCTCGCGCAGGTCCGCGGGGAAAAGCGCAGCGGGGAGGTCCGAGGTGGTCCGATCGCACCACTCGACCACCACGCGGTCCTCCTCGATGCGATCAACCGTGACCAGAAACCCGCCCAGGGCGGTGAGCACACAGCCGAACATCACGACTCCTGCGCCGGATCGGCGTCGTCGAGCCGCAGGCCCACGGCTCGATGCACGTGGTCCTCCCGCACACGACTGCACAGCGGTCCCTCATCGAGGTCGGCGAGCGTCCGGGCGACCTTGAGCAGCCGTCGACCGACACGCGCGGAGAGCCCCTGCTGCTCCATGTGCCGTTGCAGCACCGAGAGCGCGCTCGGCGTCGGGTCCGCGGCCTCGACCACCTGCTCGGCTGCCAACGCAGCATTGCTCGCGACCGCGCCGCCGTAACGACCGAGTTGACGCTGCCGCGCGCGCTCCACTCGCCCACGGACCGTCGCGCTGTCCTCGCCGCACCCGGCGCCGAGCAGTACCGCCGGCGTGACAGGGCACAGCTCCACACGGAGATCGATGCGGTCGAGCAGCGGCCCCGAGAGCCGCGCCCGGTAGCGCTGGCGCGCAGACTCTCCGCACAGGCAGGGCCGGGTCGGGTGCCCGAGGTTTCCACAAGGGCACGGGTTCGCCGCTGCGACCATCATGAAATTCGCCGGGAAGGTCACGGAGCCGCCCGCGCGCGCGAGCACGATCCGCCGGTCCTCCAGGGGGCCGCGCAGCACCTCGCGGGCGTGACGCGGGAACTCGGGAAACTCGTCCAGGAACAGGACGCCGTTGTGTGCCAGGCTCGCCTCGCCCGGCCGCAGCAACGCCCCCCCGACCAGCCCCGCCGGCGAGATGGAGTGGTGCGGGGCGCGAAAGGGGCGCTCGGCCACGAGCCCACCACCCCCCAACAGCCCCGCGGCGGAGTGGATCCGCGTGCACGCGAGCGACTCCTCCGCCGTGAGGGTCGGGAGGATCGACGGGATGCGGGCTGCGAGCATCGTCTTCCCACAGCCGGGCGGCCCCTCCATCAGGAGGTTGTGCCCACCGGCCGCGGCGACCTCGAGCGCCTGGCGCGCGCCCGCCTGTCCACGCACGTCGCGCAGATCGAGCGCTGCGCCAGGGCGGCATGCACGAGCGGCGCTCGGCTGGGGCAACTCGAGGGCGCCTCCGAGAAACTCCGCCGCCTGCCCCAACGTCCGGGCCACCCGCACGTCCACGCCAGTCACGAGCGCAGCCTCTTCGGCGGCCCCCGGCGGGAGCACGATCCCCGTCATTCCCAGGTCGCGCGCGAGCGCCGAGAAGGCGAGCGACCCACGGACGGGCCGTAGCTCGCCACCCAGCGTGAGCTCCCCGACCAGCAGGTACTGACGGCACCGCTCGGGATCGAGCCGTCCGGCAGCGAGCAGGATCCCCGCGGCGATCGGAAGGTCGAACCCGGTCCCGTCCTTTCGCACATCCGCCGGGGCGAGGCTCACGACGACCCGCTGCCGGGGGAACTCGAAGCCCGAGGCGAGCATGGCCGACCGCACCCGGTCCGCGCTCTCCCGCACCGACAGGGAGGGCAGCCCGACGATCGCCACGCTGGGCAGCCTCCGCAGGAAGTCCACCTCCACCGTGATCCGCATCCCGTCCACCCCAAGGAGCGTGGCGCCAAAAGCCTGACTGGACATGATTGCTCTCCCCCCCGCGGTGTGACCCCGTCAACATCGGTTGCCGGTCGGCGAGGCGAGCAGCAAGCCGTGTGCCGGCCCCGGAACGATCGAGGATCGCGTCTGCCGCGCGCTCGGCGCTCGCCCTGCCGAGCCGCGGCGTGTCGGCGGCCCGGCAGGGTGTCAAATCGGCATCGAGTGACATTCGTCGGCAAGAGCCGGGAGCGGGAGCCACCGGGATAGGAAGCCGGATCATGCCCAGCCTCGACCTCTCGACATCAACCCTGTTCGCAGGGCTCATCTTCTCGACGCTCGGGGGCGTTGCCTGGATCTACGGAAAGAAGACGCAGGCAGCACGGCCGATGATGGTCGGCGCCGCCCTCGTCGGCGCCCCCTTCGTCCTGGACGGGGTCCCGCTCTGGGGCGTCGGCGCGGTACTCACTCTCCTCATCTTCTGGCCCTGAATGAGCACCCGCACCCCCCGCCAGCTGCTCGCCAGCTATGAAACAGCCTTTCGCGCCCGCCTTCTCGTGTCCCCGGAACAATCCGAGGACCCCGCCGCGCTCGCCGCTGCCACCCAGAACCTCCCGACGCGAGCCCGGGGCCTCTTCGAGCTCCTGCGCCTCGTCGCGCCCGTCGGGGAGCCGCTCCCGGAGCGCCTGCGCGCAGCCATCGACCGCGACGGGGGGCCGCTCTGGGCCTCCGCGCTGCTGCTCCCGCGACCCGGCCAGTCCTCCGCGGAGATCCACCCGCAGCACTACGCTGCTGCCTGCCGGCTGAACCCCACGCTCGCCTCCGTGCCGCTCGCCGTGCCCAGGTGGACAGCGGCGTTCGTGCCCTCCCTGCCGCCATCCGACGCGCGCTGGGACGCGGCGGTCCTGGCCGCCCACCTGGAGGCCGCGCCCGGGTTGTTGAACCAGGATGGCACGCTCCGCCGGGATCACGAGCGGCGTCTGGCCGGGGTTTTCGGGGGTGACGCCGAGCGGGCGGCCCTCGCGCTGCGTGTGGGCCGCCTCCTGGGCGTGATCCGCGGAACGCGCGACCGCCTGCTGGGCATGCCCGAGGCCAACCCGCGAGCGATGCACGACCCGCGCCCGATCTTCGAGCGCGCCGAGCTGCGCGCTGCCGACATCGTGCTCCGCGTCGTCAACGACATCCCGGTGGACGCCCGCGTGTGGCTCGACTCGCTGGGGGCCAGCGCCGCAGAGGTCCTGAGTACCCCGCCGGATCCGATCGGCTGGGAGCGCGGGGAGGCCGTGATCTTCGGCCGGGTGCTGGACACCCTGCACCGCCTGGGCGCGGTCGACGCGCTGCGCGACGCTTCAGGCGTCCGGGCGTTCCGCGCCCCCACCGGCGTGAGCGTGCCGACGATGGGCTTCGTCCTGATGCCTGACCTCGACCTGCTCGTCCATCCCGGGGAGATCTCGCTCGCGGCGTACGGTCGACTGTGCCGACTCGCACCGTACGTGGACGGGGCCGGATTGCACCGCCACCGCCTCACCCGGGAGGGCGCCGCCGCCGAGATCGGGGCCGGACACACGGACACGATCGAGTTCCTCGCCGCGAACTCGCGCACCGGGGTGCCCACGAACGTGGCGGACACCCTGCGGGAATGGCAACGCGCAGCGAGCCGCGTCACGGTGCTGGTGGGCGTCGACGTCATCGAGCAGCCGAACGGCTCCCTGCGGGTGCGCGTGGGCCCCCCACCGGCAGACGCTCGAACGTTCGACTACGCGCTTCCGCTGCGGGCCCGGTTCAGCATGGACGGGAGCCGCATCACGATCCCGGAGGGCTGGGACGCGCTCACCGTGCGCGCCACCGTCGCCCGCGTGGCCCGGCTCATCGGGCACGAGCGGGGAATGTGGCTGTATGAACCAGAATTTCGCGCCCACAAGGATCCCGACACGGTGGTCGCGCGGCTCAACGAGGCCTACGGCGGCCTGATCCCCGGCGAGCTGGAGGTGATGGTCCGCGCTGGAAGCGGCGATCTCTCGGTCGAGGCCGAGTCCGCGTGGGTCCTGCGCCTGCCGGACGTGCTCGCGAGCGCCCTGCGGCGAGACATCGTGCTGGCGCCGCTGCTCCGGAGGCCCGCAGGCCTGACGGAGGTCGTGGTGCGAAGCGCGGACCTGGAGCTGATCCGCGCGCGGCTCAAGCAGCTCGGTGTGGCCATTCACGTCGGGGGACCGGGGTGATCCCGCACAACCGGGCGCCGCGTTGAGAGCCCGGTCCGGGGCCCTCCTCGGGCTCCTCGCGGTGGCGGCGCTCGGGTGTGGATCGGCGGTTTGCGCCAGCGCCTTGGGCACGATGTGGTTCCTCGATTCGCCCCGCTCGTCGTTCGCGGGGAGCCACTCGGGGGCGGTCACGCTTCGCGCGTTGGACCTGAACGGCGAACAGGACGCCCCGATCCTCGTCGCGCGCCTGAAGGCCCTGGGAGTGCGGGCGAGCGTCCAGACCGCACGGCGAGATGGCGCCACGCTCACGATCGCGGGCGCATCGGACATCCAGGGAGCGTTGGACGCCGTGATGCCCCAGATGCGGATCGCCCTCTGGAGCGAGGCGACAGCCGGCGGGACGGGCAGGACCAAACTCCTGGACACGTGCGGGCCCGACCCGTGCCAGCCGGTGCTCGTCGACACGCCACCGGCCCTCACGGGCCGCTCGATCCGGGGCGCGGCGCTCGCAGACGACCATGGCCCGACCATCCGGATCGACTTCACTCCGGACGGCGCCCTTCAGCTCGAGGCGCTCACCCAGCGCACCATCGGCCACCGCGTTGTGCTCACGGCCGACGACGCGATCTACAGCGCGGCGATCGTCCAGGAGCGCATCACCGGCGGCACCCTCGTCCTCACGTTGGGTGCGGGGGCAAATCGGCAAGCCGCTGAGGCCCTCGTGGCCGGGATGGTCACCGGAGCGATGTCGGGACGCTGGGAGCTGATTGCCTTGGAGTGACGCCGGTTTCGACAGGGTTCCGACAAGAAAAATAAATACTCTCGCCATTTCAGGCACTTGGCTTGGCGTTTCAATTCCTGTACGGCTTGACCCCGGCCGCCGGGGGGTGGTCCTGATCTACAATCCGCGGCGCACCCCACCGGAAGGAGAATCAGATGTCTGACATCGATAAAAGCAAGGAACTTCTAAAGCAAATAGCGGCCGAACGCGCGAAGGGAACCCGGCAGGGACGGATCGTCCTTGTGGTCGTTCTAAGCATGTTTGCGGTCACGATCGGGAGCGTGTGGTACCGGATCTCGCACTTCGACACCAGGCTGCTCGAGTCCGAGATCGAGCGCCAGACGAGCACCCGGATCTGGCCAATGGTCGCGAAAGAGACCGACGCGATCGCGGCCGACGCTGTGCCCGCCCTCTCCGCCGCGCTCGTCGCCGAGGCCGCCGAGTTCATGCCGAAGGTGTCCGAGCGCCTCGCCGCAGAGGGCGAGCTCTTTCAGACGCACTCCCATGAGAAGATGACTGCGGCTCTGGATGCGCACTTCGCATCCGCCGTGGCCGAGCACGGCGATGCGCTGAAGGCCCGCTACCCGCAGTTCGCAGCGAACCCCGAGCGCTACGATGCGCTCATCACCAAGCTCCGCTCCCACGCCCAGGACTGGGCGCAGGGTCAGCTCGACAGCACCTTTGCCCAGCACATCGTCGTCCTCCAGTCCATCAACACCTCGATCACGGCTCTCGCGGCGGAGGGCCAGGACAAGGCGGCCGAAGAGAAGAGCATGGACGACGTCATGTCGCTGTTCCTCGAAATCATGAACACCCGCCTCGAAGGGAAGGGCTAGACCATGTCCGACACCACCACCCCCAATCCCGTCGCCGAGATCGAAGCCCTGCTCGCCGCCCAACTCGAGGAGGAGCGCGCTGACAACGCGAGGTCGCTGAAGTACAGCGCAGTCGCCGTCGTGTGTATCGGCCTCTACCTGACATGGATCTCGTCCGTCATGGGCACCTTCCTCGATCCGGAGGGCCTCGCGCTGGCCGCCGCGGGTTTTGCAGTAGACGCAGTCCCAGCCGCCGCCGCGCAAGTCCGCAGCGTCGTGGTCGAGGGCGCGCCCGACCTCGCACGCACCGGCTCCGAGAAGGTGATCGAGCAGATTCCCAGCTACCGGGAGGCCCTCCAGCAGGAGATCGATCCCGTGATCGACCAGGTGTGCGGAGTGCTCGCCGATGCTGCGGTGAAGAAGATGGCCGATCAGACCGGCGACCCGAACGCCAGGTACGCGGACGACGCCGCGCTCGACCACGCAGCCGAGGCGGCGGTGGCGAGCCTGGATTCCCTCCTCACCAGCACCATGGACGAAAAGGACGAGGACGGCACCTCGCCGCGCGCGACCATCGAGTCATCGCTCGGCCAGCTCAAGCACATCGACACGGAGCTGCAGCGCGTGGCCAAGAAGGGCGGCAACCCCGCCGAGCGCGAGCTGCTCCTGGCCTGGCTCAACGTGCTCGGGAGCGCGGACCTCGTGATGGAGAAGGACACAGACCCGAAGCCGGGCACCCGGGCCAGGTGAAGCCAGTCCGGATCGCCGGCGCGTCGCCGCCCCAGCGATCCGGTTCTGCCCGCCTTTGACCCCAGCTCTTGCGCGCCGGGAACGGCGCCTGTCCCCGGATCGAACACTGGGACGGCGACGTCGCCCGCACTCCGGGCTACGCTGGCGCTGTCTGGAGTATGCCCTGTCCGTCACAGTCCTCGGACCCGAGCGTCCGGATCCGATCCTCCCCACGGTGATGCGCGACCTGACCGGCCCCGTCGCCCTGGTCAGCGCAGGCTGGCGATACGACGAGGAGCGCGACGAGCCGCTCCGCGGAGCGCTCGGGCTGACGATACACAACCTTCGGCTCTACGGCGCGTTTCGGGACATCGAGCGCGCCGCGCCGGAGCTCGTGGCCGCGCACGCGCGAAAGCAGGCGATGTTGAAGGCCATCAAGGTGCGGTACCGCGAGGCCATCGTGTCCCGGCTCGCGGGAATCCAGGCGCAGTGGGCAGACCGGCGGGATCCTGCATGCCCCTGGTTTCGGCTCGCCGTGCGCCACCTGCAGGAGGTGGACGAGCTCTTCCTCGCAGAGGCCGACCGCCTGCACCAGGAATTCGCCGCGACGGGGCGGCCGTTCGATCATCCCGCGGTGCAGGCCGTTCGCGCCCGCATCGACGAGACCCTCGACGGCTGCCAGGCCGTGCTGATCGCAGGCGGGCACGTCGGCGTCCTGCGAAACCGGATGTCGTTCTTCGGCGTCGACCAGGCGCTTCGCGGGAGGCGCCTGATCGCGTGGTCGGGCGGCGCGATGGTGCTCGCCGACCGCATCCTGCTCTACCACGACTACACGACCCACGGCGTCGGGCTCGCGGAATACCTCGACCGCGGCTTCGGGCTTGTCCCGGGGGTCGTGTTCCTGCCGCACGCCCAGAACCGCCTCGACCTCAATCGGCCCGAGAACGTGGCCATCCTCGCCGCGCGCGTGGCCCCGCTCCGAGCTGTCACGCTGGAAAACGGCGGCGGCATCGGGCCGTCGGGACAACAGATCGGGCGCGCCGATGCGGTGCGGCAACTGCAACCGGACGGCACGAGTGGCGCGCTCTCGAGCGGTCTGGTCTGGGGGAACGATGCAGCGCGTTCTTGACCTGGCCGTGGCCATTGAACGCAAGCCCCAGGACGCCCGGCGGATCCTCGCGGAGTTCGTCGCGCGCTGGCAGTTCCCGCTGATGGACAGCCAGGACAACGCCACGTTCTTCTACTGGGATGGCATGCCGGCCGACGCCGTGTTCCTCCAACACTGGGTGTTCGGCCTGCCGTCTCGCCAGGAATTCCGGCGCATCGGGAACACCGACGCCTTCTACCTGCCGCTCGACCTGCCGCGCGGAGCTCGCGTCGAGTACAAGTTCGAGGTCGTGCGCAACGGAAACGGCCGGTGGATGCACGATCCCCGAAACGCCCGTCGCGCGTTCGACCCGTTCGGGTCCAACTCGGTGTGCCCCGCGGGCAGCTACATCGACCCCGAGTGGTGCCTGTACGATCCCCAGTCGCGACAGGGGGAGATGCAGACGCACCGGTTCTTCAGCAAGTCGTGGGGCGAGGACCGCGAGTACAGGCTCTACGTTCCGGCGGAGGCGAGGGCGGGCAAGGAGTATCCGCTCCTGATCGTGCACGATGGCGCGGACTTCCTCCACTACGCGGAGATGAAGACCCTGCTCGACAACCTCATTCACCGGCACGAAGTCGCGCCGCTGCTCGTCTGCTTCACGAGCGGAGTCCGGCGAAACTGGGAGTACGCGGCGAACCCACGCCAGGCCGACTTTCTGAAGCTCGACCTGCTCGCACACCTGCAGAGCACCCAGCCCGTGCTCGACGAACCGCAGTTCCGGGGGCTGATGGGCGCGAGCTTCGGCGGGGTGAGCGCGCTGCACGCCGCGGTACGGCACCCGGGCACCTGGGGTCGCCTCCTGCTGCAGAGCGGCAGCTTCGCGTTCACCGACATCGGCGAGCACACTCGCGGTCCGATGTGGGATCCCATCGTGAACTTCGTGAACCATTTCCGCGAGAACCCTCCCGCGATCGCCGCGAAGATCTACCTCTCCTGTGGAACCTTCGAGTCGCTCATCTACTACAACCGGAGCCTGGTCCCCGTGTTCCAGCAGGTGAGCGACGGCGTGCGGTTCGCGGAGGTGCCCGACGGACACAACTGGATCAACTGGCGCGATCGACTCCGCGAGGCGCTCACCTGGCTGTTCCCCGGCCCCCTCTGGATGTACTACGAGTGAGGGACCGCAACGTCGGCGAGCACGCGGAACGCCACGGGGACCACGTAGCCGGCCCCGGTCACGTGGCCGATCACGAGGATGGGGTAGCCCACGTAGGGGCGTAGCGGAGCCGCCGTCAGGTCGTCGAGGATCACCGGGCTGCCCGAGTTGCGATCGTCCAGGATCAGGCGGGCGCCATAGGCGCGGAGGACGCCCACGAAGTTCCCGGAGCCGTCACCGGCGTCGAGCACACGCCAGTCCTGCACGTGCAACGCATGGAGGACCATCGCACCATCCAGCTCGACGATGCAGCCGTTGAGGAACCGTACCGGGGCCGCGTCCCCTTTCGCCACGACCACCGTCTCCCGGCCCTGGGGATCCCGCACCACGGGAGGAGCTTCCGCGGCGCGGTCATAGACGAGCAGCCCTACGCGGTGGGCGGCACACCCGGACAGGCCGCCCCCCGCCGCGAGGAGCAGACCCAGGATCCCGAGCGGCGGAAGATGACGCGTGTGATCGACGTAGCCCGCGCCCGGCCCGGGCGCGCCCGGCCCACCCGGCGTGGCCCCGTGGGAGGCGTTAGACCCCCCGGCTTGGAGTTCGACGAATGAAGCGTCTCCCCGCAATTCTGCTGGTTTCCACCCTGGCCGCAGCCTGCCTCTACCCGGGCACCGCGCTCGCCGCGGATGGCGAGATTCCGCCAGCAGCCCTCGTCGCCATGCTCTCGACCGGAGTGCTGTTGTGCGCGGGCCTCGTGGCGTATCGCCGTGCGCTCGGGCTCCTGATCACCTCCCAGTACGGCGCGCTGCTCGCCATCTACCTCGCCCACCAGCACCGCGTGGTGCTCACGGGGGGTACCTCGATTTGTAATATTTCGAGTCTGATCAGCTGCGACACGGTGAACGGATCCCGCTTCGCGGAGATCGCCGGCGTGCCCATCGCCGTGTTCGGCTTCGCGTTCTACGTGGCGGTCGGCTACCTCGCGTTCAAGTTCTTTCGCGGGGGAGCCGAGCGCGCACCTGCCATGATCATGGTGCTCTGCGTGATGGCCGTCGGCTTCGACATCTACCTCGCCTGGGCCAGCTACAGCCTCGGCGCCATCTGCCTGTTCTGCGCGGCGACCTGGGCGGTGAACGTGATCCTGCTGGTGGGCAGCACCCTTTCCGCCAGGGGGACTTCGGTCGTGGCCGCCGTCACCGAGGAAGCCAGCAGCACCGTGATCGCGGGGCTCGGCGCGCTCATCCTCGGCGTGCTCGCATACCAGGGTGGCGGCCAGCCCCAGGCCGGCCCGAGCGGGGGAGCAGCCTCCAAGGCGGATGCCTCGCCGTCCGACCTCGGCTCGCTCTACGAGCTGGCGGGCGGCCCGATCACGCTGGACGGTACCGAACCGCTGAAGGGAGACCCCAACGCCAAGTACACCTTCGTGGAGTGGGCCGACTTCCAGTGCCCGCACTGCGCGGTGATGTTCCCGGTGATGGAGGAGCTGCTCGCGGCCAACAAGGACATGAACCTCTACTACAAGAGCTACCCGATCTCCGATGCCTGCAACCGCTTCGTGGAGGGTCTCCGCCACGAGAACGCCTGCAAGGCCGCCGCGGCTGCCGAGTGCGGCCGGCAGCAGGGGCGGTTCTGGGAGTTCGCGGGCCAGATGTTCAAGAACCAGGAGTACCTGGGCGCGGACGACCTGCGCTTCATGGCCGAGCAGGTCGGGCTGGAGCCCAAGGCATTCGAGACTTGCATGGCGGACCCCGCTACCGCGCAGTCCGTGGTGGCCGACGTCGAGGCCGGCGGCACCGCCCAGATCAACGGAACGCCCAGCATCTTCCTGAAGGGCCCGTTCGGCGACCAGTGGGTCCGGGTGATCGGCGGCAAGGAGGCCATCGAGACCATCCTGCAGGCCGCGCGGAGCGGGAAGCCCCTCCCGGCGCCGGCCCCACCGAACCCCGAGCGGTAGGACCCTACCGGAGGGCCTCCATCTGGGACTGGAACGCCTCGTCCACGATCCTGGGCAGGTCGCCTCCGCGGGCCAGCCACTGCCCGACGCCCACGTTCATCGCAGCGAGCGCCGTCACCGCCGCGACCTCGGCGAAGATCGGGCCGCGATCGGGGTGCCGGGCGCCCACCTCGGCCGCGAGCATCCGCGCCCACCGCTCCTGGGTCTCCTTGTTGCGAGCGCGCAGCTCGGGAGTGTCTGCCGTCAACCGCAGGATCGCCCGCATTCGAACGGGATCATGCGCGTGGTCTGCGATGAGGGGCTGCAGCGCTGCGTGCAGCGAAGCCAGCGGCGGCTCGGACACCGGTCGTCCCCGATAGGCGTCGGCGATCCGCAGCGCGACATCCTCGGCGTGCGGGACGACCACGTCCTCCTTGCTCGGGAAGTAGCGGAAGAAGGTCCTGCGCGAGATGCCCGCGACCTCGGCGATCAACTCCACCGTCGTCGGGGCATACCCATCCCGGAGGAAAAGCCGCAGCGCATGCTCGCGGACGGCGGCCCGCGCCGCTCGGGAGCGCGCCTGCCGCCCCCGAGGGAGGGAAGGAACGGTTCGCACGGATGACATGGTCCGGACGCTACCACACCTTGCGGTTTGGCAACAACTGACACCGACTGTCTTTGCCGGACACCCGTCGTTCGATGTTCGGCGCCCCATCCGTCAAACAACGGACACCCCACCGAACAGAGCGGCCTTTCTGGAGCAGGCGAGAGCGGGGGGGCCCCCAATCGGGGGCCGAGATGCTGGGCTTCTCCGGCCCCCGGCAGGTCGGGCCCGCGGCAAGCATGAGTGTTCGTTTCTGATTACAGCCACACGTGCCCGACCTGCGCGTCACCCCTCAATTTGCCGAAAGTGCGACCACGTTGCCTGCGGGTCCGGTTTCTGCGCCGAACGCCCGCGCCCTGGCCCGCTGGTGGGCCCGGGGCGCGAACGGGGTGCTGCGGGTGGAGTGCGTCGCGGACGGCGTGGAGCAGTCTGCCCTCGTGCTGCTCGCGGCCGGCGGCCCGGTCGGAGACGATGGGATGGACGGCGTGCGCCTCGCGCTGATGTGCGGGACCCTCGCGTTCGACCCGATGGAGGCCGACGAGCCCGGTGAACGCGCCGCGCTCGCAGCGCTCCTCTGGGCGACCGCGCGGCGAGCGAGCGACGCAGCCGGGGTGGCCCCGACCCTGGTCGTCATGGCGAACGTTCCTCCGGCCCTGTCTGAGGCCCCGATGGACCCGACGATCGCCCACGCCCTCGTGAGCCTGACCGAGCCCGTCACCCTCCACGATCTCGCCGAGCAGATTGGCATCGACACCCAGGTCCTCTGCGCCGAGATCAGCGCCACCACATGGCTCGGTCTCACCACGTTGAAGGAGGCCCACTCCCTGCAGGAGCGACGCATGCGCACGCAAGCGCCGCCGCCGCTGGTCCTGCCCCGCTCCACGTTCGCGCCGCAACCCCCGACCGCGCTCCACAGCGACCGGGCGGATGACCTGAAGCGCACCCTGCCCCGCGACCCGCAGGCCCCACTGGCCCAGTCCGCCCCTCGAGATCCCGCGCGTCCCGAACCGATCCCGATCCACCGCCTCCGTCGCGAGGCGGAGCTCCTCCGTCACGCGGATGGGTGGACGGCGCTGGGGATCCCGCGGGGTTCGCCCCCGGCCTTGATCACGGCGGCTGCCGCCCGAATGCGTACGCGGTACCAGCCCCTCCAGCGGGACCCGAACCCCGACGCCCGCGAATACGCCGGGGAGATCCTGCGCCATGTGGCCATGGCCGAGGCTGCGCTGGGCGGTGGAGCGAGCGACGACGCAGACCCGGGGATCGCAGATCAGACAGCCGCCGGGGGGGTTGCGCTGGAGCGTGGCGACTTCGCGAGAGCTGATCGCCATTTTTCCGCGGCCCGGCGCATCGCCCCCAACGACGCCTCGGTCCTCGCCCACCTCGCCTGGGCGAGGTTCAAGAACCCCGAGATGAAGCGGCCCGCGCGGGAGGAGGAGGCGAACGAGCTCCTCGCTCTGGCGCTCCAGTTCGACGGCGACTGTGCCATCGCGTGGCGCTACAAGGGCGAAATGGCCCGGGCGCGCGGCGACATGGAGGGCGCGCGCACGGCCCTGCAGACCTCCGTCCGGCTGTCACGGCGCTGATCCACCGGATCGGGCCCCCCCCGATCAGCGACGACGACGAACCAGCAGCGCGGCAGCCCCGAGGAGCAGGCCGAAGGTAGCGCTGCCGGGCGCCGTGGAGCACCCGCCCGTCGAGTCGTAGTTCTCGCCGACCTCGTTGGGGCGCGCAGGGTCCCCGTCCACGCTCGGGGGCGAGGTGTCGGCATCGGTATCCGCATCCGTGTCGGCGTCGGTGTCCGAGTCGGTGTCGGTGTCGGAGTCGCTGTCGGCATCCGTGTCCGAGTCGGCGTCGGTGTCCGTGTCCGCGTCGGACATCTCGTTCAGCCCGTAGACAGGCGTGTAGCGCTCCAACCAGGAGATCTGCTTGTCCACGCGCGTTCCGCCCGTGGCCCCCCCCACGCAGGGCGTGCTGTCGCCGTTCGGGGAGTACACGAAGCTGTTCACCAGGAGGAGCTCGTAGTCGCTGCCACCGAGGATCTCGAGCCCGGCGCCGCCCGAGTCGCCCGAGCACACGTTCTGTTGATCGGCCGAGTCGTACCCATAGATCATGTTGGTGTCGTAGCTGTCCATCGGGATGTCAGCGGTGCGCTTCTTGGACGAGTCCGTCCCATTGTCCGTCGTGATACCCCACCCGACGTAGCGGATGTCGTTCCCCACCATCGAGCTGCGGATGGCGTCCTTGTTCACGGGCATGAAGTCGATGTCGGTGATCGGCGAATCGAGCTCGACGATGCCGATGTCATTGGTGAGCGCCTGATCGTCGTACGCGGGGTTGGCGTGCCAGGCGGTGGCCTGCACGTACTCGGACACACCAGCCGACGTGTTGAGATCCGAGCCGACGATGACGTACAGGTAGTCCAGCCCATAGCTCGGCATCTCGTCGTCCATGGCGACGACGCAGTGTGCGGCGGTGACGACCCAGCTCGGTGCGATCAGCGTGCCGGAACAGAAATTGTACCCGTTGCCCCGAGCATCCGCCGCCCACAGGGTCACCACCTGGGGGAACTGGGAAGTCGCGGTGCCATTCACGATCGGGGGCGGGGGCGGATCCGCGGCGAACGCTACAGAAGCAGAGAGTGTGAGGGCGGCGACGGTGAGCAACATGAGGGCCTCGAGCGGGAGCAAGCATAGCCGACCGAAGCGTGCAACCGCGCGGGACGCGTGCGTCCCGATTGTGTCAATTCGTCACGGCTGGCCCATCCGCGCGCCGGGACCGGATTCCGCGATCAGGCGGCTTCTTCACGCGCCGGTGCCGGGCGCGACAACAGGTCGTTCACGACCGCTGCCGTGGCGACGCTGGCGAGCTCCTCGTCGCCGTATTGCGCGAGAAAATGGGCGTAGAGAGTGGAGATGAGGTCGCCGAGGGTCGTGGACATCGTGAGCTCCGCGTTGAGGGGTACCAGGGAGACCAGCAAGAACGGTGCCGATGGGGGAATTGAGTCTTTCAAGGAATTGCACACGCCGGGGAGGTCCGCGTGTCGGACGATGTCAAGAACTCTGGACGCGACGCGCCTACCCGCCGGCAACCACGAGCACCTCGATCGACGCGGCCCCCGCTTCGCGCAGCGCAAGCGCGCAAGCCGATGCCGTCGTGCCGGTGGTGAGCACGTCGTCCACCAGGAGCCACGCGCCGGACACGCGCCGCCGGGCCTGGAACACACCGTGCACGTTCGCGCGACGCTCGGCGTGGGTCCGTCCCGCCTGGCGCGCGCCATCCCGACGCACGAGGACCGGGACGATCGGAGCATCCAACACCCCTGGCAGCGCCCGGGCCAGGAGCGCGACGGCGTCGAACCCGCGGCTCATCCGCCGTAGTGGTGTGCTGGGAACGCAGGCGATCGCGTTCACCCGGCCAAGCGGCGACCGTGCCGCCCGCTCCGCGAGCTCCACCCCGAGAGCGGCCAGGAGCCACTCCCGCTCGCCGTACTTCGCGGGGCGCACCAGCCCACCCAGCAGTCCGCTGTAGGGCCCGAGCGTCCAGGCTTCGTCCACGAACTCGGGTCGCCGCGCCATCCGCTCGAGCGCCACGGGCAACCCCTGCCGACACTGCAGGCACAGCCGCCCCTCCAACCCGGGCCGGCTCGTCTCGATCGGGTGTGCACACGCCGCGCACCCCTGACCCCACGCCGCAAACATCTCGAACATATGGTCCCCTGACTTCTCCGGATGCTACCCCGCGCGCAGCGCCAGGTCCACCAGCACGAGCGCCATCATCGCCTCCACCATGGGCACCGCCCGCGGCACGACACACGGGTCGTGGCGGCCACGCGGCTCCACGTCGGCGGGCTCGCCCCTCGTGTCCACGGTCTCCTGCGACCGGAAGATCGTCGCCACGGGCTTGAACGCGACCGCGATCTCGACCGGCATGCCGTTGCTGATCCCGCCCTGGATCCCCCCCGAGTGGTTCGTGCGCGTGCGAACGCCTGCCGGCACGCCGACCGGCCCGGGCCCCGCCTCCGGATCGACGTAGAAGGCGTCGTTGTGCTCCGAACCCCTCATGCGGGCACCGGCGAACCCGCTGCCCGAGCTGAAGCCCTTCGCGGCGGGCAGGCTCAGCATCGCCATCGCGAGCAGCGCCTCCATCTTGTCGAACACCGGCTCCCCCCAGCCCGCGGGCACCCCCGTCGCGCGCGCCCGCACCACCCCGCCCACGGTGTCCCCCGAAGCCCGCACCTCGCGGATCAGCGCCTCCATCTCGGCGGCCCGGAGCGGGTCCGGGCACCGCACCGGGCTCGCATCCACCCTCGCGCGGGTGACCTCGCCGGCGCTCTCGCAGCCGATCCCGCCCACGGCGTCCACCCATGCGACGATGTGGACACCGCGCAGCGCCAGGACCTGACGCGCCACCGCCCCCGCCGCCACCCGCGCCACGGTCTCGCGGGCGCTCGCCCGCCCGCCCCCCCGCCAGTCGCGGTGCCCGAACCGGGCCGCGTAGGTGTAGTCCGCATGCGAGGGGCGGTACAGATCCTTGAGGGGGAGGTACGCGCCCTCGTCAGCATCCACGTTCCGGAAAAGGAACGTGAGCGGGGTTCCGAGGGTGCGGCCCTCGAAGAGCCCGCTCACCACCTCGAAGGCATCAGCCTCCTTGCGCGGCGAGACGATGGCGGACTGACCGGGCCGACGACGCGCAAGATCCGCCGCGATCGCCGGAAGATCAAGCACGAGCCCCGCGGGGCACCCGTCGATGACCACCCCCAGCGCCGCGCCGTGCGACTCCCCGAAGGTCGTGATGCGGAATTGGCTTCCAAGACTGTTGCCGGGCATCGCAGGAAGCTATCGTGACCCGCATGTTCGCCCCTCGCCCGGTCCTGTTCTTCGTCGCGGCCCTCGCCCCCCTCTCCGGCTGTGGGAGTGCGACGGCCGCCGAGCCCGGCTCGTCGGCCCCGGCGGCGCTGGAGGGCTGGCTGCCTCACTTTCAGGTCGCCAGGTTCACGCGCCACGAGCAATACGACGCCCTCCCGCCCGACGTCGGGAGCTACAAGGTCACGCGGACGCTGCAGCGGGTGGAGCCCTCCCGCACGCTCTACCAGGAGTGCGAGCGGCGTCTGGACCGCAAGAAAGCGGCGGACTGCCTGCTCACGTTCATCGGGGTCGAGGGCTTCGGAAACGCGGCGAGCCCGGTGCAGGGCGTCTGGGAGTGGTGGTCTCCCCCGCAGGTGATCCTGCCGCCCAGCCCCGTCGCCGGCACGCATTGGGTCGCGAGCCACCAGAAGCGTGGCGGCACCAGTCGTCGGGAGTGCCAGCTCATCGCAGACATCTCGTTCTGCGACGGCGGCCTGGAGTCCCGCTGCTTCTCGGTCTTTCCGAGCTCCACGGTCGGGATCTCCGAGCACTACTGCCCAGGTACCGGCTGGGTGGGCCAGGACGCGTTCGCCCGCTACGACGACGGCCACCTGTTCGCGACGTTCACGATGGACGTGACGCTCGACGGCGTTCCGGCGCCCACCCGCCGTCCGGCGCCCACCAGCGGCCCCAGCGCGGCCACCTGGTGAGCCTCGAACATGCGCTCGCTGCGCACCCGCCCCCCTGGAGCGGCCGAGTCGTGATCGCGATCCCCGACGGCACCCGGCCGGTCGCGGTCTCCGAGGCCCTGCACGCGCTCGCCCGGCGCTTCGATGGACGCGCCACCGCGATCATCGGGCTCGGGCTCCACCGCGCGATGCGCGCCAACGAGCTTCCGGACTCCCCCTTCCCGGTGGTCCAGCACGATCCTGACGACACCGTGGCCACCGCCGTCATCGACGGAATTCCAGGCGGGGTCTCGAGGCTCCTGGCCGGGGCGGACACCGTGCTCGGCCTCGGGATCGTGGAGCCGCACCAGTATGCGGGATTCTCGGGTGGACACAAGGCCGTGGCCGTCGGATGCGGGGCCAGGGCCACCCTCGATGCGCTGCACCACCGCGACCGCGTGACCGCCCCCGGTGTGGCGATCGGCCAGCTCGTCGGCAATCCCTTCCGTCAGGCCGTCGACAGGCTCGGGCAGGCTGCGCGCTGCGCCTGGACCCTGCTTCAGGGCGGACCGGACCTCTGGGAGGCGGGTGAGCCGGTCGCCGCCCTCGCACGGACAGCCGCACGGCTCGACTGCTGGCTCGACGTGCCGCGCCGCTACGACGCGGTCGTCCTTCGCGTGCCGGGCACCAAGGCGGTGAACTTCTACCAGGCCAGCCGCGCGGCCACCTACCTCGGCCTCTCCGAGCGACCGCCCCTGAACGATCACGCCACGCTGTACCTCGACGCCGCATGCCCCGAGGGGCTGGGCGAGGGCGACGGCGAGCGGGCGTTCGCCAACGTCCTCGCCCGGTCGCCCGCGCCCTGGGGGGACCTCCTCGAAGGTCGGGCCCCCGAGGGCGCCGGCACCCAGCGCGCGGTCGTCCTCGCCCTGCTCCTCCGGAAGTACCGCCTCGTCGTGTGCGGCGTAGCCGACCCGCGCCCCCTGCAGGCGCTCGGCCTCGAGGCGACGAGCGCAGCGGCCGACGACGTCGCGCCCGCGGATGCCCTGCGGGTGACCGAGCCGTTCCGGCGAATCCCGCGGCTCAGCTCTGCTGCTGCGTCATCATCGTGAAGTCGGCTCGGACCTCGTGCGGAAGCAGGGGCAACAGCCCCATCAGCGCGTGGTACGGATAGCGGATGCTGACGAAGATCACCCGCGTGCCCGAAACGGTGCGCCACTCCGTCGTCACGGTGCAGCCCGCGGAGCAAGGCAGCCGTGCCTGCGCCAGCGCGACGATCGCCTGGTCACGCGCGGCGGTCGTGATCCCCACCCCGGTGTGCGTCGTGCCGCCCTCGAGCGTGGCCGAGGCCACCCGCGCCGAGTCCCGCGAGACCCGCTGGATGACGTGAGCACGGGTGACGAAGAGCGAGATGTCGATGATCGATCCGAAGATCGAGATCACGACGGGGAGCAACAGCGCGAACTCGATCGCCGCATTCGCCCCACGATTCCGGCGCAGGCGCGCGAGCAGGGACTCAGGCGCCATGCGTCACCGCTGCCATTCGAGGCGCATGACGGACGTGGACGACAAGACCACGCCATGCGTCCAGAAGCCGAAAAGCGGGTTCCACTGCCGGGTGAGCGTGCACTTGATCCCGCGGGAGGGGTTGGTGCCGTAGGCGGTCGCCGTCGGGGTGCACGACGAATTGCAGGTAGCGCCGAACATCCTGACACCCGCGACCATACCGGTGCGCGCGGTGGAGAGCACCGTGGGCAGGTTCACCTCCAGGGTGCCCGGATCGACCACGGATCCCTGCCGGCACCCGTAGGCCACCGCCGAATCCATCGCGCTCTTGTAGTAGAACATCCAGCCATAGTCGAAGATGCCGCTGATCAGCGCCAGGTAGATGGGCAGGATCAGCGCGAACTCGATCGCGTTGGCGCCCCGACGACGCCGGCGGGCCTGTGCTGGGGGCGCGGCGGACATCAGTACACGATCACGATGGGGAGAGAACGGGCGATCTGCTGGAACACCGGGATCAGCTGGGCCGAAGAGGTCGCCAGCGTGTAGGTGCCGTTCCCGTGGACCATGTTGTGCATGAACGTGCCGTCCTGCAGGAACGAGATGACCCACTGGTTCGTGCGGGACTCGGTCCACATCGTGTTGGAGAGCGTGACCGAGTCGGTCTCGATGTTCGCGGTGGTGTGCGGCCGGGGGCCCGCGTACTGACGCCATCGACTCTCGGTGTAGAGCGTCGCAGCGGTGGTCCGAATGGTCCCGTGCGTCGCGGCGATGCCGTTGGGGATGCCGTCGGTGAGCGTGACCATCGCGTTGTAGACCGTCGCCGCGTTCTGCTCGTTGATCATCGTCCGAGCCATCGTCATGCCGGTCGTATGGTCGGTGCCGGGCTCGTCGGTGTACTCCCTGGGCATCTTGGGGAAGCAGCCGCCCTTGTCGGTGGCGGTGTTCGCGGGCAGGGTGAAGGTGTTGTAGGTGCCGCTGGGCGAGGGGCAGCCGGTGGTGGCCCCCTTGCTCGCCACGTTCAGGAGCCCCCACTTCGTCCGGTAGGCGTGGTCGACCGCCTCGGTCTTCACGAGCTTGAGCGGCGAGTACTCCCAGGCGTAGCGGCCGGTGAAGATCACCATGCCGACCATGTCCTCGTCGCCGTACGCGGCCGTGAGCACGTCCATGAAGGCGATTGCGGCGGCCCGGGCGTTCGTGAAGTTCGCCTGGCTCCAGGAGCCTGTGATGTCCATGTTCAGGATGGTGTGCAGCTTCCGGGCGGCCGAGGTGGAATTCCCACTCACCGCGATCGCGTTCTGGCCCCACATCTTCGAGAGGAACATCGGGATCGCGTTCGTTCCGTCCCGGCTCACCCGAAGGCGCACCGAGTTCGGGGCGACGGCCGTGGTGGTGAACGTGCCGCGGGACTCGTCCCACACGCCATAGGAGATGCTCACCAGCCGGGGGTGCCGCCCCGCCACGACGTTCTGCGCGAGCATCAGGTTCGCGGCCGTGGTCGCCTGCGCAGTCGTCCCGCCACGCTTCAGCGTGATCATCGCCGCCTGCGACGCCGCGTCGGCAACGTCCTGGACCTGGTCCTGCGCCAGTCGGAGGTACGAGAGATCGATGGCGAACGCGCCGAACCCGAGCATCACGGTCATCGAGAGCCCGAACATCAGCGCGTAATTGCCCCGGCGGGTCCGGGCCCGGCCGGCCGGGGCTCGTGAACGAAGACCCATATCGACCTCTACGTCGTTCACCGTACCACGAAAGACGGGAGGATCACCACCCGAACAGCGCCGGAAATCCGAAACCAGGACACCCGACCGCTACTCCCCCACGCGCATCCGCCAGGTCGAGCCGGTCGGGCTGTCCATGACCACGATGTTGTCGGCATCGAGCTCGACGCGCAGCCGATCCGCCTCGGCCCAGTCCTTCGCCAGCCGTGCCGCCGCCCGTGCGGCGATCCGCGCCTCGACCTCCTCCACCGAGCGGCCCATCGCCGCGAGGCGCTTGACCTTCATCTCGTCGAAGAACGCCTGCGGCTCCATCGCGCCGACGCCGAGCACATCGGCGATGATCGCGAACGCCGCCCGTGCCGGGGCCAGGATCCTTCCCCCCTTGCTGCGGGTGCCCCGGTCGTTCCCGAGCCGGTTGACCGCGCGCACGAGGTCAAAAACCTGGCCCATCGCCTCGGCGGTGTTGAAGTCGTTGTCCATCGCGCCGTAGAACCGCTCCGAAAACGCCCGCCCGATGTCGAACGCATCGAGACCGGGCTCGCCCATGGCCTTCGGCTCGGCCTCGCCGGTCGCGCCGAAAGCGACCTCCTTGGCGCAGTACAGCCGGTCGAGCGCGACGAGCGCACTGGTGAGCCGATCGGTGCTGTAGGGCAGGGGAGAGCGGTAGTGCGTCTCCAGGAACATGAGCCGCAGGGCCTCGCCCGGCACCTCGGCGAGGATGTCGCGGATCCGTCGGATGTTGCCGAGGGACTTCGACATCTTCTCATTGTCGAGCGTGAGGTGGCCGTTGTGCATCCACACCGTGGCGTAAGCGTGCCCCGTGCCGCACTCCGACTGCGCGATCTCGTTCTCGTGGTGCGGGAACACCAGATCGATCCCGCCCCCGTGAACGTCGAAGCTGTCGCCAAGGTAGTGCCGCGCCATTGCCGAGCACTCGATGTGCCAGCCCGGCCGCCCCTCGCCCCAGGGGCTGGGCCAGTGGGGCTCGGACTCATCACCCGTCCAGGCCTTCCACAGCGCAAAATCGCCCGGGTGACGCTTGGTGCTCTCCACCGCGACCCGCTCGCCGGCGCGCAGATCGTCCAGGCGCTTCCCGGAGAGCTTGCCGTACTCGGGGTCTGTCAGCACCGCGAAGTACACGTCCCGGTTCTCGGCCTGGTAGCCGTGACCCTTCGCCACGATCTCGCCGATCAGCGCGACGATGTCACCGATGTGATCACTCACCTTCGGCGCGATGTCCGGCGGGCGGACGCCGACTCCGAGCAGGTCTTCGTCGAGCGCCGCGATGAACCGGGCGGAGAGATCGAGGGGCAGCACGCCCTGCTCCCGGGCCCGAACGATGATCTTGTCGTCCACGTCGGTATGGTTTCGTACAAACCTGACCTTGTAGCCCCGATGGCGGAGGTGGCGGACGATCACGTCGAAGGCCAGCATCGCTCGCGCATGCCCGATGTGGCAGTAGTCGTACACCGTCATGCCGCACACGTACACGCCGACCTCGCCGGGCACCCGGGTGACGAGGGGCCCAATCGAGCGGGTGAGGGTGTTGTAGACGGAGATGGGGGCGGGCGAGTCAGACATCACACACCCGGCTTGGTGGCCATCGCGTTGAACAATCCGTCGATCTCCTCACCGACGACCTTCTCGTTGGAGTCGCGCGCAACGGCGATCTCCTGCACGAGCAGACGGCGGGCCTGATCAAACATCTTCCGCTCACCAAACGAGAGCGCCTTCTCGGACTTCAGGAGCGCCAGATCCCGCAGCACCTTTGCCACTTCGATGGGGTCCCCGGTCTTGATCTTGCTCATGTATTCGCGGTAGCGCCGATTCCAGGTCTGGTTGTCGGTGGGGACGTTGCGATCCTGCAGGATCTCCCGCACCTTGTCCACCTGCTCCGGCTGGATGACCGAGCGCATCCCGATCGTGCGGGCGTTGTTGACGGGCACCTTGATCGTGATGCCGTTGTCGAGGATCTTGAGGACATAGAATGTCGCTTTCAGACCGTCCACCTCTACTGAGATGACGTCGCGGATGATGCCGACGCCGTGGGCAGGGTATACGGCTTTGTCGCCGACGTTGAAATCCATGAGAACCTCGCGCCGCCGTGGGCGGCATGTATGCAGACTGGGCGGGCTAACCCGTTTGCGTGGGCTTTTCCACCCCATCGGCCGCCCCGGATGACCCCCCTCTCCCGCTTGTTCCTCCGTGCGATGGCACGAACGGGCGGGCGAGCCGGACTCTGGGCCTGGCTGCTCCTCGCCGCGGGCTCTCTCGCGCAGGCGCTCTCGGTCATCCGCATCCCCACCGCCCACTGCGCCCTCCTGGTGCTCGCGGGGGCGGTCTGCAGCACCGCTACGCTGATGGTCGAGGTGACCATGATCGCCGGGCCAGCCGCCGCCCTCGCTGAGCTGCGAGGGGACGGGACCTGGCTGGGGCTTCGAAGCCTGGGCACCCGCGGCCGGGATCTCGTGCTGCCCGTCACGGTGTGGGCGGGCGGGCTGGGCCTGCTCGCGCTCGCGGGATCCCATGCGCTGGAACCCGCAGCGCGGGGATGGCTGCGCGACGCGCGCGTGGAGGCCGCCGTCGGCCTGCGCCTGGACGCCGGCGGCTCGGCGGCGATCGGGCCGTGGGCGCTCGCGGGGCTGCCCGGCGGGCGCGTGCGGTTCGCCGGCGACACCGACGGGCACGAGGTCGTCGGGGGTGCCCAGACGGTCTCCCTGGCGCCGGCGCGCGGCGCGGTGACCGTGAAGCTGGGCGAGGGGGAGGCCCACTCCGTGGAGCCCGGGTGGACCCTGCATTTTTCGACCTTGACGACCGTGCTCCCGCTCTCCGGCGGCCCCCGGGTGGAGACCGCGGAGCGCGGCACCCCGGAGCTCCTCGATCGCCCGCTGAACCCGTATGAGCGGTGGATCCTGTGGAAGCGAACGCTCCTGCCGGCGATCCTGGTGCCCCTCTCGCTCCTGGGCCCGCCCATCGGAGCCCGGATGCGCGCGGGGGGCGGGGTCGGCGCCCTGGCGCTCGGCTTCTGGACGCTGCTCCGCATCTCGGACGCCATCGCGCAGGCCGGGCCAGGGGTCGCGGCGACTGCGCTGCTCCTCCCGTGCCTCGGCGGGCTCGCGCTCGGCTGGGCAACCTGGCGGGACCGGTGATCCGGGCCGCCCGGGCGCTCTACCCGCCGCTCATCCGGGCGCTCGCGCTGGTCCACGGTGCCGCGCTCGGGCTCCTCTCGCTCGTGGTCGCCGTGGAGCACCACGGGGCTGGCGCCGCCGCGATGCTCGCACAGGTCCTCCCCCTGTGGGCGCGGCTCTCCCCAGCGCTCACCCTCCTCGGCTGCGCCCTGGCCGCCTACCGCATGCGCTCCACCCTGCTCACGCTCGGAACGCTCGGACTGCACGACGGCGCGCTGGCGCTGGCGGCGCTCCCGCTCGGCGGCGGCATCGGGGGTCTCACGCTGGCTGTGCCCCAGCGCGCAACCTCCTCCGCGTGGGTGCGGGGCGTGGACGGCTGGTTCCACCTCGGGCACGCGGTCCCGGACCTGCCGGGGGCCGGGGTCGTCGCGATCCCTGCGCCGATCGCCTGGTCGGTGCTGCTCGCCTGCCTGCTCGCCGCGCCGCTCGGGGCCCGCCGGTGGACGCCGGGGCCGTTGGCGGTGGTCATCGTCGCGAGCATCCTCGGAGAGGCGGCGATCGAGTGGGGCGGAGTGTTCGTGCTTCTGGCGAGCGCGGCGGTCCGCGGCACCGTCGGCCGGGTGACCCTCCGCTACTCGCAACCCCGCCGCGGCGCCGTGTAGGGGGCCGTCGTCTCGTCCACGTAGAGCCCGTCCGGCCACAGGATCTGCCCCGCGTCCCACACCTGGTTGCGGTCCATCGCCTGGCTGCGCTCCGCCGCCAGCACGCCGTACAGGTACACCTTCACGGTTGCGGTGACCGTGCCATCGCCGTTGTCCGTGAAGTAGTGCACCTTGACCGAGTAGGTGCCGTCGGCCGGGCTCTCGTCGTTGATGTTCTCCGGCCCGTAGCCGATGTAGTCGTCGATATCGAGGCTGGGGTTCTGGGCCGACCCCGTCGTGCCCCAGTCGGGGGACTGGTTGCACCAGTTGCAGTCGTCGGGCTCGATGAAGAACTCTCCGCCCGGCGCGAGCAGGTGCAGGTCGAGATCCGCGCTCGGCGTGCTCCACGTGAGCTCCACGTGGATCTCCTCCTTGGGGACCGCGATGAACGTGCACGTGGTCGGGGCCGAGCTCACGCCGATGGAGTTGGTGACGGCGAGCGACACCGAGTAGGTCCCCGCGATGTCGGTGGCGAAGTAGGCAGTGTCCGCGGTGTCGCTCGAGAGCGCCGCCTGCGAGCCCGCGGGCACGGCGAGCGCGGTCCAGGCATAGGTGAGGGGCTCGTTGCCCTCGGGATCGTAGGACCCGGTGCCATCCAGCGCCACGGTGTCCCGCGGGGCGACACCCGTGGGGCAGTCGATCACCGGGACGGGGTACTGGAAGTCGGCGCCGCCCCCGTTTCCGAGCAGGCTGATCGTCCTGGTGGGCTCATCCGGATCGTCCGAGGTGATCGTGACCTCGCCGTGATCACCCGTGGAGGCGACGGGCGCGTACTGCACGATGATCTGCTGGGACTCGCCTCCGGAGAGGGTGAGCGTGCGGGGGCTCCCCACCAGGGAGAACGCCCCGCTGCCGGTCTGGTCGAAGGAGGCGACGCTGAGCGCCCCATCGCCCACGTTGGCGAGCGTGAACCACTTGGCGGGCGCAACCGTTCCCGCGGCGACCGCGCCGAAATCGAGCACGGTCGGGCTCACGTCGATGTCGGGCGTGGGGGCGTCGACGCCGGTGCCCGTGAGCGTGACGGTCAGTGTCTCGTGATCGGGATCGTCCGTGTGGATCAGCAGCGAGCCCGCGTAGCTGGTGTAGGTGCTTGGGGTGAACGTGATCGGGAGGCTGATCTGCTCATCGGGCGGGACCACGTCGTCGTGGTCCCCGATCGCGAAGTTGTCCGCGATGGTCAGATCGCTGATGTTCAGATCGACCTGGCCCGAGTTGATCACCTGCACGTCGAGGGTGTTCGAGTAGTCGACCGGCGTGTCACCGAAGGAGAGCACCTCGGGGCTCACCGCCGCGATGGGGTACACCTGGGAGATCTTCGTGTCACTTTTGGTGCAGCCGATCAGGAGGCCGAGCGATGCGAGCCAGAAGGCCTTGCGTTCCATGGAAATCTCCGCGTGCCCACCATACCCGGTCAAGCAACGATGGAAACCGGCTATCCTGCCACGAGTGAACCGAGCCCGGCCCGAATGACCCCCATCGCCCTTTTCATCCTGATGCTGTCCGCCTGCAACGGGTGCGCTCCCCACCTGGGGACCAACAACAACCACTCGCGGACCGACACCTCTCCCCCACCGGACTCGGGCGACACCGCCGAGACCGCGGACACCTCGGCGCGACTGCCTCCGCGGTGCAACAGCCTCGAGGTGGAGCCGAACGACTCCCTCGATCTGTCGCAGCCAGTCACGATGGAGGAGTGGTGGTGTGGCGTGTTCGTCGGCACCGGCGCGCTCGGAGACCCCGAGTTCATGAACTTCACGACCGACCAGCCCGGCTGGCTCTCGGTCGCGGTCGAGGCGTCCGCACGCGGCTCCTCGGCCGACGCGCAGTTCCTGCTCTACGACGAGGAGGGCCAGTCCGTGTTCGTCTACGGCGGCCTCGCGACGAGTGATCCCCGGATCGTCATCCCCACAGACACCGTGGGCCAATACGGCGTCGTCATCGCCGAGAGCGGCTACCTCACGGGCGACGACTACACCTGGGCGCTGATGGCCTCCCAGGTGAAGGCGCCGGTCCAGTGGACGTTCGAGGAGGCCGAGGACAACGACACGACCGAGCTTGCCAACCCGTTCGAGCTGGGCGGCACGGTGTTCGCAAAGATGGGCACGGTGGGGGACAGGGACTGGTTCCACGTCTCCGTGCCGGACGGGCTGCAGGCCGTGACCTTCACCGTCGAAGCCTTCGGCTCCGGCTCCCCCGTCGACATCAAGCTCCACATCTACGAGGCCGGTGTCTCCAAGAAGACCTGCTACCACGGCGTGGTGGACTACGATCTCGACCCCGACTGCGAGTTGAAGGTCACGACGTCCCACGAGTACGACGTGCTGGTCGAGGACGAGTACGACACCGGATCGAGCTTCAACTGGTACACGATGACCATCGACGGCGTGGTCGAGTAGCGGCCCGCCCCAATCTTCGACTATTGTTGCCTGCATCTCTTGGAGGAGATCATGACCCGATTCCTGCCCCTGCTCGTCCCCGCCTTCGCGCTGCTCGCGGCGTGCTCGGGCAAGGACCCGACGACCGACGACTCGGACTCGTCCGGAAACCTCGACTCGGACACCCAGCACCTCGACGACACGGGGAGCTGCGCCACGGCCGTACTCGAGACCGAGCCGGTGGACGGCACCGGGGACGTCTACTACCACGACACCATCACCGTCACCTTCGATGGGGACGGCGGGGCCGCCGTGTTCACGCTGCTCGACGCCGCCGGCACCCCTGTCCCGGTCTCCGCCACCTGGACCGACGGCAACGTACAGGCCGTGCTCACGGCGGAGCTCGCACCGCTCACCACGTACACCCTCACCACCGAGATCTGCGGCACCCCGTCCAGCATGTCGTTCACGACGAGCGAGCTTGGCACCGCGCTCACCGTCGACCCCGCGTCGCTCGTCGGCTCGACCTACATGTTCCGGCTCTCCGACGCCAGCATCACCGAGCCCGCGTTCCTGGACATCGTAGCCAACGCCTACCTCACCGTGCCCATCCTCATCGGCGTCGACCAGTCCGACGCCGAGACCATCGACCTGCTCGGCGGGCTCGGGTACGAGGATGGCTCCACGTATGCGCAGGAGCCCGGCCTCCCCACCTGGGACTTCCCGGTCGCCGACTTCACCGCGCAGCCGTTCTTCGCCGCGGCGAGCCCGCTGGTGACCATCATGTACGGCACCACGCCGATCCCGATCAACAACTTCACCCTCGAAGGGACCTTCTCCGCGGACGGATCGATGATCGCCCACGGGCTCGCCACCGGAACGGGAGACACCCGGTACATGGCCCCGCTCGTGGGCAAGCCCGCAGACGACTACGGCGCGATGTGTGACTTCGCAGCCGCCGCGGGCGTCTACTGCATCGCCTGCCCCGACGGGGAGCCCTACTGCCTCTACATCGTGGCCGAGAACATCAACGCCACGAAGGTGGACGGCCTGACCATGGAGACCATCCCGTAGCGAGCGGGGTCGGGGGGCCGCGCAGGCGCCTCAGCCGCGCAGCCCTTCGATCGCCTTGTCCAGCGCCTCCTGGGTCACCCCGCCCCAGCGTCGGGTGCGGTCCGCCTCGGAGCGCACGACCATCGCGTGCTCCTCGCGGGCGCGTCGCCAGGTCGGCAGCACCGTGGCGGTGAGCCAGGCGCAACGGGCGTCGACCTCCCACGGGGCGCCGTAGGCGTTGTCCCAGGCGAGCACCGGGGAAGCCGGGGAGAGCCCGAGCCGGAAGCGGAACATGCGCCTGAGCGGCTCGCGGAACTCGTCGGGCACCGCGTCGTAGCTGGGCTGTAGCAGCAGGCGCTGCTCCACCTCGCAGAGCAGCGCGAGACCCCGCTCGGCGAGCGCGTCGGCCTCTGCCACGTGCGCCCCGGCGCCCTCCGGGGCCCCGTGCCGGCGCAACAGTTCGTCGGCCCGGCGCAGCTCGTTGAAGGCCCCCGCCACCCGCTCGGGAACGGGGTGACCAGCGCGCCAGAGGAGCCAGGGGGAGACGATGCCCATGTAGATGGCCCGATTCCCGTCCCCCATCAGGTCGCGCCACACCAGCGCTGGCCCTTCGAGCGCGTAGTACACCTGGCGCGCGACGTAGGAGGCGAGCCCGAACCACAGCCCGAGGAACGGCTCGTCGAGGTAGCAGGCGGCGTAGACCCCCGCGATGCGCTGGGAACGGGGGGTGGGGTCGTCACAGGTGGGCCCCAGGAGCGCCAGGGCGGCGCGTTCAGCATCCTCGATCGTGGACATCGTGCTCTCCGGTAAATGAGGTTCTCAAGCCGTGGCTGGTCGCGAACAACGAGGCGCGCTCCACCCTGGACTCGTCGCCGTCAGCGAGCGCGGCGTGGTGGAGCGCCCACCAGGCGTCCGAGTAGAGCCTGCCCGCCAGCGCCACCGTGTGCGCCTCCTCGAACAGCGCTGCGGCCTTCGAGGCCTCCCCTCGGGCAAGCGCCTGCCACGCATCCGCCACCCGGGCGCGGGAGGTCCAGCGCGGGGATCGGCGCAGGAGGATCGCCACCGCGTTCGAGAACCGCCAGCGCATCGGCACGCCACGCCCGCCGGCGACCCGCCCCTGTCCATCCGCGATCAGCAGGTCGATGGCGAGCGCGTCCACGAAGTCCATCTGCATGTGAAAGCGCCTCCGCTCGGCCCAGCCCCGCAGCAGCACGGTCCGGGCCTCTTCGTGAAGCCCCTGCTCCAGCAGTAGCTCGCCGAGGAAGCGGCGCGCGAGGACCGCCGTCGAGTCATCCCGCTGCTCGGCTCCGACGATCCACTCCCGTGCGAGCGACACGGCGTCGTGCAGGCGCCCCTCCTGCCAGGCCAGCAGCGCGCGCACCGCCATCACCCAGCCGCCGGACCGCACGTCGCCCGTGTCGCGCACCAGGAGCGCCAGCCGGCCGTTGATGCGCGCCAGCGGCCCGGACTCCCCGAGGTGGAACGCGCAGACCGACGCGGTCCCGACCGCGAGCGCCGCGAGGTAGGGGTCCCCCACGCAGAGGAGCCGCTCCGCTGCGTCGAGCGAGTCGATGTACCCGTCGGAGACCTCCCCGGTCCAGCTCCGCGCGATTCCCCGGTGCAGGAGGACCACCGCGGCGCCGATCGGGTCGTGGTGCTCGGAGATGCCCTGCCAGAGCGCATCGTGGACCTTCATGGCGCGGGCCCTGCGCCCGAGCGCGACGTTCCAGACCACGTCCATCGCCACCACCCGCGGCTCGGCGGGCGCCGCCGCGCGCCAGAGCGTGTGGATGCGCAACATGGGCCCGTTGTCGCTGGTGAAGTGCAGGTCGTGCAGCCGCTCGAACACGCGCGCGAGCCGCCGGTCCGGGCGGGGCGGGGGCGGCTGGTCCCGCCAGACGCGCCAGAACGCGACCACGTCCTGCAGCAGGCCCCGCACCCCATCGTGCAGCGGGCGCCCGAGGCTGGCCGCCACGCGCCGGTATGCGCGCACTGCGGGGACGATCTGCCCGGTGCGAAAGGCGAACTCGGCCTCGGCCTCGGCCCGATCCGCGGCGGAGAGCGCGGGCTCGGCGCCGATGCGGGTGAGCAGGGCCGATGCGGTGTCCATGTCGCGGGCCAGCACCGCCACGTGGAACGTCTCCAGGACCCGCGAGGGCGAGGTGGCGTCCGGGTCGGCACGCAACAGCTCCAACGCCACCGCGGGGTCCAGCGGCAGGGCCACGGCCACCGCGGCGTCGATGACCTCGGCCAGGCGCTCGAGATCCGCCCCCAGGCAGGCGTAGCGGGCCACGAGCAGCGGGTCGGCAGCGGCATCCAGACGCCCGGCGGCCTCGCGCGCGAACTGGCGCACCTCCGACTCCGTCGCCGGTCCCGGCGACCTCGGGACCACCTGGGTACCCGTCCAGAGCGCCGCCCCGCTGGCCTCGGCCTCCAGCGCGGCGTCCTCGACAACACTCTCGGCGAGGCCCGCCGCGATGGCGAGGCGCGGCCCATAAGGCAAGCCGAGCGCGACGGCCCGCCGCAGCAGCGCGGCCTCAGCGGGGTCGAGCCACTCCAGGTCCACGGGCGGGAGCTCCCCCGAGGGGACCTCGATCTCCCGGGAGAGGCCATGGGGCGCGCCTGGGGCGGCGGAGCCGAGCACCACGACCCCAGGGAGCCCGAGCCCGGCGAAGAATCGTCGGCTGGAGCCGTCGACCCGGTCGAGCCCTTCGACGAGCAGCAGGAGCGGACGCGGGCAGGAGGCGCAGAATGCGCGGAGCGCGAGGTCCAGCTCCGCGGCGACGGCTGCGAGGGTGAACCGGCTCTCCGCCCCCGGACCACTGGCCGGGCCGGAGGCGACGGGGCCGTCCGTCGGGGAGGCCCTGTCGACGTCCAGCCAGGCGCGCGCCGAGGGAGACGCGGCGAGCAACACACGACCCCGTGGGCCGAGCTCGCAGGCGATACGCCCCAGCTCGACGTCCGGAACGCCATCGGCCGCGTGGCTCGCGAGCGCGAGGGCCCCGGAGAGCGGCTCGTCCGGGCTGCCCCAGCCGGCGCGCGCCCACAGCGCCGTGCCTCCGCGCTCCGCCCAGGCGCGATGGACCATGCCCAGCGCGAGCCCCACCACCTGCGGCTCCCCCACGAGCGCGGTCGCCTGGCCCGACTCCAGCAGTCCGAGCGCCCGCTCGACGAGATCTGCAGGGGGGTCGGGAGGGGGCCGCAGGGGCTGGGGGACGTCCTCCCGTCCGCGAAGGTACCGCGCGAGGGCGAGCCAGCCTGCGCGGGCGTCTGCCAACTCCGCGTAGAGCCCCGCCTCCACGAGGCGGTCCAGCACGGGGTCCAGCAGGGCCCGGCGCGCCGGGAGCGCCGTTCCCGGGTCGTCGCGCGGGGCGAAGTGCGGGTCACGGGGGGCACCGGCCTCGAAGAGCTGGCGCTGGGTGAACGGGCGCGAGCCCGAGAGGCACTCGTGCAGCATCACCCACACCGCGAAGCAGTCCGTGCGGGGGGTCGGCGCGCCACCGTGGAACAGGGTGGGGTGCATGTAGGCGGGCGTCCCGGGGAACACCCCCGCGACGCCGTACAGGTGGTGGAGGCGTGCCCGCCCGAAATCGGCCAGGCGCGCCTGCCCGCCGTGCATCAGCACGTTCTCGGGCTTGACGTCCCCGTGGGCGAACCCGCCGCGGTGCATCGCGTCGAGGGCGGCGAACACCTGCATGCCGATGCGCGCGACCTCCACGGGCTCCAGGGGCGCCGGCGCCGCGCGAACCGCTGTCAGGGTCCGGCGCCCGGGGACCGCGCCCGAACGCTCCAGGCGGGCGCGCAGATCCTCGCCGGCGACGTACTCGAGGGCCAGCCACGGCGTGTTGTCGTCGAGGAGCCCCGCGTCGATCAGGCGCAGCAGGTTCGGATGCCGGTTTCGCAGGGCGACCGCGGCCTCCTTGCGAAACTCCTCTCGCGAGGCCCGGACCACGGGGTAGAACTTGATCGCGACCGGATCGAGCCCGGGCGCGCGGGCCTCTCCGGGCGCAACCGGCTCGGCGTACCAGACCGAACCACCGCCTCCCTCGCCGAGAGGGCGTCGTGCGATCCAGCGCCCGACCCGGGTGCCTTGCCGGCTCACCCGGGCGCACCGGACCGGGCCATCGGGTCGAGCCCCCCATACCAGCTCGCGTCCGGGAGGACGGGGATCGGCGCAGGCACGTGATCGGGCAGCACGTGGCCGGTGGCGGTGGTCCAGGCCGCACGGGCCGCGCGCATCGCGGAGATGCAGGCGCCCTCCATGCAGATCACGTCGAGGCCGTTCCTCGTCCAGTCCCCGGCGGGGAAGACCCGCGTCGTCTCCTCCAGCGGGAGCCCGGACACCGGGCGCCGGGGCCAGTCGCCGACCCCGGGGTTGAACATCCGGTTCCGCCGGTTGGCGTTGCGCATCACCACCCAGCGCACCTCGCGCAAGAGGTCCGGCGACGGTGCGACCAGCGCGGCACGGTCGAGCCCCCGGGGATCGACGAGGCGCGCGTAGTAGGCGAACTGCCGCACGGCGCGCGGGCCGAGCGCATGACAATGCGAGAGCTGGTGGAGAAACCCCCACATCAACCACCGGGACGCCACGAACCAGTCCTCGATCGACCGGGGGTCGTCGAGCTGCGCGTCGGTCCACGTGCCGTCCGCAACACGCGCCTGCCAGGTCTTCGAGTCGTCATGCGGCCAACTCCGGGCGTCTACCGACTGGAACTTCGCGGGATCACTGACGAGTGCGCGAATTGCCTCCTTGGCCTCCCGGGGCCAACCGAACGCGTCCTCCCGGTCCGAACAGGCCCAGAGATCCGAGTATCCGCCGCAGCTCTCGAGGATCGAGCCCGAAAACTTCCCGTCCCCGAAGGGGTCCTGCACGGAGAGCTCCTGCGGCGACCAGAGCCCGCAGCGAAAGTCGGCGAGCAGGCAGAACGGGCCTTCGAGGCCCGTGATCGCTGCGTTCTTCAGCCCCTCGAACGCCGCCGGGGCGTACACGATGGGCTCGCGCGTCCAGATCAGGAGCTCGGTCGAGATCGTCGCCAGCGAGGCCAGCGGGGCAAGCTGGCGCCTTGCCTTGTCATACACCTGCGGGCGCTCGGGCGAAGCGCGGAGCACGTCCGCCAGCAACGCAGGCGGCATCGCGCCCACGAAGGCATCGAAGACACCCGTGTCCTTGAGGTTGTCCGGGTCGATCTGCGGCCGCATGTCGGGCTGGTGCGGGTAGCCGAGATCGTGGCCCGCGCTGCGTTGTCCGTGCCCGATGACGTCGCCCACGATGAGCGAGACCCGCCCGTCCGGCTCGTCGGTCACGCAGGCCACTCGTCCTTCGTGCAGCGTGAGCGTGACGTGGGGGAGGCGCGCCCCCATCGCCTTCAGGTTGTTCCAGAGCCGGAGCCAGAGCCGCTGGATCTTCCCGCCGTCGGCCGACCACACGCGCGAGGCCCGGGGATCGAGGAAGCAGAACGCCAGCGAGCGCACGGCCTGCGCGGCGTCGAAGCTGTACGGCGAGGCGAAGGTCGCGTCGGGCGCAAACCGGAAGTGCAGGGTGCGCCAGACCGGGTACTTCCCGAGCGAGAGGCGCGTGGCTGCCGCCGGGAGCTCGTCCAGGATCGTGTGCAGCGCGCCCCAGACGGCCGCGCAGTCGGCGACCAGCCCGGGCGCGGGGTCGGGCACGCCGGGTCCACCCGGCTGGTCCGTCATCACGCTCATCAGCCGCCGCAGCGCACCGACCTCCCGCAGACCGTCCCGCACCAGATCGAGGCCCTCCTTCAGCACCTCCATCGCCGGTCCCAGGTAGATCGCCGCGGGGAGCGCCTTGCCGTCGATCCGATCGAGGATCGCCGCCCCTCGGGTCTTCATCAGGGCCTCGGCCCAGGTGTCGTACTCCACGTCGTAGAGCGGCTTTTCGACGCCGTCGATCGTGACCGTCTCGGTCTCGGGGTTGATCCTGCGCGCCTCCAGCGCGGCGGCGATCAGCGTGAGGCGCATCTCCAGATCCACCTCGTCCGCGAACAGCAGGTCGGAGAACGCGAGCAGCTTCATGCCGTCCGTGGCCTCGCCGAACAGGAGCTCGAAAAACGCGAAGACCGGCCGCATCCACGCGGTGCCACGCAGGCGGAACAGCGCCTGTGTGACCGAGCGGGTCGCCGTCTCCGGCTCGTCCGGATCACAAAGGCCCATCAGCCCGATGCTCGGCCCACCCGGGGACGGGTCGTCGAGCAGGCCCTGGAAGGTGGCGATCACGCCGGCGCCCCCGGGCGGGCGCATCATCCCGCTCATGTCCGGACCCTCGCCCAGGTTCATGAGCATGCGGCGAACGTTCGGGTAGCCCCAGATCACGTGGTAGCCGTGGGGCACCGTGCCGCGCACGGGCAGCGCCGGGCCGTAGAACGGGTGGCGGTGCAGGTTGTCCGCGTCCGTCGGCCCGTTGTAGCTCCGGCTCATCGCCTTTCCCCCGAGCCCGTTCCCCACGCTGCCCTCATCCGGGATCAGGGGCGCGACGAACAGGATCTCGATCGGCTCTGCCGTCTGGTCGTGGGCCCGACGTTCCTCGATCTCCAGCAGGTGGAAGACCGTCGAGAGCCCCGCGACACCGCCCCCAGCCACTGCGATGCGCTTCATGACGAATACCCCAGCTCTACGGTGACCGGAGCGTGGTCGGAGAGCCCGGCCTCCCGCTCGATGTGGGCCGCGACGAGCGGCACGTCGGGCGTGGCGAGCACATAGTCGATGCGCCACCCGACATCGTTCTCGCGCGCGTTCCCCCGATTGGACCACCACGAATACGCGGACGACTCCGGGTTCAGCTCGCGGAAGGCGTCCCGCCAGCCAGCGCCGAGCAGCCGCGTGAACCATGCGCGCTCCTCAGGCAGGAATCCGCTGTTCTTTTGATTCGATCGCCAGTTTTTCAAATCGATAGGCTGGTGGGCGATGTTCAGGTCGCCGCACACCAGCGTGGGGCGACCGGAGCGCACGATGCCCTCGAACCACGGGAAGATGTGCTCGAGGAACTCCATCTTCCAGGCCTGCCGCTCCGGGCCGGAGGACCCCGACGGCAGGTACATGCTCCACACGTCCACCTCGGGGAGCGAGACGCACGTCGCCCGGCCCTCGGCGTCGGCACGTGCGTGCCCCGTTCCGCGTGAAAACTGCGGCAGGCGGCCCTTTCCGCCCTTCGCCCACACCGCCGTGCCCGCGTAGCCCTTCTGCGCCGCCGGGTGCCAGGCGACCTTCCAGCCGCGGGGCTTCCAGAGCGACGGGTGGAGGCTCTCCTCGTCGCACCGGATCTCCTGCAGGCACAACACATCCGGCTTCGCCTTCTTGAGCCAGGAGGAAAACCCCCGACGCTCGGCGGAGCGCAGCCCGTTCACGTTGAGCGTGGTCACCTTCATCTTCCACTTCCCGGTGCAGGTCGGGAGTGTAATGGGTTCGCGCGTTTCTGATTATGCGGCACCCATGGCCCATGCGACCGATTCTCTGCGCGCCACCTTTTCGGCGTTGGTCGCCGGGCGACTCCTGGGAGGGGGGGCCGATCCGGTCGCGCTCACCCGCATGGTCCGGCATGGGAGCGAGGCGCAGGCGGTCGTGGCCCTCGGGCGACTGGGGCGGCTACCCGAGGAGAAAGCCCGGCTGTTCGTCGAGGAACGACTGGCCGACGAGCGGGCTGCCCTGCGTCGGGCGGCGGCGCGAGCGCTGGCGCTTCGGGGGGAAGGAGCATCGCTGCCTGCGCTGCATGCGGCTACCGACCGCACCGACGAGGGCTCGGTATGCCTGGCAGTGGCCCGGGTGCGGTGCGGTGCGGACAGGGCGACGGAGGCCGCGCGGCTCGCGGAGCGGGACAGGCGCGTCTACCACACCGAAGGGGGCGTCCGCCGGACCGCCTTCGACGTGCCGCCGCTCCCCGAACGCCTGCTGCTGGCGCTCGATCAGCCCGTGGACCCGTTCGACACGCTCAACGAGCGGCTGCGCACCGCGGGGAGGCGTGAACAACACGTCCTCTTCAACGCGCTGGGCATCGGGGGCGATCCCCGCGCCTTCCCGCTGCTGGTGGACGCGCTGCGGGCCACCGACGTGGACCCGGGCAGGGGGTTCACCCAGCGCCGTCTCTCGGCCACCGCGATCGGGCGCCTCGGCCTCCGGGCGGCCACCCCGGTGCTGCTGCGCGCGCTGCAGGACGAAGCGCTCGACTTCGAGGGCCGACCCGGCGCCGGCATGGGCATCCAGTACCCGGTGCGCACGAACCTCTTGTGGGCGCTCGGCGAGGTGGCCGACCCGGCGGCGATCCCCACGCTGATCTCCTACCTCGGCAACACGTCGGGCTCGGCGTTCGGTGGGTTCTACCTCGCAGCGATGGACGCGCTGTACAAGCTCGGGGAGCGCGCCGCACCCGCGCTGCGGGCCGTGCTCCAGTCCGGCCCGGACACCGATGCCGCCCATGCCCTCGGGGTGCTGGTGGCGCTCGGGGAGGAACCCACCCCCTGGCGGAACGACCGGCGGGCGGGTGTGGCCGGGCTCGCGAAGCGGGCGGCTCTCGACCCTTCCCGCGCCATCGCCCCCGCAGTCGACCGCCGCTGAAGGATGCCCATGGCCCACCCCTCTGATGACCCCCGCTTCCACGAGGCGCTCGCCCACTTCAACGACGGGCGGTACTTCCAGGCCCACGAGGTGTGGGAGGCGCTGTGGCACCACCTGCCGAAGCAGAAGCCGGAGCCTGCCGGAGGGGATCGCCTGTTCGTGCAGGGGCTGATCCAGCTCGCCGTGAGCCTCGAGCACTGGAGGCGGGGAAACCCCCGCGGTGCGCGTGGCCAGTGGGAAAAGTCACGGGCAAAGCTGGCCCCCTGCCCCGCCTGGCGCGACGGGATCGATCTGGGCGCCGTGTTGGCGGCGACGGAGGCGTTCTACGCCGCCCGCGACCTGTCGGCCGCCGAAGCCGCCCAGCGCGCGGGCACCTGGCTCGCCCCGGGTCCCGAGCCCTACCCCCGGATCCACCCGAGCCCCTGACCGATACCCACCCGCTCAGGGGCGCCGGCTCGCGCTGGCTGCGACCAGCCGCTCGACCTCGATCGCCGTGCTTTTCATGCCGTCGAGGACGAGCATCGCGCGCGCCTCGCAGGGCGCGACGAACTGCTCGTGCATCGGACGCACGGTCCCCATGTACTGCGCGGCGACGCTCACCACCGAGCGGTCGCGCTCCACGCAGTCCCGAAGCATCCGCCGCAGGAGCCGCACGTCGTCTGGACAGGCCACGTACACGCTGAGATCGCAGCGCGCGACGAGATCGGGATCGGCCAGCGCAAGGATGCCCTCGACCACGATCACCGGGCACGGGTGCAGGTGCTCGGCGAGCGGCTGCCGTTGGTGCGTCCCGAAGTCGTAGACCGGCACGCTCACGGCCTCGCCCCGCAGGAGCGCGTCGAGGTGCTCGACCAGCAGGGACGTCTCGAGCGCGTCCGGGTGGTCGAAGTTCACCTCGGTGGGCTCTGCATAATCCCGGTAGTACCTGTCGTGCGAGAGCAGGAGCGCCCCGGTGCGGGAGGCGAAGGCACGCGCGAGTGTGGTCTTGCCGGAGGCGGAGCCGCCGCCGATCACCAGGACGAGAGGACGCATGTGCGCCTGTTACCCGTTCGCGCCGCGCTCGCCTATTCGGCGTCTGCGCCGGTCGCGTGGTTCGCGGTGCCGTCCATGTAGTCGATGGTGCCCGCGATCACGGACTGCACGAGGAAGTCCTCGTCGACGATCCCGTCGAGCACCGTGACGAGCTCACACCAGCTCGCGTTGTACCAGATGAGGTCCCCGTTCGGGTCCGGCACCCAGAGCTCGATGGTCCAGCCGTACACGAGGCCGTTCTTGTGGTCGTCCGACCAGCCCGGAGCCAGCTCATAGCTGCGGAACATCAAGGTGTCGGTGGGGGTGCCGTCCACGTCGATCGTGATCCACCGGTAGTCCTTCCCGAGGCTGTACGGGATCACGACCGTGACGTTCTTCTTTTCGATGAAGTTGTCCGTGCGCATGTCCGCGCCCGCAACGAAGCTCTCGGCATCGCCCTCGCTGATGCTGCGCGACCAGGTCTGGTACGTCGGATCGGCGAAGCTCTGGTCGGCCTCGGGCACGATCGCAGCGTGCTGATCGAGCGAGCCGATCACCCGGTGCGTCACGGCGATGCCACTCTGCTTGGCGAGGTCGGGATCGCCGTCGTCCCCGCCGTCGTAGGGCATGTCCGCGACGTCCTCGGCTGCGATGTCCGCCAGACTGAAGCCATCCTGCTCGTCCACGTGGTCAAGCAGCCAGGCTGCCAGTTCGGTCGCCGTCTCCTCGGGGGCGTCCGCCTCGAAGTCCCGGAGCAGTGTGGCGGAGAGCTCGTCGACCGTCGCGGGCGCAGCGGGAGGGGGCTTGGCGCAGGCCGCGACCCCGCAGAGCAGGAAGAAACCGGGAGCGAGCAGGAGCTTCATGGTGTGCCAGTGTACATCATCCCGGGGAGCCCGCGCGGCCCGGGTTCGATACGCAGGTCGGTGGGTCCCACGTCCTTCCAGGAGACGTCCATGGTCGATTTCACTCCGGTGCCGGCGCTCTGCGGCGGACTCCTCATCGGGGCGGGCGCGAGCCTCCTCCTGCTCGGTATCGGGAGGATCGCGGGGGTGTGCGGCATCGTCGGATCGCTGCTCGATGCCCCCCGGTCGCCTGACGCAGGATGGCGGACCGCGTTCATCGTCGGACTGGCGTTCTCCGGCCTCGTCGGGTTCGCGCTCGCCCCGGCCAGCGTCACGAACGTAGCCAACTCGCCCCCCGCGCTCGTCGGCGCCGGGCTGCTCGTGGGCTACGGCGCCCGCCTGGCCAACGGGTGCACGAGCGGGCACGCCGTGTGCGGCATCGGGCGGGGCTCGACCCGCTCGATCGTCGCCACGTGTACCTTCATGCTCACCGCGGGCGTCACGGTGTTCCTGGTCCGGCACGTGGTGGGCCGATGAGCATGAACATCGAGGTTCGGCTCGTGGGCCTGGGCTCCGGGCTCCTCCTGGGCGCCGGCCTCATGCTCGCGGGCATGACCCGCCCGGAGAAGGTGCTCGCCTTCCTGGACGTCGCGGGGGAGTGGGACCCCTCGCTGGCGTTCGCCATGGCTGGCGCGATCGGCGTGTTCGCCATCGCGGCGTTTGCAGCCCGTGCGCGGCTCCGGCCCCTGTGGGCGGAGGCCTTCCAGTGGCCCGAGGCAGCGCTCGTCGACGCACCCCTGGTCCTCGGAAGCGCCCTCTTCGGCATCGGCTGGGGCATCGTGGGCTATTGCCCGGGGCCCGCGATCGTGAGCGTAGGCGCCGGGAGCATCCCGGCAGCCTGGTTCACCGTCGCGATGGGTGTCGGCATGGTCGCCTACCGGCTCTCGCGCCGCTGAGGGTGCGCCCGTCGGCTCAAAAAATGCGAACGCCCGCCGGGGTTGCCGGCGTGCGTTGCACTGCCCGGGGGTCGACGACTATTCGTCGTCCCCGCCCGTGCCGCCGCCATCCTCGGAGTCGCGATCACGACCGCGGGGATTGCCCTTGCGGCGCTCCCACTCGGCCTGCTTGCGGTTGCGCTCCTCGTTGACGTCGGACTCGGGACGACGACGACCGCCGTACCCACCGCCGCCGCCGCCGCCACCGCCGCCGTACCCGCCGCCACTGGGACGACCGCCACCGGCACCACCGCCATACCCACCGCCGGCAGGCCGGTTGGCCCCACCGCCCCAGCCGCCGCCGGGAGCGCCACCGCTCGGAGCGCCGCCGCCCCAGCCACCGCTCGGGCGATCGGCACCGCCGCTGGGAGCGCCGCCGCCCCAGCCACCGCTCGGGCGATCGGCACCGCCGCTCGGGGCGCCGCCGCCCCAGCCGCCACCGCTCGGCCTGTCGCCGCCGCCGCTGGGAGCGCCGCCGCCCCAGCCGCCGCCGCTCGGGCGATCGTTGCCTCCGGGAGCGCCACCACCCCAACCGCCACCGCTCGGACGGTCTCCGCCCCCCGCGCCCCAACCGCCGCTCGCGCCACCGCCGCCCGCGCCTTCCGGCCGCGGACCCCGATAGAACGGCGCCGGTGCGCTCGGATCACGCGGACGCCTCGGTCCGCCTGGCCCCATCCCACCGCCTCCGCCCTCACGTGGACGCGCGATGTTCACCTTGAGGGGGCGCCCCTCCATCATGAAGCCGTCCAGCGCCTGAACCGAGGCTTCTGCCTGCGCTTCATCCGCCAGCTCGACAAACCCGAACCCGCGAGGGCGGCCGGTCTCACGATCGGTGATCAAGTTGACTGAAAGGACCTCGCGACCACCCTGTGAAAAGACGCTTCGCACGTCATCTTCAGTGATTCGGTAAGGGAGATTTCCCACGTATACGTTACGAGACATTCGACCTGTGACTAATCGGAGGGACGGTTGCCCCCGTCTTTGTGGACGGGGAGTGAGATGGACGTACCGGATGGCACGCCTTGAAGGAGTGTATCAGAGATTTTCCACGTGGGGCGCTACCACTGGTAGAAGCCTTCGAGGCCCCACTGGCTCCGGAACAGGAACCAATGGTCGGGCGGACTGTCAGTAGAGGCGGTGAACCCCACGGCTTTGCCGGAGAGCCGTACGCCGATGTTGCCGAAACGCACGAGGGCCTCGCCGCCGGCGATCCCCGCGGGGGTGGCCGTGACGACGTAGTTGGTGCTCTGGAACCCGGCCCGTTCCGGGTCGGTGTTCGCGATCCAGACGGCACCGCCGCCGAGCCTGGCGATGAAGTCGAACGCCCAGGTGCGGGGCTGTGCGTGGGGGATGCGGAAGCCCGGGGTGATGTAGAGCCCGTGCCGCAGCTCGAAGTAGCCGGGGTAGCCGTCAGCGCCGAACAACCCCTTCACATCCGGCAGGATCGGTACGGGAGAGACGAACCCGCCGATGTCCATGGAGATCACCCGCGTGAGCCGCGAGTCGAACCCGATCCCGAGCCCCACCGGCGAGGGGGCATCCACGATGCTCACGCCCACGTGCAGCCTGTTCTGCGGGTCGAGCAGCGCAGATGCCTGTGCCGTACCTACCGCGGCGAGCGACATCAAAGCGAGCGAAAGCAAACAGACTCCGGAGCGTGCGGCGACTATAGCAGCGTGCACGGGCTGTCGAGGACGAAATTCACCCGGGGAAGAGCCAGCGATGCAGGGACAGCAGGCCTGCGAGGTCATGGACCTCCCCCGGCTGCCGGTCGACCTCGATCATCGGCACGCTCGGCGCATAGGCCGCCAGCCGCGTGATCCACTGGCGCTCGAGCGCCGCGAGATCCCGCAGGCGCCGGTGCGCCGCGCCCAACCGGGCGAGCACCAGCGGTGCGAGCAGTGGCTCCAGCTCTCGCGCCTTGCGCCCCAGGAGCGCATCCACGTCGGGGTTCACCAGCCGCGCGCGGTGCAGCTGGTTCACGACGATGGCACCCACGCGCAGCGTCCGGCCCTTGAGCTCCTGCAGGAAAAAGCTCGCGACATCGACCGACGGCTCGTTGGGTGCGCTCACCACCACAAAGGTCGTGCGGCTGTCCCCGAAGATGCGGCTCACCGCCTCGTGGCGCTCCCGCATGCCGTCGTAGAGGTCCCGGAAGAGCGTGAAGAAGATCGAGAGCTCCTTGAGGAACTCGCGCCCGAAGATGTGACCGAGCAGGCGGTAGACGACCGCCGAGGTGCCCAGCATCAACCGTTTTCCAAACGCGGGCTCCTCCTCGTACGGGGTGAGGAACCACTTCATCACCTGGCGGTCCAGGAACCTGGCGAGCCGACCGGGCGCTTCGAGGAAATCCAGCGCGTTCTTGACCGGGGGCGTGTCGAGCACGATCATGTCGTACCGGCCCGAGCCGTACACGTCGTAGAGCCGCTCGGTGGCCATGTACTCCTGGCTCCCCGAAAAACTGCCGGCGATGGATCGGTAGATGCGGTTGGCGAAGATCGCGTCGCGGGTCGCCTCGTCTTTGGAGACCTTGCCGATCACGTCGTCGAGCGTGCTCTTGGGGTCGAGCATCATCGCCCAGAGCTCCCCGCCCGCGACGGGCTCGAACGCGGGGCCATCTGCGTCGCCCAGGAGCCGCTCGAGCGGGATGCGCACCTCCATGTTGCCGATCTCGTTCAGCCCCAGCGAATTCGCCAATCGTCGGGCGGGATCGATGGTGAGCACGAGCACCCGCCTACCACGCAGAGCCGCCCACAGCGCGACGGAGGCCGCCGTAGTCGTCTTCCCCACGCCGCCCGACCCCACGCACACGAGCAGGCGTTGAGTCCGAGCGAGGTCCGTGAGCGGGGAGTCGTCGTTCATCCAGACGCCTCCCCGACCAGATCCACCTTCGCATGGCTCTGGCGCGCGAGCGCAGCGGTGAGCTGCCCAACGACCCGCGCGGCTCCCTCCCCACGTGCGAGCACCGGGAGCACCACCACGGCGGCGATCGCACGCAGCCGGCTCAACGCCTCTGCTGTCGCGGTCTCCAGCCGCTCCTCCCACCGACCCGCCTCGACGAGCTCGCGCGCATCGACCCCCAGCTCTTGCGCGCCGAGCTGATCCAGGAGGCTCCGCTCCCCGGCGGACAAGGTCGCGGGGGTCGCCCGGTTGAGCAGGACCAGCGGCTGCCGGAGGGCCGGGATCTCGGCATGGACCCGCGCGCGGGTCTCCAGCGTCTCGTTCACGACCATCTCTTCCGGGAGCGCCACGAGCACGAGGTTCGTGTCGGGACGGGCGAACATCCCGTCGATCTCCTCCGCGCACCGTCGGATCGGCCCGGTGTCGAAGAGCCTGCGGGATGTCCCGACCACCGAGAGCATGCCCACCGCGTTGCCGGAGGCGGGCATGTCCACGATCACCAGATCGAACTGCTGAGAGAGCTTCACGACGCGGTGCAGCAGCATCAGGTCCCGAGCGCCCGGCGTGGCCTCCAGGAAGATGCTGATCATCCTGTTCTTCATGATCATGCGCACGATGCGGCCGGCACCTACGATGTCGGCGAGCCAGTCGTCCAGGGCGGGCATCCACTCGATGTTGCAGATCGAGAGCCCGGGCGCCACCTGGGAGGGTTGGTACACCGGTGCCTTCCCGAAGATGGCGGTGAGCGACGAGCGCTGGGCATCGAGCTCACAGACGAGGGTACGCCGGCCCTGTGCTGCGGCGAGCCGACCGATCGCTGCGCCGAGCGTGGTCTTACCCGTGCCGCCCTTTCCCGTGAGGAAGAGCACCCGCGAGCGGAAGAGCACGCTCGAATCGGCAGGCGCATCGGCGGCAGCGGGAGGCATCGGCTACCAGCGCACGAGGGTTGCACCCCAGGTGAGGCCCGCGCCGAACCCGGCCAGCAGCACCAGCTGTCCCTTCTTCACGCGGCCGTCCAGGACGGCCTCGTGCAGGGCGATGGGGATGCTGGCGGCGGTGGTGTTGCCGTACTTCTGGATGTTGTTGACCACCTTCTCCGGTGCGAACCCGAGCTGGCGGGTGACCATCTCGTTGATCCGGAGGTTGGCCTGGTGAGGCACCAGGACGTCGACGTCTGAGAGCGCGTAGCCGTTCTTCTTGAGGACGCTGTGGATCACCTCGGGGAGCCGCTCGACGGCGTGCTTGAACACGCTGCGTCCGTCCATCTTCGGGTAGTGGCGGCCCTCCTCCAGCATCTGCGGCGAGAGCCGGGGGTTCATCCGGCTGGCTGGCGCCTCGACCATCAGGATCTCGGCGAACCGGCCATCCGCATGAAGCTCGCTGTCGATCACGCGGGCTGCACCCTCGGTCGGACCCACGATCGCAGCACCGGCGCCATCCCCGAACAGCACGGCGACGTCCCGGCCGCGCGTGGTGACGTCGATGCCCGTGGAGTGCACCTCTGCCCCCACCAGCAGCACGTGCCTGGCCATGCCCGAGCGGATGTAGGCATCCGCGGTCTTGAGCCCGTAGAGGAAGCCGGTGCACTGGTTACGGATGTCCATCGCCGGCACCCCGGGGATGCCGAGCCGGGCCTGGAGAAGGCACCCGCTCCCGGGGAAGTTGAGATCGGGAGAGAGCGTTGCGAACAGGATGAGGTCGATGTCCTGGGGGGTGAGCCCGGCCTCGGCCAGCGCACCACGGCTCGCGATCTCGGCGAGCTCGCTGGCACCCACGTTGCCGTCGACCCAGTGGCGCTCCTTGATGCCGGTGCGCTGGGTGATCCACTCGTCGGTCGTCTCCATCAGGCCCGCGAGATCGTTGTTCGTGACGACGCGCGGAGGAACGTAGTGGCCCATGCCGAGTAGGGTGCTGCCTGTCATCTTCGGCCTCCGCGCATTTCGGGGTTCAAGTTTCGCGATCAGATGTCGAGGTTACGCACGTTGAGCGCTTCGGTCTCGATGAAGAGTCGCCGAGGCTCGACTTCGTCGCCCATGAGCTTCGAGAACCAGCTGTCCGCCTGCTCGGCGTCGTCGACCTGTACACGCAGGAGCGTGCGGTTCTTCGGGTCGAGCGTCGTGTCCCAGAGCTGCTCGGCGTTCATCTCGCCGAGGCCCTTGTAGCGCTGGAGCTCCCAGCCCTTTTCGGCGGCGGCGGAGATGTCGGACCGCAGCTCGCGCCAGGTGTTCCGCAGCGCACCGTCGTCGACCCGGGCGGGCAGCGGCAGGCTCTGCGTGAGCGCATCCCGGGCATCCATGAGCACGTGCAGCTCGGCAAGCTCGGCGCCGCCGAGGTGCGTCAGCTTCTCGAGGCTGTCGGCCAACGTGCGGACCTGCAGGGCCGTCCCGTCATCCGAGACGTCCACGCCGAGGATGTCGAGCTCCGGCACCGCGGCCTGGAGCCGGGCCCGGAGGTCCACTCCCCGGGCCGCCCAGCCATCGCGGGAGCCGTCCACCACCGGACCCTGCGCGAGGAACGCGTCCAGCACGTCCGGGTGGTACTTCCGGGACAGGCGGTGCAGCCGGGTGACGTAGGCGCCGAGGCGCTCCATGAACTCCTCGACCTCCTTTCCGGAGAGCACCTTCGTCGGAACCGCGTCGATCGGACCAGCGACGAGGCGCAGGCTGCTGGCAGCCCGGGTGAGGAAGAACGTCTCCTTCACGGCGTCGTCCTTTAGGTACACCTCGGTCTTGCCCTTGCGCGCCTTGTAGAGCGGGGGCTGTGCGATGTACACGTAGCCGCCGCGCACCAGCTCCTTCATCTGCCGCCAGAAGAACGTGAGCAGCAGGGTGCGGATGTGGGAGCCGTCCACGTCGGCGTCGGTCATGATGATGACGCGGTGGTAGCGGAGCCGCGCGAGGTCGAAGTCCTCGCCGAGGCCTGCCCCCAGGGCCTGCGTGAGGATGTTGATCTGCTCGCTCTTGAGCATCTGCTCGAAGGCGGCTTTTTCGACATTGAGGATCTTGCCGCGCAACGGGAGGATCGCCTGGAACGCCCTGTCGCGCCCCTGCTTGGCGGAGCCGCCTGCGGAGTCCCCCTCGACGATGTAGATCTCGCACTTGCGCGGGTCGCGCTCCTGGCAATCCGCGAGCTTGCCTGGCAGACCGCCGCCGTCCATGACGGTCTTGCGACGCGCCAGATCCCGAGCCTTGCGTGCGGCTTCCCGCGCCGTGGCGGACTGGATCGAGCGACTCACGATGGTCTTGGCGATGAGCGGATGCTCCTCGAACCAGATCCCGAGCGCCTCGTTCACCATCGCCTCGGTGAAGGTCTTCGCCTCGGAGTTGTTCAGCTTTCCCTTGGTCTGCCCTTCGAACTGCGGCTCGGCGATCTTGACCGAGAGCACACACGTGAACCCCTCGCGGATGTCGTCGCCACTGACTGCCTCGATCTTCGCGCTCTTGAACAGGCCGTTGGCCGTTCCATACGCGTTGACGGTGCGGGTGAGTGCACCCCGAAGTCCGGTGACGTGGGTTCCGCCATCGATCGTCTTGATGTTGTTCACGAAGCTGATGAGGGTTTCGGTGTACTCGGTGTTCCACTGGAACGCGAGCTCGACGTCCAGACCCCGCTTGTTGCCGCGAAGGTAGATCGCGGGTGTGTGCACCGGAGTGCGCCCGTGGTCGAGATGAGCGACGTAGCTCATGAGCCCGCCCTCATAGTGGAACTCGTCCCGCCGCCCGTCCCGGTGGTCCAACAGCGAGATGGTGAGCTGCGGGCTCAGGAACGCCAGCTCCTGGATGCGGTTCCGGAGCATGTCGTACTGGTACTCGCCTGCCTCCGGAAAGATCGTGATGTCCGGCAGGAAATGGACCCGTGTGCCGCGTTTCGTGCTCGGCTCCTTGCGTGCGAGCGGGGCTACGGGGACGCCGCGGTGGTACTGCTGGAACCAGTGGTAGCCATCCCGCCAGATGTCGAGCCACAGCGTGTCCGACAGGGCGTTCACGCAGCTCACACCGACTCCGTGCAGGCCGCCGGAGACCTCGTAGCTGTCCCGATCGAACTTTCCGCCCGCGTGCAGTTCGGTGAGCACGACCTCGGCCGCGGAGCGGTTGCCCTCGTCCTCCATGATGTCCACGGGGATCCCGCGGCCATCGTCCTCCACCGAGACCGAGCCATCCGCATGGATCTCGATGATGATGCGCTTGCAGTGTCCGGCGAGGGACTCGTCGATCGAGTTGTCCACCACCTCCCAAACGAGGTGGTGCATCCCGCGGACGCCGGTGTCGCCGATGTACATGGAGGGGCGAACACGCACGGCTTCCAGGCCCTTCAGGGACTTGATGCTCGTGCCGTCGTACACGGCCGGAACCGGCGCCCCGCCAACCTCAGCCGGTACGGGCTCCGCCGGCTTGGGCTTGGTCTCATCGCTCGACATCTTCAGAAAACTCCGCTTCAAACAGACCGGCTGCCATAACCCGCCGGTCCCGGTTCTGGTAGGCCACATCGCAGTCGCCGCAGCGCTGCGAGCGCCCTACCCGAAACGCCCACCGTCGACGGACACGAGCCGGACAGCGCTCCCTGCGAGCGCGGGCACCGCCCGGACGTCGGTCGTGCTGACGAACACCTGGGCTCCGAGCTCGTGAAGTCGATGTACGAACGCTGTGGTCCGCTGCGCGTCGAGCTCGCTGCCCAGATCGTCGACGAGGAAGATCGGCACCTCGCCGCTCTCGCCTGCCGCGAGGATCTCTGCGAGCTTCCAGGCCAGGACCACCGACCGTGCCTGGCCCTGGGATGCGTCGGTGCGCGCGGGATGCCCACCCACCTCGAACACGAGGTCGTCACGCTGCGCCCCGCCGAGCACCCTGCGGCGCTCCCGCTCGAGCGCCCGCTGAGCGCCGACCGCCGCCGCGTACCGCTCCACCATCGCTGCTTCGTCGCCCTCCCCGAGCGAGGAGCGCAGACGAACTGCAGCATGCTCCCCGCCGGAAATCTCCCCGTAGAGGCGCGAGAACGCAGGAGAGACGTGCTCCACGGTGGCCTGCCTCGTCGCGGTCACTCGCGCCCCGAGCGGCACCAACTGCGCATCCAGCACGTCCAGCTCGGCGTCGGTGGCTCGCCCGCTGCGGTAGAGCGCTGCCTTCTGGTCGAGCACGCGCCGGTGATCGCGGGCAAGCGACAGATACCCTGGGTTCAAGGTCAGGATGGTTCGGTCGAGCAGGGCCCGCCGTGCCACGGGCTCCTCGCGGACCACCCCCACGTCCGCGGGAGAAAACCAGCTCGCACGAAGGGAGGTGAGCCACGTGACCGCATCGACCGGGCGCTCCTCCCGGTGCAACCGGCGGCCTCCCTCCCCGCTCTGGAACGTGAACTGCCGTGTCTGCCCCTCGGACTCCACCACGGCGCGCACATCGAGCCCCGCTGGCGCCACCCCCCGCGGGGTCGCATCCGCGAGCCGGGCGCTGCGAAAGCTGCGGAGGCTACCCAGCACGCCGAGGGCTTCGAGTGCGTTCGTCTTTCCCTGCCCGTTGCGGCCGTGGAACACGACCATCGGGGCGTCCACCTCCAGCACGTCCGGGCACAGGTTCCGGAAGGAACGAGCCTGGAACCGAAGGACACGCACGCTCGCTCTGCCTAGTCCAGGCGAACGGGCATCACGACGAACAGCGCATCCCCGGAGTCCGGGCTCTTGACCAGGCAGGGCGAGAGCGTGTCGCCGAGCTCCAGCACCACCATCGTGCTGTCGAGCACGCCCAGCACGTCGAGCAGGAAACGACCGTTGAACCCCATGGTGATCGGCTCTCCGTGCAGGTCGACCGAGGCCTCCTCCTTCGACTCGCCGGCATCGAGCTTGCGGGACGTGAGGGTGAGCATGGACTCGGTGAACGCGAACTTCACCGAGCGAGAACTGTCCTGCGCGAAGATCAGCACGCGCTTGAGCGCCTCCTGCAGGTCCACGCGGTTGGCCACTGCCTTGCGCTTGAACGTGCTCGGCAGCACCTGACGGTAGTCGGGAAAGTCGGCCTCCAGCAACCGCACGTGGATCGTGCAATCCTCGAGCCGCACCACAGCGGCGCGCTCTCCGAACGCGATCTCGACATCGGCCTTCGCGCCCTCGATCAGCCGCCGGACCTCGGCCAGACCCTTGCGCGGCACGAGCGACTTGCGGCCGATGGCCAGTTCCCCGCTGAAAGGCGCCTGGCTCCAGGAGAGGCGGTTCCCGTCGGTTGCCACGATCCGCAGATACGGGCTGCCGTCGGCCCCGGAGACCTGCTCGAAGTGTGCTCCGTTGAGCCCGTAACGGTTGTCGTCCGAGGCGACCGAGAACAACGTCTGGTCGAGCAAACGGCTGAGGGATGCCGCCGGGATCCGCAGCGAACGGCTCTGATCGAGGGGCGGGGTGACCGGGAACTCCGACGCCGGCTGGCCCACGAGGCGGAAATTGGAGGTGCCGCACTGCACTTCGAGGCGTTGCTGGTCCAGGAGCACGCACCGCACGGTGTCCCCGGCCAGGGACTTCACCGTGTTGAGCAGGTAGCCTGCGTCCACGGCGATCTCCCCGGGCCGGCTCACCGTGGCAGGCACGCTCCCGAGGAGGGTGAGCATCTTGTCCGTGCCCGTGTACCGGAGCGTGCCGCCCTCGGCCTGGAGCAACACCGACGACAGAACCGAATTGTTCTGGGACTTCTTCTCCACGAAGCCCGACACGCGGGACAGGGCGTGGAGGAAGGTGTCGCGGGCGATGATGAATTCCATCGGGGTGCTCCGGGCGGTTCAGGGGCGCGACCCCTCGGGGAAGCGCTGTTTCGGAAGACAACAGGACAAGAAGAAAAGGAGAGAGATCTGAAGGTTGTAGTCGTCGTGGGTCTATGGATGTGGGGAGAACTTTGACTACGCGCTTTGCATCGGTGTTTTTCCGAAATCTCCTTGGGGAGAAGCGGGGCACGGAAGCGGGAGATCCCGTCGGTTGTCCACACCTGGCCGATCCGGGTGCGGACCCCTGTGGGTAACTCGCCGGACTCTCCGCTGGTTGTCCGCCGGCCCTCTACAGGTCATCCCCAGACTTGTCCCCAGGATTCGCTCAGGCGATCGGCGCACGGCAGAGCCGCTCCAGTTGCTCGATCTCGGCGCGGATGTTCGGATCGCGGTCGGCACCCTGCTCCACCTTGTTGCAGGCGTACTGCACGGTGGAGTTGTCCCGGCCGAAGGCGCGTCCGATCTCGGGGAACGAGAGCCCGGTGACCCGGCGCGTCAGGAACATGGCGATCTGGCGCGGCCAGGCGATGTTCGCTGGCCGGCGGGTGCCGAGGATGTCGCTCACGCGCACGTGGTAGTGCTCCGCCACGCGGGTGACGATGCGCTCCGCGGTGGGCGGCGGAGCGGGCGGGGGGATGAGATCCGCCATGCGTTCGTGCAGGAAGGCGAGCGTGATGGGGGTGCGATAGAAGGCGTGCAAAGCCGACAGACGCTTGAGGACGCCCTCGAGTTCACGCACGCTGGATCGAACCCGCTGGGCGATGGTGTACTGGACGTCACTCGGCACATCCAGGCGCATCGCCTCGGCCTTGCGCGCGAGGATCGCCATCATCGTCTCAACATCGGGGGGCTGGACGTCCACCAGCAGTCCCTGCTCGAAGCGGGTGCGCAGCCGCGGCGCGAGTTTGCCCAGGTTTCGCGGGGGCTCGTCGGAGGTGATCACCACCTGCCGACCGGCCGCCTGCATCGCCTCCAGGATGTGGAAGAGCTCTTCCTCGCACCGTTCCCGACCTCCGAGGAACTGGATGTCCTCGAGGATGAACACGTCGATGTCCTCCTTGAAGCGCCGCTGGAACTCGAGGCTCGCCTTGTTCTGGATCGCCCGCACCATCTCTTCGAAGAACTGCTGGGTACCGTAGTAGCAGACGTTGAGATGGGGATGCAGTTGCTCCACGCGGTTGCCGATCGCGTGGGAGAGGTGCGTCTTTCCGAGCCCGGTGCCGCCGTAGATGAACAGCGGGTTGTACCCATGACCGGGGGTCTCCGCTACGGCGATCGCGCCCGCGTGAGCGAACTCGTTGCACTTTCCGACGACGAAGTTCTCGAACATCAGCGCGCGGTCGACCGTGGGCGCCGGCTTGCGGGTCGGTGCTGCCGTCGGGAGGAGCTGCGGCGCGCCGTCGCCCAGCAGGTCCACCGTCACCGTGCGGTCGCACGCCTCCGCACATGCGCCCACGATCTCCGCGTAGAAGTTGTCGCGGATCCAGTCGTGATGCCATCGGGAGGTGGTCCGAAAGCTGATCCGCTGCGGGTCGGTCAAGCTCGGCGATATCGACTCGAGCGTGAGGCCCGGTCGCACCCAGGCCTCCATGTCGCGGTCACCGATCTTGGTTTCCAGTGCGGCGCAGAATTGTGTCCAGAATGCATCCATGCTTCTACATCCAGTTCCGCCGCGCAGCCGTCCCCCGGGCGCGGCCGGTCGGCGCGCCAGGAGGCCAGCGATCAGCGGGAAGCTGTTCCGCGAAACGTGTACCCGAAGGCACCGATTTGCTCAAGTGCCGTGGAACCCGCAACTAGCAGCCGCGCCGAAGGAGACATTTCGAATTCGCAAGTACGTACCGCCACAGTAACGAAATATTCGGCGTGTTTACACTTGCAGATCGGGGTCGGATGCAATATCCGCCGGGGCCTTTTCGTGCTCTTCGCAGCACGTGTCCGCATATCGGCGCTTCTTTTTTGGGAGTGCTCTACGCATCCCAGCGAGTTCAGGTCGGAGTCTCCATGTCCAAGCGTACTTTTCAGCCCCACAACATCCGTCGCAAGCGCACCCATGGGTTTCGGGAGCGCATGTCCACCACTGCCGGTCGTGCCGTGCTCGCCCGCCGTCGCGCGAAGGGCCGCAAGCGTCTCGTCGTCACGATCGCCGACAAGCGCTCCTGATCGGCGCGGAGGTAGCCGGCGCCATGCAGGCGGCCGTTCCCGCTCGACTTCGTCGCTCTGTGGACTTCACTCGCGTGCAGTCCGCAGGGAGGCGTGTGCGCGGGACGTACCTGCAGCTTGTGCATGCGCCCGGCGGCGCGGCGGAGTCCCGGTGCGGGTTCGCCGTGAGCAAGAAGGTCGGCAACGCCGTCGTGCGCAATCGCGTGAAGCGCTGGTTGCGCGAGGCGGTTCGTGCCGTCGGCGGTGCATTGCCCACCCGTAGCGTCGACGTCGTCTTGATCGCACGCCTCGGGGCCGGCGATGCGGGGTTCGCGGTATTGCGCGCCGAAGTCGGCGCCCTCTTTGCAAAGGTGGCCTGAACGATGTCCCCCGACGGATTTTGACATGAAGCGGTTCGTGCTTCTCAGCATCCGTGCCTACCAGCGGGCGATCTCCTGGTGGATGCCCCCGGTGTGTCGGTTCTACCCCTCCTGCAGCAAGTACACCGCGGAGGCGGTGGCCATCTGGGGTCCTTCGCGGGGGCTCTGGCTCGGATTTCGTCGGTTGATGCGGTGTCATCCGTTCCACCCGGGCGGGCTTGATCCTGTGCCCCTTCCAGGGGACGGCGGATCGGGTGAACATGCGGAGCGTTGCCTCTGTGACAAGGGGGGCCTCTCGTGAGTGAAGCGCAAAAGCCGAGGGACAGCAACGACCAGCGGATGCTGATCGCGATCACGCTCTGCATGGGTGTGTTCTTCGTGTGGAGCCAGTTCTTCGCTCCCAAGCCGGAGGACGAGCCGCTGCCGACCGAGGCGACCACGGCGCCCGCCGACGTCCCGGCCGTGGCACCCGGCCCGGCCGCCCTCCCGGCTGTGGTCTCGTCCACGGGGGCCCCCTGCACGGACCTTCGGCAGGCGTTCGCGACCACGACGTTCACGCTGCAGGTCTCGGACTGTGGCGCCGCCCGCGCGGTCGACCTGCCGGACGTTCCGGCGCCTGTCACGGTCACCCCCTGGTGGACCTGGGTCTACCAGAAGGGTGGGAGCCTCTTTGGCGGAAAGGCGCCCGGACCCTGGACGCCCTACCAGCGAACGGCGGACCATGAGAGCCTCCTGACCCCGAACGGCGCGTTCCTCGCGGCGGGACGAGGCGATCTCGTGGCCTCCACCGCGCTCGCCGAGCTGGGCGGGACGGCTGGGAACATCACCTGGCGCCGTTCGGAGCCGGGGTTGGTGACCACCGGGACCCTCTCTCCGGGCACGGACCCGGATCTGGCCACCCTGACGGTCACGTGGACGGCGGATCGCCCACTGGCGGGCCCCTTCTGGGTGTCCATGCAGGACGGGATGGCGCCCATCTCGAGCACCTACGACATGCACCCGCGGCTCGAAGCGGGCGTTGCTGGAAAGCTCGATGCGCTCACCGCGCCGCAGGACCTGAAGGCTGCGCGCGACGTGGCCGTCGGCCGTGCTGACTGGTTCGGCGTGGGGGATCGCTACTTCCTCGCTGCAGCGATCGCCGGGGCGGACACTCCCGGCAGCGTGAAGTACGCGCCGCTCCCGGGCGTCACGGAAGAGGAGACGACGGCCGGTCGCCATCGCGTCGGGCTCTTTTTCGTCTCCGATACGCAGGAGCTGGCGGCCGGCACGCCGCTGGTCGCGAATTTCCGGGTGTACGTCGGCCCCAAGAAGTACGAGCGCCTCTCGGCGATCGGTGGGGGGCTCGACAGCGCCGTGAGCCTCGGATTCTTCGGGTTCTTCGCCCGGATCATCCTGTTCACGCTTCAGCTGTTCCGCAGCGTGATCCCGAGCTGGGGCCTCTCGATCATCGCGCTCACGTTCCTCGTTCGCGCGTCGCTCTACCCGCTCGCGGCCAAGGCGTTCCGGAGTGGCAAGGCCATGCAGGCCGTGCAGCCGCAGATCAAGGCGTTGCAGGAGCTGTACCCGGACGACAAGGAGAAGCAGTCGGCGGAGACGATGCGCATCTTCAAGGAGCACGGCGTCAATCCGCTTGGTGGCTGCCTGCCGATGGTGTTCCAGATTCCGGTGTTCTTTGCGCTCGTCGCCGGGCTGAACGCGAGCCCGGATCTCTACGGCGCGCACTTCCTGTACCTGCAGGACCTCTCGATGCAGGATCCATACGGCGGGCTCGCCGTGTTGATCATCTGCGGGATGTACGTGCAGCAGCAGTTCATGCCCACCACTGGCATGGACCCGAACCAGGCGCAGATGCTCAAGTTCATGCCGCTCGTGTTCGGGTTCCTCATGTTCAGCTACCCTTCGGGGCTGTCGGTCTACTACGTCATCAATACGTCCCTCTCCATCCTGCAGCAGTGGTACAACACGCGCGGCCGGGTGCCAACCCCCAGCGTCCCCGTCGCCTGACGGTGTCGGCGCTCCATCCTCCCTTTCCTCCTTCGGAGCTTCCATGAGCATCCCAGAATCCCACGTCGTCGCCGAAGGGCGCAGCCTCAAGCTCGCCGTCGAGGCCGCGGCGGCCCAGCTCGGCGTGCCCGTGAACCTCGTCCAGCACAAGCTCGACATGGCGCACTTCAAGTCCGCCGGCACCACGGGCGCCGAGACCGTGAAGATCTTCGCATGGGCGAAGGACCCCGGCGACGTCGCCGCCTCGATGGACGCCGAGGCCTGGATGTCCGGGCTCATCAAGTGCATGGGCCGCGAGGGCACCGTTCGCGCAGAGAAGCGTGAGGGCACCGTGCTCACCTACGTGGACGTCGGTGAGGCCGGCCGCCACCTCGTCGGTCGGCAGGGCGCCACGCTCCGCGCCGTGCAGTACCTGCTGGAGACGACCGTCGGGGCAAAGCACCCGGGCGTCCAGTTCCGGATCGACGTCGCCCGCCCGCCCGAAGATGCGCCCCGCGAGGAGCGCAGCTTCGATCGGCCCCGCGGGGATGACCGTGGTCCCCGCACCGACGATCGCGGTCCGCGGCGCGACGACGGCCCCCGTCGGGACGATCGCGGTCCGCGGCGCGACGATCGCGGCCCGCGTCGGGATGACCGGGGCCCCCGGCGCGAGGACCGGGGCGGCGGGGAGCAGCGCCTGAAGGAGCTTGCGCTCAAGCTCGCGAACATGGTCGCGGAGACGGGCACCGCCGAGACGATCCGCCGCGAGCTCAACAGCTACGAGCGCCGTCTCGTCCACACCGAGGTCGCCACCGTGCCGGGCATCGGCTCGCGCTCGCTCGGAGAGGGCCCGGAGAAGCGGGTCGAAATCTACAAGATCGCCCCCGCGGAGTAATATTCGCCGATCCGGTGTAGGATCGGCCGATGAGGCTCACCCGTCGGCACCTGCTCGCCAGCTTGGCGGTCGTCGCCATGGGCACCCCCTTTGCCGTGGGGGTGAGCTGGTGGGATCAGGCGCCCTCCGCGCCCCTGAAGCATCTCTCGCACGACGAGGTCGCGTTCATCGACGCGCTCGCGGACGGGATCTTCCCGGAGGGCGGGGAGCCCGCCCTCTCGGGCCGCGCCGCCCGGGTGAGCCGTTACGTCGACGCGCTCCTGGGCGGCATGATCCCCACGCAGCGAAACCTGTTTCGAGCGGCGATCCACGGGCTCAACACGCTCGCCGTCGCGCAGACGGGCTCCACCGTGAACGCGATGTCGCCCGCGCAGGCGGGTGACATCATGGCGCGCTGGCTCGCGGCCGACGAAGGCGCCCTGCGCGGGATCGCCCAGTCGTTCCACATCTTCATCGGCATGGGCTACCTCGCGCACCCGGCGGTCTCGCCTGCGATCTCGGGGCAATTCCGCTGCGGGTTCGGCGGGACCGTGGGGGGTTTCGGCTATGCCGAGTAGCTGGGATCCCGCGAATGGACCGCTTCGCCTTGCGCCCGCACCCGCCGCGCGCTGGTCGCCCGTGGACGTGGAGGAGACTGCGGACGTCGTGATCGTCGGCGCCGGCCCCGGGGGCTCGGCTGCGGCGCGAGCGCTCACGCTCGCCGGGGCGAAGGTGATCGTGGTGGAGGAGGGGCCCAGTCGTCGCCGGTTCGAGGGGCACCTCGGGCCCGTGATGCGCCACCACCAGCAGGAAGGGGGCGCGATGGTGGCGATGTCCTCCTCTCCGATCCCGATCGCGGCCGGTCGCGGCCTGGGCGGCGGCACGCTCATCAACAGCGCGATCGCCTGGCGCGCTCCCGCCGACGTGCTCGACGGCTGGCGGGACGTCGTCGGCGACGACGGCTTCGGCAGCGCGGCCATGGCCCCGACCTACGACATGTTGTGGCAGCTGCTCGGCATCTGGAGCACCCGGCTCGAGATCGCCGGCGAGAACAACACGCTGATCGTCCGCGGCGCGCAGTCTCTCGGGTACGAGGGGGGCTACCTCGAGCGGGCCACCCCGGGCTGCGCGGGGTGCGGCGTCTGCTACTTCGGATGCCCGACCGGTGGAAAGGCGAGCATGGACACGAACCTGCTCGCGGACGCCGTGGCGATGGGCACGCGCGTCCAGGCGGAGACGAAGGTCGACCGCGTGCTCGTCGAGTCGATCGGCGGGCAGCAGCGGGCCGTCGGCATCTCCGGGCAGATGGTCAACCCCGACAGCGGCGACGCGGGCGGGCGGTACACGGTTCGTGCCCCGCGTGTGCTGATCGCCGCGGGCGGCGTGGGGACCCCCCGGCTCCTGCACCACGCCGGACTCGGTCAGACCCTGGGGCCCGCCCTCGGTGAAGGCCTGCACCTGCACCCCGGGAACGCGGTGCTCGGCTGGTGCGACCATGATGTGCTGATGTGGCAGGGCGCCACGCAAGGCGCCTACTTTCATCCCCCCGGGATGCACGGGGTGCTGCCGCACACGTTCTCCTCCCCCCCGGAGGCCATCCTCTCGATGCTGGCGCTCACGGGGCAGGCGACGAAACCTGCGCTCTCGAGGCTGAAGAACCTCTGCGGCTGCGTCGTGATGATCAGCGACACCGGCACGGGTTCGGTGCGTGCATGGGACGACGGCCGCGCGCGGATCTCCTACACCTTCGCCCCCGCCGACGTCGACCGGATCAAGGCAGGCATGTTCCACACCGCGAGGGTGCTGCTCGCCGGGGGCGCGCGTTCGGTGTTCGTCCCCGTGCACGGGACAGGAACGTACAGCACCGCCGAGGAGCTGCAGTCCGCGCTGGCGCCCCTGCCGCTCGAGAGCTTCGTCCTGTACGCATCGCACCCGATGTCGTCGTGCCGCATGGGGAAGGACACCGCCACCAGCGTGATCGGCCCGACCGGGGAGAGCCATGGGCTGCCAGGCCTGTACATCGTCGACAGCTCGATCTTCCCGACCTCGCTCGGGGTGAACCCGTCGCTGACCACCATGGCCATGGGCACGCTGCTGGGTGAGCGGATCGGCCGCCTGGGATGATCCTGGAGCCCCTGCCCCGACCCCGGGGGGCCCGGGAGCGGAAGGCCCGCATCGGCGACGGGGGGTGACCGAGCTCTCACCGGAGGAGGTCCGTGCGCGGCTCCTGAACGCGACGGGGTTCGGCCGCACCTACGCGGGCTGCCGCGATCTGCTCGACGCGCTCGGGGTGATCCAGCTCGACCCCCTGGATCGCGTGGGCACCAACGCCGATCTGGTGGCGTTTGCCCGGATCCCCGGCGCGCGGCTCGGCGACATCTACCGGGAGACCGCGAATCATGGGTTCGAGCACTTCGCCAAGGAGAGGTGCCTCCTGGCGCCGCGCTTCTGGCCCCACTACCGCGAGGCCAACCGGGCCCACACCGAGACGGGCTGGTGGCGGACCCCGGAGCGGCTCGAGCGGGTGGACGAGGGGCTCGCGAAGGACGTGCTCGCGGAGGTCCGCGACCGGGGCCCGCTCACCACGCGCGAGATGGCGGACCGGGGGCGGGTCGAGCCGATGGACTGGTCGGGCTGGAAGGGTACGAGCTCCCGGTCGGCGCTGGCGGCAGAGGAGCTGTGGTCGAGGTGTGCGCTGGTGGTGAGCGGGCGGAAGGGGCGTGGGGAGCGGGTGTACGACCTCCCGGGGCGGGCGCTCGGGGCATGGGCGACGGCGCACCCGGCGGGGGCGTTCGCCGATGAGATGGTGGTGGAGCGGGTGCGCAGCGCAGGGGTCCTGTCGCGCCAGGCCGGCGCGCACTGGTCGATGCTGGCGCGGTGCCGCACCGATGGCACGATCGAGCGGTTGATCGAGGCCGGGCGCGTGGCGGAGGTGCGGGTGGGGAAGCGGAAGTACCTCGTGGAGAGCCTGGCATCGAAGCCCGCCCCCCAGGTGACTCCGGTCGTGATCGGGCCGCTGGACGCGCTGATCTGGGATCGGGAGCTCGTGCGTGCGGGGTTCGGGTTCGACTATCTCTGGGAGGTCTACAAGCCGGCCGCGAAGAGGGAGTACGGATACTACGTGTGCCCGGTGCTCGCGGGGGATCGGCTGATCGGAAGGGTCGAGGCCCTGCGCGTCGGAGGTGCGGGGGGGCCGACGATGCAGGTGCTCAAGACCTGGGGAGACGTGCCGGGAGACGCGATCACGCGCCTGGCAGCGCAGAACGGGGTGGTCTCCTGATGGCCGAACCGGGGGAACCCGGTCGTTGACCGCATTCCTGTACGCCACCCCACTGTTCGACATGCAGCGGCGTGCCTAGCCTCCGTGCCTCACCAAGGCGCTACCATGTCCGACCCGGTCCTCTACTCTCCGTTCAAGCTCGGCCGCATCACGCTCGCAAACCGCATCGTGATGGCCCCCATGACACGAAACCGTTCCCCCGGGGGGGCGCCAGGAGCCCTGGTGGCGACGTACTACGCGCAGCGCGCCGAGGCGGGCCTGATCATCACCGAGGGCGCCTCGCCCTCGCCGAACGGCATGGGCTACGCCCGGATCCCGGGGATCTACAATGCCGAACAGGTCGCCGCGTGGCGCCAGGTGACGGACGAGGTCCACCGCAAGGGAGGCCACATCTTCCTGCAGTTGATGCACACCGGGCGGGCCAGCGCCGCAGCCAACCTTCCGGGCGGCGCCCGGGTCCTCGGCCCTTCGGCCGTCGCGCTCACCCAGCCGGTGTGGACCGACATCGCGGGCAACCAGCCGGCGACCACGCCCATCGCAATGTCCGAGGCGGACATCGAGGCCACGCTCGAGGAGTACGCCCGCGCGGGTGAGCTCGCGGTCCAGGCGGGCTTCGACGGCGTGGAGATCCACGCCGCCAACGGCTACCTCGTCGACCAGTTCCTCAACACCGTGAGCAACAAACGCACCGACCGCTGGGGAGGCACGGTCGAGAACCGGATCCGGTTTGCCGTGGAGGCAACACGACGCACCGCATCGCGGATCGGCGCGGACCGCGTCGGCGTGCGGGTCTCGCCGTACGGCGCATTCAACGACATGGGTCCCGACGCCGACATGGACGCGCTCTACGTCGCGTTGGCGAAAGAGCTCTCGGCGATCGGCGTCGCCTACGTGCACGTGGTCGACCACAGCCCGATGGGCGCTCCCCGGGTTCCGGACGAGATCAAGGCGGCCATCCGGGCGCACTTCAAGGGAACCTACATCCTCTCGGGGGGCTACGACCGCGCTCGCGCCGAAGCGGATCTCGCTGCCGGGAAGGGGGAGCTCGTGGCGTTCGGGCGCCCCTTCATCTCGAACCCGCGCCTGCCGACGCAGATGCGGGAGAACGCACCGCTCCAGCCGCCCGACTTCGCGACCTTCTACACGCCGGGGCCGGTCGGGTACACCGACTACCCGTAGTCACCGGGGTCGACGCGATGTCCCTGGCGCCGGGCCCTGGTCGGGCCGGCTCCGGGCACAATCGCCCGATCTCCATCCCGCTCGACGGGATCAGTCCGGGTCGCACACGCCGTCGCACACGCTCGCGAGGCTGCCGGTGGTGAAGAACGCGGCGATCTGATCCTTCGCGGACTCCTCGCCGGGGAGCATGTTGTGCGGGTTCTGTTCCAGCCCGACCGGTGCCGGCTCCGGGTTCTCGGTCACGCCGTAGTCCCACTCGAGCAGGCCCGAGCCGACCATCGGGTCGGTGACCGGGTCTAGGCCGAACACGTCGCGCGGGGCGGTGTCGAGCAGGCCGGCTCCGACCGTGCGGGCGTAGACCTCGCCGGCGATGGAGGTGACGGTGTCGTCGCCGATCCCGACCTGGAACAGGAAGCGTCGGTCGGGCGCGCCGCCGAGGTCACTGCCATCGGGGAGGTAGTGGGCCCAGCCGCCGGCCTCGGTCGGGTCCCAGAGCATCTGGGCGAGGGGGACGATGAGCGAGATGTCCACGGGATCGTCGTACTTCGCGGCGAGCAGCATCAGGAAGCTGGTGAACGCCGATGACCGCGTGAGGAGCAGCGAGAACGGCATCCCGGAGATCTGCATGACCGCGTTCTGGATGGTCGGCGACATCGCGACCTGCGCCCCGCCGAGCACGCTCCCGAGCGAGACCCCGTAGTAGTCCACGCCGGAGGGGTCGATGAGCGAGACGCCGTCGACCGTCAGCGCGGGCTCGCCCACCATGTCGCCCTGCATCAGGCGCGTCATCAGGAGGCCCTCGATGTGGCCCTGCGTGAGGCCATCGGGGATCATCGTGAAGTCCGAGGGGTCGCTCGCCATCATCAGCGTGACGGCGTTGTAGTCGTCGCTGCTCATGCCGCGCCAGCTGGTGGCGTACAGGATGGCGTGGCTGCGATCGGCGATGTCGGTGAACGGCCCGCCGGCGATGTCCTGGTGCTCGCCGAAGAGCCCGTGTCCGCCCTGGACGAGGCGGGAGGGGGAAGGATCGGCCATCACCGAGCAGGGGACGACGATGGTGAAGCCCGTCTCCGTCGTCCCGTTCTGCGTGACGTTGCCATCGGCGTCGCGGTGGAGGAACGACCCCGGGGCTGCCGACTCGAGGTACAGCGGCACGGTGATGGTGCCCTCGATGCGGCGGCCGAGCGTCTCGCCCGCGGAGCACGCGCCGTCCTGGGTCGACGTGATCGTGTAGGCCGGCCCTCCCTCCGGGATCGTGGCGAGCGCGGCGTCGCGCACGCCGACCATCTCCCCGAGCGATCCCTCCGCGGACACCGTGACGAAGTCCCAGGCGAGCTGGAGGTCCGCGCGCACGAAACCGGCTGTCTCCAGCACGGGGAAGACGGTGCTGTCGTACTCGTCGCGCTGGCGCTCGAGGTCGGGGTCGCTGGTCGACGCCGCATCCCGCAGCGTCGCGAACCCGGCCGGGGCCGCCACGGGCGCGCCGTCCGAGCCGAGCAGGTTGCGGATGCCGACGACGTAGCGGTGGCCGTGCTCGAGGGGAACCACGGGGTGCATGACGAGCGCTGCCCGTGCATCGTCGGCGGTGAACGCCTCGCGCTCGATGTAGTGCGGCACCCGCACACCTGTCTCGGCGTCCACGATCACCGTGGTGACATCCTCGTCGAGGTAGTCGCCGAGGTTGTCGAACGACAGCGATCCCGGACTGTGCACGTCGGCGCCCGCCAGCAGCGCATACAGCGGGGCCATCGTGGAGAACCCGTCGCGCCGGTTCCAGGAGTCCGGTCGCATTGCGACGCCGAACTTGTCTGCGGGCAACGAGGTGGGTCCGAAGGCGACCCGGTAGCCGGACGGCGTGGCCGGGTCTGCGTCCAGGTAGAAGGAGGAGGGAAACGGGAGCAGGCAATTGCTCTCGTCCACGGGGTTGCAGTCGCCGCGCACGGTCTCGGCGACCGGGTTGCTGTCGGCGGTGTCGTCGGGCTTGCCGGCGCAGGAGGTGAGGAGGAGGAGCGGGAGCATCCCGCGAGGGTATCCGCTACCGCCCGAACACGCGTTCGATCTCCGCGAGCGTCTGCAGTTTGATCTGGAACACGCCCGCGCTCGCCCGCACCGGGACGACCTGATGTCCCTCGGCGTCCTTCTCCGGCTGTCCGAGCTCCAGGACCAGCTCCGCGCCGTCGGCGAGGGTGATCACCAGCCGCCCGGCGGCTGCCTCGAAGGCTGTCGTGTCGGGGATCCCGGAGGCACGAAGTCCGGAGAGCGCGACGACCAGGGCATCGGCGAGCTTCGGGTCCACGTCCATGTTCGCGGGCTGCGTCACGGTCCAGCCGGGGCCCTCGGCGTCGCGGGCGATCGCCACGGTGAGGGAGCCCTCGGTGAGCGCCAGGCCGCGGACGCCGTCCGGCTGGAAGCGGAGGATCGTGCGGTCCCGAAGCGCCGTTGTGGGTTGGGTGAGCATGCGGGCGAGCTGCGCTGTCACCGCGAAGACCTCGGGGCGGCCATCCACGCGGATGTAGGCCGTCTTGTCGTCACTCGCGCTGCCGAGGGTGATGGTCCGGGCCGTGCCGCCAGCCGTGATGGTGGCGATCGCCAGCGGTGGGTCGAAGCCGCCAGGAAACGCAGCGTTGTGGATGTCCCCCGCGCGGACCCGGCAGAGCGCGCGGGCCATCGCCGCGATGCTCTCGGAGTCGACCGGGAAGGAGCCGGCCGGCACCGGCGACCAGGTCTCCCCGGTGCGTGCAAACGAGAGGGTCTCGGCCCCGCGTCGGATCTCGAGCGCCGTGACGGCCTTCTGGTCCAGGTCGAGCACCACGTGGTCCCGCCAGTCCGCGGCGGGCTGATCGTAGCGTTGCCGCTGCCCGACGGCTGCCCGGTACACGTCCTGGGTGCCGGGCAGCCGCACGAACGAGGTGTTCGGGCCCACCGTCCGCCCGACGATCACCTGGAGGGCGGGCGTCTCGGCCGTGGTGTAGAGCTCCACGACCTTCGCGTCCTGGTCCTCGAGCTGGTAGTCCTTCAGGTTTCCCGTGTCGATCTTCGCGTCCATCGGGATGCCGAGTCCGTAGAGCCTCAAGAGCGCCCGGACCTGTGCCACGTCGGCCGGGTAGTCCAGCGGGGCGACGATCTGCCAACGCTCGGCGTCCGGCTTGCCCTTCTGGAACGCCGTGCGGTCGATCTCGAGGCGATCGATCGGCGAGCTGATCACCACCCTCGTCACGTCGTCCGGGACCACTGCGGGCAGGGTGGGGAGCGCCCCGGGTCTGGCCGCGGGCGAGACCGCCCAGCCGTTTGCCAGCGTCAGGATGACGGCAACCGCAAGCAAGAACCAGGTCTTTCTCTGAAGCCTCATCGCGTCCTCTCCGCGTCCCGCAGCCGGGCGCTGCGCGCTCGTCGCCGCCGGCGGACCGCGCCTGCGAGGAGGAGCGCTGCCGGCGCCCAGCCCAGGAGCGCCGCCTTCCATCCGGCGCGCTCCGCGTTGGTGGTTGGCCGGAGCGCAGGCATCGCGGCTGATTTTCCACGAATGCTGAGCAGGGCCTCGTCGGCGACGAGCCAGTCGCAGAGGTTCTGCATGAAATCAAGATTGTTGGCGACGAAGTCTGCAGACCCCGAGACCACGAGCCGCGTTGGGGCGCCTTCGATCTGCTGCGGAGACTCCTTCGGCGGAGCGCCATCGTCATTCGGGTCGGCGCTCGTCACGCTGGGTGCATCCGGCTCGGCGGTCGGGACGGGTCTTGCCTCGAAGAACGAGCGGAAGGAGCCGGTCATCGCGACGAGCAGCGGGAAGGGCCCCCGGTGCTCGCTGGAGAGGACGTTCTGGATCTTGACGGGGTCGAGCGTCTCCAGGTTCGCGACCACGCCGGAAGCGCTGCTCGAGCGGGCGAGCACCTCGCTCGAAACGCCCACCGGCAGCGCATCCGAGACCGTGAGCGTAGAGGCGAAGGGGAACAGCAGCGAGTCGAGCCCTCCCACCATCACGCTCGCCCTCGAGAGGTCGATCGCCTTGGGGATGAGCGGGTAGTTGACGTCGCGGTAGCCCTGCCCGCCGCTCGCCTTGACGGGAAACCGCATCTGCCCGTTCTGGACCCTGTCGAGCACCAGGTCCCGGTTCACCCGTACGCCGAAAGACCCGAGCAGCGGGTCCAGCCCGCTCGACACCCGCTGCGGTCGCATCGATCGCAGATCCGGCCGGGTGTTCGTGACGAAGGCGGCGAGCGCCCCGCCCCGCATCACGAACTGGTCGAGCTGGTACAGGGCACGCTCCCCGAGCGCGTGTTGAGGACCGACCACGAGCATGGCATCGACATCCTCAGGGATGCTGCCCGCGCCGCCGAGCGGGATCTGCTTGAGCACGAACTTCCGGGCGAGCTCTCCTGCGAGCGTACGCAGCGGCCCCGCGTCCTTCAGGAAGTCGGGCTCGCCATCCCCGATCGCCCAGCCGAGGGTCTTCACGTCCTCCCGCCGGGTGGACAGGCGATGCAGGGCCGCCGCGACGTTGTACTCGAGCGTGCCGAGGTCGGTCACGGCGGGGAGCACCTCCTGCTTGTCGCCGTACAGGAGCACCACGCCCATCCAGATCTTGCGGAGCTCGGCGCGGTCCTGCTCCCGGAACGTGTAGTCCAGTTGCTGCAGCCCGAAGCCCGCCGCCGCGCTTGCGGCCTCCTTGTCATCGCCCGGATCGATGGTCTCGATCGTCATCCTGCCGCGTGCGTAGATCGCGAACTCCTCCAGCTTGTCCTTCACGAACTGCTCGTGGTTCTGGTAGGGTGCGCCGAGTCCGTGCGTGAAGTAGACGCGGGCCACGATCGGCCGGTCCATCTGTTGTACGAGCTGCTTGGATGCCTCGCTGAGGGTGTAGAGCCGCTCCTGGGAGAGGTCGACGCGGGCGACGTGGAAGGCTGCAAACCCGTTGGCCAGGACCACGATCAGCACCGTCAGCAGCATTTGCAGGTGGCTGTTGAAGAGCTGTTGGGTCCGGGAGGTCCAGCGGGTCATTCGAGGCGTCGTCGCTCCAGCATCCAGACGGCCCAGTGGAGCCCCAGGCCCGTGATGCCCCCCCAGAACACCAGGTCGCGCATGTCGATCACGCCGCGGGCCAGGTTGTCGAAGTGGTAGGTGAAGCTGACGTATTGGAAGAGCGGCAGGAGGGCGAGGGGTGCCCGATCGAGGAACAGGCCGAGCACATACGGGAACGTCGTGATCGCCAGTGCGACCAGGAAGGCCACGATCGGGTTCGCCGTCGAGGCGCTCGACCCGAGCCCCACCCCGGTGAGGGCCGCCCCGAGCAGCGCGAGCCCCAGGTAGCCACCGCACACGGGACCCCAGTCGAGCCCGCACTCGCTGAACATGCGGAGGAGGAACGGTGCCCCGTCGGCCGCGGAGGGGGTCGACAGCGCGGCGAGCATCAGCGGGTAGCCGAGCGTGCTCCCGATCAAGAGCCCGACGAGCACGAGCGTCGCGAGGAACTTGCCCATCACCAGCTCTGGCTCCGTGATGGGCAGGGTGGCGAGGATCTCGATGGTGCCCGCCCGCCGTTCCTCGGCGAACACCCGCATCGTGAGCGCGGGGACGAGGATCAGCAGGAAGAAGCCGGCCCAGAAGAACACGCCGCGCATCGTCGCCGTGCCGCCGGTGTACACATCGTCGAACCAGAGCGAGAACCCGCCCACGAGGATGCCGTAGATGGGCACGACGAGGTAGGCCAGGGGCTGATCGAACGCGGACGCGAGCTCCCGCCTCGAGATCGCGAGCACCGTCTGCACCTAGTCCTCCGCGGCTCGCAACACCGTGGAGAGAAAGGCCTCGTTCATCAGGCGGAGCTGCGTGGCCAGGGCGTCGATCATGCCGCGTCGGTACGCTGCGGCCTCCGGCGTCGTGCCGGCCTCCAGCTCGTCGGTGACCTCGGTCGGAAAGTACAGGAGCCAGGAAGATTCGAGCGAGGTGACGCTCGAGCGCGACGCCAGGCTGCAGGTGGATCCGACGCGCCCGAACACCCTGCCGGGGCCGAGCACTGCGGCGCGCGCGGGGGCGCCATCCGCGGACGGATGCCATATGCCGACCGAGCCCGACGCCACCATCCACGAGCCGTCCACCGCCTCCCCCCGCGTGACGATCGCCTTCGAGCGAGGCACGTTCGTGAGGGACAGGCGGGCGGCGATGTTGCGGACGACCTGCGGGTCGCGGCTCGCGAACCCCGGGACGAGCCGAAGGACCTCGTGCGGTTCCGGTCCCGCCTGCATCCCGAAGACGCTGGCGATCCGGCCCAGCACGCTCGGGGTGGGGAGCGGTTCGGCCTCGGTGAGCTCGGCGATGCGGGCCTCCATGTCCTGGATGCGGCGGTACAGGCATCGCAGCGCAAAGGCTTCGAGGTTCTTCACCATCGGGTTGCCCTGCACGCGCAGGAACCGCAGCGCATCCTCGTCGAGGATCAGGAGCTTCGTGGGGCCGACCATGCTGGTGACGGTGGCCGAGCGCCGGTCGAAGGTGCCGAAGAGCGCCATCTCGCCGACGATGTCTCCGACGCCCACCCGTGCGAGCTCCACGTCGCCGAGCGAGACCATGAGCTCGCCGTCCAGGACGATCACGAGGCTGCGGTCGGCCTCGCCCTCGCGGAGCAGCTCTTCGCCCGCGCCGATCGTGTACGGCTTCAGGCCTGCGTTCGCGATCGCGCGCTCCTCGTCGTCGAGCCCGTCAAAGAGCCCGATACCGTCGACCTCGGTGTCGTCAGGTTCCACGGATCACCGAGGGGCCGTCAGCGCAAGCGTGGTCACCCCGGCGGTGTACGCGAGCGCCGCCCGGTCGTAGTCCCAGTCCTTCAGCCATGCCACCGAGTCCTTGGAATGCAGGTTCGAGGCGTCGACCACCGAGACCAGGTAGGAGGCCCCGGCGAGCGTGACGCCCCCGGCGGTGACCCCCTTCCAGGGCGTGCCGATGTCTTCGTCCGCAGCGACGATGACCTTGTTGGTCTCGACGGTGCCGACGATCGCCGTTGCGACGCCCAGGGCCTGGGTGAGCGTGTAGAGCACGGCCCGCACGGGCTTCTTCTGGATGTACAGATCCGTGCCGAACGGCAGGAGCGACAGGGCCGCAGGCTCGGCCATGGCAGAGGAAACGAGCAGAAGTCCGGGGAGCATGCATCGGTCTTAGCCCGGTTCGCCCACGGGCGCTAAAATCGCGATACCGCGCGCTCGTGGCCCCCCCCGCACTCTTGCCGTTGGTCGCTCTCTTCGCCTGCACGCGACCTCCGGACCCGAGCCAGGCACTGCTGCCAACGCAGCTCTCCGTCCTGGTGGAGCACCAGGGGCTCTCCGGGCCCGAGCCGCTCTCCGTGGTGCTCGACCTGCGTCGGAACTCGCGAAACGAGCTGGATGTGCGCCTCTCGGAGGGCATGCGGCTCTGGGACGGCCGGCACCTCTGGGAGCTCACGGACACCGTCGGGCCGGACGGGCATGGGCTGCACGTCGCCGACCTGCACGGCGCCCGGGGGGCAGACATCCCGCTGCACGCGGAGGGTCCGCTCCGGGTGGTGGGGATGACCCGCCGCGATGTGTGGGTACAGCTCCCCAGCGGATCGGTCGCCGACTGTGAGCTCGATCAGCCGGTGTGCGCGCCCTCCATGCTGCAGTCGCTGCCGCTCGATCATCCGGGGCCGGGAGCGGGGTTCAAGCTCACGCTCGTCGACGGCGAGCTCCGCCTCCGGGTTCCCTTCGGCGACGAGCGGGGCATCGAGATCCTGGACCACGTCACGGCGCTGCTGGGGGTTCACTGGGTGCACGAGACGTGGTTGGATCAGGACCCGCTGCTGGATCGGACCTATCGCGGCCGCGGAACGATCACCGCGGTGTCGCGGCTCGCCACGCTCGACGGCGACCTGCACGAGTGGGAGGACGCGGAGCCGCTGGTCGTCGAGGCCCCCTGGCAGATCGAGTCGGGGGGCGAGCGCTGGAAGGGCCCACGAGACGCCGGGTTCAGCGTCGCGGCATCGCATGTGTCCGGCGGGGACGGCCGCGTGTGCTTCGCCGGACGTGTCCGCGACGACGACTGGACGAGTGACGACACCCTCACCTTCCACCTCGGCGAGACCGCGCTGGAGGTCAACCTGCTCACGCGGTCGACGGCGCAATCCCGGGTGGGAGACGGTTGGTTCTCGCGGGCCTACGAGGTCTGCATGGACGTAACGGTCCCCGCAGGCGTGACGGAGCTGCCCCTTTCTGTCGTTTTCCGGGACCGCGACGCCGGCGGGGACACCGTGCTCGCCTCCGCGCCGATGGAGGATGGCCATCCCACCGGTGTCCTGCGGGGGATTCGCTGACGCTGCTCACGTTGCCCCTCGTGGTCGTCGGCGCCCTCGTGCCCGGCGCCGCCCTGGGGGCCCGGCTCGGCCGCCGCGAGCGGGCGGGCCTCGCATCCGTCCTGATCTTCGGGGTGGAGGTGGCGGGCAGTTGGCTCTCGGGCTGGCCCCTGTACGGGCTCTCCGCCTACGTGGGCTGCGTGGGGCGGGCCGCCGCGCGCGTGGACCCGCGGGGGCGGGCCCTCGGTGCGCGGCTGGGGCTCGACCCCATCGGCGACATCGAGGTGCCGTTGGTGGCGGCGGGCGTGTTCGGGGGGGCGGCGCTCGCGTTCGGGATGCAGGTGGCTGCCCGGCTCGGGGGGGGGCCAGCGTTGGGCGTCGGGCTCGTCGCCGGGTTCGTCGCGCTCGCCATCGATCTGCAGCACGCCGAAGCGCTCGGGGAGGCGGGGGCGCTGCGGGGCTCCACCGGACCGGTGCTCCTTCCCCACCTCACCGTGAGAGAGCACCTGAACGCGGCGCGCGCCGCGACGCCTCCGGAGCTGCTGGCCGACCTGCAGCGCCGCCCGCGACACCTCGCCGCGCCCCAGCGCGCGCTTCTTGCCGCGCTGCTCGCCGGGATACCTGCGGGCGATGCGGTACTGGCTGATCAAGAGTGAGCCCACCTCCTACCCCTGGTCGCAGCTCGTCAGCGAAGGGTCGAGCGCCTGGACCGGTGTGCGGAATCCCACCGCCCGCCTGAACATGCTGGCGATGGCCGTGGGGGACCCGTGCCTCTACTACCACTCGAACGTGGGCAAGGAGGTCGTGGGGATCGCCGAGGTCGTCGGTCTGGCCCGTCCGGACCCGACGGCGGAGGACCCGCGCTGGGTGTGCGTGGACGTGCGTGCCGTCCGGCCCCTCGCCCGTCCCGTCAGCCTGGCGATGTTCAAGGCGGATCCGGCGCTCTCGCGGTCGCAGCTCTGTACGCAGTCCCGGCTCTCGGTCGCGGCGCTCACGCCCGAGGAGTACGCGCGCGTGCTGGACCTCGGCGGCACGTGATCCACAGGGGCTACGCCGAAGGGCGGATCCTGCGCGCATTGCCGCCGCAGAGGGTCCGATCCGGTTAGTGAACCGCGGCTCAGTCAGAAAAAACCCCGGAGGTCGCCTATGGAACGCGAAGAGATGCCCGTTGATGTCCTGTTCGTCGGAGGTGGGCCGGGCTGTCTGGCCGGCGCGATCCGGCTGTACGATCTGATCGCGGCGCACAACACGGCGGTCGATGCAGGCTCGGAGCCGGGCCCGAAGCTCGAGGAGCTCACCATCGCGTTGATGGAGAAGGGGTCCGAGGTCGGCTCCCACGCGATCTCCGGCGCCGTGCTGGATCCGATGGCGCTCGACGAGCTGCTGCCGAACTGGAAGGACCTCGACCCGGTGTTCGTCGAGCGGTGGGTCGAGCAGGAGACCTTCCTGATGATGACCGAGAAGATGGCCTTCCCGGCGCCGATGATGCCTCCCGGGCTCTCCGATCACGGCCTGCCGATCATCTCGATCGCGAAGTTCCAGAAGTGGTTGTGCGCCCAGGCCGAGGCGCGCGGGCTGATGCTGTTCTCAGGCTTCGCCGGCACGCAACTCTTGTGGGACGACAACGGTGCCGTGATCGGCGTGCGGTCGGGCGACAAGGGCATCGGCGCCGACGGCCAGCCGAAAGGCAACTTCGAGGCCGGCTACGACGTCAAGGCGAAGGTCACGGTGCTCGGCGAGGGGCCGCGCGGCACGCTCACCCGTCAGCTCATCCAGAAGCACGGGTTGGACAAGGGCTGCCAGCCGATCGCGTACGAGATCGGCGTGAAGGAGGTGATCGAGATGCCGAAGGGCTCGGTCAAGGCCGGTGAGGTCGTCCTCACCCTCGGCTTCCCCCTCGACCTGAACACCTTCGGGGGCGGGTTCGTCTACTCCCTCGCGGACGATCGGTACGCGGTCGGCCTGCTCGTCGGCCTGGACGCGAAGGACCCGGCGATGGACGCGCACTACCTGCTGCAGAAGATGAAGAACCACCCGTGGATGCGCAAGAAGCTCGCCGGCGGCAAGGTCGTGAAGTACGGCGCGAAGGCCGTGACCTGCGGCGGTTGGGCCTCCATCCCGCGGTTGTACGCCGATGGTGCGATGATCGTCGGGGACTCCGCGAGCTTCCTGAACCCGATGCGCCTCAAGGGCATCCACCTCTCGATGAAGTCGGGAATGCTGGCGGCCGAGGCCGCGTTCGTCGCGCTCAAGCGGGGTGACGCCCGTGCCGAGGTGCTGTCGATCTACAAGGAGAAGGTGGACGCGAGCTGGATCCGCACCGAGATGGAGCCCTCGAAGAACTTCCACGCGAGCTTCGAGAAGGGCACCGTCGGCGGGCTCGCCGCGACGGGTCTCTCGCTCGTCTTCGGGCCCGGGAAGGACGTCAACCCCTTCCACGCCGACTACCAGGGCATCCGCAAGAACGCGGCCTACCGGGGACAGCACCCCTACCCGTCGCGGGACGACCTGACCTACGACGGGACCTACCTCGTCGACAAGCTCACCGACGTGTACCACTCGGGCACCAAGCACGAAGAGAAGCAGCCCGCGCACCTGCACATCGCCGACCGGGAGATCTGCGCGACGACCTGTGCCACCGAGTACGGGAACCCCTGCACCCGGTTCTGCCCCGCGCAGGTCTACAACATGCTGCCCAACGAGAAGACGCACCGGCTGGAGATGCAGGTGGACTTCTCGAACTGCGTGCACTGCAAGACCTGCGACATCCGCGATCCCTACCAGATCATCACCTGGGTCCCGCCGGAAGGCGGCGGCGGACCGGAGTACGGGATCCTGTGAGGCGTTGAGCCTCTCCGTCGTCCTCCTGCTCGCGGCGTGCGCGCTCCACGCGCCGCCGCCCGGCGCCACGGATCCGGTGTCCGGCCCGATCCCGGCGGCCGACGCGGGGCTGTACAGCGAGCTTGCCATCGATGGCCCGCTCGAGGCCCGGCTCTCCCGCGCTCCGGCGGATGTCATCCTCTTCTATGGGGGCGAGCAGCGCGGATCGATGGAGACGTGCGGCTGTCCGCACCGGCCGCGTGGGTCGCTCGCGCGTGTGGCCAGCTACGTCGCGGCGGAACGCGCGGCCTCCCCCCAGACGCCCGCGCTCCTGCTCAACGCGGGCGAGTGGCTGATCGAGGCGGTGGGCTTCCAGAACATGCCGATGCCACAGCTTGCCGTGATGGACCGCACGCTCGCCGAGGGGCTGATCGTGGGCGGGTGGGACGTGCTCAACGTCACCCCGAAGGACCTCGCCGGCCTCCCCGGGGTGGCCAGCGCCGATCTGGATCGGCTGCCGCTGGTCTCCGCCAACATCGAGGGGCCGCACATCGCGCGGTCGCGCACCTTCCACCTCGGGGCGCGGACGATCGCGGTCACGGGTGTGGCCGCGCCCGAGGTGCTGGCTGCGGAACTGCCCGGCTACACGATCCACCCCGTCGCCGATGCCCTCCCCGTGCTCCAGCAGATCGCCGCCGAGGTCGACGGCGTGGTGCTCCTCGCGTACAACAGCGCGGACGGCGCGCGCATGCTGGCCCAACGCGTGCCACGGGTCATCGCGGTGATCGATGCCGGCGGCCACAACCAGGCGGTGGAGCCCTTCTACGTGAGGAACGCGGTGTGGGCGCTATCGTACACGCTCACGATGCGGCTCGGCGAGCTTCGGCTCACGTTCGACGCGAGCGGGCGCCCTGGAGCGCTGGACCGGCACGTCGATCTGGACCCGGCGATCCCGGACGAGCCCATCCTCGCGGGGATGCAGCAGCGGGCGCGGGCAGAGATTGACGGGACGGAGATGTGAGCGGGGAGGAGGTGCCCGGACACTTGTCGGCCGCCGTCGGCGGTCCCGGCCGCCCTCCCGGTCCGCCCGCACGGACATTCGTCGTCGACCCAGACACTCGTCCGCGGCTTGATGGGGCGTCGACCCGGACATTCGTCCGACCGCACGCCGCTCCGGGTGGACACTCGTCGGCTCTGGCGGTGGGAGACCCCACTGGGCAGGGTGGCCCGAGGGTCGGCGTCCACGCCACAGTGCACAAGGGGAAGGATCTTCCCACATGAAATACGGAATTTCGGGCCGACGGCGGCCGCGCACCGAACAAAGTGGGCGCCTGCGCCCACCCCTGTGCGGCTGCGCACAACTCCCACACCGGAGCGGCGAGCCGGTCCTTTGAAAGTAGCGCCGCAGGCGCGTTGTCAAGTGGCGCGGACGACCGGACTTTGGCACAATACTTGCTTGTTGGCCGTTGCCTGTCGACGCATGCGTCATCCAATCTTTGCGGGCTCCGGAGCCACTCATGTCTGAACTGATCCTTGTAGCGGACGATGACGAGCTGAGCAGATGGTCGCTCTGCCAGCACTTCGAGGCGCTCGGGCATCGGACCCTGGCCGTCCAGAACGGGCAGGAAGCGCTGGATGCCGTGGAGCAGCACGGCCCCACGCTCATCTTCATGGATCTCTCCATGCCCGTGATGGACGGGCTCACTGCGCTCCGCACCCTGCGGGAGAACGACCACAACCTGCCGGTCATCGTGATCACGGCGCAGGGCGGTGTGCAGGGCGCCATGGAGGCGACGCGCCTCGGGTGCAGCGGCTATCTGGAGAAGCCCTTCGACCTGCGGGAGGCCGACGTCGCCGTCGAGCGAGCGCTCTCCGAGGATCGACTCAAGCAGGAGCTGAGCTACCTCCGGTCCCGGGAGCGTACCGGCTATGCGGAGATCATCGGGTCGTCGCCCCCGATGCAGCGGCTCTTCGACACGCTCAAGCGGCTCGCCAAGATCGATGCGCCTACCGTGCTCATCCAGGGGGAGAGCGGGACGGGCAAGGATCTCGTCGCTCGCGCCGTGCACAGCCACGGCCCGCGCGCCGGTGCCCCGTTCATGGAGATCGACTGCACGGCATTGCCCGAACACCTCATCGAGAGCGAGCTCTTTGGCCATGAACGGGGTGCATTCACCGACGCCCGCGCCACGAAGCGGGGGCTCTTCGAGGTGGCGGCGGGGGGCATGATCTTCCTCGACGAGGTGGGCGAGCTGCCGCTCGGCATGCAGGCGAAACTGCTCCGGGCTCTCGAGAACCGGAAGTTCCGCCGCGTGGGCGGCGTCGTGGAGATCCCGCTGAACGCGTGCGTCATCGCCGCCACCAACCGCTCCCTTCGCGACGAGGTCAAGGCGGGGCGGTTCCGCGAGGATCTGTACTTCCGCCTGCACGTCGTCCCCATCGAGGTCCCCGCGCTCCGCGAGCGCAAGGAGGACATCGCGCCGCTCACGCAGTACTTCATCGACCGGCTCAACAAGACCTTCAGCCGCAGCGTGAAGGGCGCGAGCCTGCGGGCGATGGAGCTGCTCCAGACCTACCGCTGGCCGGGCAACGTCCGCGAGCTTCGGAACGTGCTCGAGTGCAGCGTCATCATGCTCGCCAAGGACGTGATCCAGCCGTCCGATCTCCCCCCGGAGATCCGCCGCACCCAGAGCGCGCAGGTGAAGGGCTGTCCGTTCGTCCTCCCCGACGACGGCATCCTCCTCGAGGAGGTGGAGAAGGGCCTCCTGATGCAGGCGCTCGAGCGCACCGAGGGAAACCAGTCCGCTGCAGCGCGCCTCCTGGGGATCTCCCGCTACGCCCTTCGGTACCGCCTCGAGCGTCCGCTGGGAGTCCCCACCAAGGGCGCCGCCCACGGGTAGTGCAGCGGCGGGCGGCTGATGAGCGGACGAATGTCCGGGTGGCCGACGAGTGTCCAGGGGCGGACGAATGTCCGGTGGCCGACGAGTGTCCAGGGGGCGGACGAATGTCCGGGTGGCCGACGAGTGTCCGGGGTCGGACGAGTGTCCAGGGGCCGACGAGTGTCCGGGGTCGGACGAATGTCCGGTGGCCGACCGGGTGTCCTCCGATGGAGCCCGGATCGATGACGCGCACGGGCGGTGGGACAAGTGTGTATCCTACACTACACTATTTTGGGCCGTCCTGATGCGTTTCGGCGATTGGCGGGTGGGGGCTGATGTCGGCGCATTGGTTCTGTCTGGTGCGCGGCGTGTGGGTGGGGTGGGGCGCTACGCCTTGCGATAGGTTGAGAGCGATGGCTGTGACTTGGACTATTTCCGACTTGTGTCCCCGCGCGGGCGCGAGAATTGTGCAGATGCTACTTGCTGGTCTGGCGGTCTGGTGGTAGGTTCGGATTGTGGTTTGAGACGCAGATCCGCAGTGGGCGCCATGTTGCTGGGCGTGATATTTTGGTTTTCTTGAGCCTTTTTGGTAATTCTGCCTATTTCTGATTTGGCGCCCTCCTGGGGTGGGCGTCCAATCCCTTCGTCACGAGGGCCAATGTCACGAGACAACGCATTCGCGGAGGCAGGCGACTCCCCGCTCCGGTCCGGACCGAGGGGGGCTGGCGCTCCTGCCGCGCTGACCGTGCGGTTCGGGCAAGACCCGCATCCGGCGCCCCGGGGTGGCGAGGGCCGCCCGTTGCCGGGTGCCGACGTGCTCGGCGTGGCGATCTTCGGGGATTGCTCCGAACACGCAGGGGTGCAGCTGCCGTTGTTCCCCACGATGGCCTCGATGCTGCGGCGCGCGGGACTTGATGTCGGCTCGCACGTGGCTGTCATGCGCGAGGCTTCGCCCCCGGCGCAGCCCCGAGCGGCCAGGCGTTCCCGGCACCCGGCCGTTTGTCCCCCCGCTCCCCGTCCCAGGGGGGCTGCCGCGCCAGCGAGGAGGCCGCGTGGCGGGTCGCTGCCGGACATCCCGGGGTTCCGTGTACTCGAATCTCTCCACGCGAGCCGGCGGACCCAGGTCGTCCGGGCGGTGCGGCTGGAGGACGAACGCCCCGTGGTCCTGAAGCTGGCCGCTCCCGGATGTGCAGACGCGGCCCGGGCGAGGTTGGAGCGGGAGTACGGGATCCTGCAGGATCTCCAGGTGGAGGGTGTGGTCGGTGCGCTCGCCCTGCACGAGACCGCGGTCGGCTCCGTGCTCGAGCTCGACGACTGCGGCCGCTTCACACTGGGTGCCTACGCGGGCTCCGCGATGGGCGTCGAGGCCTTCCTCGACCTCGCACAACGGCTGGTGGCGGCGGTCTCGAACCTGCACCAGGCTGGGGTGCTGCACCGGGATCTCACCCCCTGGAACGTGGCCTACGACCCCGCCACGGGACACCTCCGGCTGATCGACTTCGACCTGGCGAGCCACATCGTGGGGGAATCACGGCTCGTCGCAACCCGGCTCGAGGGCACCCCGGGCTACTTCTCGCCGGAGCAGACCGGCCGGATGAGCGTGCCGATCGACCATCGTAGCGACCTCTATTCGCTCGGCGCGATCCTCTACACGCTGCTCGCGGGCAGGCCTCCGTTCACCACGGTGGGGATCCTCGAGGCGGTGCACGCGACGGTGGCGCGGGCTCCTGCGGGACAGCTCTCCCTGCGGCCCGATCTGCCCCCGAGCCTCGACGCCCTCGTCATGCGGCTCCTCTCGAAGATGCCGGAGGATCGCTACCAGTCTGCGGCGGGGGTGTTGGAGGACCTGCTGCGGGTTGGTGAGCACCTGCGCGCGGGCTCCGCCGCCACGTTCGTGCTGGGGCCGGACCGTCGGTCGAGCCGCTTCGTGCTTCCGGAGCGGCTGTACGGGCGGTCGGGCGCCCTCCAGTTTCTCCACGAGGGGCTCGAGCAGGCGTACCGAGGGGAGCCGGTCGCGCTCGCCGTGCTCGGTGATGCGGGCGTGGGCAAGACGGTGGTCGTGCAGGAGCTCGACCGGCGGCTGGCGGACGCCGGGGGGTGGCTGGTGAGCGCCCGTTTCGACCAGCTCCGGCGGTCCCAGCCGTTCGCCGCGATGGCTGGGGCCATCCGGGAGCTCATCCGCCGGGTGCTGGCGGGCGGGGTGGACGAGGTCGGACTCTGGCGGGTCCGTCTGCACGAGGCCCTTGGCGAGAATGCCGGGGTCGTCTGCGACCTCGTACCGGATGCGGGGCTGGTGCTGGGGGCCACGACCGCCCCGCCCGCGCTGCCGCTGGCGGAGGCGCGGCACCGGCAGCACAGGGTGATCGAGGCCTTTTTCGGGGCGTTCCACAGTCCCGAACGGCCGTTGGTGTTGTTCCTCGACGACCTCCAGTGGGCCGATCAGGCCTCTCTCGCCCTGGTCGAGCGGCTGCTCCGCGCGCGGCACGGGGCCCCGCCCATGCTGGTGCTGGCGTGGCGCACCGAAGACGCCGCTCCGGCGCATCTGCTCCAGGCGCTCCTGCAGCGGTTTCCCGTCGAGGCGCTCCCGCGGATCACGCTGAGAGGCCTGGACGAGGAGGCGGTCAGCCAGATGATCGTCGACGCGACCGGCTGCGCGCCGCACGACGCGGCCGATCTTGCACGGCTGGTCCATCGGAAGACCGCGGGCAACCCGTACTTCGTGAGGTCCTTCCTCGAAACGGTGCACAGCCGGGGGCTCCTGAGGCAGGAATCGGGCGGCCGATGGGTGTGGGGGCTGGAGGAGATCGACGACGCCATGCTCTGCAGCAGCGGCGTCGACCTGCTCACGTGCCGCCTGCGGGCGCTGCCAGGGGAGACCCAGCGCGTGCTCTCGATCGCGGCATGCATCGGCCAGCGGTTCGATGTGTGCACGTTGGCGGCTGTCGGGGGGCTCTCGGCCGATGGGGTCGCGGGGGCGCTCGAACCCGCGGTCGAGGGGGGCCTCCTCGATGCGGAGGCCCCCGGGGTGAACGCCGGGGGCCTGGGGTCTGCCTCTGTCAGCTTCCGCTTCGCGCACGAGCGCGTCCGGGAGGCCGCATACGAGGCGATGCCCATCGCCGAGCGTAGGCGTGCACATGCGGAGGCGGGTCGGTTCCTCCTCGCCGGAGCGCTCGGAGAGCCTGGGGAGGATTTGTTCACCATCGTCCAGCAGCTCAACAGCGGTCCGGAATACCTGACGGACGGGGAGGAGCGGATCGCCGTGGCACAGCTGAACCTGCGGGCCGCCGGGCGCGCGCTGGCTGCCACGGACTGTGAGGCCCGACTCGACTACCTCGAAAGCGGCATCCGCCTGTTGCCGGCCGACGCCTGGGAGGCGCACTACGCCCTCGCCTTCGCGCTCTACCGGGACGCTGCCGACTCCGCGCTGCTCTGCCCGGGGAAGACCTCGGCGGGCGGGCTCCTCGACGCCGCCATGCCGCACGTGGCGACGGTGCTCGACCGGGTGGACCTGCAAGAGATCCGGGTGCGGGACCATCTCGCCCGCAACGAGAACCCGCAGGCATTGCGGTGTGCGCTCACAGCCCTCGGTTGGCTCGGCGTGGAGCTGCCGCTGAAGCCCAACATGGCTCAGATCGGGCTCGAGGTCCTGCGCACCCGGTTTGCGCTCTACGGGCGGACCCCAGAGCGCCTTCGCGCGCTCCCCGAGGCGACCGACCCGGCGGCCCTGGCGATCTACGGCCTGCTCGTGGTGGCGGCCCCTGCGGCCTACTTCGCCTCCCCCCACCTGCTCGGCATGCTGATCTGCCGGCTCGTTCGCGAGACGCTCACGCGAGGCGTGCACGCCCGCTCCGCCGTGGGGTTCATGGGCTACGCCATGATGCGCGCCGCGTTCTTCGACGACCTCGGCGGCGCCGAGATGTTCGGGCAGTTCGCCCATGAGCTCCTGCACCGCTTCGAGGCCTGCCGGGAGCGGTTGGCGGTCGAGGTCACCTGGCTCTCGTTCATCCATTCCCGCACCAGCCCGTACGGCTCGCTCGTCGGACTCTTCGAGAACACCCGGCGCGCCAGCCTGGCGGCCGGGGATGCCGAGCGGTGCGGCCAGTGTTCGCTCGGCATCGTGGCCTGGTCGCTCCACGCAGGGCGACCCCTCTGGGAGGTCAGCGAGCATGTCCAGCGCGAGAGCGAGGTGTGCAGAAAGGTCGGCCAGCTTCGTCCGCTGCGGTCGGTGCTCGTCATCGGGCAGATGGTGGCCAACCTTCGGGGAACCTCGGCCGCGCCCTGGTGCATCGACGGCGATCTGGTGGCCCGGGAGGCGTTCATCGAGTCCGGGGAGCGGGTGCAGGATCTCTCGAGCCTCGCTTCCCTCCATGTGCGCGAAGGCGTGCTCGCGCTCTGGTTCGGGAAGGTGGAGGAGGCGGCCCACGCGCTGGCCTGTGCGAGCCCCTATCTGGGCAGTCTCGCCGGCCTGCCGGACCTCGAGGTCTACTACTGGTACGACGCGCTCGTGCACCTTGCCCAGGCCCGCCAGGGCGGGGCGCTGTCTCGGCGTCGGGTCATGAAGGCCGTGGCCCGGCTCCGCCTGCGCACCTCGGAGTGTGCGGCCAACTTCGAGCACAGGCTCCGGCTCCTCGAGGCCGAGCTCGCCTCTCACGAGCGCCGCGACCTCGACGCGGTGGCCGCCTACGACGACGCCATCCGGCTCGCGCAGGGCGTCGGGCAGCTCTCGGAGCACGCCTTCGCCCTGGAGCTGGCCGCGCGACACTTCGCGCGCCGCGGGCAGAATCGCAGCGCGGCCGCCTACCTCGTCGAGGCGCGGGCCGTATGGTTCGCCTGGGGAGCGCTCGCCCGGGGGCCCTCCGTGGATGAGTTCGCCACCGAGCTGCGCGGGTATGGGCCGCGGCTGCTGTCCACGGTTGCGACACCGTGCCCCGAGGTACCCAGCGCGGCCCCCGAAGACAGGGCACCCGTGGATTCCGCGGAGGATGCGCTGGATCTGGAGAGCATGGTCAAGACCGCTCGGGTCATCTCGAGGGCCCTGGCCCCCGACGAGCTGCTTCGCCAACTCGTCGCGATTGTCGTGGAAAATGCTGGAGCGGACGGGTGCCTGCTCGCTCGTGAGCAGGACGGCAGGCTGGTCCCGTCGGCGCGGGCGACCGGGGGGGGGGTCACCGTAGAGCAGGAGGGCTGTCCCCCTCCGCTGGGCGGACTTGCGTGCGCCCTCCCGATGATGAACGTCGTCCTCCGCACCGGCGAGACGGTGATCATCGACGACTGCGCACGGGACCAGAGGTTCTTTCGAGGAACGAAGGCACATCCGGGGCCGGGTGGGGTCCGGACTCCGCGCTCGGCGGTCGCGATGCCGCTGATGAACGCGTCCCGCCTCATCGGCGTTCTCTACCTGGAGAACACCCTGGTGACGGGGGCCTTCAACGCCGCCCGGATGGAGGTGGTCTCCATGCTGGCCTCCCAGGCCGCCTTCGCCATCGAGAACGTGCAGTTGTACGGCAAGCTGCGCGAGTCCGTGGGCGCGTTGGCGGTCGCCAAGGATGCGATCGCGGTGCGGGAGGGTGCTCTGGGCGTCGTCGCACACGATCTGCGCAGCCCGTTGGCCGGCATCCGCCTCTTCGCGAACACGATCCTCCAGCAGGTCCCGCCACAGGGCCGCGACCAGAAGCACCCCATGCACATGCTCCTGAGCACCGTGCACCGGATGGATCGGCTGGTGCAGGATCTGCTCGAGTCTGCGCGCCCCGAGGGCAGCCCGATCCGCACCCAACGCGCCCCGGTGCCGGTCCTCTGCGTGCTCTCGGAGGCCGCCGAGTCCGCGCGCCCGCTCGCCGGGAGGGCAGGGCTCGAGGTCGTCGTGGAAGTCGCCGGGCAGCCCCCGGAAGTCCTCGCCGACCGCGCCCGGCTGCTCCAGGTGTTCGACAACCTGGTCGGAAACGCGATCAAGTTCTCCACCCGCGGGGGGCGCATCACGTTGCGCGCCGTCGCGGGTCCCGGGGAGGTCGTCTTCTCGGTGTGCGACCGGGGGAGCGGCATCCGGCCGGAGCACCTTCCGCACGTGTTCGACCGGTTCTGGCAGGGCTGCCCCTCGGACAAGCGGGGCACCGGTCTCGGACTGGCGATCGTGAAGGGGATCCTGGAAGCGCAGGAGGGCCGGATCTGGGTGGAGAGCGAGCTGGGCGTCGGGTCGGCGTTCCATTTCGCGATCCCGACGGTCCTCGGCCCGAGCGCCACCGTCCATCCGGCCTGAACCGATCGTCGCTCGTCAGGCGTCGGGCTCCGGCTCCTCGTCCAGGGGTCCCAGGACCAGCTCGTCCTCTGCGGCGTGCAGGGCCTGCAGGCCCTCGTCGATGGCCTCCATCGTGGCAGTCGCGTCTACGGAGCCTCCGTTCCCGAGCGCGTCGAGGGCCTCTCGCAGTGTGCTCCAAACGGCGTGCTCTGCAAAGCCGACGCGCCCGGGGCTCGGGGCCAGGTCGAGCAACCCCCCGGGCGCCTCGTCGTCGCAGAGGTGGGCCCTGAGAATCTGGTCGAGCAGGCTCAGCCGGGGGCAACCCCCGCCGCCGTACGGGCACCCGGGGCAGGGCAGCGTGACATGCTCGTGGGCGCCGCACTCGAGCGCCCGACCCAGCTGCTCGCGCTCGTAGGCGTGCTCCTCCGCCAACCGGCGGGCGAGGGAAGGGGGGACAGGCACGGGCTACCAGACGCCCGTCTGGACGGCGGGCTTCGCTCGGGGGACCTCGATGTGCGGCAGTCGCTCCACCTGCTGCACGGCGGCGATGTAGTCCATCTGCACCCAGGTCTCCAGCAGCCGGCCATCCCGCACCCGGTCCACCTGGATGCCGGTCAGGTGGAGCTTGCGTCCTGTCGCGGGACGCCCGATGAAGGTGCCTGTGTGCGTCGCGATGGCGACCAGCCTGGTGGCGACCAGCTCGCCATCGGAGGTCTGTGCCTCGATGACGCAGCGACTGTCGGAGAATGCCTCGTAGTAGTCCTCCAGGACGCGGCGCAGATCCCCGAGGTTCGTCGTCAGCGCGAGCGAGTCGTGGAAGACGTAGTTCTCGGCGCAGTACAAGCAGAGCTTCGAGAGGTCTCGATTGTTGTACACGTCGTCGATCACGGTGCGAACCAGGGTCCTGTTGTCCATGCTTGGTCGATGCTCCATTTGTTCCGCCGCGCGGGATGTGCGGCATCGTAGCGGAGAAACGCAAGTCTCGTGCCAGAGGAGAGGGGGCGTGGAGTCGCCCGATCCCTGGGCAGAGCCGCCCAAACGCGCCCCGGTGGCGGTGGCACGAGCCTTGCTGCCCTGGGCCTGGTCCAGTGTCCGTGCACAATCCCAAACCCGGGTTTCCGGGATGGAGAACCCGATGAAGACCGACTCCGAAATCAGCGCTGCGCTCGCAGCATCCAGTGTCCGCGTGCTTGATCTGGCCCAGAGCGTGGAGCTCGCCAGGACCAGGGAAGAGTTGGCCCTCTCCTTGATCGACCTTCGAGGCGCCTTGCAGGAGCAATTTCTCTGGGAGGCGGGCGCCGGCCTGACTGAACAACCGGGCCCGGGGGTGACCTGGCACACCGAGATCCTCACGGCGTTGAGCACGGAGATCGCCGAACTTCGGGCGGAGATCGACGGTGTGTGGCGCGAGCGGCGCACCACGCGCGACGCGATGCTCCGTGCCGTCCGCCGTCACCAGGAGGTGATTGGCCGCTCGACGCACGGATGACTCCGGTATTGGCCGGAGGTCGGTGGCGCACACGCGGTGGGGCTCTCCGCCCAACACTGGCCTGGCCTGGGGAGCCGTGGCTCCTGGTTGGCCTCGTCCTGCTCGGGGCGTGCCGTCAGAGTGCCGGGGCCGTCGTTGTGGAGGAGCCTGCGGCTTCGGATGGACCCGGCCCGCTCACCCACGCCTCGGACCCGGCGGTGGAGTTCAGCCTGGTCGCGGCGCCGGAGCACGAGGCCTCGCTCGTGCCGGCCATCCCCCCGGACCAGGCAGAGGTGTATGCGGCGCACCGCAGCAAGTCGGTGATCGAGGATCAGCCTTATCGGAAGACGACGAGCCGGGCGTTCGTGCTCGACGATGGGCGCTCGGGCACGGCCTCCCTCTCGGATCTGGCTCCCGGGACCGGCGTGTGGTTCCTGCTCTCGCTGGCGTGGTCGACGGGAGAGGTCCAGGTGTGGCACCTGGAGAACCCCTCGGGGCTGCGCCAGGGATTGCGACTCGACGACCGTTTTCCCGCGGGGCTCGTCCTGCGACGCGCGGGGGAGGACCACGCGTGCGACCTCTGGGCCTCGGGTGCGCTCGACGAGGCTGCGGCGAGCGGCAGGGCCTACGGTCCGCTCTGCCACGGCATGCTCGCGGTGCGCAATCCGACGAGCGGCCATCGCACCACGCTCGAGTGGACCGCGGACCTGCTCCGCGACCACGTGTACGGCGGCGAGCGCATCGCGAACACGGTGAAGCAGACGCTTTTCCTCGATGCAGAGCGGGTGGCTGCAGAGCTTGGCGGCCTGGCGCCGACCCGGCCCGATGGGGGGCCCGTGCCGGCCGACGTGGTGGAGGCGGCACGCGGCCACCTCATGAACGCGGCCAACCTCGCACTGCCAGTGGACGGCGGGGTCGAGGGACAGCTGGTGGTGGGCGCCTGGTACCCGGTGCGGGGCGTGCACGGCGTGTGGGCGGGCGTGATGGAGCCGGGGTCTGTCGGGCGGGGCGTGCTGGACCGCATGGGCGGCGGGGTGGCGCCGCTGGACCCCCTCGAGTCCACCGCCATGGTGTACACGGCGGCCTTCGACCTCGGCGAATTCGATCTCGGGTACGAGGTGGGCACGGATCATCCGAGGGTGGGCTGGTCGGACCGCGTGCTCCCCGATGTGCGCGACGCCGCCCTCCCCGGCCCGGACGGCTTCGACACGGTCGCGCCGCTCGCGCGGACGGGGATCCTCGACCCTGCCTACCTGCCGCGTGAGGTCGCGGTGTTCGTCGGCGGCTTCAAGAGGGACCACGGGGCGTTCGCGCGGGGGGAGCTCGCCCGGCAGAACGAAGGAACGCACTACGGGTTCGTGGAGTACGGCGTGGAGCTCTCGCGACTCCAGCCGGGGCTCGCCACCCTCGTGGTCTGGTCGGACGAATCGGTCGAGCTGCGCACATGGACCGAGGCGGACAACGCCCGCCTCTGGCAGGTCCGGCATGCCCGACAGAACGGCGTGCCGGTCCTGGAGACGGACCCGGCCTCGGGGCTCGGTCGCCCCGGGGCCTGGGTTCGGGACTGGGCTCGCGGGAACTGGTCCGGTTCGGTGTCCGGGGAGCAGCGCACCGTGCGCGGCGGTGTGTGCATCCAGGACTCTCCCGCGGGGCGGTACCTGCTCTACAGCTACTTCTCGAGCGCCACACCTTCGGCGATGGCTGGGGTTTTCTCGGCCTACGGCTGCTCCTACGCGATGCTGCTGGACATGAACGCGTTGGAGCACACCTACCTCGCCGTCCACCAGGTCGAGGCCGGCGAGTACACCGTGCACCAGCTCGTGGCCGGCATGGAGGTCCTCGACCAGGAGAAGCACGGCGACCTCTACGCCCGCTTCGTCGGGTATGCGGACAACCGGGACTTCTTCTACGTGATGCGTCGCCCATGAAGCTGCCGACCCGACCAGCCGGGCGCGCTACCTGGCCCCGGCGCGTGGTGCGCGGGGCGCTGCTCTGCGGGATCGCCTGGGCGGCCATCTCGGCGGCGCCAGTTTCCCTCACCCCGGCGAGCGCCACGCTCGTTGCACGGATCGCGGCCGTCCATCACTTGAGCGACCCCCAGGTCGCCCGCCTCACCGCGATCCTCGCGGCCTCGCCCCAGATCGGCACCGGGAACCCCCTGATCACGCGCCACCCGATGACTCCGGACGAGTGCCGGGCCCGGGAGGCTGCCGCGGGGATGGGTGCCGATCCCGTCGCAGAGCGCATCTGCGGGCACCCCTACATGCGACCCCTGTACGATCCGGCGACGCAGACGCCGGAGCAGTCCCCCGCCTGCATCGACGAATTCGAGTTCCCGGACATCCCGTGCGACTACCCGGTGGTCTGGACGCGCGCCTCTGAGGCCGCGGGCATCTGCGAGGCGATGGGCAAGCGCCTGTGCGATGCGCACGAGTGGGAGGGGGCATGTGAGGGGGTGCTCGAGCCCCCGGACTACCGGTTCGATCTCGCAGCAGGGGTTTCGGACCTCACGGGCGTGGAGCGGATGCGTGCCGTCCACAACGCGTCCACACCGCACCTGTGGAGCTACGGACCGGCCTACCGCGAGCGCGTCTGCGCCACCGGCAGCACCAAGAGCGCCGGCTGCAACGGGGGGAGCTGGGCGGAGTGCGGCTCGAACACGTACCCGGCGGGCTCGTTCCCGGATTGCCGTAGCCCGCTCGGCGTGTACGACCTGAACGGCAACGCCGCAGAGCACATGAACCTCCCGCTCTCGGAGCGCGAGATGGCCAGTCGGGGCTCGACCGGGTTGGGTGTCACCGAGATGAAGGGGAGCTGGTTTATTTTTGACACCTACCGGGCGCATGAGGATTGGTGCCGCTGGCGCGCACCTTATTGGCACGGAACCCGGGTGGAGGATCCGGACAGTCATCGGAACTACCACCTTGGGTTCCGGTGCTGCGTGGAGCGGTGATACCTCCCGGTGCATGACCCTGCTGCTGACTTCCTGGGCGATCTCGGTGGCTGTGGCCGCGACGCCCCTCGACCTGCCCACCCTCCCCGCGCGGGCAGACGATGCACCGACCGGCACGGCGTTCGCGGCGCAGGTGGCGGGCCTCCCGGATCATGAACGGTACGTCGCCACGCGCGACCAGATCCTCGCGGGGGACGTGCCTGCGTTCCTGCGGGAGCTCGTTCCGGTCACGTTGAGCGGACGTGGCGCGGCCACGGTCACCGTGTTCGTCACGCCCGACTACCTGGCGGTGGGGTCCGACGACGACTTCCTGACCGTGCCCCTCGACTTCGTGGACGCCGCGGCCGTTGCGCGTGCGCTGGGGTTCGCGCTCCCGACGCGGCGGATCGTGGACGCCGTCTACGCGGCCGCACCGCTGCACCTGGAGCCGATGCCGCTGCCCGCGGGCCCGGAGATGCGTTCAGTGCCGTACATCCTCGAGCATCGCGCCCTCATCGAGGCAGAGCGCGGGGAGGGCCCGCGCGCCGAGCTCGTCGCGGGCACCAAGAAGGACCTGGTGCTCACGCCGCAACTCTCGGCGATGCCCGACCGCGAGGCGATCTACGGCTGGCATCGCTCCGATGGGCGGCCGATCCAGCCGTTGAGCCTCGTGCACGGACTGCACTACGCTGACTACAGCCACGGCATCCGGCTCGTCGCTGACGTCGTGCTGGTGAACGGTGAGCCGCGCAGCTACTTCGACGTGCTGGCAGACCCGATCCTCGGTCCCTTGCTGAGCGACGAGGGCCCCTTTCCCGGGGCTGAGGCGCTCATGGACGCCGCCGAGCGCGCCGGCGGGTAGGGCCGCCCGTCAGGCGACCTCTGCCTGCTCCACGTAGCTGCGCATCGACCGCTGGAGCCGTTCGGGGGTGCCGACATCCGACCATCCGACCGCCGGCATGGGGACGACGCGGAGGTCGGCGCGAGCCGCGTGCAGCCCCTCGGAGAAGTTGACGGAGGGCAGGGCGTCGTACACCTGCCTCAAGCGTTCGGAGTCGTGGAGCGCGCTCAGGATGGAGGAGAACCAGGTGGGCGCGTGCCGCAGGATGACCTGGGCGAAGCTCCACGCATCCCCCGCCATCACGAAGGTGTTGGCGAGGGCGCCCCTGCTGATGAGGTGCGGGAGCTCCTCTGCGGGCGGCTTCTCCCTGAATCCGGCGACGCCGGGCCAGCGCCCTGCGCAGTGTGAGGGCAGGATCCAACCGTAGCCGTCCTCCGGGGTCTCGACCTGGGCGCCGAGCAGGAGCAGGTCGAACGGGTAGTCGGAGAGCGTGGCGACGATCCGTGCCAGGCATTGGGTGAACCCATGCTCGTCGGCGATGGAGTGGTCGGAGGGGAGCACCACGACGCGAGCCGACGGGTCCCGGTCCAGGATGGAGAGGATCGGGAGTGCCAGGCCCGGCAGCGTGTCCCTGTTCCGTGGCTGCTCCAACCTGCGCACCCCGGGCCAGCGCGCGAGGCACTCGTCGGCCTCCTCCCGGTGGCCAGCGGTCGTGACGACCACGATGCGGTCGGGGGTCACGAGGCGTCGGGCCCGAGCGAGCGTGCGGTCGAGCAGTGTGACACCGTCGCCGAAGTCGCAGTATTGCTTGGGCCGGGCGTACCCGTAGCGGGCGCGAGCTTGGGGCTCGAGGCGGCGTCCCTCTCCGCCTGCGAGCACAATTACGTGGTTCATTTGTGGTTCCCTATTGATGTGTCGTGGTGGTGTGTGAGGTCAGATTGGGGCTGCGGCTGCGGCGGGCCAGTGGTGAGGACGATGGGTCTCCGCCCCGCGAAGTTCGTGCGTCAGGCGATCGCCCAGCCGTTGGTAGTAGGGCTCCGGAGCCGTGGAGAGGAGGGACAGCGCCGTTGCGAGGGCCCCGCCGGGGGCCAGGAGGCGTACGGCATCGCGGCGGCCAGACGGGGCTTCGGGCGCGGCCTGGCACGCCACCGCGGCCTCGTCGAGGGCCTCGGCGGCCCCATCGAGGGCGGCTGCGTGGGGGCCCGGGGCGCAGCGCGCTCTCGCCCACGCAAGATCTGCGGGTAGGTGGGGCAGGAGTTCGGCAAAACCGGCCGGCCCCCGCATGCAGCTCGCGAGCAGGCTGTGGATCACGGTCTCCCTGTCCACCTCCCGCAACAGTTGAGCAAGCAGCCGGTAGACTCGCGCCTGTTCTGGCACCATGTTGCACCTCGCCCCGCGGTCGGAGCAAGGTTCGTGCCATGCCGCCCAACGAGCGGCGACGACGGGGGCGCGAGCGAAAGGACCGCTGTCGAGGCGGACAAGAGCATTTGAGGGCGCGGCCCGGGTCCCGGCCGGTGTGGGAGAAGCGACACCAATTGGGTGCAGGCGCACAATCAATCCCAACTTCCGCCCCACCGCCAGGCCCGAACAGTTGGCAGTGCGGTTGCCTTGTTGCAGATGGCCGCAGCGGACGCAGCGGCATGGCTCTTGCTCAACCCCCAGCACCTGGAGCACGGATGACCCTCACCCTTATCGCCGACGCCACTCACGCCACCTTCTACCGCGAGCACCATGACGGCTCCATGGACGTGATCCAGACCGTGGAGCACCCCTCCGGTCGCGCTCGCTGCCATGACCTCGTCAGTGATCGCCCGGGTCGCGCGGCGAAGGGACCGGGCGCGCGCCGGTTCGCGTTCCAGGCGCCCACCGATCCTGTCGACGTCGATCAGGATCACTTCGTGAAGGAGATCGTGGGCGTCCTCGAGGCGGCGGTGGCCTCGGGGGGGTACCAGGAGGTGGTGCTGGTCGCCCCCCCCCGTCTGCTCGGCCGCCTGCGCAAGCACCTGCCCGATGCCGTTTCCCGTCACGTCGTCGATTCGCTCGCGCTGGACCTCGGTCGCAAGGGGCTGGCCGGGATCCCGGCCGCCCTGCGCGCGGCGCGGGAGGCCCGGGCGGCTCACCATCCCGAGATCGTGCCCCCCGTGCTCCACCCCAGCGCGACGGAGTGGCTCCCGTCCTCGCCCCGGTGAGCGCCCGGGGCGCGGACTCTGCCGGCCCCGGCGGTAGCGGATGGCCGCGGCCGCCCGGCGGGGCCTTCCCTCTTGGGGGGCCGCCGCCGCCGACCGGTGGCCAGTGCAGGCGCTGGTGCGAGCGTCCGGATTGACGATCGACGCTCGGAGGGCGGGACTCGAACATCGAGCCCCGGTCCTCGGAGGTCGGTGTTCGACCCCGCCTGGTGCCGAACCGCAACGATGTCCCGCGATCCTGTCTAGATCTCGGCGCCCTGATCGACGCCCGTGCGGACGGCCGCGGCAGACGGGTGGTGCGGCACCAGCGCTCGCACCTTCGTGGCGAGCGGACCGCCGTCCGTGTCCCGGTCGAACGCATCCAGGCGCACCGGCGTCCCGGGCCGCAGCTCGTCGAACACACACCCCTCCAGGCTGTTGCGGTGAAAGCGAACGTGCCGCCCCACCGGCGTTTCGACGAGGGCAAAGCCGGATCCGGTGTCGATGTGCTTGACGGTGCCGTGCAGGGGAATCGACGGCGCCCGGTCCGGGTCGGGGACCTGGGCCATGGCCTCCAGGCGACGCAACATCGCGCCGAACCCGTCGTTGATCGCGATGTCTGCGTCTTCGCGCGCGAGTTCTCCACCCACGACGATCTCGTGTCCGCCGATCGTGAGGGCGATGGAGAGGTGGAACAGGTTTCCTGGATGGTGGTGCCAGTGCAGTTGTTCGAACACAACCTGCACGTCCTTGATCCGTCCCGCATACCGATTCAGGACCTCGGCGTTCTTGCGAATTTTTGCGGCAGTGGTCGCGGAGGGCAAAAGGCCCCGGAAGATGATCTGGAGTGGAATGCTCATGTGGACACCCTTGCCTCCAAGGGGAGCAAGCGCCGTGCCATCTCCCTCGTCTGCCAGGAATGGCCCCCACCGGGCGCCTGCGTCGGGAACGCCAGACAGCCGCTGTGCCGGGCGGCCCAACGCTGTTCGTGCATGCCCGTGCTCTGACCTCTGCACACACCGGGGCTCTGAAGGGGTGGCTCCAACGGACCCGCGCCGTGGCATGTGCTTTGCACACCGCGATGGGGGCGAAACGGATCCCTGCCCTTCCGGCGGGGCGGCGCCAGAGGTGTCTGATGAAACGGAAGTCCGATGTCCAGCTCCGCGACGAGCTGTTGGCCGAGATCGAGTGGGATGCACGCCTGACCCCCACCGAGGTGGGCGTAGAGGTCAAGAACGGGGTCGTGACCTTGAGCGGCACGGTCGACAGTTGGGGGAAGCGCATCGCCGCCAAGGAAGCAGCGCACCGCGTCTCGGGCGTGCTCGACGTCGCGAACGACATCGTCGTCCACACCGCCAGCGCTCCGGGCCGCACCGATGCGGACATCGCCGAGCAGGCGCGCTGCGCGCTCGAGTGGGACGTGTTCGTGCCACACGAGAAGATCCACACCACCGTCTCGAACGGCGTCCTCACGCTGGATGGAGAGGTCACGCTGGCCTCCCAGCGGATGGACGCAGAGCGCGCCGTGCGCAACCTGATGGGCGTCGTGGCCGTGGCGAACCACATCCGGGTCAAGACCGCGCTGCGGAGCACCGAGGTCCAGCACGCGATCCATGCCGCCCTGCACCGCCACGCCGCGATCGAGGCCGACAGCGTGAAGGTCGAGGTGATGGACGGCGCGGTGAAGGTGCTCGGGAAGGTGGACTCGTGGGCGGAGCGCGAGGCCGTACTCTCGGCGGTGTGGGGGACCCTCGGCGTTCGCTCCGTAGACGACCGGCTCGCCGTACGGTAGGCCGGGTGGGCTCCGGCCCCCCCCTGCGCCCCCTGGCCCGCCGGGCCGGGGGCTCGGCGGAGGGTGTGCGCTACCAGCAATGCCCGGGCCCGTGCGCACACCCATGACACTTGGCGGCGCGGCCTGGATCAGCCCGCGCTGCGCCCCGATGGTCCATCTGGTGGCTACGCTCCCTGCATGTCCGCCCCGTCCCGCGACATGAAGCCGCCCACGGTGGGTACCGCCACCCGGCTGGTGGTCCTGACCTCGTTGTACATCGCCCAGGGGCTCCCGTTCGGGTTCTTCAGCCAGTGCATCCCGATCCTCATGCGACAGTCCGGGGCATCGCTGCTGGCCGTCGCCGCCTCGAACCTTCTGGCGCTGCCCTGGGCCTTCAAGCTCGTCTGGGCGCCGGGGTTCAACAGGCCCCGACTCGTGAGGCCGGAGGCGCGGCGGCTCTCCGTGCTCGCCCTGCAGCTTGCGGCCACCGGGCTCCTGCTCCTGGGGATCCCGCTCGATCCGCGCACAGAAGCGATCCCGGTGTTCGTCCTCGTCGTGCTCTCCAACCTGGTCTCGGCCACCCAGGACATCCCCACGGACGCCATGACCGTCGAGTCCCTCGCGCCCTCGGCCCGCGGGCTGGGGAACGGCGCCCAGGTGGCCGGGTACCGGATCGGCATGATCATCGGCGGCGGATGGATGCTCACGATCCTGGACCAGGACGGGTGGTCGACGGCGCTCGGGCTGCTCGCGTTCGCGCTGATCCTCACCGCGGTCCCGCTCCTCGTCGCCGGCCCGTTGATGCCACACGGCGAGCCCGAGGCCCCGCTGCGCCACCCCGCCGGCAAGGCCCCGCTGTTCTTCACCGGCAAGGGCATGGCCGCCTGGTTCGGGGTGCTGGTGATCTACAAGCTGGGCACGTCGTTCGGGACCGGCAGCATCCGGCCGATGCTCGTGGACTGGGGGTACACCCTGAGCGAGATCGGCTGGATGCTCGGCACCATCGGCTCGGGCGCCGCCATCTGCGGGTCGATCGCGGGGGGCTGGCTCACCACCCGCATCCCCCGCGCGCTGCCCACGTTCGCGCTCCTCCAGGCCGCGGCGCTGCTCGTGTGGGTGGCGGCCAGCCGGGATCCGTCCGGGCCGGGTGCCAGGGACCTCGTCTTCTTCGCGATCCTGGCCGAGCACTTCACCAGCGGGATGGCGACGACGGCCTTGTTCACCACGATGATGGCGCGCTGCCGGCCGGGGCTCGCGGCCTCGGACTACACCACGCAGGCCAGCACGGTGCTCATCGCCGATGGTCTGGTGGTGATCGCGAGCGGTGCCTCGGCCCAGGGGCTCGGCTACCCCGGCCATCTGGCGCTCGCCTCGTTTGTAGCGTTCATCGCGGTGGCAGCCACCCTTCGCATCAGCGCAGGGCCGGGGACACAAACCGCCTCGGGCCCCGGTTAGCAGGCCGGATGTCTTTGCCCGACCCCACGCCCAGCGCCAACGCGGATACCCATCTCACCGGGGAGAACGCGGCATATCTCGAAGCGCTCGTCTCGGGTGGGCAGGAGGTGCCCGGCCCCCGGAGCCCCGCCGCGAGCATCTTTCGACCGGTCTCGGCCGCGGGCGCCATCGCGGACAGTGCGGCCGTGGAGCGGCAAGGCAAGGTCGTTCGGCTGATCAATGCCTACCGGGTGCAGGGGCACTGGGCGGCGTCCATCGACCCGTTGGGGTTCGGCGGGCGCGAGGGGGTCTCCGGCAGGCTCCCGGTCGCGCATCCGGAGCTCGAGCCCGACTTCTACGGGTTCTCCGAGGCGGACTTGAACGCCGAGGTGTACACGAGCCCGCTGATCGGCATGCCGCCGAAGGCGAAGCTGCGCGACGTGATCGAGCGGCTGAGGCACAGCTACTGCGGGGCGGTCGGCGTCGAGTTCATGAACATGCTGGACCCCGAGGAGAAGCGGTGGATCCAGGACCGGTTCGAGCGCATCGCCACGCTCCCGCCCGTTCCCCGGGAAACCCAGCTGCGCATGCTCGACATGCTCACGCGCGCCGAGGGGCTCGAGCGGTTCCTGCACACGAAGTTCCTCGGAAACAAGCGGTTCTCGGTCGAGGGCGCCGAGTCCCTGATCGTGATGCTGGACCTCTTGATCTCCGAGGCCGGGCGGCTGGGCGTGCGCGAGGTGCTGATCGGCATGGCCCACCGCGGTCGGCTCAACGTGCTGATGAACATCATGGGGAAGCCGCCAGAGGAGCTCCTCGCCGAGTTTCGTGGGATCCACGCAGACGAGCACGATCCCGACCTCACGGGAGACGTGAAGTACCACCTCGGGTACTCCTCGAACCACACGGTGGGTGGCCGGCCGATGCACCTCTCGCTCGCGTTCAACCCCTCCCACCTGGAGTTCGTGAACCCGGTCGTGGAGGGCCGCGTGCGCGCCAAGATGGATCGGTCCGGCGACCCCCGGGGCGACACCATCGTGCCGCTGCTGATCCATGGAGACGCCGCGTTCGCAGGCCAGGGCATCAACCAGGAGGTGCTGAACCTCTCCGGGCTCAAGGGCTACAGCACCGGCGGCACCGTGCACGTGGTGGTGAACAACCAGGTCGGGTTCACCACCTCGCCCGGCGAGGGGCGCTCCACGCCGTACTGCACGGGCGTCGCACGGATGCTGGGCGTGCCGATCTTCCACGTGAACGGCGAAGACGCGGAGACCGTCGCCCGCATCGTCACCTTGGCGATGGAGTTTCGCCAGACGTTCCACCGCGACGTGGTGATCGACCTGTACTGCTTCCGGAAGTGGGGCCACAACGAGCAGGATGAGCCGGCGTACACCCAGCCCGAGATGTATCGGCGCATCGCCGAGCATCCGGGCGTGCGCGCGGTGTACACGAGCTCGCTGGTGGCGCGGCAGGTGATCACCCAGGCCGATGCCGAGGCCATGGAGGCAGGGTTCCGCGCCGAGCTGGACGCCGCGTTGGCAGGCGGGAGCGCGCCCGTGCACGAGAAGCCGCCGAGCGCGCTCGAGGGCTTGTGGAGGGGGTTTCACAGCGCGGCCCCCGACATCGTGGACACGCGGGTGCCCATCGACGTGCTGCGGGGCCTGCTCCGGCAGCTCAACGCCCTCCCGCCGGGCTTTCACCTGCACCGCAAGCTCCAGGGCATGTTCAAGGGGCGCGAGGAGCAGGCCGCCGGCACGCGCCCGCTCGACTGGGCCGCGGGAGAGCTCCTGGCGTACGGCTCGCTGGTGATCGGTGCGGGCGCGACCCGCGGCCGTGCTCCGGTGCGGCTCTCCGGTCAGGACTGCAAGCGCGGCACGTTCTCGCACCGTCACGCGGTGCTCTTCGATCAGGAGAACGGCGCCGAGTACGCGCCCCTGCAGCACCTCGCGGTCGACCAGGCGGAATTCGAGGTCTACAACTCCCTGCTCTCCGAGGCGGGCGTGCTCGGCTTCGAGTTCGGGTATTCGCTCGACGTGCCCGACGCGCTGGTGATCTGGGAGGCGCAGTTCGGCGACTTCGCGAACGGCGCGCAGGTGATCATCGACAACTTCCTGGTTTCCAGCCACGCAAAATGGAACCGCCTCTCGGGCATGGTGCTCATGCTGCCCCACGGCTACGAGGGGCAGGGGCCGGAGCACAGTTCAGCGCGCGTCGAGCGCTTCCTGCAGATGTCGGCGCAGAACAACATCCAGGTGGTGAACTGCACGACGCCCGCGCAGATCTTCCACGTGCTTCGCCGGCAGATGCTGCGGTCGGTGCGCGGTCCGCTCGTCATCTTCACGCCCAAGAGCCTGCTGCGGCACCCGGGGGCGGTCTCCACGCTGGCAGACCTCGCGGACGGCCGCTTCCAGCAGGTGATCCCCGACCGCGCCGGCGCTGAGCGCGTCGTGTTCTGCTCAGGAAAGGTCTACTACGACCTCGTCGCGGCCCGCGGCGAGCAGAGCGTCTCCATCGTGCGCGTGGAGCAGCTCTACCCGTTCCCGCTCGCCGAGATCCGGTCTGAGATCGCCAGAAACCCGGGCGCGAAGCTGGTCTGGTGCCAGGAGGAGTCGAAGAACATGGGGGGCTGGGGCTTCGTGGCGCTGGAGTGCCTCGAGGCGGGGATCCCGCTCGGCTACGCGGGCCGCGCGGCTTCGGCGTCGACCGCCACCGGCTACGCCGATCGGCACAAGTCCGAGCAGGACGGCCTCGTGCGCGAGGCGCTGGGAAGGGCTGCGGCCCCCTGACCCCTGCTCCGCCACGAGGCGCCTTCTTTGCTATGATGCGGCGATTCCGGAGCTCCTCATGGGAAAGAGCCAGAAGACGTCCTCGAGCGTGACGTCCTCCTCCGCAGACGTCCAGACCTGCTCGGCGCCGCCGAACTTCAGCCAGAGGTACGGGAATGCGGCACAGCAGGAGCTGATCTGCGCTGCCGGCCAGGAGGAGGCCCCGGACCAGGCCGCGGGCCGCGGGGTGGTCACGCTCCCCGAGATCACGATCACGGGCGATGCGGGGTACACCAAGGGGTCTCCCGACCTCGAGGCGGACGACGACGTCATCCAGAACTGGATCGATCGCGCCTACGCCCAGGCAAAGGGTCAGGAAGAGCCGGACCGCACCCGGACGGCGTTCGCCTGGCTGGCCGTCCAACGGCACAAGGATGCGGTCGCGTCTGTGGACGTGAACATGGCGGCGGCAGAGCACTACCTCGACGCGCGGCGCAACGCCGTGGACGACGGTGTGCTCGGAGGCATCGCATCCATGGGCTTCTACGGGCTCATCTACGACCCGGCGAAGGCGATTGCGGGCGGCCTCGGGATCATGCCCGGCGCCACGAATCTCCCTCCCTCGCCGCCTACGGGGGCCTCGATGCGCTGGGGGGCCGCGGGCGCAAAGGACGGGATGATGGACGCCCCGGCCTCGAAGGGTGACGACGGCGGTTGAGGGGATCGCGGTCCACGGGCCGGGCGCATCGGTCGGGACGGCGGATGGACGCATTCGCTCACATGTGGTAGCCGGCGTCACACTCTTCAACCCGGAGCCCCCGTGCTGCGTGCCATCCTCCTCCCCCTCGGTCTGCTCTCGGCCTGCACCGGCGCCAAGCCCGACGACAGCGGTACGAACCCCGCCGACTCGGCGTCGGACACGTCGGACAGCGACTCGTCGTACGACGTCTGCCAGGATCCCGCGGGGCTGCGCGAGGACGTCACGACGAACGGCACGGTGGTGCTCGACGGCATCACGATGGCCTCCTCCACGCCGCTGGCCGACATCGTCGCCGACCCGGGCAGCTTCGACGGCCAGGCGATGCAGATCGAGGGCGTGATCGTCGAGGTCTGCCAGACGAAGGGCTGCTACACGATCCTCTCGGATGGCGACAGCCACACCGTCGTGCTCAAGGTGGAGGACGGCGCGTTCGACTTCCGTGACGTCACGGACACGGGCTACTACGCGGTCGGCGAGGGGACCTTCTCGCCCACCGGCGAGTACGGGCCGCAGGTGCAGATCAGCGGAGCGATGGTCGGCACCATCCAGTGTGCGTTCTGAGCTAGCCGGTCAACATCCGCACGCCCGCCGTCGCCTTGCGCATGAAGTCCTGGCGCGAGCGGATCTGCGTGAGGTTCCGGGCGACGAATTTCGGGCGCCAGTAGAACCGGCGGTACGCCTGGTTCAGCAGCTCGCGTAGCTCGGCACGCGTGAAGTACTCGTCCCACACCTGGGCCTTGAAGTCCTCCTTCGGGTCGTGCATGAACGCCATCCACGGCTCCACGTCGAGCACGCCGTCGCGCTGTCCCTCGTCCCAGAGGGTCGTGCCCGGAAAGGGGGTGAGCACGTTGAACATGACGAAATCGGGGTCCAGCGCGATGGAGTACGCGATGGTGTCCATCACGTCGTCGCGGGTGCGCTCCGTGGGGGTTCCGATCATGAAGTAGGCAACCGTGTGGATGCCGATCTCGCGGCAGAGCTTGAAGGCGTTCTCGATCTCGCGGACCGTCACGTCCTTCTTGAGCCGGAGCAGGCCCTCTTCCGTGCCCTGCTCCACGCCGAACTGGATGCGGTGGCAGCCGGCCTCCTTCATCCGGGTGAGCAGCTCCCGGTTCACGCCCTTCACGCGGAAACGCACCGTCCAGCGGAGCTTGAGCCCGCGCTCCAGGATCGCGTCGCAGAGGTCGAGCACCCGTTGGTTCGTGATGTTGAAGGTGTCGTCGACGAAGTAGAATTCCTGGATGCCGAGGTCGAGGCAGGCCTGGATCTCCTGGCACACGCGGCCCGGGCTCATCACGCGGTAGCGATGGCGGGGCGTGTTGCAGAAGGTGCAGCGGTACGGGCAGCCGCGCGACGAGATGAGCGTGGTGAACACGCCGCCTTCGCCCATCACGTCGTAGTAGCGCTTGTAGTCCACCATCGTGCGGTCGATGATCGGGTAGTCGTCGAGGTTGTTCGAGAAGTAGACGTCCTCTTCGGGCACGGGATCGTCGGGGTGGCACATGGTGCCGGGGATGCCCTTCGGGATGGCACCCTTCTCCCATGCCTCGAGCAGATCGAGCATCGGCTTCTGCCCCTCGCCCTTCACGACCGCGTCCACGCCCGGGAGCCCCACGCATTCGCGCGGGAAGTCGGACACATGCGGCCCGCCGACCACGACGTACTTCGCGCCCATCTTCTTGGCGGAGGCGACGGTCTTGAGCACGTCCACGAGCTGCACGGTGAACGCGGTGATGCCGACGACATCGGGCTTGAACTCGGCGATCCGTCGCTCCAGCACGTCGTAGTCGAGATCGTCGAGCTGGGCGTCCAGGAGCGTGACGACGTGGGACGAGCGGGTGTTCAGGAACTCGGCGATCGACATCAGCGCGAGCGGTGGGTAGCTCAGGTTCTCGGCCGAGACGGCTTCCGGGACCTCGCTCTCGACCGTGTGCTTGGCGGGCGGGCGGATCAACATCACGCGCATGGGGACGACCTCATGGTACATCGTGGCCCTGTTCGCGCCGCCGGTCAAACCCGGCGGGGTGCGGACTCGCGATTGTGTAGTCGGGGGCTCTGCGGGCGCGAGCTAGAAATCGGCCGCGACGCGCAGGCCCACTGCGTTCACCGACCCGGAGTAGGTCCCGTTCCCGCTGGTGGTGTAGGGCAACGCGGGGCTGAACCGCGTGTTGCCGTCCTGGAGGTTCCAGGCGCTGTCGGTCACGACGCGGGTCATCAGGAAGTAGTGGCTGTAGGAGAGCCCAAGGGTGAGCTTCTTCCCGATCCGGTAGCGACCCGCGATGGAAACCCCGACGTTCTCGAAGTCGAGGTTGACGGGGTTCACCGAGTAGGAGGGGGTCGCGTATTGGTTGTACCCCACGCGGGCGCCGATCCAGAGCGGATCCATCGCCTGGTAGCCGGCGTTCGCGGAGAACGAGGCGGCGTTCCACAGCCGGCTCGGGTTGTACTGGTCCTTTGCGATGTCGAGCGTCGAGCCGTCCGCCGTGCCGATGGCGTCCCCGGCCGCGTTGGTGACCCCGATGTGCACGTCGCCATCGGCGGTGCCGCAGCACAGGTTCCAGAGCTCCTCGTCCCATCCGAGCCCGATCCGCAGCTTGTCGGAGAGCTGGGAGGCCACGTACACCCGCGCGATGGGCGCGAGGTGGAGCGTGAAGTCGGCCTTGCCCGGGATGCTCGCGGCCTCCGACGTCGTGGACAGGGGTGCGGGAATGTCGACGGTGGCGTCGCCCTTGGCATGGAAGGTCCCACCGCTCGCGAAGGAGAGGCCGACCTGCGCCTGCTTGAACCTGTCGATGAAGAGCCCGGCGTTCCAGGCGAAGTGGCCGCCGTTGGCCTTTGCGTCGAGCAGCACGTCGTACGCGTACGGGTTTGCGGGCGGGGTGGTGCCCAGCTCGTCCGGGGCGATGCCCTCGGTGCCGAGCGGGTCGGCGGCCTGCAGGGCCTCGATGTGGTCGATCACGTAGGAGCCGCCCACTCCGATGTGGAACCCGTCGATGGGGGTGACCGAGACCGCGGGGGTGACGGCGAGCGTGAGGATGGTCACGCTGACGCCGTGGTAGCGGCCGCTGGCGGTGAGGTCCGGCGTCCCGTCGGCGTTCAGGTACTTGCCGCCGCCAACGAACGGGTCGTACACACCGAGGCCGAAGGTGAGGCGCTTGGGGATCACGGTCCAGGTTGCGCCGAGGAAGGCCACGGGCACAGGCACGTGGGCGTTGAGCGTGTCGTAGGCCTCCCCCGTGTTGGGGTCGATCCCGCCGTTGCGGCTCGCGGTAGCGGAGACGTTGATCAGCGCCAACTGCCCATCGAGCAGCAGGTGGAACCCCTCGGTCGCACCGATGGCGGCTGGGTTGTAGTAGATCGCCGAGGGGTCGGGCGTCGCGGCGCCACCGTCGGGAGAGGCGATCACCGAGGGGGCGGCGATCGAGGCTGCGTGGGCAGAGGGGGCGAGAAGCGACAACGCGCTTGCAAGGGCGAACAGGCACACGGCGGGCATCGGGGCTCCGGAGGGAGGCGCGGATAACCCAAAGTTGCGCCGCGGGAGCATCAGATTCTGAATTTGCGCTCTCTCCGCTTCGAAAACGCGATATGCGCCGCGCGCCAAAGAGGCCCCCCTTGCGTCTGGCTCTTCCTACATTGATCCATCCGTCCAACCCCGCCTTCATCGCGGGGCTGTCCCTCTTTTTCGCAGGCTGCTGGGGGCGCAACATCCCCTACGAGGGCGGCGTCACCGACAGCGACACCGGCGTGGCCGCCACGACGTGTGGGGAGGACGCAGACCTGAGCAGCGGGTTCTCGGTCACCGGGACGACGCTCGACCTCGGCACCGGCGGCCCGGCCACCGCGGGGCTCTGCATCACTGCGGTAGACCCCAGCCCGGCGATCACCGGGGGCACGCCCACAGTGCTCGCCACGTCGGAGGTCTGCGACGATGGCACCTTCGTGGTCGCCGGGATCCAGACCGCACCGTCGATCGGCATGTTCCTGATCATCGACGATTGCGAAGGCGAGCCGGACACGGTCATGAAGACCGCCGCCGGGATCGCGCCCACCGCGATCGCGGGCTTCGGAGACGGCGACCAGCTCACGGACGTGCAGGCGCTCAGCGTTTCGCTCGGCTGGGCCGCCACAGAGCAGACCGATCTCGAGACGCTGGGCTGGTCCGGCGATCTCGCCACCTCCGGCTACATGGCGGGCATCATCGAGGACGCGACCGGCGCCCCGGTTGGGGGTGCAACTGTCACCTGCAGCGGGTGCGTGCCACAAGTCTACTACCAGGACGGGGACCCCTCCGACGGCATCTACGGAGCGGGCACTACGGCGAACGTCGCGACAGATCCTGCGGGGGGGGGGCTTTTCATGATCCCAGCGGCGCCTATCTTCACCTACTCTGCGGGTGACGGCGACGTGCACACGTGGAGCTCCACGCTGCTCGGCAGCCTGCCCGCCTACGCCGTCTACATCCGATTCACCGCGCAATAGCGCATCTTCAGGAGACATCCATGTACAAGTACTCGCTCATCGCCACCCTCGTCCTCCCCGCCTTTGCGTTCCTCCCCGCCTGCACGGGCAAGAACGACTCCGGCGACTCCTCCGCCGATACGGACACCGACACGGACGCCGATACGGACACCGACACGGACACGGATACCGATACCGACACGGACACCGACACCGACGCCGACCTCTACGCAGTCTCCGGTACCGCCATCGACTTCGCCAGCCGCGCCCCCGCGCCGGCCGGGCTGTGCGTCGTCGCGGTAGACCCGGGCCCGGCCCTCTCCGGTGGCACCCCCACGGTGCTCGGCACCTCCACGGTCGGCGCCTCCGGCGCGTACACCGTCGCGGACCTCGACACCAAGCCCTCCCTCGGCCTCGTGATCATCGTTCAGGACTGCGGCACCGAGGGCACCGTGTACGGCACCGGCACCGGCATCTCGAGCGCCACGCTCGCCGATCTCGGCCCCGGTGAGACGCTCGCAGACCGCACGATCTTCTCGATCTCCTCCCCGGCGCGGGACGGCATGGTCGGCAGCTTCGGCGCGGCCGGCACCACCTGGGATCCCGCCACCCAGGGCGTGCTCCTCGGGTTCGTGTTCGACTCCGCTTCGAACCCCGTCGGCGGCGCCACCGTCACCGGTACTGCTGCGAGCACGTTCTACCTCGACACCGACCCGTCGGACGGCATGTTCACCACCGCCGGCGCGCTGAACACCGGCACGGCTCCCGGCGTGGGCGTCTTCGCGATCCCCAACGCGCCGATCACCACGTACACCGCCGCGGCGAACGGCATGACGTTCGACACGCTCACCGGTGGCTCGCTCCCCGGCCTCGCGTTGTTCGTGGCGTTCTACGCGAACTAGGGCAGCGCCGTCCGCGGCGCCCCCAGGGGTGAAGACCCCGAACAGGCCGCCGTCCCACCCTCGGGTGGGGCGGCGGCTTCTTCGTGGGCGCGCTCAGTACCCGAGGATCCGTCCCTGCGGGCCGAGGTAGGGCTCCGGCACGTTCGGCAGGCCGTCGCCATCGGTGTCCGCCTGCCCCTGGCCATACTGCAGGAGCGCCTGCCACAGCTTGAGCTCCTGCACCCCGGCGGTGTCGGGATCGGCGTCGAACCGCATCGCGTCGACGCTCGCGTAGGGGGCGCCGGTCGCGTCCTTCGGCGTGATGACGATCGCGTCGTACGTGAGGCCACCGAGGATGCCCATGAGGCTCGCGACGTAGGAGTCCACGGCGACGTGGTAGAGCTCGGTGTTCCCAGCGGAGCTGTCCATCGGCTCCCAGTCGGTGCCGTTCCAGCGATCGATGCTGCGCGCCCGGTTGAACGTGCCGTGGCTCATGTCGAGGTTGCAGCGCAGGTTCGAGACCTCGATGAAGTAGTTGCAGCCGTAGCTGGGGGAGATCGAGGCGGTGACCTCGCACACGTCCAGCAGCTCCGCCGCGGTGACGTAGAAGTCCACCAGATCGTACCCGGGCACATCGTCGTTGCCCGAGCCGAGCGGGAGCACCCGGAAGACGTCGCTGAAGCTCTGGATCCCGGTGTTTCCGGCGAGCAGGTCGTCACGGACCACCCCCTGGCTCTCGAACCCGAAGTCGATGGGGTCGGAGGGGTGGTCCCCGTTCATCGTGGCGACGTAGGCGTCGGTGATGAAGTCGCCCATGCCGGATTCGGCGCACTGTGTGGTCATGACGTCGCCGGGGACGGTCATGATGGGCTCGGCGGTGGTGTGGCCGAGTGCCGCGAGCGGGCCCGCGTCGATCTCGGCCTGAAACCCGGCGATCACGTCGTTCGTGCCGGGGTCGCCCAGGATCGTGTCGTCGATCTCGTGCAGCGTGTACGACTCGAGCTCCAGCGTGGAGCCGTCCCACGCCATGTGGGCCTCGCCGAGGTAGCGCCCGTAGGCGCCCGCCTGCAGGATGGTCGTGCTTCCCTCGGTGAGGGTGTCGGGGAGCGCCGTGTGGCTGTGCCCGCCCACGATGAGGTTGATCCCGGGTGCTCCCCTCGCCAGGACGTTGTCCGGGGAGGTCGCGGGGTCCTCGGTCACGCCGCAGTGGGACAGCGCGACGATGACGTCGACGCCCTGCGATTGCAGGTCCGCGACTTCGGCGGTCGCGATGTCGGCCTGCGGGGCGAAGCTCGCGGGCGAGATCCCGGGGGTGATGGACTGTGCCTCGTCTCCGATCAGGCCGAACAGGCCGATCTTGAGCCCGTTGTCGAGGGTGAGCACCTTTGTGGACTGGATGCGACCGCTCTCGATCTCTGCCTGCAGGGCGTCATCTGCGGCGTCGTCGGCGCTGGGGACGACGTTGGAGGCGACGATCGGCACGGTGACGCCCAGCTCGTCGGCCTTCTGGATCATGCTGCCGAGGAACCCGGGCCCCTGGTCGAACTCGTGGTTGCCGAGGGTGATGGCGTCGTAGCCGAGGAGCTGGAACATCTGCAGCTCGGCGGGGTCGGTCTGGGCCAGGAGCTGGAACACGTCGCCGTTCATCCAGTCGCCCGCGTCGAACAGGAGGACCTGGTCCGTGCTGGAAGCCCGGATCTGGCTCACGAGCGCCATCGTGCGCGCGACGCCGCCGACCGTCAGGTCGTCATTCAGGCTGTCGGGCGTGTACTCGGCGTTGGGCCCCCAACCGACGAGGTGGCTGTGCGTGTCGTTGGTGTGCAGGACGACGAAACGCAGCTTGCCATCTCCGGAATCGACCGCGGAGTCGCTGTCCTGGGGCCCGGAGTCGTCTCCGGTGTCCTTGTGGGTGCAGCCGAGGAGCGAAAGGGACGGGAGGAGGAGGAGGAGGAGTGAGGACATGCGGCGAACTAACCGAAATTCGTGCACGCTGGACGATGGCCGCCTCGGAGCCCACTGCCGGGCCCGCCCGCCTGCCCGGGCCCGCCCGCGCCAGGGATCAGCGGCGTCTCACGGCCCCTGTCGGCGGCCGATCGGTGGCTACGCGCCGCCCTGGATCGCCGCATGCTCCCGCACGATGCGATCGTAGTAGTCGATGACTCCGCGCACGTACAGGCGCTTGTCGGCGTAGGAGCCTGCGAAAAAGCTGCGCTTGAAGCCGTGGATCACGATGTCGCGCAGCTCCCGTTCCTGCACGCCGCAGTTGTCGACCGCGATCCGGATCTCGTTGCTGACCGTGGTGTGGGAGACCAGCCGGTTGTCGGTGCACAGCGCTACGGAGAGCCGGGCGTCGAGCATCTTGCGCAGCGCGTGCTCGCCGGCGGTGCGGATCGACGGGTTCGTCTGCAGGTTCGAGGTGATGCACACCTCCATCGTCACCCTGCGGTCTGCGATGTAGTCCGCGAGCGTGTTGGTGTAGGCCTCGCGGTCCTCCACCTTCGGGTCGGTGACCCGCTCGGGGGAGAAGAGCAGGTAGCCATGGCCGATCCGGTCTGCGTGCAGCTTGGTGATCGCCTGGAAGATGCTCTCCGCGCCGTAGGCCTCGCCGGCGTGCACGGTCTTGTGCATGAAGTGCTGGTGGGCGAAGTCGTAGGCGTCCTGATGGTCGATGGCCGGGTACCCGTCCTCCTGGCCGGCCAGGTCGAACCCGACGACCGGGATGCCCGCTTCGTCCCGTGCCCAGACCGCTTCGCGCGCAAGCTCCAGGCTCGCGAGGCCGAACACCTTCTTGCGCGGAGCCTTCGAGAGCGCGCGCATGAGCTGGCCGTAGTACGAAGAGAGATCGGCGTTGAACGCTCGCAGGGCGCAGACGATGATCCCATAGCGGAACTCCGGCTCCCCTTCGGGCATCACCGCGTTGATCTCCGCCTGCGCGCGTGCCATGCCGCTGTTCACGGCGATCAGCACCTCGCGGCCATCCATGTCGTCGTGCTGGTGGAGCTGGGGCGCGAACCGCACCTCCACGTAGCGCACCCCCTCGTTCCAGTTGTCCATGGCGAACTCATACGCGATCCGCTCGAGCGCCTCGCGGTCCTGCATCACGGCGCAGGTCCACGCGAAGCCCTGCAGGTATTCGCCGAGGTGCGCGTAGCTCTCCTTGAAGACGAGCTCGTTCATGCCCTGCTCGGTCATGCTCGGCAGCGCGACCCTGCGCTCGCGCGCGAGCTCGATCAGCGTCGGCACCCGCAGCGAGCCGTCGAGGTGGACGTGCAGATCGGCCTTCGGGAGGGCGCGGATCAGCGCGTCGGTGAGCGTCACGGGGGGCGGGGCGGGGCGGGTGGGCTGCATTGCTGCAGATAATCCGAAGCGCTCCGCGGCGCTCACTCCCCGGGTCGGTCGTTCACCGGTGCCGCTACTTCGCCGCCCGCGCCATCTGATCGGCTTCCTCGTAGCTCACCATGCGCCCCTGGGCCGGGTCCCACACGTCGAGCGCCAGGCAGGCGCGGATCGACGAGGGGGTCAGGTACACGCGATGCGGCGACTGCAGCTCGGGCATGCCGGCCATCGCCTCGGGCAACCGGTAGAACGGGATGCGGTGGTTGAGGTGGTGCACGTGGTGGTAGCCGATGTTGCCGGTGAACCAGTGCATCACCGGGCCCATGTCCATCATGGAGCTGGAGTGCAGCGCTGCGAACGTGTACTCCCACTCGTGCCGGCCCTTGATCTGCATCTCGGGGAAGTTGTGCTGCGCATAGAACAGGTAGCTGCCGGCCGCCGTGGCGATCATCACGGGCAGCATGCCGGCGAAGAACGCGTTCCCCCAGCCGAACAGGAGGCCGAACGTGACGACGACGGCCGCGTGCCCGACGAGCGCGTAGATGCCGTCCCGGTGCTGGGACGGGTTGCGGCGGAACGGAGAGATGCACATGCCGAGCACGAAGACCGTGAAGTACCCGGCGAGCATCGTGACCGGGTGGCGGACGAGCTTGTAGTCGCGGCGTTGCGCCTCGGTCATCAGGCCCCACATGTCCACCGTCACGATCGGGTAGGAGCCGATGGAGGCGCCCACCATCTTGGCGGTGTGCTTGTGGTGGTAGTCGTGGGTCTGCTTCCACACGCTGGGGCCGGCCAGCACCCAGTAGCCGACCGCGTGCATGACGATCTTGCCGAGCGTCGAACCCGTGAGCACGGCTCCGTGCAGATAGTCATGGTAGAAGATGAACAACCGGACGAGCGTGAGCCCGGCCAGCGCGGCCAGCAGGGTCTTGACCCCGAGGCCGAGCGCCAGCCCGCCCCAGGGTCCGAGCGCGGTGGCCGCCAGCGTGAACGGCGTGGCCACGATCGCCGCGAGCGCGCCGACAAAAACCGCCAGCGCGACCGCGAGCAGCCGCCAGGTGCGGGCGCGATCCTCCGCCGCGTAGGGGTTTGACGCGCGGACCAGCTCTGGACCTGTACGCATTTCGTTCGACTCCATTCAATCGGATGGGGCGCTTGTACTTGATGATTGAGGCGCGCACAAGTGCGATCTTCCTCTATTTTCGCTGACTGGCCGGTCGGTTTTCGACGTATGGGGTGTCGACGCGTCAATGCTTCATTCGATTCCACGTGACAGATCCGGCAGAATGATCCCGAGCGGGGGTGGGCGCTCGGGCCGGGTTTTGACGGCCCTGTCAAACAGGCAGGTGTCGCCCGCTACACCACGGCTGTCACCACGAAGTTCGCCGGGTAGACGGTCCGCCCGTCGCGGATGTAGCGCCGCTCGAGCTCCGCAGCGTCGGCGACGTCGGTCACGCGCCACCCGTCGCGGCCCATGAAGTCGGAGACGTCCTCCGGGTCCATCGGGAAGGTGACGGGCTCCGAGATGAACGCGAGCAGCCCCGCGCTCAGGCGGCGGGCGGATGCGCCGAGCGTGTGGGCGTCGAGGTACCGGAAGTAGTCCATCGTGAGGCTGGAGCCGGGGGCCGCGAGCGCCCGGAGCGCGCCGAGCGTGCCGCGTACGGCCGCGCGGGAGAGGTACATCGAAACACCCTCCCAGGTGAAGAACGTGGGGCGGGTGGGGTCGAACCCGGCCGCGGTCAGCACGTCGTGGATCGACTGGGTCTGGAAGTCGATCGTCACGTAGGTGACGGCGGGGTTGAGCGGCGGGTCGGAGAACGTCTTGAGGATCTTCTGCTTTCGCGCAGCGGTGGTCGGGTAGTCCACCTCGAACACCCGCCGGCCCCCGAGGACTGGGGCGAGCCTGTGTCCGCGCGTGTCGTAGCCGGCGCCGAGGATGACCAGCTGCTCCACGGGGCGGCCGTCGGGATGCCCCGGGTTCCGGTCGGAGAGCGCGGCCCGGAGCTGATCGTCCATGTAGCGGTGCCGCGCCCGGATGTAGGTGGTGAGCTCGGGGAGCACCCGCCATGCCACCGCGGGCACGGTCAGGAGCGCTCGCCACGGGGGGGAGAGGAAGTGGCGGGCGTACGGGTCGTCGATCACCCGATCCGAGGGCGGCTTGAGCTGGTCGACCGCACGCATGAAACAGACGGCTTCAGCGGTGAGCGAGGGGCGGGTGTCCATCCGCGGCGGCTAATCCGAAACCGGCGGCGCGCTCGCCCGCGACCGGATCCCGGGCTACCCCGCGCACAACCCCCGCCCGGATGCCCAGATGCCCCGCCCGCTCCCCCTCCTCCTCGCGCTGCCTCTCCTGCTCGTGCTCGCCGCCTGTGCCGGGAACGGCGCGGGCGCGGGCACCTGTGATGTCGGCACCCTCGACCCGGGGACCATCGAGGCGACGGTGGACGGGGAGGCATGGACCGGCGGGGCGACCACGTGGCTGCTCGCGGGGTCGAGCCTGCAGGTGAACAGCGAGTCGGCCGGCGGCTGGTGGCTCTCCGCCGTGGCGCAGGAGACCACGGCCGGCGCTGCGCTCGGGGATGCGGTGAGCGCCGGCTCCTGGCCCGCAGACGTGGACCTCCCGCCAGACGGCGGCACGGGAGGTTGGGTCACGTTCTACCCGGACTCGGGGGACTCCTACTCGACGAAGCAGGCCGATGGCGGGTCGTTGACCCTCGCCGGGGAAGACGGCACGGACCTGCTCGGCTGCTTCTCCTTCACCGCGGCGAACGGGGCGGGCGACGAGGTCACGGTCGAGTCCGGGGTGTTCCGGGCGACAGGGGGCTGAAGGTGGGTGGTGCGCTCTGGGTGCCGTTCGCGTTGCTCGACGCCCGGTTTGCGCCGAGCCTGCGCGCGCCCGCCGAGCCGTACATGGAGGTGGAGCCCGACCTTCAATGCGAGATCCAGCAGGGGCACCGCCGGCTGGCGGGCGGGTTCACGATCGCGGGCGGGCTCGCCATCATCGGGATCGGTGGTGCCGGATCGATCCTCTACGCGCGCCAGGACGACGTCACGGCCCTCGGAGCGCTCGCGCTGAGCGGCGTGTTCTTCAACAGCGTCGCCGGAGGGGCCGTGGCGACGACCTTCGGGATCCGGCAGGTGGTCCGCGGGCGCCCCTCCAGGTGCCGCGACCCCCGCTACACCCGGCTGACCGAGCCCTCCGAGGACGGCCTCCCCGAGGGGGACCTCTCGGACGACGACGACTGACGGGCCCCCCTTGCAGGCGGGGCCTACTCGAACGTGCAGCCCGGATCAGCGTTCGCCTCGCCGAGCACGAGGTTTCGCACCTGGACGTCGTCGCGTTGCCAGAAGCACAGCGTGTCGGCGTGATGCAGGTAGCCGTAGTCGTAGAAGGTCGGGTTCTCGAGCAGGCCCGTCAGCCGGGTCGGGTCGGGGTCGTGCAGATCGGCGTGGCGACGGGCGACGACGGCCTGTGCTTTGACGAACGTGCTCTCCGCCGCCTCGATGTCGGCCGCCGCCGTGGTCGTCGCTGATGTGGTCCCGTTCCCGTCTGCGTAGGCCAGCACCGCGTCGAGCACGGCGGTCATGTACTCGGCCCGCAGCGCGTCGATCTCGATCCCGTCCTCCACCTCGCGCTGCCAGACCGTGCCGTCGCTCGCGGCCTGCACGGGGGCGAGCAGATCCCGCGTGTCGACTCCAAGCTGGCGCAGGGGTTCGACGACGGTGGTCTTGAATGCGGCCCGATCGTCCGCCGACATCGCCACGATCTCGTCGAACGTGGGCCTGTCCGGCTGCCCGACGATCCCGGCGGAGCGCCCGATGTCCATGAACGCGTCCCGCCCCGCCATCCAGGGCGCCAGCCGCCCGACGATCAGGGCGCTCTCCTGCAGGTTGCCCAGTGCGATGATGCCGTCCTGCGTGGCCTGCGGCAGCGAGGGGAAGTCCGCGTGCACGGCGTCCTCCCAGGTCTCCGGCAACGACCAGCCCATCCGCAACACCGCGACGTCCGTCTGCCAGTAGCCCCACTCCCAGCCGGAGGAGAAGGTGACGTGCTGGTCGAGCGGGTACCCCGCCTCGGACAATTCCTTCATGTCCTCAAACCGGCTCTTGATGTACACCGGCATGTACAGCGGCACCGGGTTGTCGAACGCGCACCAGTAGGCGCTCTCCGGGAAGTAGGCGACGGGCTGGCCTGCATCCATGCGGTCCTCCAGGTACTGCCGGTGCTCGGAGAAGTCGTCGTGGCCATAGGCCCCGCCGGCGTCGTCGAAGAGCGTGTAGTACATCACGGTGTGGATGTACGGCACGATGGTCGGATCCGCGTATTTGACGAGGAAGTAGTAGAGGATCTCCTGGTCGTCGTACGTCACCGTCTGGTTGGCGCCCACGTGGATCGTGGCGTCGGGCTCGATGTCGCGCCCCTCCTCGGCCGAGATCCCGCGCAGGACGTCTGCGAAGAGGTCGACGTTGTCGATGAACACGTCGGGGTCCTCGCCCGAGAACTCGCCGAAGGAGAGGTTCACCTTGTCGAAGGCGACGGATGGGCCGCCCGGTGGGTGCAGGAGGACGTGCAGGCGCTCGTCCATGGTCGCGCGCCGGTCGTCCTCGGGGGCCTCGGGGTCGTCGATCAGGTCGAACGCCTCCTGCAGGTTGGAGCCGCCGAAGAGCTGGATCCCGATCGCGGTTGTCACCCCCCGCTCGTGCGCGTAGTCCATCAGGGCGGCCGTGTGGTCGGCCCAGGCGGCGCCGTCGGACGAGGAGGTCAGGATGTCCTCGAGCCCGGGCCACTGAAGCTGGTTGCCGCGGTTCTTCACGAGCCAGTCGACCACGCGCTCGGCGCGTTCCAGATTGTCGTCGCCGGGCATCCATGCGTCCTGCAGGAACTCGATCGGGTGCAGGGTGTGGGGGTCGAGACCGCGCACCGACTGGTCCGGGATCCGGGGCTCGCCGTTCCAGTCGTACGGGCCCCACACGGTGGACGTGAGGTCCGCGGGGATCACGGTCTCCTCGGGGTGGTAGAACCCGTAGCCGCGCTGCTCCAGGGCGTCGGCCAGCGCGTACTGCGCGCCGAGCACGTCCCCACCGACCGCGTGGAAGCCGCGGTCCTCCTGCTCGGTGGTCGGGTCGCGCCCCGTGAGCGTGTAGCACCCCGAGGCGACGCCCCCGTCGATCGTGACGGTCAGGCCGTTCTCGTAGCGGCGTGCGACCCGGATCGCGTCGTCGGCGTCGTCGTCCTCGCTGACCGGCGCGAGCGTCACCCGGGGATCCCCGATGTCGTCGATGAAGTCCTGGAGGACGGGCGCGAGGTCCGGCGTGGTGGCGACCACGATCCCGCCGTCATCATGGACACAGGCGAGCAGCAAGAGGAGCATGCGCCGAACGTATCGCCCGGACCTACCGGTGGACGCTCAGTACGTTGCCCTCCCAGCCGACGGTCGCCCGTACCTTCTGTCCGAGCCGCAACCCGAGAAAGTCCGCCTGGTCGGCCACCGGGTCCCAGGTCGTCTTCGGGCCGGTCTCCTCGGGGATGGTGTACTCCACCTGGTAGTCCTCGCTCCTCACGGTGCGCTGCAGCTCCCCGGATCCCTGCCCGGGCCACGGGAGATCGGTCGTGCCGGGCGCCGGGTCCTCGCCGTGCAGTTCGACCTGTCCCGCGGCCTCCCACCGCCACGTGTCATAGGTGCACCACTCCAGATCGATGGAGCGTGAGCAGTACTTCGTCTGGTCGTGACACTCCTCGTAGTACTCGGTGTGGGAGCTTGTGCTGCACACATCGTCGCAGGTCTCGGTGAAGCTCCCGTTCCCGTTGTCGGAGGTGCTGCACACTTCGTGGCAGTCCTGGCCATCGTCGACGCTGCGCGACTTCTGCACACACACGTTCTCGGTGCCGCACGCATACTGCTCGTCGTGGTGGTGGCGCTGCTCGCAGTCGCGGATGTCGGCGACCCCCGGGCTCTCTCCCGCGCCGTTCACGGGCATCACGGCCGGGGACTCCACGAGGCCCGCGTGCCAGTCCCCTGTCGTCGCCGGCACGAAGGTCTGCAGGTCCACGGTGTGTTGCCAATGCAGGGAGGTGATGGTTCCCGGGAGGTCCTGGGTGTAGTTGGTCGTGTACAGGTGGAAGCCGCCCCACCCGCCGAGGGGCACCATCACGGTGAGGATCAGCGCGGCCAGTCCCTTGCCGCTGGACAGGAGCGGGAGCGCCGAGCCGCCCAGGTTCCTCGGTGCCAGCGCGTCGTTCCGGCTCGCGCCGCACCCGTCGCACTGCGGGTTGCCCGCCCGGTTGTCGCCGCCGCACCGGCCGCACGTCCAGTCTGCGCCAGCGGTCGCGATGGCGACCTCCCGCGCCGTGTCCGCGACGTTGGCGCCGAGCACCCGCCCGCTGCTGTCCCGAGCATTGTCCAGGTAGGCGGCCTCGCCCGCGTTCTGCTCCCTCGGGTTGCCACAGTGGGGACACCGCGGCTGGGTCTCGCCGGGCGGCGGCTCGGCCGAGATCCCCTTCGTGCTGCAGGTGCTGCAGTCCCACTTGCCCCAGATGATCCGCGTCGTCCGGGCCATGGGCCTACCCCACCTTCACGTCTCGGAGCCACGCGTCGAGCAGCAGCAACGTCCAGAGCTTGCCCTCTGCGCCCGATCGCGAGCCCTCGCGCTCCGCGTGCACCGCGCTCACCAGCGCATCGACCGCGCCCGGCTGGAAGAGCCTGAGCTTGTCCTCCTTCAACGCGGCGAGGCGCTCGTCGATGAACGGCTGTCCGCCCGTGAGCCAGCGCCGCCAGGGGCCGGGGAGCACCCGCTTGGGGCGCTGGACGAGCTGTTTTCCGAGCACCGGCCGCAGGATCTCGCGCAGCGGCCACTTGGTGATCGCGCCCCCGAGGTGCGTCCGCACCTTCCAGTGACCGGGGATCGCCGCGAGGAAGCCCACCAGATCCCGGTCGAGCAGCGGCTCGCGCAGGCCGATGCCGGCGAGGGATGCGGCCGTGCCTGCTCGGGCGAGCGTGTCCTCCGCCATCCGTCCGCGAAGGTACACGTGCAGGATCTCGTTGAGCGGATCGCTCGCAACCTCGCGGTACAGGGGCTCCAGGCAGAGCCGCCGGACGCCTGCGCGTACCCAGCCAGGATCCCGCAGGAGGCCTGCGCGGGCGGGGTGGTCGAACGCGTGAACCCCCCCGATCAACCGGGACAGTCCGAACGGCGCCCAGGGGTCCTTCAGCTCCGGTCGGCCGACGAACGCGCCTGCGATGAGCCGACGGCCCGGCATGCGGGCGAGGACGGACGAGATGCGCATCTCCTGCGCGAGCACGCCGACCATCCGCCCGCCGAACACCTCGTCCCCGCCGTCTCCGGAGAGGATCACGTCCACGTGGGGTCGCGCGAATTTTGCCAGCAGGTAGTGCGGCATCGCCGCGGGGTCGGGCGGCGGCTGGTCGCTCCGCCCCACGACCACGTCCATCGCGTCGCGGAAGTCCTCGGTCGAGACGCGCAGCACGTCGTGCCGGGTCTGCAGGAGGTTCGCGACCCGACCGGCGTAGGGCGTCTCGTCATCCTCGGCGTCCTGCATGCCGACGGTGAACGTGTGGACCGGGCCGAGCCGGGAGGCAAACAGCGCGATCGCGCTGGAGTCCAGGCCTCCGGAGAGGAACACGCCCACCCGTTCCTTGCCGGACGCCCGGGAGGCGACGGCGCGGTTGAGCCGCTGCTCCAGCTCCTTGAGCGTCGGCGCATCGGGCGGGAGATCCGCGAACGGTGGGCTGTAGCGCAGCTTGAACCAGGGTTCGAGCTTCAGCCCCTCGGCGGAGAGCGTGAGGTGGTGCCCCGCCGGCAGGGAGGAGACATCCCGCAGCAGCGTGCGGGGTGCGTGGGTGTACCGAAAGGACAGGTACTCAGCGAGGTTTTCGCGGGCGAGCTCGCGGCTCACCCAGGGGAGGTCGAGGAGCGGGCGCACCGCCGTCGAGAAGGCGAAGCGCCCCCCGCGGGCCGCGTAGTACAGGCGGCGAATGCCGAAAGCGTCTCGCAGCAGGTTGAGCGTGGGGCGGGGACCGCGCCGATCGAACACGGCGGCGACGAAGGCGCCCTCGAAGTGGGTCAGGGCATCGATGCCGAGACGCTCCCAGTAGTCGAGCAGCACCTCGGCGGCCGACTGCCCGGTGATGGGTGCGCGGTCGAAGTGCCCCGACACCATGACCGTGAGGCGATCCGTCTGCGCCATCGTGGAGCGGGGCTGGCACACGAGCATCGCGCCATCGCCGAAGAAGCGAGAACCGCCGACCAGCGCGTCGCGTTCGGCGGCCTCCGGCTGGCCGGAGATGCCGGGGTGGTAGAGGCCGGCGATGCCGCCCATGTGGGACTCCTGGTCGGAGCCTCACGTATCGCCGGGAGCGCGACCCGGCTCCGGCCGGGGTACGATCGGTGGGCGATGCGAACCCTCTCCACGATCTTCCTTGCCTCGACCGTCACACTCTCCACGGGATGCCGGCTCATCCAGTCCTGCTCGTCCGGGCACGACTCCACCGACAGCCCGTCGGACAGCCCCGCTGGTGACGACACGAACGACACCTTCGACACCGCGGAGTGGGCCGCTCCGGGAGAGGACTACACCGAGAGCTACGGCATCGACATGCTCGCCTACCTCGGGCCGGGCACGTTCACGATGGGCAGCGACGCAGACGACGTGGAGTCCAACGAGAAGCCCGAGCACAACGTCACGCTCACGCACGCGTTCTGGCTCGACCGCAGCGAGGTGACGCAGGCCCAGTACGAGAGTGTGATGGGCACCAACCCGTCGTACTACCCCACCTGCCCCGACTGCCCGGTGGACTCGGTGAGCTGGTTCGAGGCGGCGCACTTCGCCAACATCCTCTCCAACGTGGGCGGCTTCCCCTCCTGCTACACCGATGCCGACGGGAACGGCACCTTCGTGCTCAAGGACCCCGATCCCTACGCCTGTGCGGGCTACCGCCTCCCCACCGAGGCAGAGTGGGAGTACGCGGCGAGCGGGCTCGAGGACGACATCTACTCGGGCTCCAACACCGCGAACGACGTCGCCTGGACCTCCGACAACAGCGGCGGCGAGGTGCACGAGGTGTGTACGTTGGGCACCAACGCCCTCGACTTCTGCGACTTCTCGGGCAATGTGTGGGAGCTGGTCGGAGACGGCTACCAGGATGGCGCCTACCCCGCGGAGGACCAGACGGATCCGCACGGCCTGGACTCCGGGGCGTACCGCATCAACCGGGGCGGTAGCTGGCACGACGCGCCAGACGCCGCGCGGGTGACCAACCGCTCCTGGGACGTTCCGACCTGGAGCGCCGTGAACCTGGGGTTCCGCGTCGCGCGGTCGGTGCCGTAGGGGCGGTCGCGGGGCTGGTCAGGCCCTGCGCAGGTTTGCACGCAACGCGGCGATCACCTCGGCGGGGGCCTCTTCCTGCGGGAAGTGGCCTGCGCGCGGGAGCACCGTGACCTGTGCGTCGGGCAGGGCCTCCTGGAACCGGGCGAGGTACTTCGGGCCGAAGGCCGGGTCGGCGGTCCCCCAGACCAGGGCGCTCGGCACCCGGCCCCAGGTCGCCCGCTGGTCCCACACCCGCTGGTAGAACGAGCTTGACCCCATGAGCTCGCGCGCGAACACCCAGGTGGACATCCGGCTCTCGGCGGTGGGGAACGGGCCCTCGTAGTGACGCTGGATCTCAGGCGTTCTCTTGTGCTTCTCGCCCCAGGCCGAGGGCGCCATGACCTTCGCGGAGAAGTTGAAGCTCGTGTAGATCCACCGCCCCAGCGGGGTCCCGAAAAACGCCGACGAGTAGCGGACTGTCGGGTCGTCGTGCAGGTCCCAGGCGAAGGTGTTCAGGAGCGTGAGTCCGGCGATGCGCCCGGGCCTTTGCAGCGTGGCTCCGAGCCCGGTCGGGCCTCCAAAATCGTGGACCACGAAATGCGCTCGTTCAAGGCCCAGGTGGTCCATCCATGCCGCCAACCGCCCGCTCTGCGCCTCGGGCCGCAGGTCCGCGCCCGGGGGCTTGTCGGAGAGGCCGAACCCGAGCATGTCGAGGCAGAGCACCCGGTGGTCCGCGCGCAGATCGGCGATCACGTGCCGCCACTCCCAGCCCCAGCTCGGTGTTCCGTGGCAGAGGACCACGACGGGGCCGCGACCCTCGTCGACGTAGTGCATCCGGGCGCCCTCGAACTGAAACCAGCGCGGGGCGAACGGCCAGGAGGCGCTGTTGATCCAGGGATGTTCGACCGGGACCGGCGGGGCCGGGGCAGGCGCGGTCAACGTCCCCTCCAGGCCGGCTGCGTGGCCATGATCCCTGCGGAGGTCTCGCGGGCTGCGGCCTCGGTGAGGCCGTGCGTGCGGACCAGGAGTGCCGTGAAGTCCGCCAGGATGGCATCGTACGGCCGCAACGTGCCCACCGCGTCTGTGCAGTAGCGACAGTACCGGTTGGCGGGATCCCCGGCGCCGTGGTCTTCGGGACTGATCAGGGGTAACGAGCAGGATTCACAGGTCATCGGGGCTCCTTCGGCCGGGTTGTTCGATGGTGAGCATGTCCAGGAACGTGTCGCGCAGGGCAGGGCCCCGCTCGGTCAGCGGGGGAAGGAGGTCCGGGTGCACCAGGTGTCGCTCGATCGCGCCGAGCCAGAATGCGAGCAGCACGGCCGGGTCGCCCGGCTTGAAGGTCCCGGCCTCCTGGCCGGCGAGGATCGACAGGCGCATGGCCTCGACCAGCGCCGTGCGGGAGACGAGGATGTGCGCCCGGAGGGAGGGCGAGAGGAAAGGAAGCTCCCTCGCCAGCAGTCGCGCGAACGGGAGATGTGCGGACAGCTGTCGGAGGTGCAGGGTGAGGAGCTCGCCGAGGGAAGCAGAGGCGCGCAGGTGCGGGAGCGCTTCTGCCGCGTCTGCCAGTGCATCGCTCAACACGATGGCGTCGAGGAGCTGCTCGCGCGTCGAAAAGTGGAGGAAGACCGTTCCATGTGCGACGCCCGCGGCATGGGCGATGCGCGCGGTGTTCGCATCCCGATAGCCGTGGACTTCCAGCTCCGAACGCGCGGATTCGAGGATCCTCGCTCGGGTCTGGGTCTGGTGGGCCAGTCTGGATGAGTTCATACTCAGTGAGTATAAACTCATTCACGGAAACGGCAAGCCGTCGCCCCTGCGCCCGCCCGGCGGGGTTGGAGTTCACGGGGCCCCGGTCGCGCGTAGTCGCGGTTGTGCGCGGGGTTGGAGTTCACGGGGCCCCGGTCGCGCGTAGTCGCGGTTGTGTGCGGGGTCGGGCGCGGAGCGCGCAGGGGACGGCGAGCTGGCGAGTCGTCGCCCCTGCGCCCGCCCGGCGGGGTTGGAGTTCACGAGGCCCCGGTCGCGCGTAGTCGCGGTTGTGTGCGGGGTCGGGCGCGGAGCGCGCAGGGGACGGCGAGCTGGCGAGCCGTCGCCCCTGCGCCCGCCCGGCGGGGTTGGAGTTCACGGGGCCCCGGTCGCGCGTACTCGCGCGTCCGGGGTTAGCCGCCGGCATGTCCAACACCTTTGCATCGCTCGGCCTCCTGCCCGGTCTCGTCGAGTGCCTCGACAAGGCCCACCTGGTCGAGCCCTCGCCCGTACAGCGCCTCGTCATCCACGCGATCCTCGGCGGCGCGAACTGCCTGTGCCTCGCGCCCACCGGCTCCGGCAAGACGCTCGCCTATGGCCTCCCGGTGCTCCAGCGGCTTCGCGGCATCGAGGAGGCCGAGGGCATGGTCACCCAGCTCGCCCGGCCCCGCGCGATCGTGTTGACGGCCACGCGGGAGCTCGTCCTCCAGAGCGAGAAGGCGATCAAGCTCGTCGCCCACGGCGTCAAGCAGCGCGTGCGCTCGGTCGCCGGGGGCCAGACACCCTCCGACACCCGCAAGCAGCTCGCCACGCCGGCTGACATCCTGATCGCCAACCCGCAGCGCCTGCGCGCGCTCGTTGCGGCGGGGACCGTCGATCTCTCCGACGTGCGCGTGGTCGTGGTGGACGAGGCCGACACCCTGCTCGATGCGGGCCAGCGGGACGACACTGTCGCGGTGGTGGACGCCACGCCCAACGGCCGTCAGCTCGTGCTCGTGAGCGCCACGCTGCCGGAGCCGATCCGGGCATGGGCGAACACCCGCATGGAGCGGCCCGTGCTGTTGGAGGCGAAGGACTCCCACAAGGCGCCGTCCACGATCGTGATCCGGAACGTCCGGCTGCGGTGGAAGGAGAAGCTCGACGTCGCGAGCGACATCCTCGTGGCGCTCAAGGATGGGCAGCGCGGGATCGGGTTCACCAACCGGCGCGAGACGGCCGACGAGGTCGCCCAGGCGCTCACCGAGCGCGGTCACTCCGTGATCGTCGTGCACGGCGCGTGGCTGCCTCGCGAACGCGCGGCGGCGCTCAAGCGCTTTCGCGCCGGCGAGGGCCGCATCCTGCTCACGACCGAGCTTGGCGGCCGCGGGCTCCACATCCCGGATCTCTCCTTCGTGCTGAACTTCGATCTGCCCGAGCGCCCCAGCGAGTACCTGCACCGCATCGGTCGCATCGGGCGGCTCCAGCCCGACGGCTCGACGACGGGCGGCACGGTCTACAACTTCATCACGCCGAGCGACGAGGCGATGCTCAAGGAGATCGAGCGCATGGCGCGCGGTGGTCGCCTCGACACGGGAGAGTCCCTGCACCCGGAGCGGGCGCGGGCGACCCCCAGGTCTCGTCCGAAGTCCGTGGGCAGGACGGACCGGCGCTCCCCCCGATAGCCGCGCCGGGGGCGGGCCCCGGCAGATCTGGCTTGGGCATTTTGGCGACGGGGCGCCGTCGGCCATTGACGCAGGACAGGCGTCGGGCATCCGCCACCCCTGGCGGGGTCTACCGCTCGTCCCGGTCGTGCCCAACCTGCAAACGCCGACTTCCGCCCGGCTCCCGGCTTGCGTTGCGCCTGCGCCATGGCCTGCATCGTCGAGCTCCGGGGGACCGCGGACGCGCAGCTGCGCGCGGTGGTGCAGGAGGGCGTGCCCTTGCTCGTGCGCGCGCTCGCCCGGGAAGACCGCGAACTACCGCGGTTCGTGGTGCGGGAGTTCGACGCCTACCTTGGCTGTCGCGACCCCGCGAAGGGCTTTGCGTGGCTCGAGTGTGCGGACTGCCAGCATCACCGGCTCGTGTTGTTCTCGTGCAAGACGCGGGGCTTCTGCCCGAGCTGTGCAGGCCGGCGCATGGCGGAGAAGGCGGCGCACTGGGTGGACCGGGTGATCCCGTGGGTGGCGACGCGGCAGTGGGTGCTCACCGTGCCCTTCAGGCGCCGCTGGCTCCTGGCCCGGCGCACCGATCTCGTCGATGGGGTCCTGCGCGTGGCCC
>CAIQVJ010000113.1 GCA_903875225.1 uncultured Pseudomonadota bacterium
GCTCGAAGTACACCGTCTCGGGCTTCTCCGCCTCGTACACCATCAGCTGCTGGGTGCGGTAGACACCGCCCTCGCGCACCGGTGCGCGACACCGCGACATGGGCCCCGGCCGGGTGACTGGCCGGGGCGCCTTGTTTTTCGAGCGTCACCGGCAGGGTCAGTCGGGGGCGGAAGGGGTGAGGGGGCCGGGCCGCTCCGTCAACGCCTCGGGACGTCCACCCGGATTGCTCCGGTCTTTCGCGTCCACCGGATTTCGCCGCGCTCGAACCGGCTCACGGCGCCGTCGTCCGTCTTCTCCTCGTCCGAGGTCGGCAGCCCGAGCGCAGACTGCTCTGCTCCGAGCTCCACATACTTCGCATGGATGCCGCCGCGGGTGAAGAACGCCTTGCCGGCATGCGCGCCATCGAGGTGGTAGCACAGGGAGCGGTGCAGCCACTGGGGATCCCCGACCTTGAATGTCTGGACGGCGGCGCGGACACCGGTGATCGAGACCACCCCGCGTTCATCCTCTGTGGGCACGCCCAGTGCTGCCATGGTCGCCTGGTCGAGGTAGCGGGACGCCATTCCGTGTCGAACGCAGTACGCCGTTGGTAGCGACGAGTGCCACGCAAGCATGGCGCTCCGGTCGTGCCGGTCACCCGCCAGTCGCTGCGTGTGGAAGATGAAGTACCCCCGATGCTTGTCGATCCACACGCGTCGTTCGACCGTCGCCTGCTGCGGTCGCCCGAGAAACTCGCGGTTGCGGTCGAAGCCGGACTGGAACGCCCCCGAGTCGGGAGCGCCCTCGCCGACAGCGGGGGCTGGTTCCCCGGGAGCCGCCACCGTTGACGGTTCGGCTGCGAGCGCGGCGGGGACCAGCTCGCACCCTGGCGGTTCAGAGGTCTCGACGTGGGCCGGCGAGGGGGGCTCGTCCCAGGCCCCGGACAGGTCCCTCGCCTCTCCCCCGCGCAGCAGCAATTCCATCCCCTCCCGGGCGGCGGCGAGCCACGCCGCGCACCGCGCTTCGGGCGTCCCGGCGCCCTCCCAGACCTCGACGAGCGGCCTTCGAAGGTGGATGGGATGCCATCGGTTGGGCCTGGGGACCGCTGCCAGATGGTCGTGGAAGTCCCACCGGCCGTGGTCTGCTGCAAGTCGGGCCCGGAGCGCCTGGAAGGCGGGGCTGCTCTCGTAGGCGCCGGGGTTCACCTTCTGGTACATCGACAGGATCACCACGAAGTCGACGCCCAGCCGGCTGCGGCCCGGCGTTGTCCGGTGGTCGCGCCCATCGACCAGGACCCCGCAGAAGACACCGGGCTTCCACGGCCAGGGCATGACGTCCACTCCCTCGCGCCCGTCGCTCCCGATCCCGGTCTTCTTGTTGCGGCGGATCGCCGGCGTGGGGCCGATACCGAGCAGGCTCCCCGCTTCCGCAAAGTCCTCCTTGACGGCGCGGTCTGCGATGGTCGTCAACTCCAGTTGAAGATCGACTCCGTATCCGAGGAGATCGGCGGTGGCCTCCATCGGGGTCCGCCCGGGCAATGCTGCGGGCTCGCCGCCTCCGGCCAGCACCACTTCGTCGGCGAGGGCGGTGAGGGCGCGCAGAAGGAACAGCCCGAGCTGGTCGCCATCGAGTTGAGGTGCCACCTTGTGATACGCCTCGTAGGCCGCCGGTTTCCAGCTTGCACGTCTGAACTCCCAACCCGGCCACAGCTCGGCGCCTCGCTGCTCGAGCCTGTCCCGCACCGCCGACCAGGTCGGGTCTGCAGCTCCCGCGGGTCCGTACCAACCGAGTACAGCGTACACGCAGTCCGCGGCGGGGTGGAACCATAGGGACAGTGAGTGCGTCGCGTCCACCTTGAAGTCGAGGCTCCCGTTGTCCATGGCGATCACCTCGATATCGGCGTCGCTCGACTGCGCGGTGACCTTGACACCGAGGGATTGGTGCGCCTTGACATGGTGCAGCGCGGCGCGGAGAGGGAGAGGGAGGGGCTTCGCGGAGGGAAGGCTCCGGGAGGTGGGCCGGACCGGAGGGGGGGCGATGACCTCACGGGCCGGCCCGGCCCCCACCTCGGACACCCGCGCTCTGACTCCAGGAAGATATTCGGCGATATAGCAGCTCAAACGTAGAACGGCCTCTGCGACAGCGAGGTGCGTCGCTGCAGATTCCAACTGGGCAACGGGGGTGCGGAGCCGGGACTCCAGACAGAGGTGCTCGACCTCGGATCGCGCCAGTGGCTCCCAGCCCTGCGGCAGGGTGGGATGACATGCCTCGATGAGGCGTCGCGCCTCGGCGAACGCTGGGTCTGGTGCCTTCCCGAAGAACTGGAGAACGACCTTGACCGTGTCCCGGTACTTCGACTCGAACCAGACGGACAGCCCGTGGCGGTCGTCGATACGGAAGAGGAGGAGGCCGTCCTCGTCGATCTGGTCATCGCCGGAGGTTTCCAGGAACGAGAAGGCCAGACGCGTGCGCACGTGCTCCCGAACGCCGCGCAGCAGCGCCCGGGCCGAAACGTCCCAGGACGCTGCTGTCGGGCTCACCTCGGGCGTCGGCAATGGTGCAGCGACCGCGTCCGCTCGATGCCGGTCGTCCATGACACCATGTGCGGCCAGGGCCTGGTCGGCGTCCTCCCGGCTCAGGCCGAGGGTCTTCCGCATGGACTCGAGCGTTGCCCGCTCATCCGGGGTGAACACGCCATCGAGCAGGGATGCCTCGAGCATGGTGGTGTAGGCGGCGAGCGCGGGATTCGCGGGCGTCGTCGGCGCATGCCCCGCCGCTTGCGCCCGCGTGCGCGCCGGACTGAACAGGAAGCCCGCGGCACTTCTCAGGTCCTCCGTCGGGTCGGGCCGGGTGATCCGCGGGGCAGTGAAGGTGGCCTGGTTCCGATCGATGTTCCCGAGCATCAGGAGCTCCTCCTGGTCGTCCCCCCACTGGAAGAACGGCTTCAGGGGGAGCGGATCCGCCAGTCCCGCGCGACAGAGGTAGAGCTCCCGTGGCCCGAAGGCCGACGCTCTGCCCACGAGCGCCCTCGCCCGGAGGGGGGGAGAGGTGCCCACGGCGGTGAAGTAGGAGATGTCGAGCTGGTCGGGCTTGCCGCTGCGGCCAGGGATGAATTGGGAGCTCTCCACCCAGATCGGGGCTGCAGCGAGGAGGTCCGGGCACTGGTCGAGCAGCTCGGCCACGGCCCTTCGCAGTACCTCCGATTCGGGCGAATGGCGCTGGATGGCATCACCGTGCCCGCCAGCGTTGCGCCACTGGACCACGGCGTCGAGAAACTGGGAGAGGGTGACCTTCGGCGAGTTGTCAGCCCTCACTCTTTTTCGGAAGTCGACGAGCGCGGCACCATCGAGTTGGGTCGAGCCTCCGGGCAGGGTGCTGGCCGTCGACAGGCGCTTCAGGCCTGCCTGCACGGTGCGGAGGTACCCCACCCAGTCCCCAAACGACGGTTTCGACCAACCCGCCAGGCCGTCTTCCATCGTCAGGTCTGCCTGCCCCTCTTCCCGAAGGGAGACGTATCGGGCCAGGTCCACCAACACGGCGTACCGGACCAGGAGCTCCACGAACTTCTGCAGCGTGGGGCCCAGCTCTCCGGGCAGTGCATTCTCCACCGCGTGGAGGCCGATCGCAAGCGGGCGCGGGAGCGTGTCGCGGAACGTCGTCATCGGCCACCTGTGGGTGTCCCGGCATTATCGTGGGTCCGGCCGGTGCGCCCCACGGGGCTCTGAATCGGCGCTCGGACCGGACCACATTCGGTTATCCTCGGGCCCTGGTGAGGTCCTGATGCCCGACCGTTGGTCGCTGTACGTCGATGAGTCCGGCACGTTCGCGGGTGAGCCTTCGGTGGTCGCGGGTGTCCTGTTGCCTCACTCCGCAGACGCCGTCGCCCGGAGCGCCCTGCGGCGACGCCTCGCGCGCATCTGGGCCCCCGGTCCCTGGCCACCGCACGCGAGCACGCTGAACATTCCAGGATCGAGGCTCCTCTACCATGTGCGACGCGGGGACTGGGAGGGGGGGCAGCAGATGGGCAAAGGTGGCTTCGCCGCCGAGCTGAAGGCCGCATGTTCCGCGATCCTCGACGGGGCGCTGCCCGAGGACGTCGCCAGGGTGCTCCAGATCTGCGAGACCGGGGGCTTTCCCACGCCGGAGCGGGCGAGGATCGTCGACTCGTGGGCCCGGTACACCCCGGAGTACGGGGCACTACGGGCGGTCGCCGAGCGCCAGGGCGCGGCGATGCGTGACCTGCTGGTCGATGTCACCGGCACCGAGCCGTCGGCGCACGCGATCATCTTCGCGGCCGTAGCGGACCAGTTCGCGACAGATCCTGAGCCGCCGGACGACCCGGTGGAGCCCGATGCGAGCCCGTGGCACCTGGAGCTGCTCCATGACGCATACGTGCGGGCGCTGCGGGGGGCCCTGCGCCGGGTGCTCATGCTGGCGCGGCCCGTGGAGATCGACCTCCTTGTGCTCACCCGCGACGTCACGGTCGGGGGGCGCAAGGGCTGGCCCATGCAGAGTCGGTTCATCAAGCAGGTCGTCGAGGAAGCGCAGGTCGGCCTCCCGACGGGCGCCACGTTCCGGGTGCGGGGCGTCCAACACCGGTACCAGGATGAGTGTCTCCCTGCGACGGAGGTCCATCCGGGGTTTGTCCTCGCGGACTGGGTCGCCAACCGCATGAGGCGCGTGGGTCGAGGCGCTGCCAGTTGGCCGGAGCTCCAGGCGCGCCTCGTGGACCGCGGGTTGTCGGCCGACGTCGGGGGCCTGGAGCAGGCGCCGCATCAGGCCCAGCCGTGGGCTCCCCTGCCGACCATCGCGTGCGAGGGCGAGCCCCAGGAACACATCGACGCCGTGCTGGCGGGGCAACCGCCGCGCTCCGCCGCCCCAGGCGACTGGGCCGAAGATCAGGCGGCCCGGTTCGCGCTGGCTGCTGCCGCGGGGGTGTGGCGATGACGCTGCTCGTCGCCTGGGAGGGGGTCCGGACCGACCCGGACGACGGAGGGGCGTGGGGGGTCATCACGGCCCGGCTGGAAGCGCTCTCACACAATGGCCGTGTGGTCGCGGCGCACCGCGAAGACGCAGTGAGCAAGGTCAAGGTCAACCTGGTCCGGCGCGCCCAGGACAGCGACCTTCCGCCGCTCCCGGGTGAGGGGAGCGTGGAGGCCTACCTCCGGACCAGCGTCATCCGGGCCTCCATCGACCTGCTCCGCCGGGAGCAGGGACAGTTCCGGATCGAGCGGCGGAACGCCCAGCTGGAGGTCGAGCGGCAGCGCCTCGATGCGGCGACGGAAGTGCCTGCCGGGGCCTGGGACACACTGGAGGTCGTGTTCGAGAGGGCGGTGAAACGCCGCGACCCATGGCAGCGCCCGCATCTGGTCAAGGCGTGGGGGCAGGTCAAGCGATTGCATCTCGAACACGTGACCCTCCGTGAGATCCTCGCCGCGGAGCACCCGGCACTTGCAGGAGACGAGCGGGAGATGGGCGCAGCCGTGGAGCGTGCCTACAAGGCCCATACACGCATGCGTGCCGCGTTCCTCGAGGCGCTTGCGACCTTGCGCGATCCAGACGTGGAGGTGGCGGCGATGCGCCAGGTGATCGGCCGTTTGCGTCGTCGGTTGCCCTCCGCTGTCCGGTCGAGTCCCCGTCCCCCGTCCCTCCGTCGTACGGAACCCCAATGACCCCTGATCCAAAGCTCCTGCTGCTACGCCCCGACGCACCGCCAGAGGGCTGGCGCATCGTGGCCGCCGACGCGGCACCCCCTGACACCGCGGCCCGGGGGCGGGCTGCCGCGCCCAGTCTTCAGGCCATCCTCGACGGCGCGACCTGGTCTCCCATCGACCTTCGCGTGCCCGGGATGTACCGGGCGGACACGGAGCCGAAGGTGATCCAGCTGGTCGCCGAGGGCGTCGTCGCCGTCCACGCCGGGGCTCCGACCGAGCGGGAGGACATGTTGGTCTTCGACACGCGCGATGGGCGGGTCATCCTCTCGGTGGTCGGGCTCTCGGGAAGGGAGCTGATCGTCGATGTCTCCGAGGGGAGCGCGCTCGCGTGGGACCCGGGGGGCGGGGCCGTCGACCTTCCGGACACGCCCGGCCGGGCTGTTGAACTCCCGCCCGTCGACCCGGTAAGGTGGCTCGGTCCGCATGCAGGTGCCGATTGGCTCCGACATGAGGTCGCCGCCCTGTCCGCCTCGCCATCCGTGGTCGATCGCATCTCCGCGGTCGGGGCCGTGCTGCGATTTGGGGACGATGCCAGCCGCGCTGCGGCCCGCGCGTGGCTATCCGGGGTTGGGAAGGACCAGATCGCGCTGATCATCGAGCTTTCGATCGCGCGCGCCGATGCGCTGGCCGATGCCATCGATCGGCTGGACAGCGTCCCCCCGACCTCTGCCGCGCGAGCTGCAGCTGCCATTGTCCGCGAGCGCGACGACCTTCAATCCGTGCGCCGCGCACTGAACGTCCTGAAGGTCGGCGAGGGCCTGTCGAACGCGCTCATGGCCATCGACGATGCTGCCACCGCGCACGCCACGACGCTCGGCGACCTCCTGCTTGCCCAGGGCGAGGACCCCGACGCAGAGCGCTGGGCCGAGGTCTCCTGGAGGGAGCCGGAGGCCTGGTGGGCAGGGGATGACTAGCCCGGGCCTGCGTGATCTCATCAACGCGCGTGCCCGCGACTCGGTACAGAGGGCGGCTTGCACCCGGGCGCTCTCCCACCCGGCGTGTGGCAGCGGCGCCGGGGCTGCTCGTGGGACGCTCCTGCTGGCCGAGAACAACGGCGTTGGCTCGTTGTGGAGCATCGAGCCAGGCGATGGCCTGGCTGCGGGTGGCCGACCGTTCGTGAACACCGCCGAAGCTTCTCTGGAGCTGGCGGCGCAGGTCGCCGAGCACCGCCTGCCGCTGCTCGCCACGCCGCCCGAGCGCGAGTCCTTCTACGGGCTGCTCGTCGCGAACGACGGGGGGCGCGTGCCCGACATGCTCGACGGCGACTCGTTCGGCCTTTCGATGGTGCTCGACCATTGGGCTCGTTGCCTGGGAACTCCGGTGCTCCCCAACGTCGCCGCGAGCGCCGCAGTCGGCCCCCAGGGCCGGCTGGTCCGGGTAGGTGGGCTGCGGGCCAAGATCCTTGCACTCCATCGATGGGCCTTGAATGTCGACCTGCTACTCGTGGCGGAAGGAGACGAGGACGAGGCCAGGACCCTGATCCGGGAGCACGGCGTGCGGCTGCGCGTTCAGGGGCTGGCGTACGTCGAGGAGGCCTGGCCGCTCGCCTTCCCGCCGCTGGACGAGGCGCTCACCGGGCGCTGGAGCGCCGACCCCGTCGCGCGAGACGAGGCGTGCCGGGACTTCTTCGAGCTCGCCGTTCTCGGTACGGGCTCGAAGCTACGAGCCGCAGCGCTGGCACGAGCGGCGGCGATCCTTCTCGCGCTCCCCACGCTGGGGGACCGGGAGCGGTGGATGGCGAGCGTCGCTCACGCCATCTCCAGTCGCCACGACGGGGAGCCTCTCCGCATCGCGCACGACTCGCCCTTTGCGGAGGAGTTGCCCGCCGACACGCGCGTCTGCCTGCAGGCCCAGATCCTCCAGTCGTGGACGGATACTGCGGAGCCCGGGTGCGAGCGCATCCTGGCGGAAATCCCCAGATCGTTCCCCTCGCGTCGGCCGGAGGAGCTTGCCTTGCTTGGGGCGAGGGCACGGCTGTTCGGAGCCGTGGGGCGGTGGGATCAGGCGATCGGCGACGCGCGCGCGGCCTCCGATGCGTGGATGGCCAGGCGGACGCCGGAGAAGGCGTCGCACCCGGTGTGCGAATGGGTCCGGATCGCGGGGTTGCTCGGCGATGCGGCGGAGCTGACGGCAGCTGAGGCCATGGCAAGGAGGGTGCTCGCCGTGCCAGGTCCTGGTCGACCCTTCCTGTGGTTCGAGTTGGGGCGGGCCTGGGCGCTCATGGGGGAGCCGGCAAAGGCGCTCCGGTGGCTGGGGGATCATGTGGGCCACTGGGCGGCCGCGGCGCCGCACGTCCGCGCGTCACGGCTCCGTTGGTTGGTGCGCGTCGATGTGCTGGACGGCCGGCGCTGGCGGTCCGAGCTGGACGAGTTGGTCGCGCGGGAGCCTTCCGTAGGCGAGTACCTGCTGCTGGTCCGGCTGGATGAGGGGGACGAGGAGGCGTTGGCGGAACTGGAGGCGCGCGCCACCGAGGGGAGGTTGATCGCCAGGTTGAGGAGGGTGCACCCGGACGCAGGGGCGCGGAGGCTGGGGGAGCTGTTTCCGTATTGACAGCCATGTCGTGTCGCGTGCCGCGGCGACGATGGCGGTACTGCGAAAAACAAGGCGCCCCGGCCAGTCACCCGGCCGGGGCCCATGTCGCGGTGTCGCGCACCGGTGCGCGAGGGCGGTGTCTACCGCACCCAGCAGCTGATGGTGTACGAGGCGGAGAAGCCCGAGACGGTGTACTTCGAGC
>CAIQVJ010000114.1 GCA_903875225.1 uncultured Pseudomonadota bacterium
ACGACACCGACTGCGACGACAGCGACGCCAACGTCTACCCGGGCGCCGAGGAGATCTGCAACGGGATCGACGACGACTGCGACAGCATCGTCGACAACGGCGCATCCGACGCGAGCACCTGGTACGCCGACAGCGACGGCGACACCTTCGGGGACATCACCGCGACCATCGACCAGTGCACGGCACCGTCGGGCTACATCGCGGACGACACCGACTGCGACGACACCGACCCCGCGGTGTTCCCGGGTGCCGACGAGCTCTGCAACGGGGTGGACGACGACTGCAACGCGCTCATCGACGACGGCGCCCTCGACGCCGCCGTGTGGTACGCCGACTCCGACGGCGACACCTACGGCGACGCTGCCGCCACGCTCGCGGCATGCGCTGCGCCCTCCGGCTACCTCTCCGACGACACCGACTGCGACGACACGGATCCGGACGTCTTCCCCGGCGCGACCGAGGTGTGCAACGGCATCGACGACGACTGCAACACGCTGGTCGACGACGGTGCCACCGATTCAGTGACCTGGTACGCCGACTCCGACGGCGACTCGTTCGGAGACCCCGCTGCGAGCACCGTCGAGTGCACGCCCCCTTCGGGCTACATCGGCGACGCGACCGACTGCGACGACGCCGACGCCGCCATCTTCCCCGGGGCCACCGAGGTGTGCAACGGGCTGGACGACGACTGCAACACGCTCGTGGACGACAGCGCGACCGACGCCGCGCTGTGGTTTGCGGACTCCGACGGCGACACCTACGGCGATGCCGGTAGCTCCGTGGCCTCGTGCGCGGCGCCCTCCGGCTTCCTCGCGGATGCAACGGACTGCGATGACGCGAACGCTGCGGTGTTCCCGGGCGCCGACGAGGTGTGCAACGGCATCGACGACAACTGCGACAGCCTCGTAGACAACGCTGCCATCGACGCCCCCACCTGGTACGCAGACGCCGATGGCGACACGTTCGGGGATGCCGCCGTGGCCACGAACGAGTGCTCGGCTCCCGCCGGCTACCTCGCGGACTCGACGGACTGCGACGACACCGATCCCACGATCTACCCGGGCGCGGCGGACCCGCCGTACGACGGCATCGACCAGGACTGCAACGGCGTCGACGTGAGCGATGCGGACGGCGACGGGTACATCTCGGACCTCGCCGGCGGCGACGACTGTGACGACACAGACGCCGCGATCAACCCGGGCGCGGTGGAGATCCCCTACGACGGGATCGATCAGGACTGCTCCGGCGCGGACCTGCGGGACATCGACGGCGATGGCTACGTCGGGTGGGCCGCGGGAGGCGACGACTGCGACGACAGCGACGCGACGGTGCACCCGACCGGCACGGAGACGGCGGACGGGATCGACTCCAACTGTGACGGCATCGTGGACGAGGGCACGGTGTGGTACGACGACGACGGCGACGGGTACACCGAGGATGGTGGCGACTGCAACGACGCCAGCGCGAGCACGAACCCCGCCGGGACCGAGACCGCCGACGGCGTGGATGAGGACTGCGACGGCACCGTCGACAACCACACCGACGCCTACGACGACGACGGGGACGGCTACTCCGAGGACGCCGGGGACTGCAACGACGGGGACGTCCGCCAGTCGCCCGCCAACACGGAGATCGCCGGAAACGGGATCGACGACGACTGCGACGGTTCGGTGGACGGCGGCGTCTCGGACCCCGACGGCGACGGCTACACCGACGTGGGCGGGGACTGCGACACCATCGACGCCACGGTGCACCCGGGCGCAGACGAGGTCGCGGACGGCAAGGACAACGACTGCGACGGGCAGATCGACGAGGGGACGACGGCTGTGGACAACGACGGGGACGGCACCACCGCCGCGGATGGGGACTGCAACGATGCCGACCCGACCGTGGACGTCGGAGCCGACGAGGTGCCCGACGGTCTGGACAACGACTGTGACGGCGCGGTGGATGAAGGCACCGAGCTCTACGACGACGACGGCGACGGCTACACCGAGGAAGGCGGCGACTGCGACGACGCCAACGACCTGATCCACCCCGGCGCAGACGAGACGATGAACGGCATCGACGACAACTGCGACGGCGTGATCGACTCCGGCACGCTGGACCTCGACGGAGATGGCTACACGACCGAGGCGGGCGATTGTGACGACGCGAACGGGTGGGCGAACCCCGGATTGAAGGAGATGTGTGACGGCATCGACAACAATTGCGACGGCGTGGCCGACGAGAACTGCGACGATGCCCCCGACACCTTCCAGAAGGCGGGCGGGTGTGCGTGTGCCGCCGCTCCCGGCACTCCGGACGCGGGGCTGATCGTGGCGCTCGGCGCGCTCGTCGGCGCGGCGGTTTTGCGTCGTCGGCGGTAGATCTCCCCGCTCGAACCCGGTTAGCCCGTGGGCATGCGCCTCATCCCCTCCGCCGTGGCCCTCCTCGCTCTGTCGGGCTGCCTGCCGGCGCTGCCCCCTGCCGAGACCGGCAAGGACAGCGTCGACACCGCCTCCGACACGGACACCGACACGGACTCCGACACGGACTCCGACACCGACACGGACACCGACTCGGATTCGGACTCCGACAGCCCCGGGCCCGTGGACGCCGACGGCGACGGGTACCCGGCCGACCAGGACTGCAACGACGAGGACCCCGCCGTGCACCCCGATGCCGTCGAGATCTGCGACGACCAGGACAACGACTGCGATGGCGAGACGGATCCCTCGACCTCCGCAGATGCCGGCTCCTGGTTCCTGGACGCGGATGCGGACGGCCACGGCGATGCCGAACTGGCGGTGACCGCCTGTGAGCAGGTGGACGGCTACGTGGGGAACGCAGACGACTGCGACGACGGCAACGTTGCCATCCACCCCGCCGCCGAGGAGAGCACCTGCGGGGACCCCGTCGACTACAACTGCGACGGCTCCGTGGGTACGGACGACCTGGATGGCGACGGCTCCATCGCGTGCCTGGACTGCGACGACGCCACCTCGACCACCTACCCAGGGGCCCCGGAGCTCGAAGACGGAGTCGACAACGACTGCGACGGCGAGACCGACGAGGGCACCGACGCCTTCGACGACGACGGGGATGGGTACAGCGAGCACGCGGGCGACTGCAACGACGGGGATGGGACGGTGGCGCCCTACACCGTGGAGACCTGCAACGGCGTGGACAACGACTGCAACGGGCTCACGGACGATCACACCGCCTGCTACGACGATGACTCCGACGGGTACACGGAGATCGACGGCGACTGCGATGATGCCTCGAGCCTGTTCCACCCGGGCGCGCCCGAGTCGTGCGACGGCATCGACCACGACTGCGACCACGCCGTGAACGAGGACGACAGCACGGACGCCCTCGTGTGGTACAGCGATCTCGATGGCGATGGCTACGGTGCCGTGGAGACGTGGACCCACGCGTGCGCCCAGCCGCTCGGGTACGTCGCCGACTCCACGGACTGCAACGACGGAAGCTACGACACGCACCCCGGCGCCGCCGAGTACTGCGACAGCGTCGATGCCAACTGTGACTCGCTGATCAACCAGCCCACGAGCGTCGACGCCCCGGTCTGGTACCGGGACGGTGATCATGACGGCTTCGGGGACAGCGCTGTCTTCGTGGACGCCTGCACCATGCCCTCCAGCTACGTCTCCAACGCGGCCGACTGCGATGATGCAGACGCGACGGTTGCTGGCCCGACGACCTGGTACGCCGACGTGGACGGGGACGGCTACGGAGACGGCACCGTCGTCGCGGTCTCCTGCACCGCACCGTCCTCCAGCACGGGCATCACGGGCGACTGTGACGATGCAGACTCCACTGCCAATCCCGGCGAGCCCGAGATCTGCGGGGACGGCTCGGACAACAACTGCGACGGGGCGTCGGGTGCCTGCGCGCCCGTCGACGAGGCGCTCTCGATGGCGGTGCAGTACTCCGGCGAGGCCTGGAACGACCAGGCGGGGTTCTCCGTCGCCGGTGTCGGCGATTTTGACCACAACGGGTACGACGACATGCTCATCGGCGCGTCGTACGCCAACGACAGCATCGGCTCGGACGTGGGCGGGGCCTACCTGGTGCTGGGCACGGCTGCACCTGCATCCGCCGGCCTCGGCACCGCCGTGAAGTACACGGGCGAGGTCGCGGGGGACTTCGCGGGCATCTCGGTCTCCGGCGCGGGGGACGTGAACGCCGACGGGTGGCCCGATCTCGTCATCGGCGCCTCCGGAACCGACAACGGGTTGGCCTCGGACGCTGGCTCCGCCTACATCGTCCTGGGCGGAGCTGCCCCCGCCTCCCTGAACCTGTCCACCCAGATCGAGTACAGCGGCGAGAATGCCTACGACGCAGCCGGACGCGGCGTGGCCGGTGCAGGAGACGTGAACGGGGACGGGTACGGAGACGTCCTCGTGAGCGGCTGGCGAAACAGCGCGGGCGGGTCACACGCCGGCGCGGCGTACCTCGTGCTCGGCGGGACCCCTGCGTCTGCCAGCCTCTCCTCGGCGGTGAAGTACGCCGGCACGACCGCCAACGATGGCGCGGGGTTCAGCGTCGCAGGTGCCGGAGACGTGGACGGGGACAGCCTGGATGACATGCTCATCGGCGCGCTGTACGCCGGATCCGGCTCGGGGGCGGCCTACCTGGTGCTGGGCGGCACCCCCAGCTCCGCCTCCTTGTCCACCGCGCAGAAGTACTCGGGGCAGACGGGAGACTACGCTGGCTACAGCGTAGCGGGGGCAGGGGACGTGGACGCTGACGGCTACGTCGACATGCTCGTCGGTGCTCCCAGCTCGGGGTCGGGGCCGGGCGCCGCCTACCTGGTGTTCGGCAGCGCCTCGCCCGCGTCGGCCTCCTTGTCCACGGCCGTGAAGTTCTCGGGTGAGGTCGCATCGGATCAGGCCGGGCTCAGCGTAGCCGGCGCCGGGGATGTGGATGGGGACGGCTTCGCGGACTTCCTGGTGGGGGCACCCTCCAACAGCAAAGCCTACCTGGTGCTGGGCAGCGCGACCCCAGCCTCCGGGAGCCTGTCTGGCGCGGTGCTGTACTCGGGGGAGGCCTCCGGGGACCTCGCAGGGACCTCCGTAGCGGGAGCCGGAGACGTGGACGGGGACGGGTGCCCCGACCTCCTGATCGGGGCGAGCAACGCCGAGGCCGGCACGGACGTCGGGGCCGCCTACCTGGTGTTCGGAACCGGCATGTGATCCGTCAGTACGTGAACTTCAGGCCTGCGCGGATCGACCGGGGCTCCTGCCGGTACAACGTGAGCCCGAAGTTGGCGTCGTCGTTCTCGTAGTAGGTGATCGGCGTCTTGAAGTCCGCGACGTTGAACACGTCCACGTTGATCTCGGCCGAGCGGTCGTGTTTGAGATCGATCCGGTGTCCCAGGTGCAGATCGATGTAGTTCACCGGGGGCATGAACCGGCTGCCCCGCCCCTCGGGGAAGCTGTAGTAGTCCCCGTAGCTCTCTGTATAGGTGCGCTTCTGCCATGCGTGGCCCGAGTCGAACTCGTAGACGAGGCCGATGGTGGTCCCGAACTTGAAGGTGTAGCTGCCGTTCACCTTCACCGAGTGGAAGCTGTGGTAGGGCAGATACCCGTAGTAGCCGGCGTTGTCGGACTCGGTGCCGAGGCCGGAGAGGCCATCCAGGTAGGCCCCTTGCCCGCTGTCGAAGTAGCTGGTGCGCGTGGCCTTGTCATTCACGTCGTCGTCGTACACGCCGACCTCGTTGCCGCTCGACCCGAGCTCTCCACCGGAGGAGGTCTCGAACTGGCCGGGCATGGTGCCCTTGGACTCGGAGAACGTGTAGCTGGCCAGCACCTGCCAATGCTTGTCGAACCGGCGGGTGGCGGTGACCTCGAGCGCCTTGTAGTCCCGGCGCTTGGATTCGGGGTTGGTGATGATGTAGTAGCTGTCGTCGATGTCCACGTCCTCGGGGATGTCGACGGTCTGGGAGAGGATCCCGCGCACGCCGATCACCAGCAGCGGCACCACCTCACGCTCGATCCCGAGCACGAGCTTGTCCATGTGGTATGGGCGCAGTTTTCCGTTGCAGAACGGCTCGAGGTACGACCGGTCGTCGCTCGAGAGCTGGGAGAGGCTCTGCTCGTTGCAGTACACGCTCGGGTTCGATTCGGGGCTCTGTTCCCACACGAGCACGTATTGCTTGGTCTGGTCGTCGTAGGCATATTGCTTGTAGACAAAAGCGCTGCGGGTATCCCCCCAGTCTGCGAAGGTATTGCCCGAGAGGTCGTAGTAGCGGCCGGCGTTCACGGTGACGAGCGTCTTCTTGTCGTTGGTCACGTCCCAGGAAACGCCGAGCCGCGGGGAGAACATCCAGGAGTCGACCACGACGTCCCCGGAGCTGTTGTGCAGGGTCTCCTTGTCGAGGCGGACGCCGGCATTGGTGCTCAACACAGGAATCGGCTGCCAGTCGTCCTGGGCGAACGCGCTGGCGACGAGCGCTGCGTGTCCGATGGTCCCGGCCTGCGCGTACTTCGTGTAGCCGTAGCAGTCGGAGTGGTCCTCGGTCACGCAGGGGTACCCTTCATCGGGTGCGGACACGTACTGGTAGCCATCTTCCGGGCCGGTGTAGGTGAGCGCCCTGTCCTCGTAAAGGCGCCACAGCTCCGCACCGACCTTGATCCGGTGCTCGCCGGTCTTGCCGCTCGCCAGTTGGGTGTACTTGAGCGATCCACCCGCCCGTGCGCGGGTGTTGGCGTCGAGGGCTGTGTAGTTTCCCGAGTAGACGCCACTGTCGTGGTTGAGCATCGATGCGGTCTCGGTCTCCCCGGACTCGGGTGCCGTGAGCACGTGGCCGTTCTGGTACAGGCCCTGGGCCTCGAATTCGCCGGTGGCGTTGGGGCGGACCTTGAGGGTGAGCTGGTGACCGAGGGCATCACTGTTGTAGTGGGACTGCGACTCTGGCAGGAACTGGTCGCTGGTCTCGTGGTTGGAGACGTCGGTCACCTGGCCATTGAGCTGGTACCTGAGTGAGACATCGGGCGTGATGAACCAGGAGAGCTTGGCGAACCCCCCCGCGCTCTCCGCCGCGTAGGGGAAGTTCGGGTCTCCGCCCTCGTAAACGGTGTTGCCCATCGAGAGGTCTACCGATGCGAAATACCAGAGCTTCTCCTTGACGATCGGGCCTCCCGCAGTGAGCGAGAGCTCGTGGTCCATGAAGGTGCGCTTCTTGACCTGCACCTCAGCATGCAGATCGGGGTCCAGGATGCCATAGGTGCCCCAACTCAAGCTGCTGCCGAGGTAGTAGGCGCCGCTCCCGTGGTGCTCGTCGCCACCATCCTTGGTCACCACGTTCACCAACATGCCGGTCGCCTGGCCGAACTCGGCAGGTGCGCCGTCGGTGTAGACCTGGAGATCCTGGATCGCGTCGAAGTTGACGTCGGTTCCGAACGTCTTGGTTGCCGGGTCCCGCGTGCTGATCCCGTCGACCAGATAGTTGTTGCCGTACTGGCCCTCGCCCCGGACCGAGGGATTGCCCTGACTTGGGCCTCCATCCTGTGTGTCCACGCGACCCGACACGCCTGGCAGCATCTTCACGGAGTCCTGGTAGCTGCGCCCTGTCGGCAGGTTCTGGAGCGCGTCGGCCGAAAGCTCGGTGGACACAGCGGTGCGCGTGGTGTCGATGGCCGGCGGCGAGTCGACGATGATGATCTCGGCAGATCCCGTCTGGAGCTTCACCGGAACGAACACCGTCTCGTCCAGTCGAACGGTGACCGTCGTCCTGGCGGGCGTGAGGCCTGCGTGGCCGATCTCGATCTGGTGGGTGCCCGGGGCTACGGACAAGAAGCGGAAGTTGCCGTCGCTGTCGGTGGTCGTCTGGACCGCGCCGGCGATGCCTGCGCCCGAGAGGGTCACCAGCGCGTCGGGGACAGCGAGCCCGTCGCCATCCTCCACGTGCCCGGAGATGTTTCCAGTCTCTCCAGCGTAGGCGGGCGCGACGAGCGACTGCGCGAGGATGTGCAGCACACTTGCGTAGAACGGGATCATTGGTCCGCCCCGAAGGTGAGGGTGGGGCACCAGGGCGGGGCTCCGGTGTCAGCGGTGTCGAGCACGACGGGGCAGGCGTAGGGTGGGAACACCACGGCTCCCTGGGTGTCGATCACCTGGAGGTCGTAGGTGCCCGCGGGCAGGTGAGGGGCGATGAACGTCGCGCCGGTGGTCCCGCAGCCCGCCGTGAGCGGGACCTGGACGATCGGCAACCCGATCCGCCCCATCAGCCGCACCTGGAGCGCGCTGGTGTCCAGGCTGCATCCGGCAAGCGTGACCGTCTGTCCGGAGGCAGCCGTCTCGGTGTCGAGGGACTCCAGGTAGCCGGACTGCGGGCATGCGACGTGGTAGTAGGCGTCAGGCAGGGCGTCGGACTTGCCCCCGCTGTTCACGGTCACCGTGGCATAGCCGGCGCTCGTGACCGGGTTCGCCGGGAGCGCACCCTCGACCCAGTAGCCCTCGTCCATGCCCGATCCGCGCGTGGTGATCGCCAGATCGAGGTCGCCGAGGGTGACCGTGGCGTCGGGCGCGAACCCGTGCCCGGAGATGCGGACCGTGTTGCAGCCCTCGGTCCACCCGTAGATCGGGGAGATCGAGACGGCGTCGAAGCCGGCTGTGTTGCAACTGCCCAGCAACAGCGATGCAGGCAGGAGTGGGGAGAGCAGGAGGGGGCGAAAAGCCGGCATGCGAGCACGCTCCGGCCGCCGGTTATCCAGTTGTCGGGTAGTTCGTGACCGCCAATTCGCGGATCTTTCCGCGGCCTGCGCTCACCGAATTGATCGAGCGCGAGGCGAGCACGTGGTGCTTGTACATGCCGGGCCGCTCGTACAGCGCCTCGATCAGATCAGCCGTGCTGTTCGAGAGCATCCACTGAACCCGGGGGGAGATCCGTTCCAACAGGTCGCGAAGCGCGGTCTGATCTGCCGCGCTGAAGCCGTCTCTCGCGTAGGCGTTGAACGACGACGTGGTGGAGAGGGGCTCGTACGGGGGGTCGAGGTATACGAAGTCGCCGTCGCGGATGTAGCGCTCGCAGTCCTGAAAGCTGGAGGTCTCGATGGTCACCCCCTGCAGCACCTCGGAGGCGGCCGCGAGGAGGCCTCGATCGAGGATGGTTGGGCGCGCGTAGCTCCCCATCGGCACGTTGAAGCCGCCCTTGCTGTTTTCGCGGTGCAGCCCGTTGAAGCAGGTCTTGTTGAGGTACACGAACCGGGCGGCGGCCTCGGGTGTCCCCCCTGGCGGCGGGGCGCCCCGCACCGCGTAGTAGTACCCCTTGCGCTCGTCGACCGTGATGCCGGGCGCATTGTGGCGGCCCTCGTGCTCCGAGAGGATCGGAAGCACCGCATCGAGGTGGTCGCGGATCTGGACGAAGAGGTTCACGAGGTTGGGGTTGGCGTCGAGGAGCGTGCAGCGCGCTGGCCGTAGCGTTCGGACCACGTCGAAGAACACCGAGCCCGCCCCCATGAACGGCTCCACGTAGCCGCGTCCTTCGAGGGAGCGCGGCATCAGGGGGCGAAGCTGCGGCAGCAGTTGGGTCTTTCCGCCCGCCCACTTGAGGAACGGGGTGGCGACGGGTTCACGGCTGCGGAGGCTCATCCCGTGCTGGTATTCGTTCAGACACCCGGCGGGAAGGGGATTGATGCCCACCCGGCTCCCGCGCTCCGGGTGCTTTCTGGATAGCGGCGGCGGATGATCCGCCCGTCGACCGCCTCCGATGTCCCGGCCATCACCGCGATCTACTCGTGGAACGTGCTGAACGGGCTCGGGACCTTCGAGGAGGTGCCGCCGAGCGAGGGCGAGATGGCGCGACGCCGCGAGGCCGTGCTCGGGTACGGCCTGCCCTGGCTGGTGGCCGAGGAGGGCGGCGAGGTCGTGGGCTACGCCTACGCGGGGCCGTTCCGGCTACGTGCGGCGTACCGCTACACCGTGGAGGACAGCGTGTACCTCGCGCCGGACGCGGTCGGACAGGGGATCGGACGCGCGCTGCTCGCTGCGTTGATCCGCGACTGCGAGGCCCTCGGGCTGCGCCAGATGATCGCGGGCATCGGCGACAGCGGAAACCTGGCCTCCATCGCGCTGCACCGCTCGCTCGGGTTCGAGCCGCGCGGGGTCTTCACGGCGGTGGGGTTCAAGTTCGGGCGCTGGGTGGACGTGCCGTGGCTGCAGCTTGCGCTGAACGGCGGCGACGAGGGCGTACCATCCGGTCCGGGCCTCACGTTCTGAGGCCGCCGGCCTCCACGAACGCCTACCCGACTCGATCCTCTGCCGGGAGCGGCAGCAACGCACTCACCGCCTCCAGCGCGAACTCCACCAGCGTGAGCAGGATGCGGTGTCCCACGGCCCACGCGAGGGCGACAGGGCCGGTCGCCACCGCCCCCAGCCCGGCGACGATCAGCCCCTCGCGCACCCCGATCCCCGCCGGGCTCACGCTCACCAGCTGGCCCCCCACGTAGGAGGCCACGAACCACGTGACGAGCAGCGCGGTGCCCGGCGGATCGCCCGGAGCGGTGGCCTGGCAGAAGAACGCGAACGAGAGCCCCAGCAGGCCCCAACCGAGCGCGTTGCCGATCACCAGCAGCACCTGCCACGCCGCGGGCACGTCCAGCACCAGCCCGGGCAGGCGGTCGAGGACCGCCGGGAACCACCGCGCGATCAGCCCGAGCGCGGGCCACATCAGCACGGACCCGAGCAGCGACCCAAGCGCGAGCGCGACGATCACGCCTCCGGACACGGGCTGGTCGGACTGCACGGGCAGGAAGAGGAGGCCGACGCCGCCGAGCAGCCCGGAGCCCGCGAGCAGCAGAAGGCTCTCCCACACCACCAGCATCACCCCCGCCGTGGCGGGGATCCCGAGCCGCGCACCCAGCCGCACCCGCTCCGACACCAGGACCAGCTTTCCAGGGATGTACCGGAAGAAGTATCCGATGAACCACATCCGGGCGAAGCCGAGCCAGAACGTCCGACCCGTCACGTTGGGCAGCCTGGCGAGCAGGACGCCAACGCCCGAGACCACCATGAGTGTCAGGAGCCCGAGCGCGCCGGCGAGCGCCGCCGCTGCCGCCTGCGCCGGCCGGAACGCGAGCCCGGAAGCCTGGATCGATCCCCAGGAGGCCTGCAGTTGCATGACGCTCCACACGACGATCCCGATCGCCAGCACCCAGCGTGCGATCGCGGCGGCACGCCCTCGGAGGACAGTCAGCATCGGCGCGCACGTAGCACGCGGTCGGCGGCACCGGTGTTTCCCACGAGACCACGTCTGTGCTACCACTGTCATCATGGTTCCCGGGCTTTTCCTCCTTCTCGCTGCGGCTTGCACGTCGCGGGCAGGTGCGCCGGCGCCCTTCGTGAGGGAAGATGCCGACCTTCGTCCGGGCTCCCGGCTCGTGGAGGAGCGGCTCGCCGCCGGGGAGCCGGTGCCGTCGCTGGCGGAGATGCGGGGGATCAACGGGGTGGAGGTCGATGGCATGGCCGTGCCCCCGCCCACCGCCTGGGACTTCACGCCGCCCGACACGATCCGGGTGTGGCGTTCGAGCCTGGGCGGCTCGTCGTCGTGTGACGGTCCAGTCGATGTCGTACCCTTCGAGGACTACGTGAAGGGTGTGCTCGGCGACGAATGGATCTCGTCGTGGCGGGACGAATCGCTCATGGCCGGCGCCGTGGCGGTCCGCAGCTACTCGGCATGGTGGGTGAACGCTGGCGGAAAGTACGACTGCGCCGACATCTGCGACACCACCTCCTGCCAGGTGTACGACGAGACGGGGTACGCATCCACCGACGCGGCCGGGGCAGCGACGGAGGGGGAGTACGCCGTGAACGGGGTGAGCCTGGAGTACACCGAGTACTCGGCCGAGAACGGGGATCCCACAGCGGATGGCGTCTCCGATCCCTACTGCAGCGGCGAGGCTGTGAACGGGCACGGGCGCGGGATGTGTCAGTGGGGGACGGAGCGCTGGGCGTACTACGAGGGGGCCGATCACTGCTGGATGGTCGAGCACTACTACCCGGGCGCGACGTGCGCGGTCATCGGCGTGGACGAGGACGGCGACGGCTTCGAATCGGACGACTGTGACGACACGAACGCGGCGGTGCACCCCGGGGCGTTGGAGTACTGCAACGGGTACGACGACAACTGCGATGGCGCCATCGACGAGCCCACCGCGGTGGACGCCGCGACGTGGTACCGCGATGCCGATGACGACGGCTACGGCGACCCTGCGGTCGTCGAACCCGCGTGTGTCCAGCCCGCCGGCTGGGTCGCCGACGACACGGACTGCAACGACGCGAACGCGATGGCCTGGCCGGGGGCGTTCGAGCTCTGTGACAGCGTGGACAACGACTGTGCAGGCGACGTCGACGAGGGCTACGACGCCGATGCCGACGGGTTCAGCACGTGCATGGGCGACTGCGACGACATGGACCCCGGCACGCACCCGTATGCAACGGAGGTCGTCGACGACCTCGACAATGACTGCAACTGGCGCGTGGACGACCGGACCGATGTGTACGACGACGACCGCGACGGATGGACCGAGGCGCAGGGCGACTGCGCGGACGGGGACGCGCTGCGGTTTCCCGGGGCGCCCGAGTCGGCGAACGGCAAGGACGACGACTGCGACGGGCTGGTGGACGAGGGCACGGTCGCGAGCGACGACGATGCCGACGGGTGGACGGATGCCGCGGGCGACTGCGACGACTCGGACCCGGCGATCGCTCCGGGCGCGACCGAGGTGGCGAACGGTCGCGACGACGACTGCGATGGCCGCGTGGACGAGGGCACGGCGAACGGAGACGACGACGGGGACGGCTACACCGAGTCTGCAGGTGACTGCGACGACGCGAGTCGGACCGTGAACCCCGGCGCCGAGGAGCTCCCCGATGGGGTCGACAACGACTGCGACGGCGTCGTGGACGAGGGCACGGTGCTGGGAGACGCCGACGGGGACGGGTGCTCCGCGGCGACGGGCGACTGCGACGACGCCGATCCGGACACGTTCCCCGGCGCCGTCGAACTCCCCGATGGCCTCGACAACGACTGCGACGGCACCGTGGATGACGAGACCGACGCGTTCGACGACGACCACGACGGGTGGACCGAGCAGGCGGGCGACTGCGACGACGCGGATGCACGGAGCTACCCGGGTGCTGCCGAGCGCGCGGACGGGCGCGACAACAACTGCGATGGCGTGATCGACGACCACACGGCCGCCGGCGACGACGACGCGGACGGCTACTCCGAGGACGATGGCGACTGCAACGACAAGGATGGCCTCGTCTGGCCCGGCGCCCCCGAGAGCCTGAACCTGCTCGACGACGACTGCGACGGGGTCGTGGACGACCACACGCTCCAGTTCGACGACGATCACGATGGCTGGGCCGAGACGGATGGCGACTGCGACGATGGCGACGCCTTCGTGTACCCCGGAGCGCCGGAGCACATGGACGGCCGCGACGACGACTGCGACGGGGTGAGCGAGCGGGCCGAGGGCTGGTCGTGCGGGACCGCCGGTTCCGGAGGGCAGGGGTGGGCCCTGCCCGTGGCGATCGGGCTCCTGGCGGTGCGCCGGCGGTCCCGGTCCCGGGTCAGGGCGTAGCGGGCGCGCGTTCGTCGATGAGGATGGGGAGCATCCTCTCGCTCAGCACGTTCACGGCCGCGCGACCGCGCGCTCGCCAGGGGCGACACCAACGGCCTTGCAGGAACACGTCGCGGCCCCGCGGGAGGGGTCCATCAGGCGCAGGTCCATGCTGCTGCCCCATGCTTCAGCGGTCCACCTCTGCTGCTCGCGACTCGCCACGCGAACCCCGAGCGCAGGTTCAGCGGCCTTCTTCCACATCCGGGACCGCCCGCAGCGCATCACCCAACTCGACTCGCTCAACGCCCGCTCACCGTTGGTGCGCAGCGCGCCAAGGTCGAGCCCGTCGAGCAGCAGGTGCCCATCCGCCGTCAGTTCGATGCCCGCGGTCGGCGGAGGTGCACATCCGGCGAGGCCCAGGCCGGCGACGGTCAGACACACGCCCAGGGAAACCCGGTGCAATCGAGCACCTGTGGGCGCAGGATGAGGGAGAGGGAACATGAAGGGTCTGCTCGTGAATGCCCCCTGGCAGGTCACACTCCCCGGCAGTCTCTGCAAGCCCTTCGTCACGCCGAAAGCCGCGTTGCAGGACCGGAGGAGAGATGGGATGAGGCGGCCGGTGCTCCACCTGGACCACATCGTGCATCCTGATAGGAGCGAAGCTCAAGGGAGTCACGGGCCATGATCGATCTTACCCGGTGTGTTGTTGGCGTCGACCCCAACGGTCGATCTCGCCGACGTCGGTCAACGCGCAGAACCCACCCCCGTAGTACATATCCGCGACGCGGACGTAGGAGCCCTTCCGTGGGCCACCAACACACTCCCCGGAGCCACAACTCCCGGTGAAGACGGCCTCGCCGTCGACCACGGTCGCGGTCGTGATCCCCCCGACGCCGATCGCTGTCACGACCCCTGGAGCAACGTCGCACCCGTCATGGTAGGTGCAGTCTCCCCAGCATCCTCCCGGGTTGACTGTCCCTGCCGGACGGCGAATTGATACGTCGTTTTCCGGGGGAGGGGGGCAGGAGAGCGTCCAGCAAAACCGCGCATGGTACACTGACAAATGCTTACGGCAATGCTGATCTTCGCGTGCGCGGGTCATCCACCCCAGAAGCCCGCGCCGGATTCCGACACCATCTGCGCCGAGGGCGAGGTGCTCGACGGCGAGATCTGCGTGCCCGAGGCCTGCGGGGTCGGGACGTGGGGGAACCTGCCGGTGGACGGGAACACGATGTATGTGAACATCGAAGCGTCCGACGGCGGGGAAGGGTCCGAGGCCGCGCCGCTGACCTCGATCCAGGCAGCCGTGGACCTCGCAGGGGATCGCGGCGGGGGACTCGTCGCCGTGGCCGCGGGAACGTACGTCGAGGTCATCGCGATGGGGAGCGGGCACGACGGGGTGACGATGGCGGGGAGGTGCAAGGAGATGGTCACGATCGACGCGAGCAAGGGAGATGACGTACCCGCCATCGAGATGATTGGGAAAGGGAAGATGCCGGAGATCGCGGTCGAGGGAGTGACGGTGACAGGGGGGACGTACATCGGCATCTGGGTGGAGAATACGACGCTGGCGGTGAGCTCGAGCGATGCAATGGCGAACGCTTTGGTGGGCATACTCGCCCTCCGCGCAGATGTGGACCTCGACGGCGTCGGGGTCTACGGAACGACCCAGGACAGCCACGGGAACTACGGCCGGGGAATCGATGCCGAGAGCGGCACCTCCCTCACCGCCACAGGCTGCACTATCCAGGAAAGCCAGGAAATCGGTGTGTTGGCGTCAGAGGTCGGTACGAAGGTCGATCTCGTTGACACCCGAGTTCTCGGCGCGGCGGCGCTCTCCGAGGGCGCACTCGGTCGCGGTGTCGTCGTTCAGGACGGCGCCGCCCTGACGGCCACCGGCTGCACGGTTCAGGGGAACACCGACGTGGGTGTGTTCGCGTCGAGCACGGGAACGAGCGCCGACCTTGTGGACACGCAGGTCCTTGACACTGCCCCCGCCGCCGCCGGCAACTCAGGCTGCGCCATCGTGGTTCAGGGCGGTGCAGCGCTGACCGCCAGGGGATGCACCCTCCGGGGGAGCAGCGACGCAGGCCTGGCCGCCCTGGACGCGGGAACAACGGTAGACCTCGTGGATACCGAGGTGCTCGACACGGCCGCGAACCGCGACGACACCGGGGGCAACGGCATCAGGGTCCGGGACGGCGCGGCGCTCACCGCCACCGGTTGCACAGTCCAGGGGAACCTCGAGGTCGGCGTGCTGGCGACAGGCGCAGGGGCGGCCGTCGATCTTGTGGACACGAGAGTCCTGGACACGGCCCCGAGCCCAAACGGCGTTGGCGGGTACGGTGTCGCGGTCCAGGATGGAGCAGAGCTCACAGCCGTCGGCTGCACCATACAGCGAAGCACCCAGCTCGGCGTGGGCGCGCAGGACGTTGGGACCACCGTCGATCTGCTGGACACCGAGGTGCTCGACACATCCCCGAGTCCTGACGGCACCGGGGGTGGCGGCATCGGGGTGGCGGCGGGCGCAGCGTTCACCGCCACAGGCTGCACCATCCAGGGGAACACCGAAGTCGGCGTGGCAGTCATGAACAGTGGCACGAGCGTCGACCTCGTGGACACCACGATTTTCGACACATCCCCCGCACCTGACGGCACGTACGGCCGCGGTGTCAACGTCGAGGACGGCGCAGCGCTCACCGCCACGCGCTGCACGCTCCAGAGGAACACAACAGTAGGCGTGTACGCAACGGGCTTCGGCACGACCGCAGACCTCGTCGACACGGAGGTGCTCGACACATCCCCGAGCCCGAATGGAAACGGTGGCGCAGGCATCCAGGTCCAGGATGGCGCCGCGCTCTCGGTCAGCGGCTGCACAGTGCAGGGAAACACGAACTGGGGCGCGTTCGCGGGGGACGCTGGAACGACCCTCGACCTCGTTGACACGGCGATCCTTGATACCTCCGCGGGTGCCGATGGCAACTCCGGGTTCGGCCTCTGCGTCGCGGACGGTGCGGCGCTCAACGTCATGGCCTGTACGATCCAGGGGAACACCCGAGCGGGCGTGGGCGTCTGGCATCCTGGAACGACCGCAAGCCTCGTGGACACCGAGGTTCTCAACACATCCCCGAGCCCTGATGGTAGGTTCGGTCGCGGCATCGACGTCAATGACGGAGCAGCGCTGACCGCCACCGGCTGCAGGGTCGAGGGGAGCTACGAGATCGGCGTGATCGCGTCCAGCGCGGGGACGACCGTAGACCTGGTGGACACGAGGATTTTGGAGACACAAAGAGGACGCGCCACCGGGTTTGCGTCAGGCGTCACCGCCCAGAATGACGCTCTGTTGCGTGTGAGCCGCTCCGAAATCTCGGACACGGCGGGCCCTGGCCTCTTTCTCAACGGGGGCGGGCGGGCGGAGTTCGACGCTGTGCAGCTCAGGAGAAATACCTTCGCTGGCGTTGTTGTCCTGCATGCTTCTGCATGGCTGACCGACTCCACCATCACGGATACCGCCCCTGACGCCCAATGGGGGGGAGGCTTCGGGGTCTACACCATCGACCGCTTCGGCGCCCCCACCCTTTACGTCACCGACTCCACGATCGGCCCCCACGACTATGCCGCGGTCTGGCTCGACGGTCCGGGCAGCTACGACATCGAAGGCAACACGCTCTCCGGCAGCGCAGGCTTTGCCCAGGGGAGCGCCATCCTTCATGGCAACGCCGTCTTCGCCGAGAATGGCGTCACCGCCTGGGACGGCGCCACCGGCCTCATGCTCGCCGACAACACGTTCAGCGGGTCCACCGAGATCGGCGTATTACTCGACGGTTCCTCCGCGACGCTGGGCGGCAACTCCTGGTCCGACAACGGCACGGACGTGCGCCAGCAGGACTGCGACGGCCCCGATGGCATCTCCGGCCCAGACGAGAGTGGCGGCGTCGACGATGTCATCCCGCTCAACGCAGATGACCTCCTCGACGTCCCGAGCGCGCTCGTCTGCCCCACCGGCAACGTGCTTACGGCGTATGATCTGATGTTCACCACGCTGTACCTGCCGACTTCGGAGACTGATGGGTGACTGCGGCGTCGGGTACAGGGTGCTTCCACTGGCGCCGAGCCTTGAGTGACAGTCGATCTCGTGGACACCAAACGGCTCGACACCCGCCAACGAGGACATCGAGGCCCTCACGGTGGACAGCTCCTGTCGCAGCGCCGGTCCCCCGCCCGCGTCAGGCCGTGGCGGGCACTCGTCCGTCGATGAGGATGGAGAGCATCATGCCGCTGAGCACGTTCACGGCCGAACGGCCGCGCGCAATCACCCAGTCGACGGGTGTAGGATGGATGCATGCAGCGTTTCCGCGCCCCGGCCTCGACGCCCACTCGCTCCGTCCGCTGCCTGGCTTTCTTGGTCCTCGCCCCCGCCTGCTCCTGGCCGGGCGGCATCGTCCTGGAGACCGAGACCGGCGCGCCGGTGCCCGGAGGGGGGGACACGGCCGATGCCGGGTGCGGACTGGGCACGACCATTCACCCGGCCGCGGACTGCGCTGCGATCCTGAGCGCCTGCCCCACCGCCGCGACCGGTGCCTATTGGATCGACGCCGCGGGGGATGGCTCGGCGTTGGAGGTCACTTGCGACATGGATCGGGAGAGTGGGGGCTGGGTTGCCCGGGCTCCTGGAGTCGGCTCGGCAGTGAGGCGCTCTGCGTGGGCGACCTGCCTGGGGGGGCGAGTCTTCTGTCGTCTTCGACGCCCTGGGGCTGAGGTGGAGCGAGGTGCTCGTCGGCATCTGCATGCGGCGGTACCGGACGGACGACGCGTTCAACTACCCGTCGACCACGGACATCGAGAACGCCTATGTAGACGGGTTCAGCCTCACCCACGGCGACGCAGGAGCGCGGAGCCACCTGTTCTCCTGGGGCATCGGCCGTTACCAGATGGAGAGCCTGTACTCCTGTCCGGACGCGGGCGGCTCATCCCCGCCGCCCTTCGCGGGCTCCGCCTGGGCCTGTCAGAGCGGCAACGACACCACCTCGTACGACAGCATCTGGTATCCACCGCGCCTGTTCGAGGATGCCTTCCAGCATCTCACGTTGGGTGAGGCCACAACGGATGATCTCGAAGGGCGGATCATGTTCGACCAGCCGACCAGCGACGAGGACATCGGGGTCTGCGGGCCTGGCTCGCCGTGCGCTGACCTGGCCGATTTGTCCCCCCTCAAGATTGCGACAATGATCGACCAGAAATTGTCCGGGGAGCGCCGCGCGCCGGGCTCTACGGTCGCGTCCAGTTGGAAAGTTCGCACTGCTCGTCGCCCTGGCCGAGCTGTGCGTGCGGCCGGGGAGAGATGGGGTGAGGCGGCCGGTGCTCCCCCTGGATCCCGTCGCGACGGTCCCCGTTCGTCGTTCACGCCGACGATTGTGGACAGGACAGCCGTGTCCTCCCCGGGATCGTCGCCTGCCCCGACGATCCTCGCCAGGACAGCCGTGTCCTCCCCAGGATCGTCGCCCACGCCGACGATCCTCGCCAGGACAGCCGTGTCCTCCCCGGGATCGTCGCCCGCACGACCTCGCCATCCCGCTCGCGCTTGAGCCCCAGCAGCACTCGCCCGCTGGGGAGCCGCTCCAACCGACTCGAACGCCGCGCAGCGAGGACGAGGCCGCCCGACGATGAACGACTATTCGCTCCGGTTTGCGGCCGTGGCGTACCCTGCCGGCGCCGTGAGCATCTGGGCGATCGGACCTGACGCGAGCGCCGACACCCTCGAGGAGGGCGTGAAGCACACGAGCGCTCGTACAACCCGCTCTTCATGGGTACGGCGGACCTGATGGCGGCCGGCGTGCTCGGGGGTCCTGGCTTCCTGCTGTTCCGCAGCCCGGCGGTCAGCGCGTGCTGACCATCTCCTCGAGCTCGAGGAGCGCGCTCGATTGCCCCTCCGCGCGCCGGATCGCCTCCGCACAGCGGCCCGCCGCCTCCCGGAAGCACGGCTCGGCCAGCAGGCGCTGGACCGCTGCCCGAAGCGGCTCGACGGCGGCCGCCTTCGCGAGCTTGAGCCCTGCCCCGCGCTGCACCACCCGGGCCGCGTTCTCGTCCTGATCTCGCCCCATCGGGATGCAGAGCAGGGGCACGCCCGCGGCCAGCGCCTTCAGCGTGGTGCCGTGCCCGCAGTGGGTCACCACCAGCGCCGCGTGCGGCACGATCTCGGCGTGCGGCGCGGACTCGACCACCCGCACCGAGTCCGTGCCCGTGACCTCGCCTTCGCGAACCGTCGGTCCACGCGTCACGATCGCCCGGACCGGCAGGGCGGACAGGGCGGTCACGAGGTTTCGCAGGAGCGGAACCTGGTCCTGGAAGGTGGACGAGAGCCCCACGAGCACGAGCGGGCGCGTGTCGTCCGCAGGCCACGGGGACGTCCACCGCGACGCCCAGGTCGGATCGGCGAGGGGGGCCCCCACCCACTTCACGTTCGCGGGCACGTCCTGCGAGGCGTAGTCGAACGCAGGGCTGGTGAGCACGAGGATCCGGTCGGACTTTCGCGCCAGATCGTGGAAGTCCTCGACGCGGGGCAGTCTGTGAGCCTCGCGGACGGCGTTGACCGAGGCCAGCGCCTTGTTGAACAGCCAGCCGAACAACCAGCGGAAGCCCGCATCCCGCAGCCCCACCAGCATCCCCGGCACGTTCACCATCGCAGCGCCCATCGGGGTGACGCCGGGCGTCGGCACGCCGTAGACAGTGGTGGACAACATCGCACGCGGCAGGCCTCGGGCCTCCGCCGCGATGAGGCCCCAGGGCACCATGCTGTCGCTCACGACGGCGTCTGCAGGGTGTGCGTCGAGCTCAGCGAGCACGTCGGCGGTCCAGCGGGGCCCGGGCGTGGCGAGGAATTCCTCCATCATGGAGGTGAGGTACTTGCCCCTGTTGGTGAAGGCATAGTCCCGGAGCAGGTCGGCCTCCCGCTCCCGACTCGTGCGGTGGGGGGCCGTGGTCCAGGGCGAGAAGCCGCAGCCCGCATCCAGGACCTCCGCCTCCATCGTCGGGTCGGCGAGGACCCGCACGGAGTGCCCTGCATCCACGAGCATCCGAGCGATCGCGAGCGTGGGTGGGACAACGCCCCCCCCGTCCCAGGTGACAAAGAGGAACCGACGCGGGGGGCTGGTCATGGGACGCTCCTTGATCGCCAGTGTTGAACGAGGGCTTCCAGGGTCTCGAGCATGGCGGCCAGCGCCTGCTCGCGGGTGAAGCCGAGGTGGCGCACCGACCACCAGGAGTAGAGCTCCGTGGCGGTGAACAGGGCCGCCAGCCGCGTGGCGCGACGCGGATCGGGTTCGGCGGGGAGCGAGGCGGCGAAGGCCTCGCCGAGCCAGGCGAGGTGGCTCCGGCGGGCGTTGTCTGCCGCCTGGCGCACGGCGGGCACCCGGTCTTCGACCGCGACGCGGCGCATCACGGAGTCGGCGATCTCCTCGTACCGGTCGGCGAGCGTGGCCACGATCGTGGGCAGGTCCCCCGCCGGCGCGGCCCGGCGCGCGGTCTCCCGCGCGGCGGACCAGTGCATCGCCGCCAGGAAGAGCTCCTCCTTGCTCCCGAACTGGCGCATGATCGTCTTGAGGCTGACCCCGGAGCGCTCGGCGATCGTGTGGAGCGCGAGATCGTCATAGGGCCGCTCCATGAACAGCATGATCGCGGAGGCGAGCACCTCCTCGCGGCGGGCATCGACTGCGCTGGCACGGGCGCTCTGGGCGTAGGCTCGGGGAGGCATTTGGTGACCATAGCATGGTCACCAAATCGGGGCAAGCCCGATCGTTCGGAGGGCAACTGTCCCTCCTCGCGGACGTGTTCCTTCCGGAGGGCGCGGCCTGCGATTTCTGTGCCGGGCTTCGGGTTGGAATGGCGGCATGTCCATGACCGGCCCGGGGACAAGCTCGCCCAGCTGCTGACGATGTTCGCGCACCTCCCTTAGCCGATGCGCAGCCAGGTCCGAGCCCAGGCCGAGGGGCTGCTGCGGACGGCTGCACCGACGTCGGCGCCCGGCGCGGCTGCGGCCGGGGCGTTGGTGGCGATCGCGCGGTTGGACCTTGGCAAGGCCTGGCATGGGGTTCACTGGCTCGTCTGCGGGGCCCCCGAGCCGGACGGGAGCGCCGCCGGCGGCGCCGTCCTCGGGGGCGTAGAGGTTGGGCAGGACCTCGGCTATGGCGCTGCCCGCCTGCTCGATCCCGCGGCGGTCGCCCGGATCGCGACCGCGCTGTCGGTCCTCGACGAGGCCACGCTCCAGGCACGATACGACGGAGCGGCGATGGCGGGCGCCGGGCTCTACCCCGGCGGCTTCGATGACCCATCCAACTGGCGGGAGGAGCTGGTGTCCCACGCGCTCGCTGTGCGGGACCTCTACGCGAAGGCGGCCTCCAACGGCCAGGCTGTGCTGGCGTACCTCACCTGAATGCCCGCCCGCCTCCGCACTGCAGACCAGCGGGGCGGAGATCGATGATCTCGGCATCGCAACGGGCTTCGGCCGCGATCGTCCTGGACACGTCGCCGTCAGGCCCGGTCACGTTCCAGCAGGTCGGACAGGGTTGGATCACGACCCGGTAGCCCTCGTCGGTGTTGGAGGCGCGCTCGGCCGAATCGTCGGGCAGGGTCGCCTCCTCCGCGGCGATCACGCTGCGCGCCATCGCCGCGAGCAGCGCGCCATCCTCGACCTCAAGACGATCGAGCTCCGACCGGGAGCGGAGCAGGACCAGCGCCGCCCGCAGGACCTCGGCGTCCGCCGCCTCCATCGCGAAGCACACCCGACTCCGCGCGGAGAATCGCTCCGGAGTTGGACCGCCGACTGGCGCAGCGTCGCCGGAGCTGGCCGCTGCGACCTGCCGCTCCAACACACGCGAGGTCACCACCAACGCCCGCTCGACCCACGTGGGCTCAGTCTCGGGGGTCACAACGCGGATCAGCTCCTGGGCCTTGGTCCAGTTGAGCCGTCCGGCCGCCATGGCGGGGTTCAGCGCCGGCAGCGCCCGAGTCGCAGGAGATCCCGTCGCGACGGCCCCCGTTCGTCGTCCACGCCGGCGATTGTCTGCAGGACAGCTGTGTCCTCCCCAGGATCGTCGTTCACCCCGACGATCCTCGCCAGGACAGCCGTGTCATCCCCCCGATCGTCGTTCACCCCGACGATCCTCGCCAGGACAGCCGTGTCCTCCCCAGGATCGTCGCCCGCAGGACCTCGCATCCCCCTCGCGCTTGAGCCCCTGCAGCACCCGCCCGCCGGGGAGGCGCGCCAACCGACCCAGGGCCAGCGGCGGGCGGAGCGGGTACCGGCACAGGCGCCCTACGCGCTCCCGCGGCCCGCAGGGCCCTGGGAGGCTTTCGCCGCCTCTACGCTTCGCTTCGGGGTTCGCTCCTGCCTGGAATGCCCAGATGCCTGGCCCCACCCGGGACGCCCATTGCTCCGCCCGGTGCGTCGGCGCTCCCCCCGCCCGCGTCAGGCCGTGCCGGGCGCCCGCCCCTCGATGAGGATGGAGAGCATCATGTCGCTGAGCACGTTCACGGCCGAGCGGCCGCGCGCGATCACCCAGTCGACGGTGAGCAGCAGCGGCAGCAGTTCGATGGGAAGGCCGACGGTGTTGAGCACGAGCGCGAGCGAGATGAACCCCGCCTCGGGCACGCCTGCCACGCCCGCAGCCGCCACCATGCAGCTCGCCGCGGCGGAGAGCTGCTGCGGGAGGGTGAGGACGATGCCGTTGGCCTGTGCGACGAACAGCACCGCCATCCCCTCGTACAGCAGGATGCCGTCGTTGTTCAGGTTGGTCCCGACGCAGGCGCCGAGCGTGGACGAAGCCCGCGAGATGCCCAGCTTGTCGAGCGCTTTGAGCGTGACGGGCAGGGTGGCCAGGCTGCTGTTCGCCCCGAGCGCGTAGATCACGGGCTCCCGTGCGGCTGCCCAGAACCGCGCGAGCGGCATCCGCACCCAGAGCACCAGCCACACCTGGTAGGTCACCACGACGTGCAGCAGCAGCCCGAGCAGCCCCACGCCCACGTACCAGCCGAGGCCGATCAGCGGGCGGAAGCCCGTCTCCCCGACGGTCTTCGCGACCACGCCGAACACCGCGAGCGGCACGGCCATCACGACCCAGTGGAGCACGACCTCCAGCGTGCCGAGGATCGTGGCGATGCCCTCCTCGATCACCCGGTAGCCCTGGTGGCCTGCGGCGATCTGGTCCGCCCGCACGCGTCGGAGGCCGAACCCGGTCAAGAGCGCCATCCCCACGATCGAGATCACAAGGTTGTCCGCGAACGGCCCGACCCAGCTCGTGGGGACGTAGCTGGCGAGGGTCTTCATCAGCTCGACCTTCTTTCCCGCGTAGGCCGCGAGATCCTCCGGCTTGACCGCCACGGCCGCGGCGAGGTGCCCGCCGGGGTGGATCAGGTTGCTGAGCAGGAGGCCGATGGCGAGCGCGAACGTCGCGTTGGCCATCGCAAACCCGACGAGCCGGCGCGCGCCCAGCCCGCCGATCTCGGTCGTCAGCACGGCGTGCACGATCACGAAGTAGATCAGCGGGGTGGCGACGGCCTTGATGAGCTGGATGACGAGCTTTCCGAGCTCTCCCAGCGGCGCGGCGTCAGCCCCGAGCAGGGGGCCGACGACGAGGCCGAGGGCCATGGCGAGCACGATGGCGGCCGAGAGCGAGAGGTGGGAGCGGCGCATCCGACGAAGGGTACCCCATCGTGAAGTCGGTCGGAGCCCGCGGTGCGATACTGCGGCTCGATGCTGCTGCTGCTCATGCTGGTCGCCTGCGCCGGGCCCTGCGAGGACGCGACGTGCCTCGGGGAGGCGGCGGTGCACGACTGGCCGGCCGACCCGAAGGGGGTCACGGCGCGGGTCGTCGCCCTGCCGGACGAGATGACCCGCGCGACCGTGGTCAGCCGGCTGGCAGAGGCATTCCCTGGTCAGACGGCTGGCCTGTGCGTCGCGCTGCCGCGTGGAGTGAGCCAGGACCGATGCCAGCGCCTGAACAACCGGCCCCATCTCTCGTTCAACCCCGCGGCGCCGCCACCCCCTGCGGCTGTGGCGCCCGTGTCCGGTGGCGCCCCGGCCGCGATGGGCGCCACCGCGACCGGGGTGTTCGGCCCGAAGGAGCACAGCCTGCCGGACGCGTACCTGCCCGTGCCGCCGGCGACCGCGGACCCCGCCCTGTGCAGCGCTGTCGCCGACCGGTCGGCGTGCCTGGACGCAGAGGCGGTGAAGGCCGTCGTGGACGGGAACGCTGCCCTGGCGAACGGGATCTGCGGCGGTCACGTGCAGCAGCTGTGGGCTGACGAGTGCCGCTTCCACGCTGCAGAGGAGGCCGTCCGGATCCGTCACGGGCGCGCCTACGCTGCCGCCGCGGCCATGTGTGGGGTCGCGCCCTCGTTCACCCAGGAGTGCTGGGTGCACATCCTCACGTGGCTTCCGAAGACCGTGCCGCCGCCGGAGGCGAGGGGTCGGGCGGTGAGCGACGCCGTCGATCTGGCGGAGCGCGTGCACGCCGCGTGGTCGTCGCAGGGCGAGGACGTTGCGGCACGACACGTCGATCGCTTCTGGGCGTTGTACTTCACGCACGCCTACCAGCAGACCCGCACGCCCGACGGGACGCCGCTGGTGACCTACCCGGAGCCGGCGTGGCCGCACGTCCGGGCAGCCGCGGCGATGAGGATGCGGGAGCTGGGGCTGCTCCACGGCGCGCTGGCCGAGCAGACTGCCCAACTTGGAGAGGCCCTGGGACGGGTGGAGCCTCCGGGTCCCGCGGCGCACGGGGTGGAGCCCGTGTTCGTGTACGTGAAGGACTTCGGCCCGCCGGCGGAGGACGGCGCCACGACCTTCTTCCTGAACTCCGCGCGTCGCCCGGTCGCAGCCGACCCCGCGCTCGACATGCTGTTCTGCGTCGTCGTCACGGCGGCGCACGCCGATCCGCCGGACACCGCGCTCTTGGCGGAGGCAGCGGCCTACCCGGACCCGCGCGTGGCCGCCGAGGCCCGCCGGCTCAGATCGGCTTCGGCGGCGGCCCGGTGACGCGCTCGACGGCGTAGATGTGGGCTTTCAGGAGCGGGAGGTTGACCTCGTCCTTGAGCTCCCCGTTCGCGATCACCCAGGCGTCCATGGTGACGCGATCCGTCGAGACGGGCTCCGCCGTGGCCGGTCGCTCGAGGATGACGTAGGGCACCGGGCCCTCTCCGCTGCACTCGGCGGTGAGCAGGGCGCGGATGGGCTCAGGGTTGTTGTTGAAGATCGCCATCGGGCTGTGAGGGCAGTAGATCCGGCCTGCGTAGGCGTCGATCTCGCGGTCCGAGCATGCGGCCCCTCCACCGGGCCCGAAGTCCTTGAGCAGCGCGGCGCCGACCTCCCGCGCGGCGATGTCCGCGGGGTTCGCCCTCGTGTCGTGCCCGTGCGGGGCCTGGCGGAGCCCCCATGCGGCTGCCAGACCCACCACCACGCCGACCACGCCCAGCGGCCATCCGGGCAGCACCCGGCGCACGCCGACCTCGACGAGCGTGGCCGCAGCGTCGAATCCGCGGAACACCAGCAGCAGGACGAGCGGGAAGAAGTTCTCGGTGTAGCGGGTCGGCGACTTTGCGGCGGCGAAGGCCAGGAGGGGGACCAGGGCAATCGCCAGGGGCAGGCCGATCGCGAGCCCGGTCCCGATGCGTCGCCATTCGAGGCGCCCGCGCTCTCCCGGCGACCGGCCGAGGAGACCCAGCCAGGGAAAGACCAGCGCTGCGGTCCACGGGATCCAGGTCCCGCGCGTGTTGACCGCGACGAAGCGCATCACGTCGTTCATGGCGATCGGCAGGCCAGCCTGCACCATCTGCCACGCCGAGGTGGTGGCGGGCGCAAAGCCCGTCTGCCCCGCGCCTCCGTGGGGTGCGACACCCTCGGCGATCGTGCCCGGCAGGATGCCGATGGGCAGCGTGGGGTAGTTCCAGAACATCGCGCCCACGCCGACGGTCACTCCGCCTGCGAAGGCGAGCGCGCCCAGCCATCGCGCAACGCCCGGCTTCCCGCGAAAAAGGCACAGCAGCAGCCCCACCACGGGGAGGCCGATGGTCGTCAGGTGGGTGGAGGTCGCCATGCCGACGAGCAGGCCGCCGAGGAGGGCAGCCCACCATCTGTAGGCCGCCAGGTCTGCCCCCAGCAGGGCCAGCGGGAGGACGGTGGTGACGACGGGGTCCACGCCGTAGCGTTGCCCGGCCTGCACGGCCGCCGGGAACAGCACCGCGGTGACGGCCGCACCGAACGCCAGGCCGGGGTTCATCCAACGACGCCCGAGGGCGTAGACGATCGGGCCCAGCAGCAGGTAGCAGGCATGCGTGACGACGTGCCCGGCCAGCGCGACGTCCGGGTACACGTGGGCGACCACCCAGATCAGGTACGGGTACACAGGCAACCGGTGGGCGTCGAGGTCGCCGTAGCGCCCGAGCAGCAGCGCGTTGGCGTTGGACGCCCAGGCCCCGGCATCGGGGCCTTCGAGCAGCATGTCGCGCATGCGGGCCCAGCCCGGAGCCCCGTCCGGCAGCGGCCCGTCGTAGGGCGCGCGCTCCAGCAGCCAGGCCCTCACGGCCAGCCCCACGACCGCGCACACCGCCACGACGTCCAGCGCCCAGTGCCATGGCAGCCTGGGCGTGTCGTCGGGATCGAACGGCGGCTTGCGCAGTGCCCGCAGCCGACTCCGCAGCTCCCAGCTTGCGGCGCGCTTCCGGGTGGCCAGCGCGTCCGAAATCGTCTGGAGCCGGCCCACTACTTGAGCTTGTCTTTGCGATTGCGGTACAGCTCGGCGTCGACCGCGGCGACCATGGACTTCTCGTTCAGTTTTCCACCCAGGAACGCATTCAAGGTGGCTGCCGTGGCCGCGGGATTCTTGACGGTGTCCTCGTAACGGACCTCGATCGTCTGCCAGTTCTGGCGCTTGCGGCTCATGATCCGCACGGAGGCGATGTGGTTCAGGTACGCTTCGCGCATCGCGTTGTCGTCGCTGGTGTCCGTCTCGTTGCGGTGCTTGAGCATCTTGTTCTGCGAGGCCAGCACCTCGTCCAGGTCCCGTCGCATGAAGATGATGCGGTAGTCGTTGTCCGGAGGGAGGTCCTTGAGCAGGAACGAGATGATCTTGATCACCTTCCCGCGGGCCTCGCGCAGGTACGACTTGTCCGTCTCCTTCTCGAGGTTCTTGACCCGCTCGTACTCGTAGTAGCCCTTGGGGTTGTCGATGTCGGGCGTGCGGACGCCATCCTCCATGACCTTGATCCCGCCGGCCTCGATCATCTTCATCATCATCGAGGTGCCGGACCGGGGCAGGCCCGAGACGAGCACGATGGGCTCGCCCTGGGGGGCGGGCTTCATGCCCAGGAGGTCGGTGAGCAGGGACATTGAGTTTCTCCAGATACGGGCAGGAGGTAACCTGCGGCGCGCATCCAGCCCCCTACAGCTCCACGCCCAACGGCCCCTTCAACGCAAATCCGGCGGCCAGCGAGAAGCCGAAGAACCAACCCAGGATCCCGCTCTCCCCATCCGGGAAGAAAGTCAGCTCGCGGTCCGGGTAGCGGGTCCGGATGGTCTCGAACGCCGAGTCCGAGGGGAGCGCGTCCTCGCCTGGGTACAGGATCGCCTCCCAGGTGTTCGTGCGCTCCACCGGGATCTTGCGCGGCTCTCCGCCGAAGGCCAGGGCCTTCTGCTGGCTCTCGGCGCCGACCTTGACCGTGACGACGTAGTCGCCAGGCGCTTCGGCCTTGAGCCGCCACACCGCCATGCCCTCGGGCGTGGCCACGGGCCCGGCGTCGATGGTCAGGCCAGGCGGCACTTCGAGCGTCACATCGGTCGACTTCATGCTCGCGCCCTCGGCCATCGTGACCTCGAGGAGCGGGCGCGACTCGACCGGGAGCGGGGAGTAGGCGTAGTGCGCGACGATCTCCACCAACACGGCGGTCATCGGCGGCATCATCACCACCATCGGCCCGATGTTGTTCCCGAGGTAGAGCGCGTTCTGCTTCATCGCCTGCGCCGTGGCGACAAGCACGCCGAGCAGGTCGTCGCGGTACAGCACGATCTCGAGCAGGTGCACCTGGATGCCGTTCTTGGCGGCGGCGATGCCCTTCTGGTTCGACACCTTCTTGTACACCAGCAGCGCCACCACGCCCGCGAGGGCTGGCCAGACGAGCAGGTCGAACGCTGCGAATCTGTGCCCGAACGGCGCCAGCACGACGTCGAAGACGGTGTTCAGGAGGGAGATGAGCGGCTTCATGCTAGGAAATGTACCCGAGGCCCTTCAGCTTGTTGCGGATGTCGCCGTCGCCCTTCACGTCCTCGAAGTGCAGCATCTCCTTTTCGAGGATCTGGGTGATGAATTCATCCACCGTCGCATACCCGGCGACGTCCGCGATCTTCACCAGGCGAGCGTGGAGATCCTTCTCGATCTTGACGTTGACGGTCTTTCCGAAGCCGAACATTGCAGACTCCTTGGGCAAGGCGCCCGGGGCAGAGGGGGAGGGGATCAGTAGATGGACTTGCCGGTCATCCCGGTGGCGGGGTCGACCTGGAAGTGCTTGAGCACCGTGGCGGTAACGTCCAGCAAGCCGTAGTGGCCGCCCACGGGGAGCGGCTGGTTCGAGAAGATGACGCCGGGGACGACGTCGGGGTCCATCAGGTGGTTTCCGGACCACCGGGACGTGTTGTCGGTGAGCTCCTCGGTGCCGATCTCACCGAGCGTGGACTGGTCCGAATTGCCGTACCCGATGTCGAAGCCCACGATCAGATCGGGCGCCTCGGCTTCGCGCTGCTTGCTGTAGATGTCCTTGGACTTGGCCACGCGCCGGACGACGAAGTGGCCATCCTTGGGGTCGGTGGTGGCGAGCAGCCTGCTCGAGATGGCGGTCATCACGCTGTCGGCGTCGGCGGGGGCCACGATGCCCTGCCCCTCGCGACCTACCTCGTTCAGGTAGATGGCGTTGAACCCGATGTTGTAGGCCTTCGTCTTCGACCAGTCCACGTCGCCCGTCGGGATCGTGCCGGTCTGCTTGTCGTCCTTCAGGACGAGGTAGCCGTTGTCGCGCAGCCACGTGTTGAGGTGAAAGTCGCGGGTGTACGGCTGGAAGCCATGGTCGGACATCAGGAGGAACGTGCTGCCTGCGGGCAGGTTGTCGACGACGTTGCCGGCGAGGGAGTCCACGTGCTCGTACATGCGTTCGATGTCGAGCTTGTGTTTTGCCGCACTGCCCGCCTCCCAGGCGGGATGATGGGGAGCATCGGCGTACTTGGGGTCGCCGTGGCGCCACAGCATGTGGCACTGCAGATCGATGTCGGAGAGGTACATGAAGGTCATGTCGCCCGGTTGGAACCGGGCGAGCGCCAGCGCCAGCATGTCCCGGGCGTCTTCCTGCACCAGGGCGACCTGCTTGATGTAGTCGTCGTCGTCGAAAAGGCCGTCCTTGAGCGCGTTCGTCTCCTCCGGCATCCCCTGCGTGTAGAAGTTCCCAAGGATGTCCGCCAGATCCGCGGACCAGTCGTCCGGCGTCGTGATGGGCTGGGCCGGGTTCGACGGCACGAAGTTGACAGGCGATGCGTACACCGCGAAGCCGGGGTTCAGCTCCTTGGCGTAGAACCGGACCATGCCGTCGTACGCGACCACTCCGCCCGGGAGCCCGTCGTAGCTCACCTTCATCCAGTCGGACCACTCGCCCTGGCGGATGAGCGCGGTGTCGCTCCCTGCCTGGATGTAGATGGTGTCACGCTGCTTGTCGAGCCAGAAGGTGACGCCCGCCGTGAGGTAGTCGTTGTCGGTGATCGTGGCGTCGGGCGGGATGTGGAACAGGTCCGGCGGCCCCTTGAGCGTGCCATGCACCGAGTCGGGGGTTCCGTCGAGATCGTAGTCGTCCACGGTCACGACCTGGATGTCGCCCTTGGGCTTCTCCCCGTTGGGCTTCGGGGGGATCTCCTTGTCGGTGAACCAGGTGTACACGCCGTACCCACCGCGCATGTCGCTCGTACCCATCCCGGAGAGCGTCTTCGCGTCGCTGTCCGGCACCGGGTAGTTGCCGGGGATCCGATAGATCTCCGTGTCCACGCCGGCCTTCTGGAGCAGGTCCCAGAACGGGATCCCGCCGCGGTTGTTCGTGACCGCTCCGCCGCTGACCGGGAAGTAGGTGTCGCCGATCTCGATCGCCTTTGCGGGATCCGTGGATGGCGGAGTCGCGGAGCTGATGGGCTGGTAGGTCTTCGGATCGCGGTGGACGAAGTCGAAGATGCCGTGCCCGCCAGGGTCCATCCCCGTCACGAAGCTCGACCACGCAACCGGGCTCTGCGGCGGGTTCACGGTCGCGAGCTTCTGGAAGCCGCCGGCCTTCGCGAGCTTCGCGAGGTTGGGCAGCTTGCCTTCGTCCATCATGCGCTGGGTGATCACCGGGTCCATCCCGTCCACGCCCAGTACGAAGAGCCCCGGAACGTCCGGCCCGCCCTTCGTCTTGCACGAGGGCACGGTGAGGGCGAGGAGGGCGCCAGTCGCGAGGACCGCGACCACTTCAAACCGTGACATGGTCAACGCTCCAGGCAGGGGTCGTCCCGACGCGGGCACCGGGAGCACAGCCAGACTGCGCCAGGGAGGCAGGGTCCAGGAGGCCGCGAGTCGTAGCGAGTCCATCGCCCTCGCCCTTGGCCGTGAAGATCATCCTGCCCTGCATGTAGTCCGGGGGCTTCTGCCCGAACAACGACAGGATCGAGAAGGGAACGTCGATCAGTCGCGGCTGCTTCTGCACGATCGGCCGGTTGCAGAAGAACACGCCGGGGACGATCGATGGGTCCACGCAGTGGTCTCCGGACCAGGACTTCGTGTTGTCCGTGAAGATCTCGTGGGTGACGGACCCCGTCGCACAGTCCCAGCTGTTCCGGTAGCCGCCCTCGTACCCGACCAGCAGGTCCGGGGCGTCGAAGCGCTGCGGACCGGTGAAGTACTCCGGAGCGATCTCCACGCGACGGATGGCTTTGCCGCCGGTCGCGGGATCGATGAGCGTCTCCAGCTTGCGCGCGATCTCGTGCGTCACACGCTTGTACTCCTCGCCCTCTTCCACGATGCCGCTCTTCTCCCGGCCCTTGCGGTTGATGAACAGGCCCGTGAGGCCGAGGCTGAACGCCTGGGTCTTCGACCAGTCGACCTTCTCGAACCAGTCGCCCGACGTGTCTGCGCCGGGGAGGAGCGTGAGGTAGCCGTTCTGGCGCAGCCAGCTGTTGAGGTTCACGCCGCGCCGGAAGTTGGTGAACCCGTGGTCGGAGATCACCATCACGACAGTGTTCGGGTCCTCGCCCACGGTGTCGAGGAGCTTGCCGAGGATGCCGTCCATGTGCACGTACACCCGCTCGATGGCGTTGGCGTATTCGCCGGTTGTCGGCTTGCCGGCATTGGCGGGGTGATCCGGGTCGAGGTACCGGTAGAACATGTGCTGGATGCGGTCCGTCGTGTCGAACACCGTGGTCACGAGGCCCGTCTTCACGCGGCTCACGGCGTCGAAGAACATCTTCTCCCGCTCGTCGCAGATGTCCATCGTCGCCTGGTAGAACGCCTTCTCGTCGATCACGCGCTCGTTGAGCGCCCAGGTGTCCTCGGCGAGCCCGAGCGTCGCGTAGGAGCCGAACTTCTTCGCCAGGTAGACGGCATACACCGAAGGGTGACTGATCGGCATCGCCGGGTTTTCCGGGTCGATGTGGATGGGCGTCATGTAGAGGCTCACCTCGGGCGAGATGCTCGTGAGGTAGAACCGGGCGATGCCTGAGACGCTGACCGTGGGAGCGGCGGGGAAGGTGAGCGTGATCCAGGGCGAGTAGGTCTCTGCCAGCAGCGTGATCGGCTCGGGACATCCGTCGATCTCCATCACGACGCTCTTCTGGTCCTCCGCCACGGTCAGCGTGATCGGGAGGGTCATGCGGGGAGAGCCGCGCACCATGCCGTTGTCCGGGCCCACGATGCGTGAGCGGATGCGGTTGCCCTGGCGGCGCAAAACGGTCTGCTCGCCGCCGGTGAAGGCGGGCACGCCGTCGTCGGTCTTGGTGGAGAAGAACGCGAAGGTGCCCTGGCTGCCGCGCAGATCGGGCACGCACATCCCCGAGAGGAGGAGCCCGCGGAACTTGACCGGCGGAAACGTGATCGGAACGCGCTGGATGATCGAGAAGATGTGCTTGTCTCCGAGCAGCTTCCAGAATGCCTGGCTCTTCTGGAGCAGGGTGATCTTGGGGCTGCCGAGCGGGATGATGTACTTGCCGATGTTGAGCACCCGCGTGGCCTGCCCGATGTCCGTGGAGGAGAGCAGGGGGGCGTAGGTGCAGGGGTCGCGCGTGAGGAAGTCGAAGATGCCGTGGCCCGATGCATCGACACCGGTTGCAAATGTTGACCAGGCGACGGGCGACATCGAGGGGTTCGAGGTGTCGAGCGTGCGGAACACCCCCTTCTCGGCCAACTTGCGGAAGTTCGGCATCCGGCCTTCCTGCATCAACCGGGTGACCATCCCGGGATCCATGCCGTCGAGTCCGAGCACGATGACGCGCTTCGCGGCAGCCTTCTTGAAGGGGTTTCCGACGCGGATCAGCTTCCACACGAAGGTGATCGGCCAGAGCAGGATCGTGCCGATGGCGAGCACGAAGGCCGCGATCAAGGCCAGGAAGGAGCCGGCGAACGCGAACCCGGCACCCGGACCGATGTAGGCCTGGGCGGGCGATGCGAAAAGCAGGATCACGGCCAATGCGATGACACCGACAGAGCGTCGTGCCCGCGCCGATCGGACGGCAACGCGGCGCGAGGATGCCTCAAGACGACGAGCGAGCATGGTGGGCCATATAGCCGATCGGGGGGGCGTTCGCACTGATGGCGACTGCAGATTAGAGGCCGCTTGCGGAGTGTACCATGCCCTTGCGTCCTTTTTCGTCGATGCTCCTTTTTGCCTTGCTGGTCGGGTGCGGAAAGTCCGCTACGGACTACCAGAAAGACGCGCAGAAGGCCCTTGATGGCGGGGATGCGGCCAAGGCGACCCAGCTCGCGGAGGACGGGTTGAAGGTCTCTGGCGACGACAAGGCCGTCTCCTGGCGCCTGGAGCAGGTTCACATCGACGCGCTCGCGAAAGGTGGCAGGGGGAGCGAGCTCCCGAAGGAGCTCGACCGCTTGAAGGCGGCGTACCCCGCGCAGGTGACCGCGCAGTTCTACAAGGCGCTGGCGGACAAGCTCGGGACCGCCGGAGACAAGGCCCAGATCGACGTGCTCGACGCGGGCGCGAAGGCGTTCCCGACCGATCCGACCTTCTCCGACGCGATCACCAAGATCAAGGGATCCGCCGGGGCCTCGCCGGAAGAGGTCGAGCGGCTCAAGGCGCTTGGGTACCTCTAGCCTCGAAGGCGCGGCGGACACGCGGGTCCCGGTCACACTGCTGACCGGGTTCCTCGGCTCGGGGAAGACCACCCTGCTCAACCACCTGCTCGATGCCCCCGAGGCCGGGCGGGTAGCGGTGGTCGTGAACGAAGCCGGCGAGGTGGCGCTCGATGGGAGGCTGATCATCGGCACCACCGAGGAGATCGTCGAGCTCCGGGAGGGGTGCGTTTGCTGTACGGTCCGGGGGGACCTCGCAGTGGCCGTTGGACGGCTGCTCGACAGGCGCAGGCGATGGTTTCGGCCGCTCCGCTTCGACCGGATCATCGTCGAGTGCAGCGGGCTCGCCTCCCCGGGACCGGTCGTGCAGACCTTCCTGCTCGACCCGCGGCTGGCGGCCGAGACGAGGATGGACGGCGTGATCGCGCTGGCCAGCGCCGCGGACCTGCACCGGCAGCTGGGGGAGCACGCCGAGGCCTCCGAACAGCTCGCCTATGCCGACCGGGTCGTGCTCAACCACGTGGACCGGGCCGCAGACGTGGACGCCGCCGCTGCCCTGGTCCGCACGATCAACCCGGGTGCGCCGATCGATCGGGTGGAGCGCGGGGCGGCGCCGGCCCGCGAGTTGCTGGACCTGCGCGGGGCCGAGCCGGGCCGCTGGAGGTTCGGGTCCGACTCCGTGCCGGTCATCGGCGCTGTTGCGCATCACGCTGGAGGAGCGGGCACCACCACGCACGTCGTCCTGCGCGCCTCGCGGCCGCTGGATCTCGATCAGCTCAAGCTCTTCCTGATGTTCGTGGCTGCGCGTCGGACGTGGACGTTGATGCGCCTGAAGGGCATCTTCCACGTGTCCGGCCTGAGCCGCGGGGTCGTCGCCCACGGCGTCTACCAGTGGCTGGAGCTGGGCCCCGGGCCGATGGAGCCGCCCGGCGAGTCGCAGCTCCTGCTCATCGGCCGGGATCTGGACCGCGAGGAGCTCACCAGGGGCTGGGAGGTAGTGACGGGGCGCCCTTCACCCGGACCTTCAACCTCCAGAGCGACGTGACCTCCGCCGCGCGTGCGGCGTGCAGCGGATCGTTGGAGTCGCCCACCTTGCCGTGCGTGGGCCGGGTCTCGCGCTTGCCCACCACGCGCACGCCCGCCACCTGGAACATGTCGCCCAGCTCGCCGGGCGCGCGGAGCCCGAGGAGCTCGGCGAAGTCGGACATGATCAGCCATCCTTCCCCGTCCTCGTCCAGATGCGCCGGCAGCCCCTTGAGGAACCGCCTGAGCATGGTGCTGTCGGGGTCGTAGACGGCGTGCTCCAGGGCAGAGGTGGGCTCCCCGGGCAGCCAGGGGGGGTTGCACACGATGAGCGACGCCCTGCCCGGCGGAAAAAGGTCGGCGCGCACGACCTCGACGCCCCTCAACCCGAGGCGCTTGAAGTTCTCGTGCGCACAGGCCACGGCACGCGGATCGCTGTCGGTCGCGACGACGTTCCGCACGCCGCGCCGCGAGAGCACGGCGGCCAGCACGCCGGTGCCGGTGCCGATGTCGAACGCCCGGCTACAGCCGAACGGCAGGGGGGCGTTCGCGACCAGGGCGACGTACTCTCCCCGGACCGGCGAGAAGACCCCGTAGTACGGATGAATGTTCGCGCCGAGCGCCGCCACCGGCACGCCCTTCTTTCGCCACTCGTGGGCGCCGATGAGCCCGAGCAGCTCGCGCAGCGAGGCCACGAAGGGCTCGGGCGCCCCGCCAAGGATGTCGAGGTAGGCCTCCTCGCATGCGAGGCGCACGTCCGGCGCGCGTCGCAGGGGCACAGACCCGTCCTGGTTGAACGGGATGAGCAGGAGGCCGAGCGCGCGCGCCCGCTCCGCCTGAACCCGGCGGTGGTGCTCGAACGTGGCGCGCACCGATCCCGGCAGGGAAACGACGGGGGTCTTCAGGCACTTGCCGAGATCGATGAGCAGCTGGCGTGCCTTCTGGAAGTCGCCGCGCCACAGGATGCCTGTCCCCTGGCGCACCAACTCGAGCGCGGGGGCAACGCCCAGGTCTGTCGCGACCACCACGCGAGCCGGCGGCGCCGAGTTGTTCTCGGAGCGCCAGAGCGCGCGCCGGACGTTCCCCGCTTCAGACCACGTGAGCTCCTGGCGCGGCACCCGGGTTCAGCGCCTGCGCCGATGCGTTGCGACCAGGGCCAGGAGCAGGAGCCCGCCCACCTCCGCCGGTGCAGACGTCGTCGCGCACCCGCACCTCGGCCTGGTGACCCCGGTGTCGTCGCTACCGGTGTCGGGCACGGCCGTGTCGGTGTCCGTGTCGGCGTCTGTGTCGGCATCGGTGTCCGCATCCGTGTCGGCGTCCGCGTCTCCGGAGTCACCGGTGTCGATCACCAGCGGAATTGGCTCCTCATCGGTGTACACCTCGACCAGGTCGGTGTACTGGTCATCGGAGAGCGAGGTGAGGACGACGTCCTTCCACCCGGCGCCGGGCACGTCGACCATCCTGCCGAACCCCGTGATGCCCACGTCGATCCCGTTCACGGCCACGGTGAACGTGCCGGTGCCGGTGCCGTCCAGCCGGAAGTGCTCCCCTTCGAAGGTGAAGCTCAGCGTGTCGTTCGCCATCACCTGCCAGCCGCCGCCGTTGTTCGCCGTCTCGTCCGTCCACATCGCGCAGTCCGTCCATGCGCTGTTGTGCCGGCTGGTGGCTGCGGCCTTGCAGTGGAACAGGTGCGTGTTCGCCTCGAAACGCTGGTAGCGGGGCATCCGATGCCACGAGTCGGCCCGATCCCGCGACCAGAAGAGCCCGTCCTGCGTACCCACGAGGAGCGTCCGCGTGCGCGCGAAGTCGTCCGAGACCGACAGCGCGAAGATCGCCCGCCCGATGCTGTCACCGACGGCTTCCCAGTTGTCGCCACCGTCCTCGCTGCGCCAGAATTGACCCTCCCGGTTCGCCACGAACAACGTGCCGTCGTCCGCCGCGATGAAGTCACGTGGACGTCCCACGGGCGGGGTCGTGGCTTCCCGCCAGGTGGTGCCGCCGTCGTCTGACAGGGTGATGTTCACGCTCTTCGTGGCGAACACGATGCGGGTCGGATCTTCGGGCGGCCACACCGCGCCTCCGGAGGAGGTCTCGGCTCCGCCCCGGTACAGTGTCTTCCAGGTCAGTCCGCCGTCCACGCTGCTCAGCAGCCCCTCCGGAAGGTCGGTCGCCACGAACACGGTGTTCAGGCCATCGACCGTCTCCCCGAACATGGTGTGCGGCGCCGCGTTGGCCGCCGCCATCGGGTAGCTGTCCACCAGCGTCCAGCTGTCGCCGCCATCTGCGGACCACGCGATCTGCCCCACCACACCGCCATCGTCGTTCTCGCCCAGCGCCCACAGGCGAGTACCGATCGGATCGAACTGGCGTACGCGCTCGATGGGGATCGTGAGCGGCGTCCACGTGAGGCCGCCGTCGTCGCTGCGGTACGGGTCGTTGCCACCCGCGTAGTACACCCGGTTGCTCGAGGCGAAATCCTTGGCCGGTGTGATGGTGTTCGAGTAGGCGTCCACGATCCCGACCGCGGAGCCCGCCCACGTCTGACCTCCGTCCTCGGTCCTGCCCGGGCCGCCCCCGTAGCCTCCGCGAAAGATCGTCGGGTAGTGCGGAAACCCGGGAGCCAGGGCCACGCCCTTGCAATAATCCTCTGGGATCAAGCTGGCGTCTGCCCATGTCGCCCCGCCGTCCGCGCTGGAGGAGAGCCCCATGAACCCCGAGACGAGGTTCAGGTCGCCCTCCTGGTAGAGCCCCGCCCACACCTCGGCTGGGGACTGGGCGTTTCCGATCCCGCCATACTCCACGTTGATGCCGGTGTCGTACAGGCTCCAGGTCTGGCACATGTCGTCGCTCACGAACAGCGCCTCCTGGCCCCCGGCCGCCAGGAGGCGCCCGTCGGCGAGGGCCCGGATGATGGGCGTGTCGCGGAGGTAGCTTCCGGGCTGGGTGTAGGGCATCTCCCCGCACGGCGTGTAGTCGCCGGCCTCGGAGTCGAACTCCATGAGCCCCTGGTCGGTGCCGACGAAGACGTGGCGGGCCACTTCTGCGACGGAGTACCCGACCCGTCCGCCCGGCAGCGTAGGGGAGAGCAACTGGAAGTCCGCTCCGGGGGTCGTCGAGCGGTACAACGCGCCGCTCACGGCGAGCGCGACGACGTGGCTGCTGTCGTCAGCAGCGTAGCCCACGGCGCTGATGGCTTCGGGGACCACCCTGGCGGCGCCGCCGATGTCTGCCAGGTCGGCCACCCAGAGGCCCTCGCCGGTGCCGATCGCCACGGTGGGACCATTGAGCGCGATGGTGTTCGCCGTTGTCGTGAGGAAGGGAGGCTCGAGATCCGTCCAGCTCGCGGCGTGGTCGTCGCTCGTCCAGATCGTGCCGTCGGCGGCGAGGAACGTGATGAGATCGGAGGTCGCCGCGCCGTCGACGATGTCGTCGTCCTGCAGCGGCGCGCCCAGGAAGTCCCAGTGCGCCCCGAAGTCGGTGGTGACCTGGAGGGTGGAGATGTCGTGGGGGTCCACGATCAGCCAGCCGACGCCGGTGGTCGCGAAGTCCGGCGGCGCGGCGAGGGCGACCACCAGGTCGTGCGGATGGTGCGCGAGCGCGCTCGTACAGAGGAGGTAGAGACTGCTGATCAGCATGGTCGAGGAATATCCTATGGTCGCGCGGGCGTCAGCATGTTGATAGCTCGCGCCAGGAGCCACTGTCCATGCCCGAATCCGTCTCGCCCCTCGTGCGCGGCCACTTCACGGCACGAGCCGCCCGCTACAACGTGTCGAGCCATTGGGTGACGGACCCCGCTCTCGCGGCGTGCACCCTCGCCGTCGCCGACGTGGCGCCGGATCACGTGTTGCTCGATGTCGCGTGCGGCACGGGGCTCGTGTCGCAGGTGTTCAAGGGGCGCGTTGCGAAGGTGGTCGGCGCGGACATCACGGAGGCCATGTTCGAGCAGGCGCGCCCCTTCGTGGACGAGCTGGTGCTCGCCCAGGGCGAGGCCCTGCCGTTTCCCGATGCCTCGTTCGACCGCGTGGTCTGTCGCCAGGGCATCCAGTTCATGGACGACCGCGCCGCTGTCGCCGAGATGATGCGCGTGCTCAAGCCTGGCGGGCGTGTGGTGCTGATCCACCTCTGCGCCTACGGAGAGGCGGACCGCGAGGAGTACTTCGAGATCCTGCGGCTTCGGAACGAGGCGCGGCGCAACTTCTACCTGCGCTCCGACCTCGCCGCGCTGCTCACGAACGCAGGAGCCACCGAGGTGGTCGTGCACGACTACGTCTCCGTCGAAGACGTGGACGTGTGGACCAACACCGGCGCCATCGCCGAGGCCGATCGGGAGGGCATCCGGCACGTGTACCGCACGGCGTCGCCCGCGTTCTCGAGCCTGCACGCCGTCATCGTGGGCGACCGCATCGTGGACCACATGCTGTTCGGCATCGCGACGGGGCGAAAGGCCTGAAGGGGGCGGCCTCGCTCCCCCGGGCCTCCCGGTCCGGCGGGGGCCACACGACGGCCGTTCGATCCGGCGGGATCCTGAGCTATTCCGGGAGTTTGCGGCTACGGGGCTTTCGCGTGCTCGGAGCGGCCTCGCTCGGCTCGGCTGTCTCCGCGGGCACCACCGGCCTCGCTGCCCGGGATGCCCGGGGCTTCGCGGCAGTCGCCGCGGCGGGCTTTGGTGCAGGCGGTTCTGCCTTCGGCCGGTGCAGCTGCCTCGGGGGCAGCAGGTCTGCCGCCATATCAAGCTTCTTCGCCATGAAGATCGCGGCATCGAGCTTGTAGAAGTTCCGGCCGCGGTAGAACTGCAGCGCGTTGGTGTTGTTCTCCGCGACCTCGAGCACCAGGTGCGTGCAGCCACGCAGCCGCGCGAGGTGCTCGACCTGCTCCAGCACGAACTTCCCGACGCCCTGGCCCTGGTAGCCTGGATGCACGGCGAGCTCCTCCACGTAGAGCGGCCGCATGTCGCGGTTGTTGAAGTAGCGCTCGTTCATCCAGTTGTCTGTGCCGAAGATCTCGTAGGCGCACTCGGCGTACCCCACGATGTGGTCCCCATCCTCTTTCGTGACCTCGAACAGGATCTGTTCGATGCCGTCCTCCTCGTACACCTCCAGGAAGCGCTCCTTCGACCTCGGACGTTGGTATTCGACCGTCTGCCGGTTCACCCCTCGGAACACCAGCTTGAGGAACTCCCACGTGCGGTTCAGGTCCCGCTTGTGGATCCGGCGGACCCGCACCTCGAACGGAAGCACGGGGTGGGGGGTCGGGGAAGGGGGGGTGGACGGCTTTCGGCGGGGAGGCATCGGGGCCCTCCCTATCACCCGCCGGTCGGGTTCACAGGCGCCTACTCGTAGTAGACGAGCCACGTGTTCGCCACGATCGTCGCGCCGAAGCCCTGCCCGGAGTCGTGGGGGACGGGCACGTAGGGCTCACCGTCGAACAGGCCGAGGTACGAGAGCGTGTTGGGGCCGGTGAGGTCGAGGTCGGCCGTGACGTCGCTCTCCCACGGGTCCACGCCCCGACCGGGGCACCAGCCCCCGCGCCCGAGCACCCAGGTGCCGTACTGGTTGGGCACCGTGCCCTCGCCGACCTGCTCGGCGCACCCGTAGTTGGTGCCCGCCATCGTGAATTCCTCGAGGTGGCCAGGCGCGGAGTTCGCGGTGAACTGGTGCTGGTGGTTGCAGAACTCAGCGCAGTTCTCGGTGTCCTGCCCGTAGCCGTGCCCGGTGATCAGCGTCCACAGCGCCACGCGCTGCGTGCCCTCGGGCGGGGTGAACGTGACGGCTTCCCGACCGGTGTTGTAGTCGGCGTTGAACCCTCCCCCGGCCCAGAGGTACTGCATGGACACGGGCCGATAGCCCTTGCCCTGGTTCGAGAGCCGGACGTCGAGCGAGATGAGCGGCGCGTTCGCGCTGTCCACGCGGATCACGTGCTCGCCGCCACCCTGCAGCTCGGCGAGGAACGGCGTGGCGTCCACCACCCAGCGGCCCGGGCGGGCATACGCGGTGATGAAGCGTCCCATCTCGGTGCACTGCAGCGACTCGTCCACGTCGGTGGTGGCGGGATCGTCGTTGTCGCAGAGGTAGGCATAGGCGAGGTAGTCCCACTCGCCGCACCCCGTGGCGTCGGGGTGGCCGTTGCAGATGAACGACATGTCGAGCTCCATGGTGTCGAAGCCCGTCATGATCGTCGCGTCGGGGAAGGTGACCGTGGCGCTGCGCTCGGTCGTGTCGGTGAACACGGGCAGCACGGTGGCGTCCTCGGCGTCCAGCCGGTCCTGCCTGTCGGACTCCATGTCGTAGTACTCGGCCTCGTAGTCGAGGAATACGGGGGGAGCCGTGTTCCACCCGGTGATCGGATCGGCGAGGTACCCCAGCTCCCGCACCTTCTGGAACCGATCGATGCCGAAATTGAGCGGCAGCGAGCTGTTTCCGTAGTTCGTGTAGAGCGTGTCGATCCAGGTGTCGGTGTTGGTGGTGGAGGCGATCGCGAAGTGGATGTGGTCGGTCGCCCACGCGGTCAGCTCGGCGTCGTCCAGCTTCTCGAGCGCGGTGGCGATCTTGGCCTGCAGGGTCGTCAGCGCGTCGATCCGATCCTGCTTTCCCCGCTGATCCGACATGAACAGCCATTGGATGTTGCGAGGGGAGGCGGAGAGCCAGTCCTTCACATCTGCGGTCTTGCCGAAGTCGGGGTAGGGGATGGAGAGATCCGGGCGGTCCACGACGAGGATCACGCTGTCACAACCGGTGAACGCCTCCGACCAGGTCCAGGTGGTGCCATCGAGGAGCTCCAGGTGGAAGTCCGGCGCGACCGTGTCGAACTCGCCGTCGGTGCCGGAGGGGTCCCAGGGCCGGGCGGTGAGCCCCTGGGTCTCGCACCAGGAAGGGGTCGGGACGCTGTCCCCGGAGTCCGCGCTGTCCACCGAGTCGACGCTGTCCGCCGGAGCGGTGCTTTCGTCGGGCGAGTGGCCGTCCGGGTGGCCGCAGGCGAGGAGGGAGGCGAGGGGGAGGGCGATGGATGCCAGGCGGGAGTTCCACATGCGCGCATCATACGCTGTTCGGGGGGCCTGCACCTCTGTCTAGGGCGCCCAACTGCACGTCTTCACGCCCGGCCCGGTCCACACGCCGTCCCCGTTCCCGTCGATCCGGATCGGGTTGGTGATCACCCTCGGAACCCCGGCGGCATCGTAGTCGTAGAGCCCCCGCGGCATCGGGTTCTCCCCCATCGCGATGACGACCACGTAGCTGTCCTGGCCGGGCGGGAGCGGGAGCGCCGCCGTGGTCTCCAGCTTCAGCAGCCCACCGGGATCCGTCGCCGGGAACGAGAGCGCGGGATCGCAGTTCACGATCACGTCCACGCGGGTGACGTCGATGCCCTCGAGGGCCCGCACGCGCACGTGCAGCTCGGTGTCGCCGTCGGGGGCCGTGACGAGCTCGCCGGGACCCGCGCCGTCGACCGTCACGTCTGCGAAGGCCCCGGAGCTCACCTGGGCCTCTCCGGCGAGCACTCCGCTGGCGAGGTCGTCTGGCGTGAACCCGCCAATCCGGTCGTCGGGGACAGCCACGTAGGTGCGGGGGGTGCCTGGCGTGTCCATCCCGTGCTCGTCGGTCACACCCACGGCGGTCGGGTGATGCCCGAGGTTGTAGAAGGCGAACCAGTCGTAGAGCGCTCCGCTGTGGCGCGGGTCGTCAGGGTCCAGGTACGGGCTGCGCTCCCCGTTGAGCAGCTCGAAGCTGTCGAAGTCCCATGACCAGACGGGGGTGTCCGCGGAGAGGCCGATCGCCTCGGGGTCGTCGGTCGCGGGGTCGTCCCCCAGCCGGTCCCAGTCCAGGAGGCAGAGGATGCCGCACTCGCCATTCACCCGGGAGTGGTTCAGCTGGATCACCGTCGCGCCCCGAGCACGCTCTGCCGCGTAGATCCCGGGAAAGCCGAGCCCGTACCAGCGGACCGGGTCACCCCGCCCCTCGGGCACGACCGGGAAGGGCCAGGCGTTGGTGTGCTCCGGCAGGCTCGCCGTGACCTCGCTGCCGAGCACGTAGAGCATCTGGTCCTCGAGCCCGGTGCTGGTCAACGCCTCCGAGAGGTCGACGATGGCTTCGTGGTCCGTCGAGATCATCGCGTCCAGGCCGCTCCCTGCAGCGGTTCGCATCCTCGTCTCGGGGAGCACCGAACTGTCCGGGCTGGGGCCGCAGTGCACGTGACTGTCCATGCTCGCCCAGCCGGTGGTGTCGATCACCCGGTCCATCTCGACGGACAGCTCCGCGACGCCGTCGTCGGGGACGTCCACCTCCGCGGTCGCGGGCTCGTACTCGTAGCCGCGCGTGAGCCAGGCGGTCCAGTGCCCGGGGGGCACGGCCACGCCCGGATCCTGGGGTGTGGGGTAGTCGACGACCTTCAGCCCGTCCTCGCGTTCGAGCTCCACCCGGACGGGAAGCGGTGCACCGGCATCGTCGACGGCGGCGACCGTGACCCCGCCGAGCGCACTCACCGTGAGCTGCGCGCTGGTGCCCGCCTCGACGCTGGGCCCGCTGTCCCGGCCGTCCTGCCTCGCCGTCAGCGCACAGGAGCCGGAGGTGAGGCTGCGGCCGGAGAATTCCCCGGCGGCGTCGGTGACGAACGTGGTGACGACGGCTCCTTCGCCGGAGTCGTCTGCACACCCCAGATCCACCCAGGCTCCTGCCACGGGCTTGCCGAGCGGATCGTCCACCACGCCGCCGATGTCCTGCCAGGAGGTGTCGTGGCCGGGCACCGGGTTCGGGAGGTGGGGCTCGAGCCCCGCGGCGGCGCTGGCGGCGTCGCTCGGTCCCACCGAGAGGGCAAGTTGAGTCGTGGCGTCACCCGTTGCGACGAGGAGGGGGGACACCGCCTGGTTCTCGTCGATCAAGGCGGTGACACCTGCGATCTCCGTCCGCGAGGTGGCGGCGCCCGGCATGGCGATGGCTGTCGAGCCGGTCGCCGTGCCGCTCCCCATCCAGGGCACGCCGGTGTCGAGCGCGATCCCGCCGAGGGACAAGGCCCCCGAGGCCCAGGCGGTCGTCTCCGTGTAGTCGGAGGGGAACACGACGGCGCCCACGAGGAACCCGTCGGTGACAGGCTCGCCGTCGAGCTCCACGTCGATCTGGAGGACCGGGTCGTCCGGTTCCAGCGTGTACCGGACCGTGACGTCGAGGCCGTACAGGTCGCCCAGCACCTTGCGCCCCCCGCCCTCGAAAACCCGCCGCATCAGCGTGAGCTCGATGAGCCAGAACCGGTCGTCGGTGCCGTGCACCTCGACGACAGCCGCCTTCCCGTCGCTGCCGTCGTTCACGACCTCCACGCTCTCCCCGTGGAACATGTGCAACGTCGAGGCCTGGAAGTCCGTGAGGTCGAGCTGCCCGATCACGAAGCCGGCCTCGCCCAGGATCTCGGGCCCCGCCTGCTCGCAGCCGTCGACAGCGACGGCGTCGATCGGGGTTCCGCCGTAGTGGTAGTAGGTGCGCGGGTCGTCGGGCCCCTGGATGACGAACGCCGCCTTCGAGTTGAGCAGCAGGACGTCACCGGGCTCGGCCAGCGCATCGGGGCCCCAGGGCTGCTCGGCGACGTCCGTCAACTCGCGGGCAGCGGACCTCCCGGCGGTGGGGCAGCCGTGCAGGAACACGCCGTCGCCCGTGGGTGTGTCGGTGGGCACGTCCTGCGCGGCGGGGTGGCAGGCGGCGAGCGTGAGCAGGGTGACGATCGGGGAGCGGAGGCGCATCGGGGGGAAGTATCCGGCCGCTGCCCGGCCCCCCGGCGAACGGCCGAGGCACGCCGCAATTGGGCGGTCCCCGGCAATATCCTTCGGGACGCCGGGTTATCTCCCACGCGATGCCCGACTCCCACTACGACTTCGTCATCATCGGCTCCGGTTTTGGTGGAGCCGTCTCCGGCCTGCGCCTCTGCGAGAAGGGGTACCGGGTGCTGATGGTGGAGAAGGGCCGCCGGTTCGGCCCGGCCGACTTCCCGAAGTCCAACTGGAACCTGCGCGACTGGCTCTGGATGCCGGATCTCAACTTCCGCGGCATCTTCAAGATGACGTTCCTGCCGCACATCACAGTGTTTTCCGGCGTGGGTGTGGGCGGTGGGTCGCTGGTCTATGCCAACACGCTGCCGGTCCCGAAGGCGGCGTTCTTCAACTCGGGGTCCTGGGCCGGGCTCGCAGACTGGCAGGCCGAGCTGGCCGCCCACTACGCGACCGCCAGGCGCATGCTGGGCGCCACACGGTTCCCGGGCACCACCCCCGGCGACGTCGTGCTGAACGAGATCGCGAAGGATCTCGGCCGCGAGGAACACTTCGAGCCCACCGACGTCGCGGTGTACTTCGGCGAGGCTGGCGTCGCCGTGGCAGACCCGTTCTTCGGCGGGGAGGGGCCGGAGCGCACCGGGTGCACCTCCTGCGGGGGCTGCATGACGGGCTGCCGCTTCGGGGCCAAGAACACCCTCGACAAGAACTACCTCTGGCTGGCGGAGAAGCGTGGGCTCACCATCGTGGCGGAGACCGAGGTGAGCGCGGTCCGCGTGCGCAAGGAGGGCGGCTACACGGTGGAGGCGGCCACTTCGACCGGGTGGACCGGTCGCCAGCCGAGGACCTGGACTGCCGACAACGTCGTGTTCGCCGGGGGCGTGCTGGGCACGGTCGACCTGCTCCTGCGGTTGAAGGACGACCCCGAGGGCCTGCCGAAGCTCTCGCGCCGGACGGGCGAGTTCATCCGCACCAACTCCGAGAGCCTGATCGGGGTCACCACCGAGCGGCGGGAAACCGACTACTCCACGGGCGTCGCGATCACCTCGATCCTGCACACCGACGAGCACTCGCACGTCGAGCCCGTGCGCTACGCAAAGGGGTCCGGCTTCTTCCGGCTCCTCATGGCGCCCCACTCTGCCGGCTCGAACGCCGCGGTCCGACTGGCGCGCCTGTTCACCACGATGATCCGCAGCCCGCTCGCGCTGGCTCGCATGTACTTCGTCCCCGACTGGGCGAAGTACACCCAGATCCTGCTCTACATGCGCACGCTCGAGGGCACGTTGAGCTTCCGGATGGCCCGCACGCCGCTCACCGGCTTTCGGAAGGGGCTCACCAGCGCGCTCGCCGATGCGAAGGCGCCGGAGGCGTTCATCCCCGAGGCCACGGACATCGCCGAGCGGTTCGCGAAGAAGATCGGGGGCACCCCGGCCAGCCTGATGAGCGAGACGCTCCTGGGAATCCCGTCCACGGCGCACATCCTCGGCGGGGCGTGCATCGGGGCCACGGCCGACGACGGCGTCATCGATCCGCAGCACCGGGTGCACAACTACCCCGGCCTCTACGTGTGCGACGGGTCCGCGATCTCTGCGAATCCCGGCGTCAACCCCTCCTTGTCCATCACCGCGATGGCCGAACGCGCCATGAGCTTCATCCCTCCGAGGTCCACGTGATCCTTTCCCTGATCGGCTACTCCCTGCTCGCCCCGGCGCTGGCCGCCCCGGCCGGCTATTCCGTGAACGTCGCGAGCTACGAGGGATGCGAGCTCTCGCTCGGTTCCACGATGTCGGACGGCGTCGTACCGATCCACGCGGACTGCTACTGGCCCGACGTGACCATCGACAAGTTCCGCGCGGTCATGGGCGACCCGGTCAAGCACGCCGACGTGTTCACCGTCATCGTCAAGAGCGAGATCCGCCGCCCGGCGAGCACGCCCGATGGGAAGGCGCTGGTCTACCAGCTGCAGCGCTCCAAGGGCATCTCGGATCGCGAAGTGCTCCTGTGGATGAACCACACGGTGGTCGGGGGAGCGGACCGGTATGGGTGGACCACCGCCTCCGGCGAGGCCCTCACACCGGCTGACGGCAACGTGAAGGTCGAGCGCTCGGACGGCTACTGGCAGGCTGCCGCTGATCCGCGGGGCGGCGTGCAGGTCTCGCACCAGCTGGAGTACGCGCCGGGCGGCAGCGTGCCGGGGTTCCTCGTGCACTGGTTCCAGACCTCCGGCGTCGAGACGAACCTGACCGAGGTCCACTCGGCGACGAAGTAGGCGGGGGCGGAGGGACGTAGGGCAAGGACCCCCTCAACCCGATAAACCCCCGGCCCATGGCCTACCTCTCCCTCAAGCCCATCGGGCACCCGCTCTCGCAGCTCGCAGACCCTGCCTCCCTCGATCGGATCTCCGCGGAGTCCGCCAGTCGGGAGGCGGCATTGGCCGAGAAGCTCGCCGTCGTGAAGGCGGGATGGGGGCCCGAGAGCGTTCACCGGAAAGGTAAGCGAACCACCTGGGAGCGCCTGGAATTGCTCGCCGATCCGGGCACCGAGATCCTCCCGCTGCAGTCGCTCACGAACTGGGGACGCGTGTTCAAGGGGTCGAAGAAGCTCGCTCCAGGCGCGGGCGTCGTCAACGCGTTCGTGACGGTGCACGGCCGCCAGACCATGGTGGTCGCCAACGAGAACACCGTGGCGTCGGGCTCCTGGTGGCCGATGTCGCCCGAGAAGATCCAGCGCGCCCAGCAGATCGCGCTGGGGCTCAAGATCCCGGTGATCTACCTCGTGGACTGCTCGGGCCTTTTCCTGCCCGAGCAGGCGCTCTCGTTCCCCGGCGCACGGGGCGCGGGCCACATCTTCAAGATGAACAGCTTGCTGGCCGCAAATGGCGTTCCACAGATCGCCGGGGTGTTCGGCGACTGCATCGCCGGCGGGGGCTACATGCCGATCATCTCCGACCGCGTGTACATGACCGAGCAGGCGTACATGGTCATCGCGGGGGCTGCGCTGATCAAGGGCGCAAAGTCGCTCAAGCTCACCTCCCTCGACATCGGCGGGCCCGAGGTGCACGTCCACCAGTCCGCGTGTGCAGACGCGCGGGTGCCCGACGACGAGGTGTGCATCCTGCGGATCCGCGACGAGGTCGCGCGCCTGCCGAGCAACGGTGCCGATTTCTACCGGGGAGGGGTGGCCGCCGCCGAGCCGGCGTTCCCCACGGCGGACCTCGCGTCCATCGTGCCGACCGACCCCCGCCACATCTACGACATGCGCGAGGTGCTCGCCCGCCTCGTGGACGACTCGCTGTTCGCGGAGATCATGCCAGACGTGGGCTCGGAGATGGTGGTGGGCGTGGGGCGGGTGGGCGGCCTGTGGTGCGGGTTCATCGGGAACATCCTCGAGCCGACGCCTCACCCTGAGCTGCCGGGCCGGCAGCGGGCAGGGGGCATCCTCTACCGCGAGGGCATCGCCAAGATCTCGGCCTTCTCGCGGGCCTGCAACGACGACGGGATCCCGCTCGTGTGGCTCCAGGACATCGCGGGCTTCGACATCGGCGTGGAGGCGGAGGCCCAGGGACTGCTCGGGTACGGTAGCTCCCTCATCTACACCAACTCGACGAACACGACGCCGATGGTGACCGTGCTGATGCGCAAGGCCAGCGGCGCCGGGTACTACGCGATGGCGGGCCTGCCCTACGATCCGGTGTTGCAGCTGTCCACGCCGCTCACGCGGCTCGCGGTGATGGAGGGGCGCACCCTCGCGATCGCCGCCTTCAACACCAAGCTCGACGACGACTTCGAGATCGCCTCCGCGGATCCCGCGGAGCGGGAGCAGATCCGCGCCGCGATGGACGAGACCGCCGCGCGCATCGAGGCCGACATGGACCCGGTCGTGGCGGCGGCCCGGATGGACACCGACGAGATCGTGCCCCTCGGTCGGCTGCGGGCGCACCTCGTCCGCGTGGTCGAGGCGGCGTGGCAGAGCCCGCGGCGGGTCCGGAACCCGCGGATCTGGAGCCTTCACGACCTCGCCGCGCTCACGAAGCCGCGAGGGGCGGCCTCCGCTGGCGCATCGAAGGCCGTGGCTGTCGTCGCTGAGGCGGCCGTCGAGGGCCTGACCCCGGTGCGCGTCGCCGCGGACGGCACGTTCTGGTCGCGCCCCGGGCCGCGCGACCCTGCGTTCCTGAACGCTGGAGACGCTGTTGCCGTCGGCATGTCCGTGGGGTTGCTGGAGGTGATGAAGACCTTCGCGCCGGTGCGGAGCGGCTCGGCCGGTCAGCTGGAGCGGTACGCCGTCGCCGACGGCGCCGCAGTGAACGCTGGAGACGTGGTGGCGTGGTTGAGGTGAGGGGACCTATCGGTACCCCATCTCGCCGAACCAGGACCAGGCGTCTGCAAACGCGGTCTCCAGCGGAGTGGCCGGGATCCCGAGCTCCCGCTGCGCCTTCGACGGGTCGAAATAGTGCGGCAGGAAGCTCATCCGGGTGGTCGCCGGGTTGATGTCGCCCTCCTTCAGCCCCAGCGCGAGAGGGATCTCCAGCGCTGCAGCCAGCAGGTTGCCGAGCCAGCGGGGCGTCTGCCCCAGCGGCGGACGCGCCCCGACCACTCGCGCCATCCGGGTCCAGGCCTCCAGGTAGGTCAGGTTCTCGTTCCCGAGGATCCACGCGCTCCCCGACGGCGCCCGGCTGGGGTCGGCGCATGCCTGGATCCCGGCCACGACGTCCCGCACGTCCACGAAGTTGTTCCCTCCGGAGGGCGCGACGAGTCCCTTGCCCTTCGCGATCTCCAGCAGCATCCTGCCAGACGAAGGCCGCCAGTCCCAGGGGCCGATCATGTAGGTGGGGTGGACGAACACGGCGTCGAGACCGGCGCGAGACCGGACCAGCCTGTCGGCTGCGCGCTTGGTGTCCACGTAGGGAACGCCGCCCTCGGATTCGAGCGGCGGGGTCTCCTCTGTCGCGGGGTGCTCACGCGACCCGAGCCCCAGCGCGTCGACGCTCGACACCTGGACGAGGCGCACGGGCCGTCCGCTGGACGCCTGCTCGGCGAGCACGGCATCGCACACGAGCCCGGTGCCGCCCACGTTCACGCGTTCGAGATCGGCGCGGCCCGTCGTCCCGACCCACACGTTCGCCGCCGCGTGCACGACGACATCGGCGCCCCGGACCAGCTCCTCGAGCGGCCCGCGCGCCAGGTCGCCGGTCACGGTCTCGACGGGGAGTCCGGCGAGCTCCCTCCGACCGGTGCCCCGGGAGAGCACACGCACGCGGCCTCCCCCGGCGCACAAGGCTCGCACGAGGTTGTTCCCGACGAGCCCGGTAGCCCCGGTCACGGCAAAGCATGCGGAGGGAGTCACACCACGGCGGTATCACGGAAAATCGGCGCGGTCGGCGGGCACAGGCGCCGATCCCGGTTGACGGGCGGCGCTCCACCCGGCACATTGCGCGACCGCCGCTCATCCCCGATGCGACGACCCGTCCTTGGAGACCTGATGCCCCTGTTGCCCGAAGGCCGCCGCTCGCTGACCGCATACGTCTACAACTTCGGGCCGGGCGTCGCGTACCAGCCGGCGCACCGGTTCATCGCCGCCGACATCGATCGGCACGAAGGCGTGTGGCTCGACATCGGCTGCGGTCCCGGCTGGCTCGCGATCTTCGCGGGCGCCGGCAAGCCCGAGCTGGATGTCATCGGCATCGACACCTCGAAGACGATGATCGCGCTCGCGGACGAGAACAAGGCCGGACGCCTCAACATCACGTTCCGCGAGATGTCGGGCGCAGACATCGTGTACCCGCAACACACGTTCGACGTGATCACCGCGGTGCAGACAGCCCACCACTGGGAGGACACGGCAGCCATCCTCAAGGAGTGCTGGCGGGTGCTCAAGGTCGGCGGCCAGATGTACATCTACGAGGCCGACGCGGAGGCGCAGATCCCGGCGGACTGGATCCGGCGCCGGGGCGGATGGCCCCCGGATGTGTTCCTCAAGCGCCGCTGGAAGAAGTTCGGCATGGACCAGGCCCGGTGGGATGTGCTCAAGGCCGCGGTCGCCGCCTCGCCGTTCGGGGAGAACGTGAGCGACGAGCGCCATGGGTTCTACCGCAGGCTCGTGCTCACGCGGGTGTGAGGGGCGCTGCGAGGCCCGACCCTACGATTCGCTCAGCACGAGCACGATGGCGATGGTGTTGTTCAGGGCGTGGAGCAGGAACCCCGGCCAGATGCTCCCGGAGCGCGCGCGCAGCCAGCCGAGGCCGAGGCCCATCGTGGCGAGGATGGGCACGGCCCAGGGCGACGACATGTGCAGCAGCCCGAAACACAGCCCGGTGAGCACGATGGTGCGCTGGGGGCCGATCTGGGGTTCCAGGCGCGCGAACCACGCGCCGCGGAACAGCACCTCCTCCAGAAGCGGGGCCACGACGCCGATCGAGAGCGCGCCGGCTGCCTTCGTGAGCGGCGTGAGCCCGCCCAGCACGCGGATGACGTCCTGCGGCTCCGGCGGCTCCCCGAGCGCGCTGAGGAGCGCCTCCCAGCCGGCCGACATGCCCAGGATGAGCGGGGCGCCGACGACCCCGTAGGCGACCCAGCGCAGCCCCGGGCGCGCCAGGGCGAGGCGGGACGGGCGGCCGCCCACCAGGACGAGGACGGCGGCCAGTTCGGCGACACCCGTCGCGACCACCATGGCGGCGAGCAGCGCCGTGTCGTGCAGGTCGGCGAAGTGGGTCACTGCGACCCACGAGCAGGCGCCCGCCAGACCGAACGCGGCAGCCGCCCCGCTCGCCGCGGTGCTGAGCAGCCAGCCCAGGCGACTGCGCAGGGGCACGGGCGCGCCAGCGAGGTCGGCCTCCACGCGGTCCAGCCGGCGCCCGAACCAGCTCGCGCCGGCCAGCAGGGCGAGCGTGGCGACAAGCGCCGCGCCGATGACCAGAGCGGCGGTCAAGGTCGGGCTACCGAGAACACCGCACCGCCGGGCACGCCCTGCTCCTCGATGTAGGGTGCCCCGAGCCAGACCGTGCTCTCGTCGCCCGCGACGGCCAGCGGCTGGTCCTCGGCGCCCTCGTCGAGCACGAGCACCGGTCCACCCCCAAGCGGGACGAAGCGCGCTCGCGCGGGCACGACCCACTTGCTGAACGTCCCAGCCGCGTAGCCGCCGCCGATCACCCGTCCCAGGTGGTCGCCCGGTTCGCCTTCGATGCACTCGCCGAGCTCGTTGCAGACCTCGCCCCCGCCGTCCGGCGTGGCGTCGTCCGGAGAGCCCGCCCACGCCACGCCACCCCATTCGGCGATGGCTCCCCCGTCGCCGGCCGCAAGATCGATCGCCACCGGAGCCCCGTCCAGGTCCCAGGCCTGCACCCGCCCGCCCACGACCGCCAGCACGCGGCCCTCGCCCACCGCGACTGCCTGGATCCGCGCGAGGGCGACGCCCACTCCGCTCTCCGGCAGCGTCCAGCCGTCGCCCGCGGCGTACACGACGCCCGCGGGCCCGCTCGCAAACGTGGCACCGACGCCCACCGATGGCTGCTCGGCGCCATCCACCCACCAGCGTCCGTCTGCAGCAGCCGCATAGACCCGGCCTGCGCCGATGCCGGTCCACAGCGCCCCGATGCCGGTGTCGGAGGCGGAGGATCCGAGCTCCCGAAGCTCAGGCACCCCGGCGGCGGTCGCCCACGCCCCGCTCGCGTCCCCCGCCACCGAAGCCCCGAACCGGTCTCCCGGGCCCCCGTCCCATCGCGTCGCGACCACGTCCGTCCCGACGACGATCTCGCCGGGGAGCAGGTCCTGCGCACAGCCCGCCAGGAGGAGCGAGGCGACCACGCCAGGTGTGGCGAGGGTCCGGGAGGGTGTTTGGCTGCAACGGGAATGCCGGACCATCCGGGAACGTGCCCCGGTCTGGCGATGGGCGCCAGCGGCAGCGTACGGCGTTACACTTCGGTCATGCGCATCCGGAAGCTCGCGAGGGAGCTGGCCCTCACCGAGCAGGAGCTCCTTGGGCTCTTGCAGACCATGGGCCATGCCCGATACATCAACGCGGAGCAGATGCTCCCCATCGAGCTGGTGGAGCAGGTGCGCAAGCGCGGGCCGCCGCCGGCTGCGAAGACGACAGGCTGGAAGCCGCCGGAGGCGCGCGAGATCCGTGATCTCAACCCCGTCCGAAAGCCAGCGACCCGGTTGTCGAAGCCCCCCGCCCGGGCCCCCGCCCGACGGGTCGAGGAGGCTGCAGCGCTTCCCGCCGTTGCGTCGGAGCCTGCGCAGGTCGAGCCCGCGGTCGTGGCGGCCGTCGTCCAGGCCGTCGAGGCCGTCGAGGTCCCCCCGCCGGTGCCCTCGCCGCGGGCGGCGGACGATCTCGAGCGGCTGCGTGCGCTCCTCATCGCCGCCGATGCCGAGCTCTCCCGTGCGCGCGACCGCGTGATCGCGCTGGAGCGGGAGCTGGCCTCGTCCGAGAACCACCGCAGGGCGCTGCTCCGTGCGCTGGCGACCGCCTCCGGCCGGGAAGCCCACCAGTCGGTGCGGGATGCATTCATCCGGCGCGGGCTCATCGGGGACGACGAGATCGCGCTGGCCCTCCGCGCCTGGGGAGAGGCGCACCGGCTGCAGGAGCTGCTCGACCCGCTGCAGGTGGGGAACCCGGTCGTGTTCCAGGCCCTGCTGGACGAGCGCATGTTGCTGGTGGGCCCCGGCGAGGATCACCCGCACGGGGTCGTCCCCGTCACGGTCGCGCCCGACCGCAGCGAGCGCCACACGTCGGCGCCTGTGCGCTCCGCGCTCGCGCGCATGGCGACGGCGCTGCTGGTCCATGGCAAGAAGCGGCTCGTCGTGCACGGCGGGTCGGCGGCCTGGCAGCGGGAGCTGAAGGACGGCCTGGACCCGCGCATCGACCTGCGGTTCTACCCGCACATCGGGCGCGGGCCGTTGCCCGACACCGGCGTTCCCGACGTCGTGGTGCTCTGGGACAGCGCGGTGAGCGATCCGCGGCTCACCGAGCGCCACCCGAACGCCATGCTCATCCTGCAGCGCGGGCTGATCCCGTTCTGTCAGGCGGTCGTCGATCAAGTCGAGGCATAGCGCCGACCGAGCGCGGCGCCCCTGAAGCCGGGCGCGGCTGCGACCCGGTCGTCCCGCCGCGTTACCCCGCGGGCCTCCCGCAAGGCGCACGATGTCCATCCACTGGTTCCCCGGTCACATGGCGACGGCCCGACGGGAGATCCGCAACGTGATGCCGAGCGTCGATCTGGTGATCGAGGTCCTCGACGCGCGCATCCCGTTCAGCAGCGAGAACCCGCTCGTCGCCGAGCTTCGCGGCACGAAGCCCTGCATCCAGATCCTCAACAAGAGCGACCTCGCCGACCCGAAGGTCACGGCCGAGTGGCTCGCCTGCATCGCGACCACCCCGGGCGTCCGCGCGTTTCCCCACAACATGCACCAGTCGGGGCTGAGGGACATCGTCATGGGGCAGGCGAGGGGGCTTGTCTCCCAGGTTCGGGCGCGACCGCTCGTCGCGATGATCCTCGGCATTCCGAACGTGGGGAAGTCCACCCTCATCAACAAGCTCTCGGGTCGCTCGATCGCCAAGACCGCGAACAAGCCGGCCGTGACGCAGCACCAGCAGCGGGTGCAGGCGGGGACCGATCTGGTGCTGCTCGACACGCCCGGCTTCCTCTGGCCCAGGCTGACCCCGGAGGCGTGCGGATACCGGCTCGCGGTGACCGGTGCGATCTCGGATCGCGTCGTGGACTACGGCGATCTCGCCGCCTTCGCCGCGCGCTTCCTCTCCAAGCGGTATCCCGGCCCGCTGGCGGCGTTCTACGCACTCAAGGAGCTGCCCGCCGAGCCTTCGGAGCTGGTGGAGGCGATCGGGCGACGTCGCGGATTCCTCGGCAAGGGCGGAGTGGTCGACCAGCAGCGCTCGGCCGAGCGGCTGATCCACGACCTGCGCGAGGGGCGGTTCGGCCCCATCAGCCTCGAGACCCCCCAGGACTGCGGAGTCGGCCCCACGTCGTAGGCGGTCAGTCCAGGTCGTCTGCGGTCACGGCCCTGGCGGGTCGCGCCTTCTTCGCCTTCTTCTCCTTCGGGCGCTTCACTTTCGGGGGCAGGCGCAGCGCCCAGGTCAACGCCTCGGCAGCAAGGCCCTTCACCACGTCGGCAGGTGCCGCGAGATCGACCTGCACGTAGTCGCGCCAGGGGCGGCCCGCAGTGGGCACGAACACACGCATGAGCGGGGTCTCGGCCAGGGCGGCCACGCGGTCCGGCCCGACCCGGGCGATGAGGCTCTCGTCGAAGGTGCCAAAGAACATCTGGCGGTTCACGAACGCGCAGGGCATGCCGAACATCCGCTTGCTCTCGACGCGGGGGTCGTCGGGCAGGGCTGCCTCGTAGGCGGTGACGACGGCGGGACTCGCTTCCATGTTGACTCCGGGTGCAGGCGTCTATCCGATCAGGGGCCTGCCCCCGAGGCGGACATCGGCTACGCTTCGGAGGATGCTCCTCGCCCTCGTCACGCTGGCGTTCGCCGGCCCCGATCCCGCGTATCTGCGTGCGAGCGGGCCGTACCGGGAGGAGGGGCGCTGGATGGTGGAGCTGGCTCCGGACGCCAGGCTATCGGGCTCGGTCCCCCGTTTTCCCGGACACCCGGAGTTCGCGCGGTTCCGCGTCATGGCCACCGAACCGCCGGTCGGAGCCGTGGTGCGGGCGTGGCGCCCCTTTCTTGCGGTCCCGCCTCCGGACACCGGGGACACTGCAGGCGAGCCCACGCCCGACTTCCGGTCCCAGCAAACGTGGTTGGACGCCGACCACGGCATCGCGGCCGACGAGGCGACCCGCTTCCCGGGTGGGGATGGAAACGCGCTCACCATCGCCGACGTCGAGTACGGCTGGGAGTCCGGACACGAGGATCTCGCCGCTACCGTGGGCATCCTCGCCTGGGGCTACGACAGCATGCAGTACCAGTACCATGGGACCTCCGTGCTCGGTGAGCTGCGCGCGACGCACAACGACTTCGGCGTGGACGGTGCGGTCGGGGCCGCCTCGTTGATGGTGCTCTCGCCGTGGGCAGACCCGGACACCTACGACGTAGGTGCGGCCGTGCTCGCAGCGATCGACCTGCTGGGACCGGGCGATGTGCTGCTGATCGAGCAGCAGGGCTACGTCGAGGGCAGCTACTGCCCCGTGGAGGTCGACCCCGGCGTGTTCGCCGCAATCCAGGCGGCCACTGCCGATGGGATCGTGGTGATCGAGCCCGGGGGGAACGGCTCGCAGGATCTCGACGACCCGAAGTGGGACGGCTGGTTCGACCGCTCCGCGCAGGACTCCGGCGCAGTGCTCGTCGGCGGGGGGGCGTCCCCGCTCTCCCGGGACGAGACGCGAAGCTGGACCAACTCCGGGTCGAGCTACGGGGCGCGCGTGGACGTGCAGGGCTGGTACGACAGCATCGTGACCTCCACGAACGGCGACTACGAGGGCGCGTTCGCCGACCTCTGGTACCCGGGCGAGGACCCGCTGCGGGCGTACACGGAGAGCTTCGGCGGTACGTCGGGGGCATCGCCGATGGTCGCCAGCGTGGCGTCGATCACGCAGGGGGTGCGGATCGCGCGGGCGGGCGGGGCCTGGGAGCCCGCGGACCTGCGCGCGGCGCTGGTGAGCACCGGGCTGGCGCAGCCCGTCGAGCAGTCCGAGCGGATCGGGCCACAGCCGACGCTACGGTCGCTGTTGCGGGTGTACGGGAGGCCGTAGTGGCACCCAGGAAGCGGGTGCGGTTCCTCTGCGCCGGCGCGAGCGCTGCGAAGAGCCGCTGGGCGGTGACGGCCCCGCGGGGCAAGCGGCACGAGGCGCCAGCGACGCACCTTGTAGAACTTGAACCTGGGGGCCGCGCCGCCGAGCAGCGAAGTGGCCGTGCGGCTCGGCAGCAGAACGAGCGCGAAGGATGTTCGGCGATGCTGAACAGGAAAAATCGCGCGCGGCCGTGAATCCTTTTGGCCTCCGTTGGCTCCTACACGCGTAAACCACCACCCGGAGGACCTCATGCTCGCACGCCTCTTCCCCCAGAACGAACACGTCGTCGATCGCACGCTTCGTGTCGCCATCGGGCTCATCTTGATCGCGCTGGTTTTCGTCGGACCGAAGTCCCTGTTCGGACTCGTCGGGATCGTTCCGCTGCTCACGGGGGCGATCGGAAGCTGCCCGATCTACACCATCTTCGGAGTGGGAACGTGCGCCGTGCCCGGGCGCAAATCCCCGCCGGCGTCGTAGGCGAGGGGAGTGGTTCCGACGCACCGGAGTCCACCTGCCGGTGGAATCTCGTGCGCCGGGGCCCTCGTCCACGCGCTCGTCCCCCGCGGTCTCCGCACGGCACAGACTCCGCAGGCGCCGGCCTGGGGGTGATCCCAGGCCCATGCGCTGGCGGGGCGCGCGAACGGGCGCTGGACGTGGGTGCGGATCATCCACGGCCGACTTCCGCGTGGATCGCGGCGTTCCGGGTTGACAAGGCCCGCTGACCGGTAAAAGGGGGGTTGCCGCGGAGGGGGCGGACGGTGTAGGAGCCCGTCAGCGCGCGGATCGTCGCCGACTCCGGGCTGCAAACCAACCGAGGAGCCGCATGCCGACCGACATCGAGATCGCCCAGATGGCGAAAATGCTGAAGATCCAAGACGTTGCAGAGAAGCTCGGGATCCCGGAGGACGCGCTCGAGCCCTATGGCCGCTACAAGGCCAAGATCTCGCTCGGCTACATCGACAGCCTGAAGGACCGGAAGAACGGCAAGCTGGTCCTGGTGACCGCCATCTCGCCGACCCCTGCCGGGGAGGGCAAGACCACCACGACCGTGGGGCTCGGCGATGCGATGAACCGGATCGGCAAGAAGGCGATCATCTGCCTGCGTGAGCCGTCCCTCGGGCCGGTTTTCGGGATGAAGGGTGGGGCCGCGGGCGGGGGGTACGCGCAGGTCGTGCCCATGGAGGACATCAACCTCCACTTCACCGGTGACTTCAGCGCCATCGCGCTCGCGCACAACCTGCTCTCCGCGCTGATCGACAACCACATCCACCACGGGAACGAGCTGGGCTTCGATGTGCGGCGCATCGTCTGGAAGCGGGTGGTCGACATGAACGATCGTGCACTGCGCCAGATCACCGTAGCGCTCGGCGGCACCGGCAACGGCTACCCCCGCGAGGACGGCTTCGACATCGTCGTCGCCTCGGAGATCATGGCGATATTCTGCCTGGCCACGTCCATCCGGGACCTCAAGCAGCGCATCAGCAACATCGTGGTCGGCTACACACGCGAGCAGAAGCCCATCCTTGCGAGGGACCTCCACGCCGAGGGCGCCATGACCGCGCTGCTCAAGGACGCGATGATGCCCAACCTCGTGCAGACCCTGGAGAACAACCCCGCGATCATCCACGGGGGCCCGTTCGCCAACATCGCACACGGCTGCAACTCGGTGACGGCGACCCAGACGGCCCTCAAGCTCGGTGACTACGTGCTCACGGAGGCGGGGTTCGGCGCGGACCTCGGCGCGGAGAAGTTCATCGACATCAAGTGCCGGAAGTCGGGCCTGCGGCCTGCGGCGGTCGTGATCGTCGCCACGATCCGCGCGCTCAAGTACCACGGGGGGATGGACGTGAAGCTGGTCTCGCAGGAGGACCTGGGCGCGCTGGAGCGCGGCATCGTCAACCTCGAGCGGCACGTGCACAACATGACGAAGAACCACGGCCTGCCCACGGTCGTGTGCGTCAACCACCGCACGCACGACACGGAAGCCGAGGTGAACCTCCTGGTGGCTCGCCTCGGGCAGCTCGGCTGCCGGGTCGTGGTCTCGAAGCACTGGGCCGAGGGTGGAGCGGGTGCGCTCGACGTGGCCCGCGCGGTGGTCGAGGTCTGTGAGGAGCCCAATGACTTCAAGCTCCTGTACGAGGACGCGATGCCGCTCTGGGAGAAGATGAAGACCATCGCGACCCGCGTCTACGGCGCCGCGAACATCGCCGCAGACTCCAAGGTGAGGGGCCAGATCAAGAAGTTGCAGGAGGGCGGCTATGGGCACTACCCGGTGTGCGTGGCCAAGACCCAGTACTCGTTCTCGACCGATCCCGCGCTGCGTGGTGCACCCAGCGGCCACATGGTGACGATCCGGGAGGTGCGCCTCGCGGCGGGCGCGGAGTTCGTGGTGATGATCTGCGGTGACGTGATGACCATGCCTGGGCTGCCGAAGGTACCGAGCGCCAACGCCATCGACGTGGATGAGAACGGCAGGATCGTCGGCTTGTTCTAGCCTCGGGGCACCCGGGGGGGCGATCCCACCGCGCTCGCACGAGCCGGCCTCAACGCGGGGTGTCGCCGAGCGCCTGCCGGATCGTGCGGATGAGCTTCGCCCCGTTCAGCGGCTTCGACAGGAACGCATGGACACCGGCGTCGGCGGCGGCACCCTCGTTGCTCGAGGAGGCCAGCGCTGAGATCGCCACGACGGGGATCGCGCTCGTCGCGGGGTCGAGCTTCAGGCGGCGCGTCGCCTCGAGTCCGTCCATCCCAGGCATCGCGATGTCCATGAGGATCAACGCCGGTCGGCCGCGGCGTGCCAGGTCCAGGGCGGCCAGTCCGCTGTCTGCCTCGATGACGGTGAATTCGCGTGCCTCGAGGATGGCGCGGACGAGGGCGCGATTGGGCTCATGATCATCCACGATGAGCACGCGCCGGAGGCCGGGGCCCGCGCGGATGCCCGAGGGTTCCTCCACTGCGGGGGCCTCGGCGCTCCCCGGGTCGGCGGCGGCAGGCAGGGTGAACGCAACGACCAGCCCGACGGGGGCGCCGGGTCGCGCCGCGATCTGGCCTCCCTGGGCCTCGACCAGTCGACGGCAGATCGCGAGCCCGAGTCCGGTGCCTTCATGCCGCCGGGAGAAGGAGGACTCGGCCTGCTGAAAGGGCTGGAAGAGGCGCGGCCACATCTCAGCTGGCACGCCCGGCCCCTCGTCCCGCACCTCAAAGCCGACCAGCCCGCCCGTCGCCGCGGCCGTGATCGTGACGGTGGAGCCGTCGGGGCCGAACTTCACCGCGTTCGACAGGAGGTTGAGCAGGATCTGGTGCAGGCGGGCCGGGTCGGCCAGCACCCAGAGAGCCGGCTCGGAGTGGGGCAGGATCACGATGCGCTTGGTGCTGGCCTGTGGCGCGATCACGTCGCACGCGGAGGCGAGCACTGGCCCGACGGCGAGCGCGCTGGGGGTCAGCCGCAGGTGGCCGGCCTCGATCTTGGAGTGGTCGAGGAGCTCGGTGATGAGCGCGAGCTGGTGGTGCCCCGCCTTGCGGATCGCCTCCACGTAGCGCCGCTGCTTGCCCGGCAACGCCATGCTGTCCATCTCGAGCAGCAGGTCCGAGAACCCGATCACGGAGTTGAGCGGTGTGCGGAGCTCGTGCGACATCGTCGACAGGAACTCGGACTTGACCCTGTCTGCCTGCTCGATGGCCATCTTCTGGCGTTCGAGTTCGGTGTTCGCCGCCGCCAGATCGGCTGTGCGCTTTGCGACACGCTGCTCGAGTTCGGCTTCCAGACGCGCGCGGCGGGCGGTCTCGGCCTGCAGGCGGACGTGCTCTGCCGACTGGCCGTCGATCACCCGGCCGAGGTCGGCAACCAATGCACCGACGGCCACGGCGAGGATGCCACAGAGGAGCAGGCTCCCGGCGGCTGTGGCGAACCAGCCGAGCCCGTTGTACGGGAAGGCGTAGAGGTCCGTCGGGACCGAGAGGAAATAAAGGGTCGCCAGCGTGATGTTGAGCAGGTGGACGCCGAAGGCCAGGCGGGCCTCGCGAGGGTGCAGGAGGGCCGCAGCGGTCACTGTGGCTGCCATCAGCCACATCAGCCCCGGCCCCACCGGACCGAGCCCCGTGAGCAGGCTCAAGCCCACGAAGTGCATCACCACGATCAGGCTCACCGCCTTCACGCGGTAGCCGACCCTGGGGGCGAACCGCACGGCGATGAGCCAGCCGTAGGCCGCGGTGCTCGCCCACGTCACCAGGGGAATGCCGGCGCGTACGGAAGCCAGCACCGAGAGCAGCCACGCAGGGAGGGCGAGCACCACGGCAGCCGCGAACATCGCATCGATGATGCGCGCCCGAACGAGATCGAGCCCCACAACTGGGGCTTGCGTGTCTTGTTGCACCCGCACTGCTATCGGGTTCAGGTGGTCCCGGCCCGGTGGGGGCCGCGCGGGGTGCGGTGAGCCTCTTTGTCTCGGACAGCTTCTTCCGCGCACCTCCCGGGAGCGCACCGCTTCCTCGGGACAGGCGCGCCGCGTTCCGATACGCTCCCGCGATGGCGAACCCGAAGACGAAGACCCCCACCACGGCTCCGAAAGTGCGGCCGTGGCCGACCAGGACGGCGACACGAGAGGACCTGCTCCTCTTCTACCGCGCTGCGCTGGAGGCGCGCGCCATGCCCGAGCGAGAGCTCGCGACGATGGAGCTTGCGCGCCTCCTCCCGCGGGGTGCCCCCGAGGCCAGCGCGCTGCGCCTGGGCATCAACCAGCCGGGGATCCGCGCGATGGCGCTTGCCGAGGCTTCGCTCGACGAGCCCGACGAGGCCCGCGCGCGTGAGCTGATCGAAGACGCGATGTTCGACATCCTCGAGGTTTCCGAACATGAGCGCATTCCAGCGGCTGCCGGGACGCTCTACGCGGCGCTGCGCCGGCTCGGCGATCCGCGCGCCGACGCGCGAGAGGCGGAGATCCGGTCCGGCTATTGCGGACCAGCCATCTACCGATTCGTCGATCTGTCCCGGTTGAGCGGGGTCGCGGCGGGAGTGCTGCTCCGCGCGGGGGCTCCAGCGCTCGCGATCGACGTCTGCAGGCCGCAGTACGTGCGCCCCGAGGATCGACGGGAGGTGCTCACCGTGGTGCTCTCGACGGGCACGCCCGAGCTCGCGACCGCCCTTCGGGAGTCCACGGAGGATCATTCCGGACGCTGGGAACTCCCGACCTACGGTGCGGAGCTTCTCGCGGGCCTCGGCCGGCATCGCGAGGCCATGAGCTGGCTCGACGGGTTCGCGGGGCTCTCCCGCGCCGCGGCGCGCCGCGGCGTGGTGCAGCACGCGCTCGCTCATGGAGCCCCGGAGGCCGCTGCGCTCTGGGAAGTGGAGCTGGCCGCCGTTCCGGCGTACGAGCAGCAGGAGCGGGCGCTGTGGCTGCTGGTCCGGGCGCGAGCGGATCCGGAGGGCGCGCGCGCGCAGGTCGAGACCGCGCTCGCGGCGGCGTGCACGCAACAGCTCGGGAAGTCGGGCGGGCTCAGGCTGCTCGTCCGGGACCTCGGCGAGGCCGGCACGCGATGCGGCGCGGACGTGGCCGCGCTCCGCGCGATGGGGGGAGCGATGGCCGCGTTCGGGGTGCTTCGTGCGACCCCGATCGACGCGCCCGAGTGGCCAGCCCTCTACGAGGAGGTGCGGCCGGGCCTGTTGGCCGAACGAAAGGCCGGTCGCATCGCCTTCGACGTGCTCGCGGACCTGATCGAGCTCCTCGCCCGCTCGTCGCGGATCGAGGAGAGTCGCGCGCTCGGCTCCTCCGTCCCGCATCCGAAGGGTCTGGAGGAAGCCGAGGCCGGCGCCACCGTCGCGGCGCAGGCCCGCGGGGGCGACCTCGAGGGCGCGTACCGAACGTGGTCCGGCATCAAGAAGTCGGCGCGGGTGTACTTCGTGACCCCGCTGCTCCTCGCGTGCGTCGAAGGCCGCCGGCTCTCCGAGCTCACGGCGCTGCTGGGAGAGCTGCCCGGGGACTGGGAACACCGCATGCCCACGGCAGCGCGGGCGCTCCTCGCGACCGCTCCTGACTGAGACCGGCGCCCGCCGGCGACGTGGACGACCCGCGCGGCTGCTCGCGCCACGCGGACAGCTTCTCCCAGCGGAGCGCCACCGGCCCGGCGGTGATCGCGGATGGGACGCCCGGGAGTCCGAGGTGCGGTTGGGGGATCGAGAAGCGGGCGCACGAGAGTGTGACACCGCCGGTCGCTGACCCGGATCGAAGGCTCGGCCAGGGATCCGGCGTGGCTGGCAAGGCGGAGCCGACGAAGCGTACCGGGGCCGGCGAGGAGGCCCAATGCGCCCAGGTGCGTCGGGCGCGGCCGGGGGAAGGGCGGATGGAGACCGTGCGCCAACGTGCCCCAGCGACTCCTCGCGGCCCGGTCGCCGACGGGAGAGGTCGATGCTGCCGGCGTCGCGGGCGCGCTCCCTGGAATCCCCGACCCAGCGTGCCGGAATCTGCTTCGGAGCGTTGCGCCCGGCGGACCAATGTCGGTGGGACAGGGCCATCCCCGCGGGTTCGATCCGCCCGGCGGACCAATGTCGGTGGGACAGGGCCATCCCCGCGAGTTCGATCCGCCCGGCGGACCAACGTCGGTGGGACAGGGCCATCCCCGCGAGTTCGATCCGCATGGCGGACCAATGTCGGTGGGACAGGGTCATCCCCGCGAGTTCGATCCGCACGCCGATCGCGTCCGTCATGAGCAGTACCGTGACCCATCAGCGACACCGTGCGGTCCCCAATCGGTTGCTGGGTGACGTTGACGGCGGAGACTCTCCGCCATGCAACGACGCAAGATCCAAGACAGTGCAGACGCTCGCACCTGCCTGGCCGCCGCCACCGTGTCGGG
>CAIQVJ010000115.1 GCA_903875225.1 uncultured Pseudomonadota bacterium
CCCGACACGGTGGCGGCGGCCAGGCAGGTGCGAGCGTCTGCACTGTCTTGGATCTTGCGTCGTTGCATGGCGGAGAGTCTCCGCCGTCAACGTCACCCAGCAACCGATTGGGGACCGCACGGTGTCGCTGATGGGTCACGGCGCGTCGCCGCTTCAGTACGTTCTGGTCGAGCCCGGGAGCGAGATCAGGGGTGGCGTCATCCTCGGGTGCACGTTCGGCCCCGACGGAACGGCGTCTTCCGGGATCACGCTGCCGCCCCTGGTTCCCCACCCGAACGCACACCCGAACCTCGGCGATGGGCTGCCTCGCGTGCGTTGGCTTGATCCGGCAAAGCCGCTGCCAGCGTCTGCGGCCGGCGGCGGTGCCATCGCAGCGGGAACGGGACCGCGGCGCACCGCTGTCGGGGGCGCGCCGACGAGTCCCGGAGCCAGGTCCGTCCCGGCGGCTGGCGCGCGGACACCGACGCCGAATCTGACGACCGCGCGGGTGCTCGATACTGTCGCAGTCCGCCGGTCCTCGGCGCTGTCCCAGAAGCCGTCGTCCAACTCCCTCGCGCTCTCGAAGCCGGGCGGGGCCAGGTCTCCCGTGCCGTCGCGTCAGGCGGTGCTCAAGGGCGTCCATTCAGGGACGCGCGGAGTGGCAGGGGCGTTGGCCCAGCCCCCGGTACAGGACCTGCTCGCTCGTTGCATCTTTCGTGTCCGGGGAAGCATCGTCGGCGTCGTGGTCAGCGGCTGCTGCTCGCAGGAAGCCGAGGGGCGGGAGGACGTCTGGAACATCCCCGATGTTCCCGCCACGCTGACTGAGCTGAACCGGACCTGCGACATGTTCAATTCGTGGGCCGAGGCGAATCTGGCGACAGGCGCCCGCGCGAACCTCCTCGTCCGGCTGTGGGCGGCCAGGGATGGGGAGCTGACGGTGACGGCCGACTCGGTCGCCTTCGGTGCCACCAAGGCCATCGGGTTCTTCGGCACGGGCCCCTTTGAGCCGTCGTGGAAGAAGTATTCGTTCAATGGGACGGAGGCCGTGGGGGACCGCAACCTCCGACGAGCGGGCCCAGAGCTTGTGCTCGCGCAGCTGCTCCTCGACCTTGGCAATCTCGGTCTCATCAGGCGGGGCCCCTGATGCCCCTCCTCCTCCTCCTCGCCTGCACCTCGCGCACCGGCCTCGACCTTGAGCCTGCGGTCAAGCTCGCACCGGCTGCTCGGCACGCGCCGGGAGGCTTCCGTGCGGGCGCGGGCGGAGTGACCGGGAGCACCGCGAACGGTCGCCTCCACGCCCGGTTCGATTCCGGTGGCGGGGTCACCCTCGGCGACGATCTTGTCATCCAGACCACGGCGTTCGGCCGCGAGAACGCGTCCAGGCCCGTCGATCTCTCCGCGCCCCGGATCGGCGACTGCGACGGGGAGTCCTGTGTCCGGATCGACGCGCCGGGCCTGACCGAGCAGTGGACCGACCGTGGCCAGGGGTTTGAGCAGGGGTGGACGATCCGTTCCGCGCCAGTTGGGGCGGGGGAGCTGGTCCTGGATCTCGTGGCCAGTGGCGACGTCTCGATGACCGGATCCGACGCACGGATCCACACCCTGGCCGGCAGGAGTTGGGTGGTCTCCGGTCTCCACGCCTGGGACGCAGATGGGGTCACGCTTCCGAGCCGGTTCCTCGCGGCGCCCGGTGGGCTCAGGATCGCTGTGGACGACGTTGGGGCGCGGTATCCGGTGTCGATCGATCCGATGTACTCGGAGCCGGACTATCAGCTCAGCTGCTGCGCGCAGGTCGTCTCGGGGGGCGGCGACCTCAACGGCGACGGATACGTCGATGCGGTGATGTCCGAGAGTGGGACGACGACTGGGTGGGGATTGGTGTACCTTGGCAACTCCAGCGGTTTCGACACCGACTACGCTACTGCTTTCCGTGACCTGCAGACGTGGGACCATGCTCAGATCCCGATCGCCATCGCAGGCGACGTGAACGCAGACGGGTACGACGACATCATCGCGGTCGCCGACTTCGCGGAGCACGTCTACGTCTACGCGGGTGCGGCCGAGGGCGTGTCGGAGGACCCGACCGTCACTCTGTCGGAACATGCTGGGAACGATCAGGACTATCGCCCCGCGGCGCGCGTCGCCGGGGCTGGGGACGTGAACGGGGATGGGTACGACGACGTCGTCATCGGCGTGCCAAGCTACACGGTCCCTGGTCGCGTGACGGTCCACCTCGGCTCGCCGGAAGGCGTGCTGGATGATGCCAGCACAGTCGAACTTCGCACCGACAACACCACGGGGAGCTACGATCTCTTCGGCATCTCGGTGAGCGGCGCGGGGGACGTGAACGGCGATGGGTACGCCGACATCATCGTGGGTGGCAACCCGGGGTACACGGCCGTGTACTACGGCTCGGCGACCGGCGTGTCGGAGGGTGCTGCGACGACGCTCGAGACTGAGGGTGGCGCGTGGGCGGTGGCCGGCGCCGGCGACGTCAACGGAGATGGCTACGACGATGTGCTCGTTGGGGAGCCATTCGGAACGTTCCCATGGTGGGACTCCGTCACGTCGGTGTCCCGGGTGAGCCTGTTCCTGGGTGGCCCACCGGGGGTCGCATCGACACCCGCCTGGGTCAACGAGATGCCGTTGAAGGGGTATGATTACTATGCCTGGTCGGTGGCGGGAGTCGGGGATGTGAACGGAGATGGATACGGGGATGTGGGCGTGGGGATGGAGGGCTGGCACGCGAGCGTTTTTCTCGGCTCTCCGGTTGGGCTCGGGGCGGATCCGGTGGCTACGCTGAACTGCTGCGGCGACTCGGTTTCCGGCGCCGGTGACGTGGACAAGGATGGGCTGGACGACGTCATTCTGGCCACGGGAAAGGTGTGGCTGGCCTCCCGCTTCCTGGCTGGCGATGCGGACACCGACACCGACAGCGACGCAGACACCGATACGGACGCGGACTCCGATACCGACAGTGATGCCGACGCGGACAGTGACGCCAACCCGGATAGCGCCGCGGACTCGGGCGCCGACTCCGAGCCCCGATCGCATGGCTGCGCCAGGGGGAAGAGCGGGTGCTCCACAGCGTCCGACGCGTTGGTCGGCGTGCAACTGTCCGTCCTGCCGCTCGGCCTCACCTGGGCGCGGCGACGCCCGCCATCCCCACGCTGAACGGAGGCCCCATGTCACGGACATATCACAGGTTTGCTGGTCAATATATCTCCGAGGCATATGCAAATGTCCGGGACAGCGTCGATGGGATGGAACCTGCTTATGGAGATCGCTTCCATGACGACACGGCAGCGATTCAACGGGCGATCGACACCAGGCGTCATGTATTGTTCCCCAAGGGTGTGGTCTTGGACGGCGGAGAGGTGGGTGCGTATGTGGTGGGGACGCCATTGGTGTTCTCCCACGAGGGCCAACGATGCACGTTCCTCGCCGGCGCGTTCCTGCGATTGGACGACGCGGGAACTGTGACCATCAACGCCAGGTCGCAGACGTTCACCGGGCTGAAGATCTCCGCGGGAACCTCGACGACGACGACAAGTCATCTTGCGGAACCCGACCCCTGCCTGCTGATCGAGAATGCAGACGGACTGCTCCTCGAGGACGTGCACGTGGAGAGCAGCCACCAGTCCACGTTGGTCCGGGTGGTGAACACCGACGGGATCACGATCCAGGGCGGGCGGATCAACGGGAGTGGGGCCGTGCACCTCGAACCCAACCTGAACGTGGGGTTGGACCTCGGCACGGGTGTGAAGAACCTCAGCGCGGTGAGCCTGGCCATCGACAACACCGGCCATGGCGTGGTGTTCACCGGCGCGACCGAGGCCATCTCGTTCGTGGACTGCACGATCGAGCAGCAGTCCGAGGACATGATCCTCGTGCAGGAGTCGGCAGCGGTCCGCGGGTTGAACGTGATCGGCCTCCACACGGAGGCCGGTTCGGGGGCGTATCGCAAGATCGTCGTCGAACACGGGGGCGGGGTGTATGGCGGGGTGTTTGCGGGGTGCCAGTTCGGGAATCTGAACGAGGACACCTCGGAGGTGGGGCGTGTGTTCGACATCGACGGAGACTGGTGGGGGGTCACCGTGCGCGGGTGCTCACACGTCACCGAGGGAGATGTGATCTGGCTGCTGGGGTGGTTCGCGAATGTCCGCGACTCCTGCGACCTGTTCAACCATTGGGACAAGGTTGTGGTCGTGACAGGGCCGAGGGCAGGAGATCTCCCGATCGTCCAGAACGAGCTGGGGGCATTGTCGCTCACGGCCAACAAGATCCGGATCGAAGCATCGAAGATCGGCTTCTTCGAAGCCCGCCCCACCGCGCGTTCGTACACGTACACCGTGGGCTTCGAGCACTCCCGCACCCTCACCCCGGGCAGCGTCCGGATGGTGCTCGCGTCCCTGTTGCGGGACCTCGCGGACCTGGGCTTGATCAAATGCGAGGTCCGGTAGAGTTGAGCCAGGGCGAGGGTTCGCCGTCCAGCGGGGATATGTCCTCCATCAACCGGAATGTGCCGATGCTCCTCCTCCTCCTCGCCTGCACCTCCCGTACCGTCGACCTTGAGCCCGCTTTCACCCTCGCATCACCCGCCCCGTCCCGCGCGTCCAGCGGGTTCGTGGCCGGCGCCGATGGCGTCCGGGGTCAGGCCGCGAACGGTCGCCTCCGCGCCCGGTTTGATCCCGGTGGCGGTGTCACCCTCGGCGATGATCTCCACCTCCGAACGGTGGGGTTCGGCCGCGAGAACGCGTCCAGGCCCCTGGATCTGTCCGGGCCCCGGGTCGGCGACTGTGGGGGGAAGGAGTGCGTGCAACTCGACGCGGGCAGCATGACGGAGTGGTGGCTCGACCACGGGGATGGCTTTGAGCAGGG
>CAIQVJ010000116.1 GCA_903875225.1 uncultured Pseudomonadota bacterium
CGGGTGCGGCTCAGATCGGCCCACGCAATAATCGAACAATATCAGCATGTTAGTGATGCTTTCCACTAGACAAAGGGCGATCAACCGGGTAGATTCGTTGTTGGAACCAACCGAATCCCAAGGAGACCGCCCCATGCTGATCTATCCGACCCCGTCCATCCCCGCCGCATACGCGAGCGCGTCCGAGGCCTTTGGGTGCCTCGTGGCTCGGCTCGGCACGCCGGAGAGCCTGGGCGCCGAGCATGCTGGCGTGGAGCGGATGATCGCCTCGCTCGGAACGGAGGTGCTCCGACGGGTATTCGAAGCCTGGGTCAACGAGCGCGCTGCGGCTGAACCACGGCGTGACGTTGTTGTGGGCGACGACGACGTCGCGCGCACGCACCATCGCTCGGCCAGCCGCAGCATCGAAAGCCGGTTTGGGACGGTGTACTTCTGGCGTGACCGGGTCAGCTCGGCAGGCGTGTCGTCGCGGGCTCCGGTGGACGCGGTGCTGAACCTGCCGGCCGATCGGTTCAGCTTCGGCGTGCGGGAGCGCGTGGTCGAGGAGGCCATCCGAGGCTCCTTCGAGAGTGCCGTGAAGGCCGTGGGGGAGACGACCGGCGCCTCGGTGGCAAAGCGCCAGGCGGAGGAGATCGTTCGGGCGGCAGCGGTCGATTTCACAGCGTTCTACGCGGAGGACGCCGTGCCTGTCGCCAGCGACGCCCAGACCCTGCTCGTCCTCACGGCGGACGGCAAGGGCATCGTGATGCGCGCGGACGGCCTGAGGGACGCGACTCGACAGGCAGCAGAGAAGGGCTCGCACAAGCTCGAACGCCGTTTGTCCAAGGGTGAGAAGAAGAACCGGAAGCGGATGGCCGAGGTGGCGGCGGTCTACGACCTGCCGCGCGTTCCTCGCTCGGAGGACGACGTGGTCGGCGAGCTGGACCGGACGGCGACGACGACGCGACCTCGTGCCCGCAACAAGCGCGTGTGGGCCTCGATCGAGAAGCCGCTTCACACCGTCATTGCGGAGATGTTCGACGAAGCGCACCGGCGCGACCCCGAGCACCAACGGCGCTGGGTGGCCCTGGTCGACGGAAACAAGAGTCAGATCCGGGAGATTCGGAGTGCGGCCAGACGTGAGGGCGTGGAGGTCACCCTCGTGCTCGACGTCATCCACGTCATCGAGTACCTCTGGTCCGCAGCCTGGGACGTATTCGCGGAGGGCGACCCCGCCGCAGAGAAGTGGGTCCGGAAGTACCTGACCGAGATCCTGCGCGGCCGGGCACCCATCGTCGCGGCAGCGATCCGGCGGGCGGCCACGGTTCGAAAGCTGGAGAAGCGGGCGGGCATCGATAAGGCAGCCGCATACCTTCTGAAGTACAAGGCGATGCTCCGATACGACCTCTACCTGCGCGACGGGCTGCCGATCGCCACGGGCGTCATCGAGGGAGCCTGTCGACACCTCGTCAAAGATCGCATGGACATCACCGGCGCACGTTGGGGCCTCAAGGGGGCCGAGGCTATTCTCCAACTTCGCTCGTTGGCCACCTCCGGCGATCTGGCGGCCTACTGGGAGTTCCACCAGGGGCGGGAGTTCTGGAGAAACCACGCTTCAGGCTACGCAGCCAGCGAGGACGCGTGGGTCTGGAGGGCCGCCGCATGACCGTCGTCCGATTTGAGCCACACCC
>CAIQVJ010000117.1 GCA_903875225.1 uncultured Pseudomonadota bacterium
ATCAGCATGGGGCGGTCTCCTTGGGATTCGGTTGGTTCCAACAACGAATCTACCCGGTTGATCGCCCTTTGTCTAGTGGAAAGCATCACTAACATGCTGATATTGTTCGATTATTGCGTGGGCCGATCTGAGCCGCACCCGATTGATTAGCGCGACGAACAACTCGCTGAAGAGGCCCTCAAGCAGCACGCCAGCAGCGATACACACTTGCTCTGCGAGGCGGCCGAGGTCGGCCGCCCAGTGCGTGCCCGCACCGACCTCGGCCTCGACGCGCTCGTAGTACTCGCGGAGCGCCTGAAGCTCGCCGGTCGCATGATCCACCAGCTCCTTGGCATTTTTCTTGTTCATCGAGGTCTCAGGGCTGCTCGTCGTGGTTGCTGCGGTAGCGTTGGGGGACAGGGGACGCGGTATCGCGGCCGTGAGCACCCGGCTCTGCCACTGCGGCGCCGGCTCCCCCCCGATCCCCGCCGGGAAAACACGCCCGTCTGCGACGACCGTGACCCGGCTGACCGTCACGAGGTGAACACGCCACCACGCTGGCCACGGGCCCGCCCCAGCTCCGGGCGCGGTTGCCGGTTTCAATCGGCGATGGCCCCGGCCGGTTCCGCCGGCTACTGGCCAGTATCGAGGCCGACCTGCGACCAAAGCCCTTGGACTCCCCCCTTGCCAGCGCCGCAGTCGGCGCGGGGGTCGCCGTCGCGACGACGGTGATCTCACCGGGCGCCGCCGGGCTGGTTGCGATTCTGGGTCCCACCTTCGACGTGCTCCGTAAGGTGACCGGTGAGGTGTCCGAGCAGCGGGAGGCGGCTGCGTACGCGGAGTTCATCGCGGCCCTCGGAGAGCTGGAGCACTATGACCCCCAGGAGGCACGAAACCGCTTCGAGGCACTCATTGCCGAGAGCCCGGCAAACCGCCGCAAACTCCACGACGCCTTTCTATCGACGCTCCTCGCGCGGTCGGAGGCCGCCCACTACTACATCGCCCGGCTGCTGATCGTCGCGATGCGCGGACAGTTTTCGGAGGCGTTCTGCAAGCGAGCGGGCTGGTTCCTTGAACGCTGCGAGGACGATGACATCCAGGTCCTACAGGCCGCCCTCGCGAAGACCAAGGAGATCAGGGCGAACACCGCTCCCGACAGGCTCGCAACAACAGGCATTGAGTGGGAGGGCGAGGACGACGGGCTGACGGTTGACACCAACCCCGACGGCCAGGAACGACGGGTGACGGTCGCCCACTCCGGGTTCCCTCCGGAACGGTACGCGGACGTCGTGGCCCTGGTCGGCGAGTCCCGGCTCGGCATCGCCAAGCAGATCCGCACCACGGTCTACTTCCCGTTCACCTACCCGAGCCTGGACGGGCTGATCTGGTTGTTCAGGGCGTAGCAGGTCCAATAGGCCCTGTGAAGCTTCCCGTTCGTCCCAAGTCATCCCGCGTCCGGTAGCCCGGCGACACCCGGGGGTATAGGGCGCCATCCATGTTCTGGCCAAGCTCCTCGACTCAGGACCGACTGCTCACCTCGTCCGCGGGAGTTTGGCCGGTCGACGTATCCGGGGAGAGTCCTCGCCTCGTGGTCAAGGCTAACCGGGCGGTCTTGAAGTTTGTGATGCGCGGGTGCCGGGTTGACCTGCTCGCTTTCACGGTGATCGCCGGGGGACAACAGCTCCGCGTCGCCGGGATGCGGTTCTTCGATGAGCCGGATCACCCCTGCACCGCAACGGTTCCGCTCGGCGACGCCACTGACATTCAGATGCTGGACCGCATTCTCGCCGCTGGCTCGGTTGCGATTGAGTTCTTCGACGACACGTGCCTTCCGACGCTCAGTGCCACATGCACGTTTCCTCCCGTGGCGGCGACTCTCCCCGCGTCCGCGTTTCCCTGGCCCGACAGGGTCCTGAACGACAGGGTGCTCGACGCGGTCCAGGAATCCCTCGCTGGCGGGCCCGATCAGGACGTGATCGAGACTCGCGTTGTACGACTCGCGTTTGCGACAATCCAACCCGTAAACATCGCTGTCATCGCGGGCGATCAGGTGCTTGGCGTCTCCAACGAAGGCACCGAGCTGGAGCAAAGTGTCGAGCTGATCCTCGACGGCATCCTTCCATATTCGTCAATTCGAGGACCGAAGGTCTCCAGCAAGTCGAACAAGCCTGAGCTCTGCGACGTTCTGGGGTTCGGTCCCGGGTTGGAGTACGCGCTCGTGGTTCAGGCAAAGGTGGACGGCGTGTTGGCTGCGCCACCTACTCGCACCCCCGAGCGCAGGAGGGCGTCGATCATGAAGAACTTCGAGGCCGCCGTGAGGCAAGGACGTGGCGCTGCGCGAGCCCTGACGAAGGGAGTGGTGATCGAGTCGCCCCTATTCGCCGAACCGCTCCGCATCGACCCGATGGGGCGCATCCACGTCGTCGTCGTTCTGAGCGAAATGCACGGACACCTGGACTGGGCCGAGGTCGCTCGCATTTTGATCAAGGAGTCCTCGGGGTCCACGTTCTTCCATGTGCTCGACCTGAGCGAGCTACAACGCTTGGTATCGGCGTGCTGCTCCGCCGGCGAGGACCAGGCAGCGCGCCTACTTGAGCCCAACATGCTCCGAAGGTGGCTCGCGATGGAGGAACATGGCAGCGCGTTTGTACACGGGCGCGTTCGGCCCAAATAGCCGCTGCTCCCTACGCCGCGCGACGCCGGCCACGATCGCCGCCCCGCGCCTCCCGCGCCCGCTGTAGGCGCGCGGCAAGCGATTCTCGCGACCGCTGAAAGGAATGGACCAAGCTTCCTGACCGCGCGGCAAGCGAAACTGGGGTGTCCAGGCAGGGGAGGAAATAGCCTCGAACCGTCGCTATGGTTGTGGTGCCGGCGCCCTTCGCGCCCTCCACTCCCCCCAACCGCGAGACTCCCGCCATGAACGACGTCACAATCACCGGCCTCGAACTCACCGAGCGCATCATGCGCGATGGCGGCGACGACGTCGCCTACATCGCCATCTCCGAGATCACCGACCGAAACCGCAGCGTGAGCGCTGCCCGCGTCGACTTCAGCACGGTGGGCCTTGGGCCCTGGTTGAAGCGTGCGGCGGGCGCCAGCGAGGACGACGATCCCGGCGATGACGGCCCCGGGGACGACGAGGACGGCGAGGAAGACGACGACGATGGTCCCGACCTCGGCAACGCCTTCGGGGCGGCGCTCGTCGGGCCGCGCCTGCTCGCCAAGGCGGCGATGCGTTGGATCGAGGAGACCGTGACCGCGCTCATGGCCGGACGCAACCACGGGAAGTTCAAGATCGGGCTTTGGAGCCCCGCGGGAAAGACCCTGATCCACTCTTCCCGCTTCGAGGCGAAGAATCCCCATGCGCGCCGCCGGCCCGCAGACGAGGAGGCCGAGGTCGAGGCCGAGCGCGCCGCGATCATCCAGCCCACGGGGCCGGATCTTGCGCCAACCGTCCACGCACCGGCGCAGCGCAGCGGCCCACCGCTGCCCGAAGAGCGCGTCTGGCAGGCGCTCGGCGACGGGTACACCCAGCTCATCTCGCTCACGCAGTCCACCTACGCACACATCGCCAAGCTCCAGTCGGCCGAGATCCAATCGCTCTTCGCGCAGAACAAGCGGCTGTCCGACACCGTGGAGGCGGTCAGCGACGACCTGCGCAGCGTTCACGTCGGCACGGCCGAAGCACAACGGGACGAGGTGAACGAGGCCACCTCCGCCAAGGTTCGCGAGGAACTCGGCAAGCAGTTCATCGACCAGGTGGGCGCGGGCGTCCGCGCGTACATCGCGTCGAAGTCGTCGCTCCCGCCTGAGCTGGTCGACGTGGTGGGCACGCTGAGCCAGTCCCCCGAGCTGATGGAGGCGCTCCGCGACCCGGACGTACAGCACGTGATCCGGCAGCCCGAGATCACGGCGACCCTCGCAGCGACGCTCCGCGACATCGCGCAGGGCCTCAAGGCCGCCCGCGACGCCGACGCAAAGGCAGCGCAGCAGCCTCGGGCACCCGCGCCGGCCGCCGAGCCGACCCCGCCCACCGACGGCGCACAGGCCTCGTAGCCCTGCCTCTCTCCTGCGCGGCCAAAATTTGGTCGCGCTCCCTTCTACACTCTCCCCACCCGAGGTTCCCTGTCATGACTCCCGCCGCCTTTACCGGTCTCGAAATGATCGCCCGCTGCATCGACGCCGCCGCCGGTCGGCTCGGCTACATCGTCCTGGAGCGGCCGAACGGTCGCCACGCCAATGTCCGCGTTGCCCGCGTCAACCTCGACGAGGCGAGCCTCAGCGAGTTCCTGCCCGGCCCGTTCCTGCGCGCGATGCGCCAGCGCTCTCCGCCCCCATCGCCGTGTTCCCCACTGGCCGACGCCGCCGTGGCCTGGCTCCGCCACCACATGGAGCAGAGCATGGGGCAGGAGTCCGAGGTCACGTTCAAGGTCAACCTCTGGCAGCACAAGGGCGTGGCGCTTGAGTTTGCTCCCCGCGTCGTGGCTCGTCGGACGTTCGACACCAGGCTCGGCGGCGCCCGCTCTTTCACCACGGCACCTGCCGTCACCGATCCGGCCGACCTGTTCATGTGGATCTTGATCACCGCCACCACCCAGGGACTCGCAGCGATCAACGAGCAGATCGCGCGGGCAGAAGGCCGGGTCGCGGACGCTGAGCGCGAGGCCGCCGTCGCCCGCGCGTGCTTGCAGTGCGCGCTCACCCTGGTCGGTCACGGGGCACACGCCGCGAAGCTCGGGCCGCCCGCCTGGCTCGCACTGGCCGCGTCCGCCACGCGCGACGGGTCCGCCGCGTAGAACCGCCCACACTGTTTCTTCGAGGTACCCAATGGCCCGTCGCCGCCCACCCCAATCAGAGCTCGTCCAGCAGGTCTCTGAACTCGTGCGCTCCGGCTACGGAGCACTGCTCACGTTCGACGCTCCCGGCGCATGGATCGAGTTGGCCGGTCCGAATGGGATCAGCGGCGGTTCCGGCGCCTTTGGACAGGCCCCGGTGACGACCGTCCGCCTCGTGCAGGAGGGCACGGTCGGCGTCGTGGCGGAGGCCGCTTCGGATGGCGCATTTGCCAAGATGCTCGACGTGATCGGAGAGAAGGCGCGGCCGTTCGCCGGACAGGACCACGCCGCACTTCTCGCGATGCTTCGCGCGGTACGGGAGCTGTCTACGAGGTCCCGCACTCGGATGCCGACGGTCGGGCCCGCACTCGTGGAGTATGGGGAGCCGAGCGTCGACGCTTGGTTGTCCTGCTTGACCCTCGCCGATTTTGAACAGACGCTTGCGGAATCGTGCGAGGGTCAGGCGGCGGCATAGCCAACAAATATTCATGCGGCGGCATAGCCAACAAATATTATGTAAGGTACAACGCCGGTACCGAGGACCCCACCCATGCCCAAGTTCGCCTCCGCCTATCTGCGCTGCTCTGACCCGCGCCAAGACAAATCCATCGAGCAGCAACGCGCCGAGATCCAACGCCGCGCAGACGCCGACGGCTACGTGATCCCGCCGGAGAACTGGTTCGTCGACGAGGGGATCAGCGGGAAGTCCACGAAGAAGCGGGCGAGCTATCTGTCCATGATCAAACGCGCGGAGGCCCAGCGCGACCTGAAGCGGGGCCGCAAGGCCGTGCGCATCGATCCCGTCGAGCGCCTCTACGTTTGGGCATTCAGCCGCATCGCCCGCAACATGTTCGATTGCCTCAAAGCCATCGCCACGCTGGACGACGCGGACATCGAGATCATCTCCCTGACCGAGAACGACACCGGCGACCGCTCCATGCGGAAGTTGATTCGCCCGATCCTCGCTTGGCTAGCCGAGCGATACATCGAGGAGCTGTCACGCAACGTCAAGCGGGGGCAGATGTCCCAAGCGTCCAAGGGCTTCTGGCCGCATGGTCGCACGTCGTTCGGGTACGAGTCGGTCAAGGTGCAGGGCGGGTTCAAGCTGGTCGTCACCGACGAGACGCGGCAGGACTTCGACACCGTGAAGCGCATCTTCAAGCTGTCGGACGAGCTTGGCGAGGGCTGCTCCCGGATCGCCCGGCGACTCACGCGCGAAGGCGTCCGCCCGCCCACCAGCAACTCCCACAATCGCGTGATCAAGCCGGGGACCTGGGCGACCCGCCACGTCCACTACATCCTCACGAATCGGCTGTATTGCGGTCATGTCGTCGAGGAGGGCGAGGTCATGTTCCGCGACGCCCACGAGGCCGCCATCGACGACGAGACGTTTGAGCGCGTTTGCGCGAAGCGCAGCCTCCTCTACAAGTCCCGCCGCGAGAAGGGCCTTCAAAACCCGGACACCGCCGTCAGCTTCGGGATGCGCGGGCTGTTCAAGCCGTGGCTGCACTGTGGCAAATGCGGGTCGCGGATGAGCGTGGTTGCGGGCGGAAAGGTTGGCGCGAGGACCTACCTGTACTACTGCCCCACCCGGCACACGTCAGCAGGGCTCTGCCCGGGGTTCTCGGTTCGCGCAGAGGTGCTCGACGCGCGCATCCTCGACGCCATCCAAGACCGGCTGCTCACCCCCGAGAACGTCCGGAAGATCGCCACCGACACGGCCGCAGCCCTCGCCGCCACGGACGGGGACGCCGCAGCCGAGGAGCGTGAGCGCCTCACCGCCAGCGTCGCCGAGTTCGACCGCAAGATCCGCCTCGCCGCCACCCAGGTGATCCACGGCGTCATCGCCGAGGACGACGCGAAGGCGGTCACCGTCCCGCTCATGGAGCAGCGGGAGCTCGCCAAGCTGCGGCTCGCTGCTCTGCCCTCCGTGAACGCCGGGCGGCCGTTCCTGAACGTCAACCCCGAGAAGTTCAGGGCCAAGGTGATGGAAGCGTGGTCGAACCGGCCCATCGAGGAGCGTCGGGAAGCGCTGCGCGGGGTGCTCGACAAGGTCGTCCTCACCGACGGCGGCATCGAGATCCGGTACGGAATGCGCGCGTATTGCGAGGATGGATGGCAAGGCCCGTTGAGACGCAGGTAGTAGGCACCTCCCCGGTCGCCCGGCGCTCTCCGATAGGCCTTCACGGTCCCGGTGGTTCCGACGCCCCAGCTCCCCTCGACGGCGACCTTGGACCCCCCGCGACGGCTGAACATCGGCGCGACCTCCCGCCCGTTGAAGGCGAGCGTGATCCCAGGCAGGTCGTTCCCCGCGAGCAGCTCGCGCAGGCGGTCCTCGATGTCGACGTAGACGCCGCGGGACCGGCTCCAGTAGCGGACGAGGTCAGGGTCCACATCCGCCAGCTCCAGCCGCAGTCCCTGCCGGTAGGGGGCGTCGAAGATCTCAACCTCGCTGTCCATGCCGTCGGCGACGGCGAGGTTGTCGCGGGTGTGCATGCGCCACTTGAAGCCGCGGCTGGTCCCCAAAATGACTGCCTTTGCGACGCCGAACCCGCCCGCTGCCTCACCCGAGTCGGCGGCGTCCCGCTTGCCGCTCTCGCCGATCACGAGGAACTTTTCGAGGATGGTCTGGGCGTCCATGCCAATTCCCACATCGCTGAAGGACAATTTGCGCTCAGCGGCGTCCCAGTCTACCTCAAAGCGCGCGTCCTCGGGTTTGATGGCGCGGGCGCGAATTGCAGCTCGAATGGCATCAATTCCATTTTGAAGCGCTTCACGGGTGGCGAGCCAGGGCAGGTCGCCGGACTTGTACACCGACTTCGTGAGCAGCGCCCACAAGATGTTGCTGTTGGCCCCGGGACGGCCGGACGCCTTGGCGACGGCGCTCATCGCCTCGCGGATCTCGGGGCGGGCCCCGAGCTCTCGTCGGAGGGCCAGGTGGTCGATGGCCGCGCGGCCGACCGCCCTGATGGAGCGTCCGACGGCGGGCATGGGCTGGGAGCAGGGGCAAGGTTTGGCAGGGAGCACGGGCTCTCCATGCCCCGCGGCGACACGGGGCGACTATGCGTTGAACGCCACGGGGACGTCGCGGAGGTTGGGGTCGACGAGGTGTTGGTAGGTCCGGTTGAGGATGAGGTCCCAGAGGTCCCAGGACCCGGTGACGCCGTGCCAGACTGGTCCTGGCGGCACCTCCCGGACGAGCGCGACCCGCTGCGTGCCGACGAGCTTGAGGTTCAGCTCCCCCGTGCCCGGCGCGACCTGGACCCAGCGGATCGTGTCGTTGTAGCGGTCGCTGGGGGGTGCCGTCGCCCGTCGGAATTTCGCGGCGCAGAGCCAGCCGTACTCGGCGAGGACCTGCACCTCGGAGCCTGGGCGCGGGTGGGTGCCGGAGGCGTAGAGCTGGACGAGTCGCCGGGCTGGGCCGGTCGCGCCCTCGACGCCCTGGTGGACCGTCCGGTTGTAGCAGATGACCAGCGCCCGCTCCGACGAGACGCCGAGCAGCTTCGCGATCGCGATGGCGCCCTTCATGTACTCGCCTCGCTTGGCGAGGTCGCGCTGCGCGGCCTGGAACGCCGGGACACGCCCTGCGGCGTCGAACCGGGCGAGCCACGGAGGATCCCAGAGGTTCGCGCCATCGACGGGCCCGAGGCTTTTCACCTGGACCTGGGCGATCAATCGCCCGGCCGACGCCGACCCGCCGAACGCCGCATCGAACTGCGCCGGATCCGCGACCCGCATGGCGATGAGCACATCGAAGAGACCGCCGCCCTTCTGCGTCCATTGGAGGATGCCGTAGCTGACGCCTTGCCCGTCGAGGTTGCGCTGCACGCTCCAATAGGAGCCCTCGTGCTTCGAGGTCTCGTTGAGGAGGGTGTCCATCCAGTCGGTCACGGTGTCGGTCACGAGGGCTCCAACGCGCCGGGCTTCGGTGCGGGCACGGGGGGAAGAGAGGGCGAGGGCGAGACCGGCGAGGGCTACGGCACCGACGCCGATCCCGATGGCGACGGGGGCGGCGCTACTTCGCGACATGGGCCAGCTCCCCGGCGTCGTCGGCCTCATCGCCCTCGGCGTCCGACAACAGGTTCCGCGGGATCGACCGCCCCCACCACCAGCGCCCGGCCTCGGCGAGCTCGCCAAACTTCAGCCCGGAGCTGCGTGCCTGCGACAGAAAGGCCTGCCACCCGCCCTCGGTCGGCGGGAGCACGGTCACGCCCGCCGTTCCGGACGCAGCACCCGCGTTGACCACCCTCAGTCCCGATGGGGCGACCACGGGGATCCGCTGCGCCTGGGCATTGTAGTAGGACACCTTCGCGAGCGAACCGATGACGACGTCCCCAACCTGCGGCCAGATCCGCTCGACCCAGGCGTCGGAGGCATGCTCCCAGGCGAGCCCCGGCCAGTCGCCCGAGTAGCGCAGCCGATCGTTCGCGATCTGCCCGACCGCCTTCACGGTCGCGGCTTCCTCGTCGGCCGGGAAGGTGGCGCCGTAGAGGTGCGGCTTGAGCGCCGTGAACCGGGCATCGTCGGCCTTTGCGAGCTTCCACGCCCCCTCGCCCGCTGCTCGGGTGGCGATCTGCCCATCCTTTGTGACCCGCCCGAACTCGACGTACTCGACGCGCGAGGCGTTCCACGCGCTGGGGACGCCGATCCGCAGTCCCTGGTACAAGGGGCCGCCGCCGTCGGCGACGATCACCGCGTTGTCCCGGACCACCGTGGCGGTCACGGCCCACGGCCAGGCCTCGACGTTCATCCGCGACAGGTGCTTGAGGCGCTCCTCGGCCTCTCCGCGCAACCGGGCCGCCTCGGTAGCGTCCTTCGTGCGCTCCGCGCTCCGGAACCGGGCGTTGATCCCCCGCAGCAACTTGGACGCTTCGAGCGCGATCTTCTTCCTGGCCTCGGCCTCGCGCTGGGCGCGAACTGCGGCGAGCCGGGCGCGGGTCTGCTCGGGGTTGCGCGAGATCATCAGCAGGATCTCCTCGGGCCCCATGTCCATCTGCGCGCCGGGGTTGTTCGTGTCCCGGTTCTGTCCGTTCAGCAATTCCACCATCCAGCCGCGTTTGCCCTGGATGAGGTTGAACCGAAGTCCATCCTGGCTTCTTCGCGCAAAGTAGTAGTAGATCGAGATGGCGGAGAGCGTGTTGCCCTGCCGGACGCCGCGCCCGTTCCGCTGCTGCAACGTCGCAGGCTCCCAAGGCAGGTCGAGGTGGTGGATCGCGCAGGTCCGCGTCTGCAGATCGATGCCTTCATAGGCGATGGCGTTGGCGATCACGACGTCAAACTTGGGCAGGATCCCCTCGTCCGGCTCGCCGTTGAATTCCTTGGCGATGCGCTGGCGGTCGGCGGCGTTGGGGGCGACCTCGGCGTTGAGCACGCCGATCCGGTCGGCCGCGATGCCCGAGCGGATCAACACCGAACGGACCCAGCGGTGCGCGGCGATGTTGTCGACGAACACGATGTGACCGCAGGTCCGCTGGGCGAGCACGCGCTCGGCGAGCGCCTCGAACTTAGGGGAGCTCGGGTCATCCACGGTGTCGGCGTTCTTCCAGTTGTAGCCCTCGTCGAGCCGCGCATGGATGGCGACGAGCGCCATGCGAGCGAGCAAACCGAGGATCTTCGACTTCTGGCTCGGGTCGTCGGACTTGAGCGCGGCCTCGATCTCTCGGACGTACCTATCGTATTTGGCGTCCTGGCCAGCATCCATGTCCACCTCGACCATCTCGACCTTCGGATCGGGGAGCTTCAGGCCCACCTCTTCGGCGGTCTTGAACTCGCCGTAGCGAAGGATCGTGTCGCGCAGCTCGTGCAGGTTCTGGAACCCGACGACCGCGCCGCGCTCCTCGACCTCCATCGTAGGCGTGACGACCTCCTTGATCTCGATCCGCAGGTAGCGATCGATGAACTGTTCGGGGTCGCGGATGCCCATCCGACGCCAGGCCTCGGGGTCGACGTACTGGATCAGGTTGTAGAATTCGAGCGGCGAATTCTTGGCGGGGGTCGCGGAGAGTAGGACGACGCCCGTGCCACCGGTCTTCTTGCGGACAGCTGCGCATCGAAAATCGAGCTGCCACGCGCGCTTGGACCCGTCGCCGGGGTTGCCCATGAAGCGCGGGACGCCGCCCTCTCTGTCCTCGGGGAGGTACAAATTCTTGTAGTTTTGTGCCTCATCGACCAAGAGAAGGTCAACGCCTATGTCGTCCCAGGCGATGCCCGGATCGTAGTCCCAACCCTCGGCGAGCTCCATCTGTTGGGCGACCCACGCGGCCATGCCCTCCCGCAGGATCGCCTCGTCCCGCTCCGACAGCTTCTTCCGCTTCGCGGCGTTGCGACGGCGCAGCGCCACCTCCCGCTGGATCGCCTCGGTCTTCTCCGCGTAGGCGCGCACGGCCTTCTCGTTCATGCGCGTCCGACCGAGCGCGGTGTACGTCAGCAGCACGGCGTCGTACTCCCCGGCCTGGAACCGGGTCCACTTCTCGGCCCGCTCCTCGGCGGTGTCGGTGTCGCTCGTCTCCAGGCCCTTCCGGTCACCCCGGCTGATGGTCTTCTTCTTCGAGCCGATCACCGCGACCCGGTAGTCAGGCAGCGCCATCGCAAAGTCGTTGTGCCACTTCCAGACGATCGAGTTGGGAACCAACACAACCGGACGCTTGCACCAACCCTCCTGACGGGCACGCGCCAGAACGGCGAGGCCCGTGTAGGTCTTGCCGACACCCACGTCGAACGCCAACAAGCCGCCACGATTGGCCAGAATGCGGCGTGCGCCAGCGACCTGGTGAGGGTCGAGGCGGATCGCACGCTCGCCCGGTCGCAGGGACGACGCAGGCCGGTGACCGCGACCGCTGGTCCATCGTGCAATGGCAAGGGGCTCGGCCGTGTAGCTCGGGGCGATGTAGCCGCGGAACTGGCGGTTGTAGGCGTGCTCGATGGAGAGCCGTCGTTCGGGCGTTGCACCTGCCCACCCCTTGAAGCTCACGTCCCACTCGGCCGCCTTCTTCATGCGGATCTTGTCGATGTCCTTCTCGTTGTCGTCGTCGAACTTCTTCGACGGCGAGAACATCGTCTTGTCGTGGTTGATCCAGCCGAGGATGAGCAGCACCTCGGGGTGCATGTCACGGCTCTTCTTCGAGAGTTCGTCGTACTGCCAGCCCTTCGGGGCGAGCAGCCCGCCCTGCCGCACGAATTCAACGTCGTCGTAGCCGGTGTACGTCGAGTTGACCCAGCTCGCGACCATGTCGAGCGGGAGCCAGCCCTGACGAGCGGAGACGCCCTCGATGTCATCGAAGATCGCGGGCTTGATCACGTCGAGCAACCGCTGGACCTGCGCCTTGGCTTGCGCATCGTCCGGACGCGGCGTCGCCCTGTCCATCTTGGGCCAGAGCGAGCCCGACAGGTAGACTTCGGAAGGGAGCAGATCGGTGAAGCTGTCGCCGTCGAGGCACCAGCCAGCGGCCAGGATCTTGGCGCGGACGACGGCAGCCGGGAACCGGCCGCCGAGCCCAACGTGGTAGTCGACCAGTGCCGGGAGCGTGAGCGCACGGGCAACGCGAAAAAGGTGCTCGGCCTGGGCGACGACGTCGTCCGCCCGCCCGGTGAACCGGGGCTCGATCGCGGGCGGCTTGCGGCGCAGGCCGTCGATAAGGTGCCCGGCCCGGTCGAACGCCGTCAAAAACCGCTCGGCCCCGGTGTTCCCGCCACGCGCCAGCTTCACCAGATCGATCGACCCGTGCGGGTTGCCATTCGAGGTGTGCCAGGCGGTAAGCCCATCAAACAGCTCGGGCCACAGCAGCGACGCCTCCTCGCTCTCCGCGCTGACCTGCGCGAGGTACTTGTCCACCCGGAAGCCGAGCAATACCGCGCTGGCCAGTTCGCGGGGGAGGTTGGTCACGTCGGCGACGTCGTCGGTTCGGGTGACGCCGACTCGTCCGGCCTTGCCGCCGTCGGCCGCCTGCCTGGGGGCAAGTGCGACCGTGCAATCCGCGCAGATCGGGCGTTCGACGAGGTTCGGGAGCGTCGTGAACTCGCCCTGGACTTGATAGCCCCAGCGCGGCTTGGCGGTCTGGTCGTCCTCGCCGCGGTCGTCCCCGACCTCGCGGCCGAGGATGTGGCGCGGGTACTCCTTGAAGTACCCGCCCGCGAGGATGCCCGCGTCGCCGGGATCGACGGCGTCCAGCTCGCCACCGCGCGCACGGAAGAACAGCAGGTCGGTGACGAGCATGGCACCGGGGAAGATGGCTTCGCGCCGCCGCTCGTTGATGCTCGGCAGACGGAACGCCGACGCGAGGTGATGCCGCTTCAGCACTTTTTCACGCAGCGCGACGAACTGGGCGGTCCGGGAGGTCAGAAACCCGGCAGGGACGAGGAACACGCCGAGCCCATCGGGTGCGAGAAGATCCAGTCCCCGGCGGAGAAAGTAGTGGTACGCCATCTTTTCCCTGTAGGCGCGGTCCGGATCCTCCGCGACGGAGCCGCCCCGGATGCCGTAGGGCGGGTTGGCCACGACGAGGCCCAGCCGACCCTGCGCCGCCGGTCCTTTTTCACGAACCCACCGCTCGAACGGCGCGAGCATCAGATCCACGTCCGGCCGGAGGACATGCAGCATCCGGGCCGACAGCTCGGACCACTCGACGGCGTGCCAGGTCAGGCCGGGGACCGGCTCGAACGCCTTCAAAAAGCGGCCGATGCCCGCGGACGGTTCGAGCGCCTGGACCGTGCCGCCATCGTGCGGCAGACCGGGGACCAACGGAGCCACCAAACGCGCAACTTCACGAGCTACAACGCTGGGAGTGTAGAATTCATGCACCAGCCCTCGCGACTCAGGAGCGGGGAATCCTGCGGGAAATTTCCCGGCCGCCGCCTCGATGGAGAGCCCGCCCCAGCCCGAGTACCCGGCCAGCACCGCGCGCTCGGCCGCCGACGGCGCGCGTTTCTGCTCGTACAGATACGCCGCCGTCGCCATCGCGCTGATGTTGGCTGCCGTCCGCTTCGACGCCGACCAGTGCTCGGGGATGTCGGGCAGCGCGACGTCATCGACATCGTCGCCGAGCATCCCGCCGAGCTGGGACTGCACCAGCCCTTCGAGCTGGTCGCGGTAGCGGGCGAAGAAGCTGGTGACATAGTCCTCGGCGATGCGGCCGCGGACCTGGGCAGCGACGAGGGGGATCACGCGATCGAGGAAGGCGGCGGCGGCGGTCATTTTTCAGTATCCTTGAGCTTGCGGTCCGCGAGATCCTTCAGGATCTGGCGGTCGGTGTCGGAGAGCTCGACGCGCAGGGTCAGCGACGCCCCGCGCCCGAGCATGAAGGCCCCCCAGACGAGCGCCCCGTAGGGTCCGAGGGTGAGCAGGTAGTCGGACGGGGACGTTGCCGGGAGGGTCGCGACCGGCCCAGGCAGCGTCGGGATGGCGACGGGCGCGGGAGCGGCGGCGTCCCCGGCAAACACGTTGCCCGCCAGGCTCGCGAGGAGCAGGCCGGGGCCGATCCAGTGAAGGCGGCGGTTCATCGGGACACCGCGCGCGGGGGGCTCGCAGTGGGTCGGCTCGTCGGAACCGGGCAGCTTTCGCGCGTGGTCAGCTTGAATTTTTCAAGCCACTCCGGGCCGAGCTCGTTCCGGATGCGCTGGAGCGAGCCACGGGTCCGGGCGTTCGACCAGTCATCGTTGAGCGCCTGCTTCCAGCTTCGGCCGTGCTCTTTGGCATAGGCGGCGACTGCGGCATGCTCGGCGTCCGTGAGCGACCGGTGCCGGGAGACCGCGGGCATGGACTCCCGCGTCGCGGTCGTCGCCGGCCGCATCGACTGGGCAGCGGCGGCGATGGCCTGCGCGAAAGCGTCCATCAGCACTTTGTCCTTGGCAGGATCACCCGTCGCCGGCTTCGGAGCCCGCGGGGCTCGCGTCGTCGCCACCCGCTGCGGGGGCGCGGCGGGCGGCCAGACCGGCTGCATCGTCGCCGTGCCCTTGCCGGTCGGAGCTGCGGCGCGGGGCGCGGCGCGCAAGTCGGACGCGGCGACCGTCTCGGCGAGGTCGCCGCCCTCGATCGTCATGTCCACCGACCCGTCCGCGCGGACGTCCCGGACGACCCAGACCCGGCCCTTCCAGGTCACGCGGTCGCCCCAGGTCCAACCGGCTTCGCGCTGACCGATGCTCGTCGCGGCCTGGTCGGCGGTCCGGTGCGGGATGTCGAGCTTCTTCTGCCCGCCTGCGCACTGCTTGCCGGCCCTGGCCGCAGCGAGCGCGACCCGCTCGGCGATGCGCCGGAGCGTGGTCACGATGTCGGGCTTCTCGCCCCGCGCGAGGGCAGCGTGCGCCTGCTCGTAGGCGTCGGCGGCGCGTCGCACGTCCTCCATCGCCATCTGCTGCTCCTTCCCGGTGCACAGCGGCGAGCGGATCAGCGACTGCGCGTGCCGGATCAACTTCCCTGCGCGCTGCAAAAGCTCGGGGGCCTCGGTCGAACCCCAGAGGCTGTCGGCCATGACCTCGATCGCGTGCGCCTCCGCCTGGACCCCCTCGGCGATGTTGGCGGTAGACGTCGGGCAGCTCGGCACCTTCGGGGTCGGCAGGTCGTCGAGCGCCGGGATGGTCACGATCCCCGGCATCTCCGACAACCCGAAGGCGTCCGCGATCTCCGGAGAGACGGTCGCGGTCGGCGCGCCGCGCGTCAGCGCCGAGGCGTGCTTCTGGGCCTTGCCCTTCTCGTTCGGCCCGAACAGGGCGACGGTCGCGCCCACCGCATTGACGACGGCCCATCCCGTCGCCGTCTGCGCGGCCGTGAACGTGCTGCGGCCAGCGTACCGGCTGGTGCGGTCCTTCGGCTCGCGGTCGGGCCGAACTGGGTAGCGGGCGGCAAACTCGGGATCGACCGTGTTCCGGCGGTGGGTGTCGCGAAAGCTGCACGCCTCGGACACGAGCCCGATCACCAGCCCCATCCCGGCCTGGACGGTCTCCGCAAGGCTGGACCGCGTGACGCTCTCCTGCTTCTGCTTCGAGAACCACTTGGTCGAACGCCCGAAGCTGGCGGTCCATCGACCGTCCGGCGTCGAGGTGACCTTGAGCTCGCCATACGACGCGACCTTGCGGGCGAGCGTGACCGACGGCGCGCCGTTGACGCAGTGCAGCGCGCCAGTCCACTTGCCCTTGAGCGTAGCAGGGCCCGCAGGCGGCGGGCTTGCCTTCGCCTTCCGCAACTCGGCCAGCGCGTCGTCCGGCGAGACAGCGAGCTCGGGCGGATGCGACGGGGCCAGCCCCAGGTCGGTGCGCCAGACCATCGCGGGCTGCTTCCGCATCTGGTGGAGCAGGAACGCCGTGTTGTCGCGCGGGCGCATGACGAACGCGACCTCGCCACCACACGCGCGCCCGTAGGCGGTGATCAGGCGGGGCAGGTCCTCGCTCGCGCCGAGGATGGCGAGGACGAAGCGCTCTGGCTTGTGGGCGTCGGGCTGTGCGTTGGCTTGGGCGGTCATTTTTCAAAAACTCCTACTTTCTGCTGCTGCTGAACCACCAGACGGCACCGCCTGCGGCTGCAAGGGTGAGCGCGCCGACCACGAGGGCGGCGCCGTTCCCGGAGCCGGGCGGCTTCGGGGCGTCGGGGGCGGGAGGGGGCGCGCCAGGGTTGGCGTTTGCGAGGGTCCTCGCGGACTCCGCAGCGGTCATGCGCTGCGTCTCGCGGTCCACGGTCTGGCTGTACGTCAGGATCGCGTCGGCGTCCTTCTCGTAGGCGAGCGCCCACAGGATCGCCGCGACGGTGATGCCGAGGCCGGCGATGGCGAGCACGACGGGCATCCAGCCGGTCTCCGGCTTTGCGGGCTCCGGCGTCCGGGCATCTGTGAGGTTCGCCTTGATCGTGCCGATGAGCAGGTCCACGACCGCCTCGGCCCGGTTGATCCGGAGCAGGGCGTTGCCCGCACCATCGGCGTTGGGCGACCGTCGGATGCGCTCCCGCGCGATCATCAGCAGCGCCTTGGTGGTCGCGAGCTTGCCGTAGATGCCCCAGAACCGCTCCTTCCAGGCGTCCGGGTCGGCCTCGATCGTCGCGGCGTAGCGGGCACGGAGTGTCAGGTAGTTCGCGGTCATCCGCGCCCTGAAGACGGCGAGGTCGGCCCAAGAGGTGGCGGTTTCGAGCGCGGTCATGGCTACCGTCCCCCCACGCGAGAACAGCGGTCACAGCCGAACTCGTCGGCGAGATCGGCGTCGAGCCAGCGCGGGACGTCGTCGGCGTCGAGGCCGAACGGGTGGTCGTCGGTCGCGACGGGGCCGGTGAGCTGCTTCGGAGCGGGTGCGGCCTCAACCTGGACGGGAGCGCCGTCAGCCTGCCCGGACTTCTTCGCGATGCCCTTCCTCACCGCCTTCATGATCATCGGCGCGAACAGGAGAGGTAGGATGCCGATCTCGTCGCCGAAGTCTGCGCGCACCGCGTTCGTCGGCACCTCGGCCACCACGAACAGCCCAGGCTTGACCTCCATCACCGCCGCCCGGAAGCCCGCGCGCACGTTGATCGCCATGTGCTGGCCGAGCCGCGTGGTCGTGTGCGGGCCCTTCTTGTGGAACACGCCCTTCAGCTTGTCGAGCAGGTTGGGCTTGTGGCCCGGCTTCCCGGACGCGGTGCCAGCCTTCGGGCCTCCCCGTCGGCGGAGCGCGTCAAACAGGTTGCGTTTCTTTTGCGGCTCGTCCTCGCCGAAGTCCTCTTCGTCCTCCTCACGCACCGTGATCCGGACGGTGTTCGGCGAGACCTGCCGCACGACGACGCCGACCTGGAGATGCCGCTGAACGGCGCGCCGGATCATCGCACCACCGTCGGTGATGCGGGCGCGGGAGCGGGCGACGACCGTGTTGCCGCGCCGCCTCACGATGGTCCCACCGTCTGCCTCGATCCCCCGGACCAGGAGATCCACCGGGTCATCGTCGTCCCAACCCTCGGTCCCCTCGTCCTCCCCGGGCGGCTCCTCGTCCTCGGGGACGTTGTCGTCCTCGTCATCGGTAGGCCGACGGATCGGGAACGGTCCCGGGCGACCTGGGCGACCTGGGCGCTCCAGTCGATCTGGACGGCCCTCGCGGGCAGCCCGATCCTCACGGCGCTCATCCCGCAGATCGACGCGGTCGGGTCGCTCCACCGGCTCGGGTCGCCCTGCCCGAACCGGACCCCGCACTGGCACTGGCGCTCCTGCCAGCGGCCGAGCGACCGGCTCGCCGCCCGCGCGACGGATGCGCTCGCGTACCTTCACGAGCTGCATGCGAAGGCTGTTGTAGCGGACGCGGTGACCGAGCTGGCCGGCCTTCTTCACGGCAGCGATGAGCTTCCCTTCGCGGGCCTGCAGGTCGATGATGTGGCGGTCACGGGGGGTGATCGGGGTGCGGCGAGGCATGGCTACTCCTGCGGAGGGGTTGACTGAAGGTGGAGGCGTTGCTGGACTTCTTCGGCGTCCAACCGTCGAGAGAGCATCCCGAGCCGCGCGGACGGGTCATCGAAGTACATGCGACCCCCGACGGGGTAGCGAACGAGGCAATGGTAGAGCCCGGGCCGCTTGGGCCCGGTGCGGGTGCGCAGGAACACCTCGGCCGGGATGCTGGTCAATTTTCTGGCGCGCGCGAGCGCATACCCCCCATCCTTGGGTCCCAGCGCCTTGCACCCGCGCGCCAGAAGCTCGCCGGCGCGGGCCGCGGCGAGCGCATCGCAGTCCTCCCAGCCCTGCGCGAGCAGGTTGATGTAGTCGCTCCAGGTCTCGTCGGTCTCGCGCTCGTACTCGACTCCGGACGCGTACAAGCCGGGCAGGCTCGGGTCCTTCCGAAGCTGACGCGCGTTCTCCCGGGCCAGCCAGTTCAGGAGGCTGACCGCAGCGGTCTCCCGAAACGCAAGATGGAGGCGAATCTCCACGGTTACTTCGTCTCCAACGAGAGCGGACGGTTGGAGAGGACCGCGAACAGCGTGCCCTCGGGTGGCGGGCCGTCGCCGCCGACACAGCGCGCGCGAACGAAGGCACAGAGGATGTGGTCGTTGGTGGTCTCGAGGGGGAGGGTGTCGCCGGGATCGCCCGCGAGCACCGTCCGCCAGTGGGCGCCGTCCCAGCTCGTCTCGATCACGACGTGCTGATCCTGCGTGATGTTGGGCCCGCCGGCCGCCCACAGGACCACGTCGGTGTTGGGCTCCAGCGGCCGGATCGGGAAAGCGTGCCCGAAGGCAGCGGGCATGTGGTGGTGAAACAGCATGATGGGAGCCTCGGACGGGGACAGTCACAGGTTGAGCGCGTGGACCAGTCGATAGACGGCCCCGGCAGGGAAGTTGACTTCAAGCTTGAGCGCACCGCCGAGCGGCATCCCGCCCTGCGGTTGGTCGTTGCCCGCCCACTTGGCGCGCAGCACGTTCATCCCGTCGATCACGCCAAGCGTGTAGTTGCCGAGCGTGAGCGGATCCTGCGCTTCGAGGTGGACGACGCGCCCGAACGGCGGGATCTCGAAGTGGGCGGTGCCGGCACCGCCGCCGATCTGGCCCGCGTCGGTCCCGCGTTGCTCAAAGTAGTTGAGGGTCGCCGCGTAGCCATCGCTGACCATGCACCCGACGCTCTGGACCGCACCGCACAGGTTGGCCGCGCGGATGATGAGGTCGCGCGCGAACACGGAGAGCCGGGTGTTGCGGGGCACGGTCACAAAGACCTGCTGACCGGCGCCGTCGCCGGCCGTCCAGCGAAGATGGGCCTCGAAGGGCCCGCTGTCGCCGAACAGCTCGACGACGCGCCAGCTTCCGCGTGGCCTGCGGGCGCAGCATGCCTGGGCCTCCAGCAGGTCGCTGTAGGTCGTCGGTTCGTTCCCGTCCCAGGCCGCGAGCTCCGCGCGACCTGACCGGCGCGTGAGCTCATCGGACATGGTTCACCTCAAGGTTTTTTCGGAAGACCTCTGGGACGGAAACGGACGCGAGATCAGCAGCGCGAGATCGGCTTGGAGCCGAGCAGGGTCGCGGCGATGACGTCGTTGGCAGCGGCGCCCACGACCTCGACGATGATCGGCACGCCGGGGCGAGCGAGCGAACCTTCGAGCATGTTCCGCAGGAAGCCGGTCGACGCGAAGATCGCGGTCGGGACGGGCGTCGAGCTGGACCACACGAGCTTGTCCCCAACGGTGATCGACTTCACCGCCCCGTTGGCCGAGCCCGAGCCGGTGAAAGTGATGTCCCGCAGCTTGATGTAGGTCGCCGGGGTGATGAGGATCGTGCCGCTGCCGTTGGCGGCCAGGATCGTGACGGTGCCCGCGACGGCGGTGCGCTGCCACTTGCGAGGCTTCTTCGCCGCGCGGTGCGCTGCGCGCTTCACGCGCCTGGCGAGACGGCGCCGGCGACCGCCGACCTCATCGCCCATGTCGTCGCCGACGTCATCGCCGGTCTCGTCCCCGAGGTCGTCGCCGAGGTCGTCGCCCAGGTCGTCCCCGAGATCGTCGCCGAGCTCGTCGTCGTCGTCGTCGTCGTCGCTGCCGAAGTCGCCCTCGACGTCGCCGCCGAAGTCGCCCTCGAAGGGGCTGCGGAGGCTGTGCTTGTCGTAGGTGGTGGTGCCGTCGTCCTCACGGATGATCATGGCGAAGCCGAGTTTCGTGCTCATGGGGGTCTGTTCCTTGTCGGGTGGTTTTCTGGGGAGGATCGGAGAGGGAAGTTCTTCTTGGTCCTACGACGGTTCCTCGTCGGACTCGTCGTCGTCCTGGCGGGGCTTGACGTGCAGGAAGCGCGATGGGCGGCGGCGCCCGCCCTTGCCGCGTCGGCCGGCCACATCTCCGGCCGCGTCGGGGGTCAGCATGATGTCGCGCACCATGCCGGCCATTTCGCCCTGGAGGTTGGGCTGGGCCGCGACCTGAGCGGGCGCTGGGGCCGCCGCAGGAGCCGGAGGGGGCGGCGCCGCCGCTGCGTCCGGGGCTGCGCCTGCCTTCGACTTCTCGGCCATCGACTGACCGGCGCGCCGACCGAAGCTGGCGACCGCGGACCCGAGCAGGCCGTTGCTGACCGCGAGGACGTGGCCGCCCGCCGCGCTGCCGTTGAACGTCTGGTACAGGCCGACGGCTGCCCCGGCCAGGCCGACGCCAGCGCGCACATCGACGGGTCCGACCTTCATCTTGTCCTCGCCGAAGTAGCCCTCGGCGAAGGAGCCCGCGAAGAGGGTCGTCTGCATCTCGCCGATGTGCATGGCGGCCATGCCGATGGCACCCGCCTTCTCCTTCATGCTCTCGGCGCGGTTTTTCAGGCTCTTCAGCTTGTCGACGGCGGCGCTGAGCGCCCCCTTGGCGGCACCATCGGAGACTTTGTCTCCCTGCATGGCTTTGGCGAGTGCGGTGGACATGGTTTTTGTAGACCTCGGGGTTCGGAAGGCGGGGAGAGGGGCTCGGCCGGTTGGCGCTGGATTGGACGCCCCTTCGATATCCGGCCCTGCACGGAAAACAGGAGAGATTCGCCAGCTTCAACGGGCTGCTTCGCCAGCCGCAACGGCAGGCCGAAACGCCACGGCGGTGCGACTGGCGAGGGCCCAGAGCGGCGGCCGCTGCAGCTGGCGTGCCGCTGGCGATGCCGCCCGTCGCAGCCCGCGGTCGACATTGCGACGCAGCCGGCGCGACTGACGTCGCGACTGGGGCGTGGTTTTCACCGCGACTGGCACGCACTCCGCGCGCAGCAATCCCGGCTTTTTTGGACGCAAATCCGAAGCAACGCCGCCTATCGGTAGGTGTGGGGTGCGGAGAGCAGCAGCATGTACGTCAACCTCGTGGAGACCGCGGAGCTTCGGCGCAACCTGGAGCGCGAGGCCGAGAACATCGGTCATGTGAGCGTCCGAGAAGTGCTGTCGCGCTCGAAGTACCAGCCGATCGGTCGCCGGGACTTCACGCGCGCCGATCTCGACGCCTTCATGCCCGGCGACGACTACCAGACCGCGCTGGCGGCCGAGTTCGACGAGCAGGACCCGGACACCCCGGCCCCCGAGTCGACCGACGAGGAGAAGAAGGCGCGCGCCAAGGCCAAGGAGAAGCAGCGCCTCGTCGATGCGACCCTGGAATTCGTGCGCCGTACCGTCGAGCTTCAGATGGGGAAGCGCCGGTTCGCGATTTTCCAGGTCCAGGCGTGGCGACCGAAGGGCGTCAACGTCTGCTTTGCGATGCGCGTCACCGCCCGCCACAACGATGTCGATGACGACGACGACGAGGGCACCGATTCGCAGGAGCCGAAGGGCGAGGCGGTCGAGGACCTGCTCGCGCCAACGATTCTGCCGTCCATCCCCCGAGAGCTGCCCGACCCGATGGAGCTGCCCCCGAGCGTCGTGGCCCACATCGAGAGCGCCTACCGCAAGCTCTTCGATTCCCTGGAGCGCGGGCACCAGGTCAGCCAGGTCATCACCCAGGACACGATGCACGGCATCATGGCCGGGAGCCAGAGCGTCGCGCGCCAGTTCGTCGGCGTGTCGGTCGAGCTGCGCAAGCAGATCGTCCAGCTCACGGCGGAATTGGAACGGCGCGAGGGGGTCATTTCAGAACTTCAGTCCGCGCTGTTGAGCGTGAAGGTGGACACCGCGGCGCTCGGGATGGACCGCGAGGTGCGCGCGGACCCCGCCGAGCTCAAGGTCCGGCAGGAGATCGCGACCAGCGTGATCGACAACATCGGCGCGCTCGGCCGGATGGCGCTCGCGTCCAAGCTCGGGCTCGACCCGGCGCTGATCGGTCTCCTGGACGCGATCACCAAGGACGACAAGCTGCTCGAAAAGCTGCGTCTGCCCGAGGTGTCGCAGATGTTCAGCGAGCCCGGCGCGACCGAGGCGCTGGGCCAGTTCCTCGACCTGGCGCTCGAACAGCACCGCGCCCAGCAAGCCGCGAAGAAGGCCGCTTCATCCCCTACCGGCGCGTAGCGCCTCACCCACCCGGAGATCCTGTCATGCCCAAGCCCAAGCCCCCCACGCCGCCCCTGCAACGCCCTGCACCGCTTTGGCAGCGCGCGATCGAGCGGTTCCACGCGCCCTTCGATGCGCGGACCAACAGCGACTACGCCGCGACGATCAGCGACTGGGCCGAGCTGCCCGGCCCCGAGCGCCAGGGCCACGGGATGCACCTGCTGTTCCGCGTGGCGGGTGGGATCGCCGACATCGCGCACAACCTGCGCGAGATCCGCTTGCTCCTGACTCGCGAACTGCCCGCCATCCGACGGCGGCTGGGCGAGCTGGAAAACCTCGTGGACGAACACGGGACCGCCATCGCCGCTGGCGGAGCGGGGACCGCTCTCGGTGACGTCGAGGAGGAGGACGAGGGCGAGGAGGCTGCCGACGGCGAGGGTGCCGAGTTGGAGAGCGACGAGGATCTCGACGCCGAGTTCGCCCGCCAGCAAGCGGCGCGTGCGCCTGCGCCAAAGCCCGCCGTCGAGGCCGCAGTCGAGACGGTAGTGCCCGACGCGATCCTGATCCCGCCGAAGCCGCGCGTCCACCGCAAGAAGCCCGTCGTGCTCGAAGGGAGCGCGTCATGACCGCCATCGACATCGATCTGGTCGCGCCGCAGCCTACGTTGAGCTTCGGGCCGTTCAGCCTCGACCCGATCCGGCTGGTGACCGGCTCCTCGCTCGCCGACATCCTCGGGCCGTTCATGCGCGCGCCGATGGGTCGGCGGGGTGCCTGGGACGTGTACCACCTCGCCCTGCCGCCGGGCGCGGGCATCACGGTGCCGATCAAGGTCGCCGCCATCGGCGGCTCAATCGGTTTCCGCAACCTGGACGGCGTGTTCGTCGTGATCGTCCCCGCCGTGGTCGCCGGGCCGCTCGGCGCGGAGATGGCCGCGATGATCGCGCGCGGCGACGCCGCCGGACCCCGGTTCGACCCCGAGAGCCACGGGCAAACCGCTGAATTCGCCATCAAGGTGAAGCCGGGGATGCGGTTCCCGCTCAGGATCGGGACGGTGCAGATCGCGCTGGAGACGCCGCGGTGAGCGGTCATGCGCGCTGCATGGAGACCGACAGCAGCCATGGCCCCGGAATCAACCTCAACTGGCTTGGACAGCGCATCGACCGCCAGGCCGTGCGCGCATCGGTCCGCTGGATCGGAACCCAGCGTCGCCTTCGCCGCTACCTCGACCTCGACGCCCTGCTCGCGTCACGCGTCCCGCGGCCGGCCCTCGGGGCGAGCGCTCCCCCGGCCGCGCCCGTGGAGGCGCCGTGAGGCGACCAGGCACCACGCTCCAACGCCGGCCCAACGCCTCGAAGTCGCATGGCGGCAGCACGTCGGTGACCGCGCCGCCCTGCTCGCCCGCGACGTCGCCACCCATCACGCCTCCCTCACCCCACCCAGCCCGTAGGAGCCTCTCGTGCTGCCGATCCTTCCATTCCTCCTCCTCGCGTCCATGGGCAGCCCGCTCCCGGCAGCTCCCTCGGATCGCCCCGATCCCGTCCTCACGCCCGAGCAGGACCGCATCGTCCAGGCCGCCCTCCAGGCCGCGCTCGATGCAGGACAGGACGCCTCGCACATCATCGTCAGCCGGAACCGGGCCGGCGCGATCACGCGGATCGAGGTGGCGGGTGCCGAGATCTGGACCGTGCCCGTCGTCTGGAGCGGTCCCGCAGTCGAGGATGCCGTCCAGTCCGTGGCCGGGCGGCTGCTCGCTCCGTCGCCCACACCGTCAGGTGGGGTGCCGACTGACCCGATCGCCGTAGAGAACGTGGCCGCCGCGCGGACCCGTCGGGCTCGAAAAGCGGCCCGTCATCGCCGCGAAGTGGAGGCCGGCGGCTGGGGTTCGGCGTCGTCGGTGCCAGTTGCGGCGGGGGCACGGTCGTGATCGGCCTCCTCTTCCTCGCGGGCATCCGGCTCGCTAACGCGATCATCGCGCGGCTACCTGAACCCGATCCGGAGCTTCGACAGCTCCGGGAGCGCCACCGCGAAGAGATGGCCATCCTGGCGGCAACCCACCGCCAGGAGCGCCGGATGGTGCGCCTTTCGAGGCGCGCATGAGCCGCCCCGCCACGTCGCGGGCGCGGCATTCGCGCCTCGATGTCGCCTGGCGGCAGCACGTTGGCGACCGCGCCGACCAGCAGGATGCGGCTCGCGTCAGTGTGCTCGTGCGGGTCGGGCCCGCCGAGCCCGAGCGGCACCTCCTGATGGTCGCGGACGGCATGGGCGGCATGGCCGAGGGCGCGTTGGCGGCGCGCACCGCCGTCCGCACGCTCCCGGAACACGTCCGCGCGGCCTGGAGCGCCGAGCACACGCGGGTCGAGCAACTGTCGGGCGCGTTCCATGAGACGCACGAGGACGTGAAGCGGGCGCTCGCCGGGGCGAACGGCGGCTGCGCGCTCACCGCCTGCTACGTCCGCGGGGGCCCCGGTGGGATCGCCTGCTTCGCGCACATGGGCGATGTCCTCGGGCTCTTGCTCCGTCGCGACCGCCCAGGGCACTACCGCGTGGCCCACCGCACCGAGCCCCACCGCTTCGGACGGCATGTGCTCTCGCGATGCGTCGGATCCCGGCTCTCGGACCGGGACCAGGCCGAGGTCTCCAGGGATCTGCTGTTGAACCCTGGCGACGTGATCGTCCTGGCCAGCGATGGGGTCGGGGACTCCGTCGATGAGGCGACCGTGCTGGCGCTCGCGGCTGGGAACCCGAAGGCCCGGGCGCTGGCGGAGGCGCTGTTGCGGGTGGCGCTGGGCGCCGCGACGACCGGCCGGGACAATGCCACGGTGATGGTGGCCAGGGTCAGCGCCATGTTCTTGTCGCCGCCCGAGCGCGATTGGGAGCTGGGCGAATGAGCGGGCGATCTGGGGCAATGCCGGTTCTCGCGACCGTCGGACGGGATCGCGGCACCAGGCCCACGGCCAGCCAAATGGTAACGACCTGTCGTCGCGCGGTGCCCTGGATCGACTGGCGGATCGAGGGGGATCTCGTGGTCGGCAAAGGGCGCATCACGGTCTGCGTCGTCGAGGCGGGCCGGGAGGGGCCCACGGTCCGGAGTGTCACGCTCCGCCGGCCGCTCGCCTGGCCGGTGGATGAGGAGCCGGTGAGCGGGCCGGCAATTCGGGGGCTGAGGGGGCGGTTGCAGCGGCTTTTTGCGGGAGTACCGGGACCGGTCGGCCGTCCCAGCGCAGTTCGGGCAGTACCGGTGATTTCCTCGACACCCCCCGCAGATCGGCACCAGCACGCCACAATCGGCGCAGTGGAGGAGGTAGCCGCTGTCCGATGAGGCCGGTCATCCGGCCCGCAGGGGTTGCCGGAGCGGCGCGGGTCGGTGAAGATCGAGCCGCCGGATCTCACGCCGGCGGCCTACAAGAAGATGCTGGAGAAGCAGCGGGCCGACATCGCAGCGTGAGGGTTGGGGCATCGGAAGGGTTTACGTCGGGGCCAGATCGAGGGCCTCCGGGCGGGATTGACCGGGCACGGCGCGGTGCGGATCGTGCGGGAGTGGGCGGCGAATCGGGGGGAGGCGGCGCTGGTGCCGAGGAAGGTGGGGGAGGCGGGGGCGATGTCGAGGGCGGGGTTGAACGCGGCGTGCGCCTGACCCGCCGGTTCTGCTCGAAACAATCGCCGCGCCCTTTTGACGGAGGTGCGATGCGTGGAGGAGCCCCCAACGGCAAACACCGATGAGCGCCAGTTCACCCTGGAACAGGTTCGTCCGGTGCGTCGGAAAAACGGTCGAGCGCGAGAGGTCGAATCAGGTCGAGGAACTCCGTCGGCGAGAGTTGCCGGCCTTCCGCCAGAGGACCCACGTCCGTGAGCGGGACGATGACGTCATGCCCTGGATGGCTTCGACGCACATTGAGAGGACCCACGTCCGCGAGCGGGACGATGACGTCATGCCCTGGATGGCTTCGACGCACATGGAGCCAAAGTGCGACAACGCAAATGGCGGGGACTCGCAAGAGCCGCACCTCAAAGTCCTCCTGCTTGTCAGCGAGTTCCTCCTCAAGGCGCAGGACATGTGTCACTGTTGCGGCCACGAAGCGGCCTCGGTTCACCGCACCACCGTACGAGCCGGCCCGCCTGCGACTCACCTCGGTGGCCGCAATTACTTCGCCGCCCTTGTCGACGAGCGCACGCCAACCCGTTCGGCGCGCAGCGGAGATCGCCCGACGCGCGACGATCGAGTCAGTCCCCAACGCATAGACCGGGTGCGGGAGCGCGAGGTGGAGTCCGGCTCCCCCGATCGGCGCATGGGCCTCGACTGCCACCACCTCCCCTCGGAGCAGGTGACTGCGCCATGTTGCCGAATGCAGCGCAATCTCTGCTCGCAATGGAGGGCTGCTTGGGATCAAGGGCATTGGCCGAATTGCTCCTGGGTCACTTGGTGAGGTAGGTATGGGTCCACGAACCGGAGCCCTGGTAGTTACTGCAAAACGTGAATCGGTCGACTTCCGAACGTTCGCCACAAGGATCGTCGATTAGGAACATCGACGGCTTTCCGATTATCACGCCCATGATGACGACAAAATGACCACTTGGTGGAACTGATCCCCTCCAACCGATCCGGGCAGCCACCGGTCTGTCTGCGGCGATCTGCTTCAAGACCTGGCTCGGCGTGGTAGGCGTGGTGCTGCACGCCGCCAAGTTGCTTGTGACAGACAACGCCTTGTCCAACTGAAAAGTCTGGTTGCATCCCGCCGCCGAACCGTTCTGGCAGCAGTTCGACAGGCCCAGTGCCTTCTGCGCGACTAAAAGCATTGGGTCCACGTTGAGGACGGGTTGAAGAACCTCGCCACGCTGGCTGACACGGCAGCCCAGCACCATTTGTCCTGCTTTTGGGTCTCCATGCTGAAGGCGAGACAAGCCGCCCGGCCCGCCCGCGCTCCGCGAGCGCCCCCGGCACCCGGCGCCCTCACTGGTTGCCGCGTTCTCTGAATAATCGTCACGGCAGAGTGCCGGTGTCTTTTCCCCGATGTCTCCTCGCGAGGTCGCCAGGCACCTCGCGGATGCACACGTCACGCACGCTCCAGTCATGACCGTTTCGACCCCGACTGGGGGTTCGGAGGTTCATCGACGTCGCTGAGGCTGGACTCATTGATCAGTGCCTCAGGGGATCTGTTGGCCAAGCATCGGTGTTGTCGGCGACTTCACCCCAGGTCGCGTAGCACCGGCATCGCTCCTGGCGCGGATCCCCGTACCCGTCGCCATCCTCATCCGCGTAAAACCCGGTACAGTTTAGTGAATCCTGGTTGTTTTCGGTCCCATCGCAGTCATCGTCAACTGGGGTGGAGCAGTCCTCATAGGCGGTTGGGGGGTCAGCACAGGCCACAGTAATGTCCACGCTGTCGGTGCCCGCAAGCCCGGAGGCGGACCCGTCGTTAGCCGACACGCTGCATGTCCAAGCCTGCGCCGTGTAGACATCGCTCCCATTCACCACGCTGTCCGTCGTGCCGTCCGCCGCGCTTGTGTAGGTCACCCCATCGACGTCCCAGCCGAAGGCGTATGTCAGCGCGTCCCCATCCGCGTCGTAACTATCTGTCATCACGGTGCATGTGAGATCGTCACCGTGCTGCGCGTCGGCTGGTGCGATCTCAACGACCGGTGCAGTTGGCGTCGTATTGCTGACCGTGACGCTGCTGCTTGACGCGCTTGATGTGGTGGTACCGTCGTCGGCGGTCACGGTGGCGAAGACCACCTGACCCCGGCCAAAACTGGTGGCGCCCGAAAGCGTGGAACTCGCCCCGCTCTGGACCAAGGCCCCATCAACGTACCAGTCGTAGCTGAGGGAGAGGCTGTCGCCGTCAGCATCGCTCGATACCGGGATCGCGGCAACGCTGTCGTCGGTGTAGACGATGCTCGGGGAAAGCGCGACGCTGCTAACCACCGGTGCCGTGTTGTATACGGTCACACTGGCAGAAACGGTGTCGGCTCCACCCTGACCGTCATCGGCGACGACCTCGCACACCACGGCTTGCCCAGCACTGAACTCGCCGACCAGGGTGGACGAGTCGGGACTCGTTGTGGATGCAGCGACCAACGTGCCTGCCACGGTCCATGTCAAGTCGTAGCTCACCAAATCGGCGTCCGAGTCCGTCGATGAGGCGCTGCACGTCAGCGTCGATGACCGTGTAGCGCTGGACGGGGTGAGGGAAATAGCCGCCACCGGCGGGGTGTTGGCGACCCCCACCGATGCCGTTCCTGCAGGGCCGTAGGCGAAGCCATCCGATGCCGTGACTGCGACGGCCCATGTCTCTCCGTGAGAGGTAGCGCTGGCCGGGACAGTGCTGCTGGTGCTGGCACCGCTCGGCACGCCGTCCACGAACCATGCGTAGGTGTAGGTCACGGGGTCTCCGTCAGGGTCGGAGGCAGCAGTGTCGATGCTGACGGTGAGATCGTCGCCAGTGGCCGGGCTCGCCGGAGAGAGAGTGACGCCCGGCGCGGTCGGCGCGCCGTTGATCGTGAAGGCACCGAGGGCGGTGGCGTAGAGCCCCGTGGAGTCGGTGACGGTGACGGTCAGCGCGTGGTCTCCCCGAGTCAGGCCGCTCTCGAAGAACTGCGCCAGCCCGCTGCTCTCGGGGGGGCCTTCGTAGAAGATGCCGTCAATGTCACTCTCCCAGGTCACCCACAGGTCAGACGCCGCATCCTCGTTGTCCTCGACGATCGCCGAGAAGGTCAGATTGTCGCCTTCGTTTGCCACCTCCCCCAGTGCCGGGGCTTCGAGTTCGATCGTGGGCGCTGAGCCCACCGTGTACACCAGCTCAGCGGTACACGTCGCGCCCACCTCGTCCACGACCTGCATGGACACCACATGGGTGTTGACAGAAAGGCCGGAGAACGGGAACGTCACGCTTCCGCCGCTGGTCGGGAGGCTTGTCCCGATCACTCCGTCCTTGTCGCTGGACCAGGTCACGGCCAGCTCGTCCGATGGAATGTCCACGTCCGAGACCTCGCCGCGAAACGTGACAGTCTCACCCGTGCCCCCGGCTGTGCCGTCCGCGGGAGCGGTGATCACGCAGTCCGGGGCGGAGTTCGGCGGGCCGACGTCGATGAGCACAGTGGCGATGCCCTCGCTCCCCGCGCTGTCCTGAACGTGCAATTCGAGAGCGTGCGCGCCCTCCAAAAGCGTGCTGTAGCCGAGCACTTCGCCGCTGGAAGTGGGCGTGGCATCCACGGCTGCGAGCAGCGTGCCGCCGTCCTCCCACCATGCCGTTAGAGCCCCGACGGCGTCCTCAGCGTCAGCCACCGTACCGCGGAAGGTCACAAGCTGATCAGCGTAGTAGACGCCGTCCGTCACCGGGCTCGCGATCGTGGCGGTCGGTGCGGCGTTCGGGGTGACCCCGAGGCTGATGTTCGCGGTCGCGGCGGCACCGTCGGGATCCGTCACCTCCAGGCGGATGTCCATCGCGGCGTCCGGCACGGTGATGTCGCAGCTCGTGGTGCCGTCGTCTGCCGGAGTGGCGGGAGCGCAGGCCTCGACGTCATCGACGAACCAGTGGGCACTCAGGTCCGCTGTCGGGTCGTTGGCGTCGCTCGCCGCGCCGCGCAGCGTGAGGGGAGTGCCCGAAAGCACGGTCGCGCCGTCCGCGGGTGACATGATCTGCGCCTCGGGCGGGGTGTTGAACGCCCCGACCTTCTGGTCGGAGCAGCCGGCCAGCCCGAGGAGGCCCGACAAAGAGAGCCCAAGCGCCCAAGGGCCACGGGTGAGAAGCAAGTTCGTAGCGCGGGACATCGCAACCCATGAATGTCCTGCCCGTATAGCACAAAAGCCCTCGGGAACTGCGCTGTCTGGACCGGGCGGAGCGACCGTCAACCGCCGGTGGAACGCAGGGATCTCCTCGGTTTCCGGATCAGGTCGGCGTCATTCCAGCTGGCGGCACCATTCTTCGATCGCGACGAGATAGCCCCCCGCGCGCTTGATGTGCTGCTCCTTCTGGGCGCCAGATGCCTTTTCGGCAGCGTCCAGGGCCTTCCGAACCTCTTCGACGTTCACGCTGACAACCTTCTTTATTTCCGCAATTTCGGCTTTTGTCATCGTCTGCCTCGGAGGTGACCACGTAGCACGGCAGCCCAGGCGCGCCGGAATGAATCCCGAGCCCCGCGCAGTCGGTGACGAAGCGGACCGCCCAGACCCGGCTCCGAAGCGCGCGCGCGCACCCCGCCCTGCTTCAACGAGCCCTGATCCAGAAGAACCCTGATCCCCACCCCGGGGCCGGGCCACCGCGGCCCCTCGGCCGGACCAACCTGCGCCGCCCGCCGGGCCAACCCCGCGTGCGTTCCGCCGGCAGACCGGGCCAACCTACGAATACACCTCATCCCAGCCTGTGAAACCGCCATATCGGAGCGATGGATGCCTCTGATCCGGCCAGCCGGACCGCCCCGACCGCGCCGGGCTGGCGGTCCCGCCCTGCCGCCGGCCGTCTCTCGACCTCGCGGGACACGTCCATCAACCCCGAAATCGGCCAAGCATCCCCATTCCCGGCGTGAATTCCCCCCTCACCCCTCCCCGAAAACGGACCCCAGCCCCGGTCGCCGGTGCCCATCACCGCCGCCGAGGCCTCCCGCCCCTCACCGCCCGGCCGCCTACGACGTGTCCGACCCCACGCCGCACCCCGCCCGCTGTGCAAGCCCGGTCAGGAACCGCAGGTCCTTCGAGTCGAAACGCTTCCACTCCGCCAGGATCCGCGTCCGCGCCTTCCACCAGTCGCCCAACTCCGCGATCACCTTCGCCGCAACCGCGATCTCCGACGCCACAGGCTCCCGGCTGTCGCGCCGCCCCTCAAGCCAGACGCGCACGAGCCTGTCCGCACCCATCGGCAACCATGGGGCGCTGGACTCCGGCGCTCGCTGGTCCGGTCTCCACGCCTCCGCAAAGCGGTGGTTCGCGCCGCACTTGCCGCAGGTCACGTCCCCCTCAGCCGCATCGACGGTCAGCACCGGCAGCCCGTCCGCCCCGCGAGCCCAGGCCGCGCGACACGCATCCATCGTCGAGCTGTCCGCCAGCGGCGCGCTGCAGTCCGGACAGCCAGCGACCAGCGGCTCGACGTGCTGCCCGGAGCAGTACCTGGCCTCCCAACCCCAGGTGTCCTCCCCCGGACGATGCAGGTAGCGACGGGGCAGCTTGGTCGCCCGCGAGCAATCGGGACAGGCCGCGTCCATGCCGACCCTGCTCCCGGTCACGAACGCAACGCGAACGCCGGGAAACCGGAGCACGACGGGCGCGACCTCGACGATCTTCACCGGCTTCTCCGCGTCCACAGCCCCCGGCGCGGACCCGCTCCAGAACTCGGCCAGATGCGCGCAGCTCGGCGGCACGCACGGGGCGTAGAGGTTCGCCCGATGCTTCGGGCTGCTCCCCCCGCGCTTGATCACCTTCAGCACCCCGAGCTTCACCAGCGCTGTCGTCGCCTCCCAGACCCGCGTCCGTCCTCGCGCCTTCGCCTTTTTCTTCGCCTTGTCGCTGAGCACAACGCCGACGATCTGGGCAATGGCGAGCTTCGAGAGCGCGACGGTCCCGGCGATCGCCCGCGACCGCAGCACCAGAAGGCAGTCGAGCGCCCACGGCGAGCGCATCAGCGACTGCCACTCCGCGCTCGCAAACTCCCAAACGTGCACGAACGCCTTTCGCACCTTCCACGCCCCATTCGAGCAGTAGACGTCCTCGGGTCGGACCCGCGAATCGGCCCGCGACCCGGCCCCGTCCTTCGCCGCCCGCTCGACCGCCCGCCGGATCTGGTCGGCCTCGCCTGGGTAGGCGAGCTGGTAGACGTTGGTCGCGTTCCGGGTCCGCGCGATGCGCTCGCGGGTGACCTTGAGCCACCCGGCCCGCTCCAGGCGCGCGACGCTCGCGATCACGGTGGACTCGACGCAGCCAGTCTCCAGCGCCAGCTCGCTGTACGCGACCTGGCCACGCCCTTTCGTGTCGGTGTGTCCCATGATCGCGAGCAGCGTCGCGTGGTCTACGGCGTCCAACGCCCGCCATTCGGGGGCGCGCACGATCCACGCCGGGACGAAGATGCGGCGCTTGTCGGGATGGGGCGCATCGCCCACGCGCTTCAGAAGCCACGGCGTGAGCGCGCGGTCGCAGTCGGCGTAGACCTGACGGGGGCGAGGAGCGGTCAAGGGGCGACGGGCTCCGAATGTTCGGCGACCGGCGCCGCAAACCATCGACCGTCGCGCTCGATGACGCGGCCGATGACTGCGAGGCGGCGGAGGTGGGAACGGACCGTGGGCCGGGCGAGCCCGCGGGCGATCACGAGGTCCGCGACGGGGACGCCGACCAGCCCAGCGGCAACGACCAGCGCCTGCGTCGTCCAGCGTGAGCGGGGGTGACGGCCGGTGGCCGCGCGGTCCCGCATCCAGAGGTCGAGCTGAACGCTGCTCATGCAGTCCCGGAGGTCGGGCGGGGCCGGACAGACCGATCTTGCAGGAGGGCGTGCAGGCCTGCGGCCCGGCCCTCGGGGTCGATGCCGAGGGCGTCGCAGAGCAGGGGCCACTGCGCGGCGTCGGGGGCGGCCCGACCGTGAAACCACGCGGCGACCTGGGCGGCGGTCGCCCCGCGGATCGGAGCCAGCCGGCACGCGAGATCCACCACGGACGTCTGCCGCGCGGCTCGGCGGAGCCAGGCCCCGAACCCCGGCGAGGGCACCATCAGCAGCACGGCCACGGGCTCCGGTCCGGTCTGGGCCGCGACCGAAGGTTCGGCGCGTCCACGCCAGGCCAGGGACAGCCCGCGGGCGATGTCGTCGGCGTCGAGCATGTAGAGCTGCGCGAGCTCGGCCCACTCCACGAGGTCCGGCAGGTGCGAGCCGCGCTCGATCGCTGCGAGGCGTCGTCTGGTCATGCCGAGCACGAGCAGACCAGGAGCCTCGGCTGCCGCGCGTCGGCTGAGCCGGGCGTCGGAGCGGGCGTCCCGCAGGAACGCTCCCAGCGCGCTCAAGGAAGCGCGACCGGGAGCAGGAGGCTGACGTCGTAGGCGCGTCGAAGTGCCTCGCCGCGCTCCAGCTCGGACCAGGGGAGGACCGAGAAGAGCGCCGCAAGCTGTCCCGCGCTGGGCTGCTCCTCGCCGGTCTCCCAGCGGGCGACCGCCGTCAGGTGCGCCCCTCGCACCCCGGCGAGCGCTCGGGCGAGGTCCCGCTGCGTCATGCCGGAGGCGAGGCGCTTCGCGGCCACCAGCTCACCCAGGATAGCGCGAGGCGTGGCGCGAGGAAGGTCCGGATAGCCAGCCTCCATCCAAGTACACCGGGCGACCGCGGCCTCAGCGGAGATCCCCGGGGCGGGCTCAGCAAGCGCGCGGAGAAGCCGCACCGTGGCGGGGTGGAGGTCAGTCGACGACGGCATCGAGGGACTCCATCGGGTCAAGAGTCGTCGAGCAGCGGGCTTCCGGGGCGCGAGGCACCCCCTTGGCGGCGACACGTCGCGCGTAGGAGTCGCGGCGGGCGCGCATGGCCAGCTCGTCCCGGAGGGCGATGTCGTCGGGATCGGTGACGCCCAGCGCACGGGTGATGCCCACGAGCCGCCCGGCGTCGGGAATCGCGACACCGACCTCCCAGTTGGAGATGTTCGTCTGCGTACAACCTCCGAGATCCACGAGGCAATCCGCGAGCGCGCTCTGCGAGATCGCGGCTGCAGAACGCCGGTTGCGAAGCCACTCGGCCAGGGACGACGGGGGGAGGAAGGAGAAGGTGGTCATTCCAAAACAGCGTAACTCGATTTTCGATTGTGCAAGGACGGCCCGAATAGGGCATAATGGCGCCATGACATGCAAAGACCTCGGCTTGTTGCTCCGGGAGATGCGTGAGAGCGCCTCTTTGAGCCAGATCACCCTCGGCCAACACCTCGACCGCTCGCAGAGCGCCATCAGCAAGGCTGAGCTCGGAGAGACCGGCCTTGACATTGAAGATATCGGCTCCTGGGCCACCATGTGCGGCCGCCAGATCGTCCTTCGGCTGGGCGACGGGGCGGAGCTCCCCGGCGAAGAGGACGGACTGGAAGCCCTGCCCGCCGCCGAACGGGCGCTCCTGCTGCGGGTCGCCCGTGCGCTCGCCGTCGCGGGCCCCGGCAAGGCGCTCACGATCGCGCAGCTTGAGGTCGTCGTGCTCGGCGTCGAACGCCTGCAAGCGAAGGCCGTGGTCGACAGCGTCAACGAGAAGGCCGCCGCCCGTGCGGAGCGGCAGGGCAAGAGCCGCGGCGGGGTCGCATAGCTGCATGCGGGCTACTTGCGGCCCGCGATCCAGGTGCGCAGCACCGAAGCCAGATCCAGAGCGGCCACCGAGTCATTGAGTGTCAGGCAAACGGCGTCGATCATGGCGTAGTCAAGCACCTCTTTGGGCGTAAGCTCCGGCACGATCGCCTTCGGCCGCGGGAAGGGGACGAGGGTCCCCCCAGTGGCCTTGCGCCCGGACTTCATGGTCGAGCGGGTAAGCGGATCGCTGGGCAAGCGACAGTGAACACGGAAAATAAACCGCGACGTGGGGAAACGCCTGTCGAGTAGATCTGGCACTCGATGGCGAATCCGGGGGCGATGATTCACGCGAAAAACGCTTGCACTTCAATCCTCGATCGCATAAATCGAAAAAGGAATGCCATCGCGCCCTGACCACTACCCGCGCCTCACCGCCCTCGCGGCGACCTTCCCGACGCTGCGGAACCCGGACCTGCGGGGCGTCGCACCCTTCGACGCGGAGACCGTGGTCCGCGACCTCCGCAGCCCCGCGCACACGAATGCGAGTCGCCATGCCGCGCGGTTCGTCCTCGCCGTCTTCAACTGCGGCATCGCGACGGGCGGCAAGCACTTCGAGGTCGTCGCTGCGATGGCGTCCTGGGACAGCAGCCACCAACGCGCGTTTCTGGCATGGGCGGAGGCTCCGTGGTGGGGTTGAGCATCCGCGCGGAGGGGGCTTGGGCCGTCGCTGACGTCCTGGCGGGTCCGCCCTGCGAGAGCTGCGGTGGCAGCGGGTGGAGGGTCGTCCCTGGGCCCGAAGCCTGGAACAGCCGCTGCGTCTGCCAGCGGGCGGTCCACCGGTCGACGCTGTGGAACGCGGCCCACGTCCCCGCCCGGCACGCCACCGCGTCGTTCGACACCTGGCGTCGTCCGAGTGGAAAAGACCCGGCGGCCGAGGTCCGGGCCTGGGCCGAGGCCCTCGACCCAAAGGGGATCGCCAGCGGGCTCTTGCTCGTCGGCGACCCCGGCCTCGGCAAGACGCATCTCGCCGTCGCCTCGATCCGGCACGCTGTCCTCGAACGTGGCTTTGCCGCTCGCTTCGTTGACTTCGGCCACCTGCTCCACGGGATGAAAGGCGGCACGCGCGTCCCAGGCTGGTCGCCGTCCGAGCTCGCGCTTGCTCCGCTGCTCATCCTCGATGACGTCCCGCCGTTGACGACCGACTTCGAGCGCTCGCTCGCGGACGAGATGATCACCCGCCGGTACAACGCGGCGGGCGCTACCATCGTCACGAGCAACGTCCGCGCGGATGCCCTGGACACGCTCGTCGGTGTCCGGTCCGCGAGTCGGCTCCGCGAGATGTGCCGCGAGGTGCTGATGCGCGGCATCGACAACCGCGCGCGGATGACGCTGCTCGCCGGGGGCAGGTCGTGAGCACCCCGAAGCCCCTCCGGGCCGCGATCTACGCCCGCGTGTCGACGCGCGCTCAGGCCGACAAGCACGGGACCACCTACCAGCGGGAGGCCCTTGAAGCGTACTGCGAGCGCCGGGACTGGGTCGTCGTCGCCCGCCAGGTTGATGAGGGGTTCTCCGGGGCGAAGAGCGACCGCCCGGGGCTGAATGGCCTGTGGACTGCGGCCCGGCGACGGGACGTCGATGTCGTCGTCGTCTGGCGGTTCGACCGATTTGCACGTTCGCTCGTGGATCTCGTGAACGCGCTCGCGGAGTTCGAGGCGCTCGGCGTGGGCTTCGTCAGCTTGACCGAGCAGATGGACACCTCGACGCCGCTCGGGCGAGCGATGTTCGCGGTCGCCGGAGCGATGGCCCAACTCGAGCGAGACCTGGCCCGCGAGCGCGTCCAGGCCGGGATGGACGCGGCCCGCGCTCGCGGCGTCATCCCCGGACGCCCCAAGGCCCCGGTCGACGTCGCCGCCCTGCGCCGCGCGATGGACGAACACGGCGGCTTCCGGCCGGCGTGCCGGGCGCTCGGACTCTCGACCAGCACCGCGCACCGGCACCTCTACCCGCCGCGGACCCCATGACCTTCCCCCTCGTCGCGTCGCTCCAGGGTCTGTTCCTTGTCGGGAACCCTCGGGTGTCGGCCTCTTCGGAGCGCCGCGATTTCCTACCTTTCTCCGCCGGACTCTCCATGCCACTCCGCCATCTCTTCCCCCCATTCTTGCTCCTCATGATCACGTCCCTCGGCGCGTGGTTCGGCGTCGTCTACGTCGAATGCGTCACGGCGCGGACGGCCTGGATGGTGTCCTGCGTCGGCCAACTGGAGCCCTCTGCCGGACACGCCGGAGCGATCCAGCTCTGCGCGGTGCAGCGATGAGCGCGCGCACGGTCGACGGTCACGACGGGCGCGGCCTTCCCATCGGATCCAAGTGGCAGGCTGTGCTTGGGCCGCACCGCACTGTCCTGATGGCGATCGCAGGCGCAGTCGGCGCGGATCCCAGGGTCGATGTGGACGGCCTGCTCGTGGTCGTCCGTGAACGCTTGGCGGAGCTCAGCCGCCTGCGGTCTGGTCTCTGCCATGCGCTCGCGCTGCCCAGCGCGGAGGACTCCGCCCGGCTGGGCGAACCCGCGATCAGCGACGCCGAGCTCGTCCGCTACGTCTTCGACCTTTGGGGGCGGCACGACGACGTCACCCGGCACGCCTTCGCGCTCCGGGATCTCTGGGGCGACGAGGTCCTGCGCGGCGTGTCGTTCGAGGACAGCCTGGACGTGGCCTCCGATCAGCTGAACCACCTGATGAACGTCACAGTCGCGCGCGTCGGTCAGCTGCGAAGGGCGGACGCGGATCTTCGGGGCCGAGTCGTCAGGGTCGAGGACGCCAAGCGGGGGTACCTTGACGCGCTGAAGGAGCTGGCCGCGGCTGCGTCCCCGTCAGCTTCGCCGCCGTCGGCGAGGGCGGCTCACCCCACGGCGTTGTGCGGGCGGGGCCTGTCCCGCTGGATGCGCGCCCGGGAGATGACGCAGGTCCAGGCCGCGCGGTTCCTCGGCGTGAGCCAGCAAGCGATCTCGAAGTGGACCCTGGCGCCAGAGCGCCCTCTCCCTTTGACGATCGCGGCAGCGTTGACAGCTCGCGCTGCGCGGAGGACGCCATGAACGCCCTCGTCATCGACACGGAGACCGGCTCCCTCAACGCCGCAACCGGGGCCCTCCTTGATCTCGCCGCTGTCGAGCTGTGTGACGGCGAGATCGGGCGCACCTTTCGACGCCGGGTCCTCCCGCTTGAGGGGCTCGTGATCGAGGCGGAGGCGACGGCGTGCAACGGCTACTCGCCGGAGCGATGGACCGAGCTGCGGGCCGTGAGCGAGGCCGAGGCCCTCGCGGACTTCGGGGCGTTCGTGGAGGAGCTGCGTGGGCCGGAGGGTGCGGAGCCCGCTCCTCGGCTGATCTGGGCGGGCCACAACACGCCGTTCGACCGCCGGTTTGTCAGCGAGGCGTTCGATCGCGTTGGTCTGGCCCTGCCGCTTCGGACCTGGTTCAGTCATCGGGACATCGACCTGATGCACCTCGCCGCGATCCCGCAAGCGGCCGGTCTGGTCAGCGGTCGCTCGTTGGATGAACTGCGCCGCGGGCTGCTCGACATCGTGCCGGGCGTGCATGACGCCCTGTCGGATGCGCTCGACACGGCGCGGCTGTTGTTGATGTTCGAGCGGCGGATTCAGTGGGTGGACGGGTGAGCGCCGGGCTGCTGTTTGAGTGGGCTGCCGGGGTGGCGGCGGCTCCGATGCGGGCGGTGCGTGCTCGTGCCCAGGACGTCGTCGATCGGCAGGTCGCCGGGGTGTTCACGGTTCAGGGGCGGGAGTGTGCTTGCGTGCTGCACTTGTCCGAGAGCGCGGGGCTGTGCTCGGTGGACGTCAGGGACCGGGACGGGCGGCAGCTGCAGGGGTTTGACGGGGTGAGCTTCGTGCAGGTGCTGCGCCAGGTTCGGGAAGCGGGGGTCGTGTTCGACGAGCATGAGGCGCGGCGGGTGGGGCGGGGGCTGAGCGGGCGAGGACAACGGGCATGACCGGCTTCCCCCTCCACACTGAAGCCGTCGCCGCCTCCATCGACGTGCAGCCGCGCACGCTGCTCGGCATGGCCGACGCTGCCCCAGCGCACCTCCCCGCGCCCCGGATTGGCGTGGGCGTGGGCTCGCGAATGGTCTGGCGTTGGCGCGCCCTCCCGACCGTAGAAACCTGGCTTTTGGAGATGACTACATGGCGTCAATCGATCATCCACGGGGCAGCCCCCGAGTCCGCTGGACGGAGCCGGACGGCACCCCCAGGAACCGGACCTGCAAAACCGAGCGCGCGGCGCGCGAGCTCCTCCGGGCCGTCCAGCTCGCAGAAGACACCGGCCGGAAATGGGAGCCTGAAAGCACACCTGAGATCCCTACGCTGCGCGGAATCGCTGCCGCCTGGATCACCGCCTGCCATCGAAGGCTCGCCCCCCGGACCGTGACCGGCCTCGGGCAACAGGCCGACGGCTTTCTCGACTGGTACGAATCCAAGTACGGCGCGACGGCGGGGCCGGCACACCTCTCGCGGCTGACCGTCGAGCAGTTCTGGGACCACGTCCGCTCGCCGAAGACCGGCAGATACGTCCATCGCCGGAGCGAGACGACGGCCCGAAAGCACATCGAAGCGGTCCACCTCTTGTGGGCGTGGGCGTACGACCGTGAGGAGTTCGAGCCGCACGTTCCCCGCGTGCGCCGGATGGAGTTGCCGCGGAAGGGGGCGACGACACCCCGAAACGCCCCGACGTGGGCGGAGATGGACTCGGCGATCACTGCCTCGGACGGCTGGCGCCGCTGCGTCCTGATCGTCATGCGATGCACGGGGCTCCGTGTGCAGCAGGTCATGGGCCTGCTCTGGGACGACCTGAACGAGAAGCGCGGCATGCTGACGATTCGGGGCGAGCTCGGAAAGCCGAACACCGAGCGCACGGGTCGCGTAATCCCCGTCGCTCCGGTGCTGCTCGCGGAGTGGCGGGCGAGCAGGCTGGCCGACTGGGATGACCCTGACTGGATCGTGCCGTGCCCGCACAACCATCGGCTCGTCCGGTCGCGGGACATCGCGCTGATCTGGAAGCGGGCCGGAGTCCCGCTGGCCTCCTGGAAGGGCCGACCCGACCACGCCTTCCGCGCCGGGTTCCAGACCGAGCTTGCCGCCGCGGGCGTGGACCGCGCAGCCCGCGAGTACCTTGTCGGCCACGCGCAGCCTGGACAGGACGCCAGCTACATCGAAGCGAATCGCGGTCTGCGACTGGGCGACGTGGTGGCACAGGTCCCCGCCATGAACGTCCCCGCCCTGATTCGCGAGGATTCAGAGTGATGTCCCCGGCATGTCCCGCTACGGTCCGGTGTTTACTGATACACGCTTACAACCTACATTATTCCAACGTTTGGCGGCAGGCCATGAGAATCGAACTCACCGGGCGGATCCTTCCGGAGCGCCCCGACCGGTTTTGAAGACCGGGGCCGGCACCAGCGCGGCACGGCCTGCCGTTGGATGCGTATCCCGAGGGCCCGTCGCCTGGCAGCCCGGGCTCCGCGACAATGGGGAGTCCGGGCCCGCTCGACCTCTCGGAGGCCGGTCTTCCGGCCGGAGAGAGGCCGAGGCTGAATTTGGCGCGGTCTTCCGTGCCAAATTCAGCGTAGGGCCGGGGGTCCGGGGGGCCACGCGGCCCCCCGGGGCAGGCTGGTTCGATTCTCATGGCCTGCCGCCAACTGCCCGTCCCCGGCCCATGCCCGCGGGTTAGTCGCACACATGCTCACGGTGCACCTGTTGCGTCACGGACAGACCGCGTGGAACGTGGAGCGGAGGTTCCTGGGCCGCACCGACGTAGACCTGGACAGCGTGGGGGAGGCCCAGGTGCTCGCCCTGAAAGTGGTGTTTCCTCCTGTTTCGCAGGTGTACTCGAGCCCCCTGCGGCGTGCGTGGCGCACGGCCGAGGCCGTGGGGCAGCCGCAGGCGATGCAGTCGCTTGTCGAGATGGACATGGGGGTGCTGGAGGGGCTGGGCGGACCGGAGGCGTTCGCCGCTCACCCGGACCTGCTGCTCCAGTTTCGCACCGACCCGTCGAGCGTGGTCATTCCGAGCGGCGAGACATTGGCCCAGACCGGGACGAGGATGCTGGAGGCATGGGACCGCACGGTACCCGCCGTGGCCGCGGTCGATCCCGACGCCGTGATCGCGCTGGTCTCGCACCAGATGGCGATGTCCGCGCTGCTTTGCCGGCTCACGGGCGCACCCCTCTCCGACTATCGAGGCTTTACGCAGCGAAACACCGCATGGACGACCATCCGCGTGGATGGAGCGGCACCCCGCCACCCCGCCAACGTCACGATCGTCGCCCGCGATCAGGCCCCGCACTTGCCGACCGTGGGATAGTGCGGCGCGCTGAGAGGTTTTTGTGGAGCTGGAGAAGCAGATCGCCGTCGTGACCGGTGCAAGCCGCGGGATCGGGCGAGCCATCGCCCTCGAGTTGGGGCGGGGCGGGGCGACCGTGTTCGTGAACTACCTGAAGAACGCCGATGCCGCGCTCGCTGTAGCGCGGGAGATCGACGCCGCTGGTGGCGTCGGCAAGGTCGTGCAGGCCGACGTGTCCACGCTGGAGGGTGTCACCCGAATGGTGGCCGAGGCCGAGGATGCGGGCGGCATCAACATCCTCGTCAACAATGCCGGCATCACCCGCGATGGCCTCCTGCTGCGCATGACCGACGAGCAGTGGTCCGACGTCATCGACACCAACCTCACCAGCACGTTTCGCCTCTGCCGCGCGGCCACCGAGGGCATGCTCCGCCGGCGCAAGGGCTGCATCGTGAACCTGACGTCGGTCTCCGGCATCATGGGGAACGCGGGGCAGGCGAACTATGCCGCGGCAAAGGCTGGGATCATCGCGATGTCCCGTTCGCTCGCGAAAGAGGTGGGGCGCCGCAACATCCGGGTGAACTGCGTGGCGCCCGGCTTCATCGACACGGACATGACGGCCAGCCTGCCCACCGAGCTCATCGACGGCGTCAAGCAGATGATCCCGATGCGGCGGCTCGGGAAGCCTGACGAGATCGGGCCGATCGTGCGGTTTCTCGTGGGCCCCGGCGCCTCGTACATCACCGGGCAGACGTTCGTGGTGGATGGCGGGTTGAGCTAGACAGCAGACGTTGATCGGCGCGTTTGCAGCACGATGCGGTGGGGTGTTGGTTCGGGCGCACCACGGCGCTACTCCTCCACGGAGATGTCGTTGGAGTAGGTGAGGGCGCTGATCGAGGCGGGCAGGGGAGTCCCTGTGTCACACATGCTGACATCGGCGAAGTCGGCGTCATCGTCGATGACGACCTGATCGACCCCGAGGCAATCCTGCACCACCACGCCGATTGGTTCGTCACCCGTGCTCGCGGAGATCGAGCCCGCACTCCCGTCGTACAGGATGGAGGCCCGAGCGTTCCCCGAGGTCTCCAGGCCCTCGACGGTGACAAAAGCGTCGCCAAGCGCGCGCAGCCCGTCGCCCTCCTCGCTCGGCCCCGGCCGGGTGCTCCACACCGACACGCCGTCAATCAGCGCATCGGCGCCATCAGCGACCGCGATGCCAGCGACCTCGTTGTCGTCGATGATGCTGTCGCGGAGCGTCAGCACGGGGGCCCCCGGATCCGGTGCCGCGTACCGGGTCGACGTCGAACCGTCGAGCAGAGAGGCGTAGACCCCGAACCCGCCCCAGCTCCGTTCGGTCGCGGTGCGCGTCCCCGAGATCCGCGCGTGGGAAAGCTCCACATTGGCTGCGATCACCGCCAGCCCGGCCGCGCCGCTCCTGGTGATCGTCACGTGGTCGAGGCTGGCGTGCCCGCTGGAGAGAACCAGACCGAGGTCGCGGCTGTCTTCGATCTCGAGCTCGGGGTCGGCGCCGGAACCCGTGGACAGGGTTGAATTCCAGGCAAGCAGCCCGATTCCCTCGAAATCGGAACCCCCGGCGGTGTCTGCGATGCCCACGCCGTCCAGCGTGGCAGAGCTCCCACCCAGGTAGACGCCGTACCCACGATTCTCCTCGAATTGGACGTTGCTCATGGCGATTGTGCCCCCCATGTGCTGGAGGCCGCCGCAGCTGTGATCGCGGACCACCGTATTGGCGATCGTGACGGTCGAGGGGGACTCGAAGTACAGGGCGGGCCGAACCGCATCGACGATGCAGTTGCCTTGGATCACTACGCCATCCATCGTGATGAGCGGCTCCCCGGTGGCGGCGCGAATCGGTCGAGGGCGGTCGAGAACATCTGGTGTCAGCTGCCTAACATCGTGGCGGATCGACGGGTCCGGACATCCAGCCTCCTGCGGCGCGATCACTCCGTGCTGTCACCCTCGCGCGGCGAGCTCAGCAGCGTCGCCTGCACGTAGTTCCGGTTCATCTGCGCGATGGTGGTGACCGAGATGCCCTTCGGGCACACGACCTCGCAGTCGCCGTGGTTGGTGCAGTGCCCGAAGCCCTCGATGTCCATCTGCAGGACCATCTTCTCGCTGCGGATCAGCCGCTCGGGCTCGCCCTGGGGCAGGAGGTTCAGGTGCGCCAGCTTGGCCGCGGTGAACAGGCTCGCCGATGCGTTGGGACACATCGCTACGCACGCGCCACACCCGATGCAGGCCGCGGCGTCCATCGACTTGTCGGCGCAGTCCCTGCGCACGGGGACGCTGTTGGCCTCGGGTGCGGAGCCCGTGTTCGTGGAGACGAATCCTCCGGCCTGTACGATCCGATCGAACGCCGAGCGGTCGACGATGAGGTCGCGGAGGATCGGGAACGCCTTCGCGCGCCAGGGCTCCAGGGTGAGATCGTCGCCGTCCTTGAACGAGCGCATGTGCAACTGGCAGACGGTGGTGCGCGTCATCGGGCCGTGGGCCCGCCCGTTGATGACGAACCCGCAGCTCCCGCAGATGCCCTCGCGGCAGTCGTGCTCGAACGCGACGGGCTCCTTGCCTTGCGACTCCAGACCCTCGTTCAGCACGTCGAGCATCTCCAGGAAGCTCATGTGCTCGGAGACGTTGTCGACCTGGTGGGTCTCGAAACCGCCCTTGTCGGAGCGGCCCTTCTGTCGCCAGATGTGCAGGGTGAGGCGCATTACTTGTAGCTCCGCGTGGCGAAGTGGACGTTGTTGAATTCGAGGGGTTCCTTGTGCAGCGTCGGCGCGTTGCCCACCCCGGTGTACTCCCAGGCGCTCACGTGGCTGAACTTCTCGTCGTTACGCTTGGCCTCGCCCTCGTCCTGGTACTCGGTGCGGAAGTGGCCCCCACAGCTCTCCTCCCGGGTGCGCGCGTCGAGGCACATGACCTCGGCGAATTCCAGGAAGTCTGCCACGCGCCCCGCCTTCTCCAGCGACTGGTTGAGCTCAGCACCCGATCCCGCCACCGTGACGTTCTTCCAGAACTCCTCCCGCAGCTCGGGGATCCGCTTCAGCGTCTTCGCGAGGCCCTCATCGGTGCGCGCCATCCCGCAGTTGTCCCACATCATGAGCCCAAGCTCGCGGTGGAAGCTGTCCACCGTGCGCTTGCCCTTGATCGAGAGCAGCTTGTCGGTCCTGGCGTTCACCTCGCGCTCCACGTCCTTGAACGCGGCGTGGGTCGTCTGCAGGCCGTCGGGCTTGCGGCCCGCGAGGTAGTCGGCGAGCGTGAACGGCAACACGAAGTAGCCGTCTGCGAGGCCCTGCATCAGCGCAGAGGCGCCAAGCCGGTTCGCCCCGTGGTCGCTGAAGTTGGCCTCGCCGATCACGAACAGGCCCGGGATCGTGGACTGCAGCTGGTAGTCCACCCACAAGCCGCCCATCGTGTAGTGCGGCGCCGGATACATGCGCATCGGGACTTCGTACGGATCTTCGCCGGTGATGCGCTGGTACATCTCGAACAGGTTGCCGTACTTCTCGACCACGGCAGGCTTCCCGAGGCGCTTGATCGCATCTGCGAAGTCCAGGTACACGCCGCGGCGCACACCTTCGACCATCGGTCCGACCCCGCGCCCGTCGTCGCACGCCTCTTTTGCCGCGCGCGAGGCGATGTCGCGCGGGGAGAGGTTCCCGTAGCTCGGGTACTTGCGCTCGAGGTAGTAGTCCCGGTCGCCCTCGGCGATCTCGCCGGGGTGCTTGCCGCAGTCCGCGGGGTTCTTCGGGACCCACACCCGCCCGTCGTTCCGCAGGGACTCGCTCATCAACGTGAGCTTGGACTGGTAGCTGCCGGCGACCGGGATGCAGGTCGGGTGGATCTGCGTGAAGCAGGGGTTCGCAAAGTAGGCGCCGCGCTTGTGGGCGCGCCAGGTAGCCGTGACGTTGCAGCCCTTCGCGTTCGTCGAGAGGTAGAACACGTTGGCGTAGCCGCCCGTGCCGAGCGCGACCGCGTCCGCCACGTAGGATTCGACCTTGCCGGTCTCGAGGTCGCGCACGACGATCCCGCGCGCTCGCCCATCCACCACCACCAGATCGAGCATCTCCGAGCGGGAGTGCATCTTGACCGTGCCCCGCGCGATCTGCCGCTCCAGCGCGGAGTAGGCTCCGAGCAAAAGCTGCTGGCCGGTCTGGCCGCGGGCGTAGAACGTGCGCGAGACCTGTGCGCCTCCGAAGCTGCGGTTCGCGAGCAGTCCGCCGTACTCCCGAGCGAACGGAACGCCCTGGGCCACGGCCTGGTCGATGATGTTCACCGAGACCTCGGCGAGGCGGTACACGTTGGGCTCACGCGACCGGAAGTCGCCGCCCTTCACCGTGTCGTAGAACAGGCGGTACACGCTGTCGCCGTCGTTCTGGTAGTTCTTTGCGGCGTTGATGCCGCCCTGGGCAGCGATGGAGTGGGCGCGGCGCGGGCTGTCCTGGAAGCAGAAACAGTGCACGTTGTAGCCGAGCTCTCCGAGCGTTGCGGCAGCAGAGGCGCCCGCGAGGCCGGAGCCGACGACGATCACCGTGTACTTGCGGCGGTTCGCCGGGTTCACGAGCTTCATGGAAAACTTACGGTCTGTCCAGGCTGTCTGGATGGGGCCGGTGGGGAGCTTGTTATCGGGCAGCGACATCGGATTCCCCAACTACACGAGGTGCAGGACGCAGGCGGTGGTGATGGCGATATTGCCGCCGACGACCGTGGCCGTGAGCAGGCTGGCGATGATGCGGGCGAGCCGAAGCTGGCGGTGCCCGGAGAGGCCCAGGGTCTTGCACATCGAGTAGGCGCCGTGCCACAGGTGAAAGCCCAGGGCCAGGTTCGCGACGATGTAGAAGGCGGCCCACAGCGGGTTGCCCAGCAAAGCCGTGAGGTTCTCGAAGGCCTTCGGCACGCCGTCGGTCTGCAGGTAGTTCGGGTGCAACGCGATGTGCCCGGGCTCGGCGCCCGTCGTCAGGTTGAGCAGGTGCACGACGAAGTAGACCAGCACCAGCGGACCGGTGAACTTCATCGTCCGCGAGTAGAACGTGCTCGCCTGTGCGGTCCACTTGCGGTAGCCCTGGGGCCGTGCCGCGGCCGTGGTCTTCACGAGCTTCACCGTGCCGACGATGTGCAGGAGGATCGACGTGGAGACGAGCGCGCGCCCACCCCAGAGGACCTCCGGCTTGTGCAGGAACGCGCCGTAGGCATCCATGTCCCCCGGACCGGTGAACACCTGCAGGTTGCCGATCATGTGGAACAGCGTGAAGGCAAACAGGAACAACCCTGTCACGGCGACCACGACCTTGGTCCCGACGGTGGAGCGCCAGAACGAAAGGAGGAAGTTCATCAACAGCTCGCGGGTTTGAAGGGAGGGCCTATTAGCCCGGTCGCGGCTTTCGGGCATACGCTGAGTTACGACGTTCCCGTGTGGTTCACAGCGCTTCTCATGCTCCCGCGCGCAGTATCCGCGCACGTGCCGCATGACGTCGTCCTTTCCGTCGCAGCGCCGCCCACGCTCGACGCTTCGAGGCCCTGGCTCCTGCTCGGCGGGAGCGAGACGTTCCAGATGCTGATGCGCTCCGACGATGGCGGACACTTCTGGCACATGGTCGGCGGTCCGTTGATGGAGGACGCGCTCGTGGGCGTCGCTGCGCTGGATGACGGCACCTGGGTCGCCGCGAGCGAAAATCGCCTGTGGTGGTCCGTCGACGAGGGAGCGACATGGGAGAATCGGCTCGCGCCCGGGCTCGTGAGCGTGCTCGCGGGGGGCGAGGACCTGGTAGTTGGCGGGCCCCGCGGCGGGTGGGAGGGACGTCCGGAGGGCGTGCTCACCCGGCTCCCGATGCCCTCGATGACCGCGATCTCCTCCACCCTGGACGGGTGGACCGCGCTCGATGACTCGCAGCACGTCTGGCTCTCCGAGGGGAGGGGCCGCTGGAAGGACGACGGCAGCTACTCCGAGGTGCCGAGCCGTGCGACCCGTGTCGGGAGGTCAGCATACGTCGGCACGCACGACGGCAGCGTCGTTCACAGGGTGGGAGGCGTCGTCGAGGCCTGCGGAGAGCTTCCCGCAGAGGCCCGTGGGGAGCACGCGGTGGTGACAGGTCTCGGCGCCTCTCCGGCCACAGCGGAGGATCCGGATGGCGTGCTGATCGTGGGCACCGGAGACGGCGGGCCGTTCATCTCCCGCGATGCCTGCGCGACCTGGCAGGACCTGCACAGCCCGCTGGTGACCGTCTACAAGGGGGCAGGCTCCGCTTCGAACGCCGACGACAGCAATCGGGCGCTCGCGGTGGACGGCACGCGGTGGATGGAGGCGGGGTGGGCCGGGCTCGCCGTCGCGGACGACGCCTCGGTCTACGAACCCGAGCTGATCCCATCCGACTACACCCGCGGCATCGCGTTCTCCCCGGGCTTCGGCGACGACAGCACGATCGTGGTGGGCGGGTACGCCGCCGGCGTGCTCCGCAGTCACGACGCGGGCGCCCACTGGCTGGGGGCGGGCGCCGGGATGGACGCCGAAAACGTGCAGCGCGTCGTGTTCCCCTCCCGTGCCGATGCCTCCGACGAGGTCCTCTCGGTGACCGGCCACGTGGGCTGGGTGAGCAACGACAAGGGCGACACCTGGGCGCCGCTGGATCCGCCGATCTCGTCGGTGTCGGAGCTCTTCGGGTCGGCGACCGAGGAGCGCATGTGGGCCTTCGGCCCCAGCGCAGACGGCAACGTCGTCGCGGTGAGCGGGGACGGTGGGGACTCGTGGGTGCTCGACACGCCGGTCAACGATGCCCTGCAGGGGTCCACGCCGGCGGGCTTCGTCCACGTGCAGACCGCGGAAGGATCGGCCCAGGTGCTCGGGGGAGGCTCCCCCTCCCGGATCGCGTCGTCGATCGATGACGGCATCACCTGGACCCAGCGCTACCTCGGCGAATCCGAGTCCGCGCTGAGCGGGCCGGTGAGCTGGCCGCAGGGCAGCCCGACCCGGCTGGTCTTTCTCGATGGGGCCGGCGTGCACTGGTCCGACGATCTCGCGACCTGGGAGTCGTGGAACGCCTTCGATGGTGCCGTTCCCGACCAGATCGAGGCGGCGGGCAGCCTCATCTTCGTGGCGACGCGGGGAGGGGAACTCTGGCGCAGCACAGACGGCGCGGAGTCGTTCACCGATCTCCACGTCCGGCTCGATTCGCCGGTGCACATCATGCGCGGCAGCCCCCACTTCGACGAGGAGGGCCTCCTGCTCATCGGCACCCACGACGGGGTGTTCACGCTCGACGACCCGTTCGCCGATGCCCCGGTGATCGAGCGCTGGTCGCCCTACCAGCGGGTGGACGATGCCTCGTCGTACTTCGTCTGCCTGGGCTGTGGCGACGTGGTGGAGGACGCACGGGCGGGCATGGGGGAGCTGCGTGAGCTTGGAGCGACGGGTGTCGCGCGCGCCACCATGCGGGGGCAGACGCTCGAGATCTTCGGCACGATGCGCCGCGGGGCGTCCGCTGAGCTGTGGGTGGACGGGGACCACGTCTCCGACCTCGGGGACAACGTCCAGAGGGCGCCCGACCTGCTCACCCGCGTGGACGGGCTCACCGACGACTGGCACGACATCGAGATCCGCGCGCTCACCGACGGAGCAGCGGTCGATGCGCTGGCCACCTCCTCGGCCGGCGTCCCTGCGCTGCCTGCCCGCTGTGGCTGCGGCAGTGGAGGGGTGAGCGGCGCGGGCGTCCTGTTCTCGCTCGGGGTCGCCCTGCAGCGCCGCCGTCGAGCGCGCGCCTAACCGACGCTCCAGGCCGTCACGCGCACGCCCCCGTTCGGGAACGTCGCGAGGGCGCGCACCTTCGGGGAGACCCTCCGGGCGAGCTCCAACTCCGGCGCGAGAAAGACCACGGTCCAGTCGGGGAACTGCTCCATCACGGTGGTGCCGAAGCGGATGAAGATGTCCGTCGCGGGGATCACCTTGCCGCCGGCCTCGCCGTTGAGCCGGTGGCCCCAGGGCGGGTTGGTGACGATGAACCCGCGCTCGGCCGGCGCGGAGCGGTTGGTGATCTCGAGGGTGTCGAACCGGGGGGACACGCCCGCTCTCGCCGCGTTGGCCTGCGCGGCCTGGATCACGCGGGCGTCGCGGTCGCTGCCGAAGATCCGCGCGGCGTGGTTCTTCGTCTTCTGGGCTTCGATGCGCTTCCCTCGAAAGATCGGCCACTCCTCGCAGGCGAAGGTCGTTCGGACGAACGCCGATCGCCCGGCGGCCATCAGCGCGGCTTCGATGGGGATGGTGCCAGAGCCGCAGAACGGGTCGACGAGGGGCGCGTCCGGCGTCCACCCCGAGAGCCGGATCAACGCAGCGGCGATGTTCTCACGGATCGGGGCCTTGGACACGTCGGTGCGCCACCCGCGCCGGTAGAGCAGGTCACCCCCGGCGTCGAGCGAGACCGTAGCCTTGTCGCCCGTCGCGCGGATCGAGATCCGCTGGGTGAGGCGCGGCCGTCCGTAGCGCTCGGGGATCCGGGGGCCCTTGAGCGCCTCGTGGATCGCCCAGCTCACGCGCTTCTCCACCGAGTCCTTGAACCGCAGGCCATTGCCCTGACCGTGGACGTCGACCTCGATCGTCGCTTCGGGCGTGATGAGATCCTTCCACTTCTGCGCCCGGATCAGCGCGGCGAGCCCGTCGCTGTTCTGGAACCGGGCCTCCACGATCTCGAGCAGGACGCGGTCCGGTGTGCGCAGGAGCGGCATGACTGCGCGCACCCGGCCCGGTTCGCCCGTAAAGCGAACGGCGCCCTGCTCCATCTCGGTCGTGAACCCGAATTCGCGTAGTTCGGCCTCCACCACCTTTTCGAGGCCAGGGTGTGCGATTGCGGTCCACTTCATCAAGGCGTGCTCCGGGGGTGGCCCAACTCGTGGCGGAGCGCGTCTTCGAGGGTCGGGAACGTGAACCGGAAGCCGCTGGCGAGCGCTACCGCAGGCACGGCGTTCTGCCCTTCGAGCAGCACCTCCCGGCCCATGTCGCCGAACAGGGTCTGGACCGCAAACGCCGGGAGAGGCAGGATCGTCGGTCGACCGACCACGCGTCCGATCCCGCGCATGAAGTCGCGGTTGCTCACGGGGTTGGGCGCAGTCGCGTTGACAGGCCCTGCCACGGCGGCGGTGAGGAGCCAGTGGATGAGGTAGACCAGGTCGTCCATCGCGATCCAGGGAAACATCTGCGCCCCGCTGCCCACCGGGCCTGCGACCCCCGCAAGCACCGGGGTGAGCAGCTCGGCGAGGGCACCGCCACGCGCCGAGAGCACCACGCCGATCCGCAGGTTCACGGTCCGGATCCCGGCGTCTCTCGCGGCCTGGGTAGCCGCCTCCCAGCGTCGGCAGACCTCGGGCAGGAACCCCTCCGCACCCGGTGCGCTCTGCTCTGTCAGGACCTCGTCCCCGCGGCTCCCGTACCAGCCGACGGCAGACGCGCTGACGAACACGGCCGGGCGCTGCGGAAGGGCGGCGATCGCGCCTGCGAGCAACCGCGTCGACTGCTCCCGGCTCGCGATGATCTCGGCCTTGCGCTCGGGGGTCCACCGCTTCGAGACCGACTCCCCGGAGAGGTGCACCACGGCGTCGATCGGCCCTACCGGCGCCAGATCGATGCGCCCGTTCGCCGGGTCCCACTCGGCCTCGCCCGCGTGCCTCGGCTTTCGCCGCACGAGCTGGATCACGGTGTGGCCGCCGGACGCCAGGAACGCGATGAGTTGCCTTCCCACGAGCCCGCTGGCTCCCGAGAGCAGCACACGCATCGGCCCCCCTCCGGCCTTGATGTGGGCGTCGTGCCTGCGGAGATCCTCGGCGGTTCGTGCATGCCGGAAGGTGAAGCCCCGCTCCAGCCGGCCCTCGACGTTCCCGACCGCCGCGCCAAGCGCCCCGAGAGGAGCCTTCCACACGATCGTGTCCTCCAGTTCGCTCGTCGCGGGCTCCGGGTCCGGCCCCGGGATGAACCTGTGCGTGTGCTCCCAGGAGACGAACGGGCCCTTGCCCTGCCGATCGACGAAGAACTCGCCGCGCCGCCCGCCGGTGTGCAGGGCCTCCCAGCGGGTCGCGATGCCGCCGGCCTTCACCTGCAGGACCACGCGGCCCTCGTAGCAGTCCCCGCTGCGCTCCAGCACCGTCATGGTCTCCCACGGCGGCGCCAGTCGCTCCAGCGCCGCGGGCTGCTCGTGGTAGTGCGCGAGCGCGGCGGCGCTCACGGGGATCGGACTGCGTCGGATGAAGGTGGGAATCAGGGCCTCGCGTGGGGTGCGGGTGGGAGCGTCGACGTGGCGTCGTGGGCCAGTGAGTCCACGAATGCGTCGATGTCGGTGAGGATTGTGGGGATCGAGTCGGTGAGCTGGTGGCCGTCGTCCACCTCGATCATCCGCACGTTCGCGCGGCCGCTCGCCCAGCGGCGCGACCCGTCGATCGGGAGGACCTCGTCCTGCCGTCCGTGGATGAGGAGCACGGGGGCCGAGACCTGCGGGTCGCCCATGGCATCGACGGCGTCGATGTCGTCCAGGAACCCGATGTCCACGCGGCTGATCCCCCCGAGGGCGTGGTCGGCCACCGGCAGCCAGCCCGTGCGGCGCCACCCCTCGACGGCGTTGGGGAGTCGCGCCTTCCATGCGTGTGCCAGCCCGATCGCCGGCGCCAGCAGCACGACCGCGCGGACGTTCGGGTTGCGCTCGGCCACCCGGAGCGCTGCCCACCCGCCGAGGCTCGAGCCGATCAGCAGTCCCGGCTGTCCGCCCAGGGTCTGCTCGACGTGCTCGATCATCGTGCTGCCCCGCAGGTGCGCGAACGACGGCACCCGCAGGTCCAGCCGCTCCACCAGCACGTCGCGCGTGCGACGGACGTGCTCGGCGACCGCCACCCCCTTGGTGGAGCCCGGACCTGAAGCAAAGCCGTGGAGGTAGAGCCAGCGCATGGAGGCCCGGGGGTTATCCCGCCCCATGTCCTTCGCCGTCACGCCGATCGCCTTCGTCCATGCCGAACGCCTCGCCCAGACCGACGACAACTGGGGTGGCAAGCTGGCCACCATCACGCTGATCGACGATCTCTCCCCGGAGGCGCTCTGGGGCCTCGATGCCTTCTCCCACGTCGAGATCCTCTTCGTGTTCGACAAGGTGCCCGAGTCTGCGGTCGTCACGGGCGCACGACACCCGCGGGGGAATCCCGCGTGGCCGCGGGTCGGCATCTTCGCCCAGCGCGCCCGCAGCAGGCCGAACCGGATCGGCTCGACCCTCTGCCGGATCGTCGCGGTCGAGGGGCGCACCCTGACCGTGGCTGAGCTCGACGCGATCGACGGAACGCCGGTGATCGACATCAAGCCGGTGATTCGCGAATTCCTGCCACGCGGCGAGCTGCGCCAGCCCCCCTGGGTCGGGGAGCTGATGCAGGACTACTGGGCGGAGGGGGGATGACTACGTCGGGGTGACGACCGGCGCAGCCGCCGCTGCGGCCGCCGCCGCTTCCGCGCGCTTGATGTTGCGCACCGCCTCGAACTCGCGCTCCCAGCTTCGAAGCTGGTCGAGCACCACCGCCAGGTTCTTGCGGTTCATCTCGTCCGGGCGCTCGCGCTGCAGGTCGGCCATGGCACGGGCCACTTCCTGCATCCGCTCGCACAGCTCGGCGAGCTTCGCGATGTCCCGCGTGTTGCGCGCCTGGCCGGCAAAGTCCTTGCGGAACACGGCAAAGAGCAGGTTCGCGTCCTCACCGAGCGCCCCCACCACTTCGCGGGTGGTGCGCGCCATGCGCGCGCGCTCGATGTTCGCGCGCTCGTCGCTGTGGTGACGGATGCGGTCTGCCACCTTCTGCAGGTTCTGGAGGTGGGACTCGGTCTTCACCCCCTGGTCGCGCACCACCGTCATCTCGGCGTGCAGCGCCTGGAGCTGGCCCAGGATGCGGCCCAGCAGCGCCGGCCTGCGCGAGTGGCGCGGCTTGTCTGCGAAGTGGACACGGAACAGCGCGAACTGGTGGTTCACCAGCGAGGCCTGCAGCTTGGCGCGCTCGGCAGGCGGGAGGGTGGCCCGGGCCGCGGGGATCTCGGCGAGCTCCTTCTTGTAGGTGGCGAGGTGCTCCTCCATCCGGACGAGCGACTCCTCGAGCCCTGCGCGCCCGCGAGCGGCGTTCACCCAGCCCTCCTGCTCGGAGATCGTCTGGGCGAGCAGGCCGAGGTCCCGGGTGAGCCGGTTCTGGCCTGCAAAGTCACGGTTGTACCTGTAGAAGGTGAGGAACTCCCACTCCGTGGCGGTCCACGCGTTCAGGATGTCCGGCCCGCTGTTCTGGACCTTCGCGATGAGGTCGCGCTCGGTGGCGTACAGGGCCTTCCACTCCCCCACGGTCTGCCGGAGCACGTCGGCGTCTGCAGGGATGGCGGCGAGGACGGCGCCGGCCTCGGCGATCAGCGAGTCGAGCAGCACGAGGTCGCGGCTCACGCGGGAGCGGCCGGCGAAGTTGTTGCGATAGCGGGTGTGGATGGCGTCGGCCTGGGCGGTGAGCGCTTCGAGAGACATCGGGGGGACTCCGTTGAGGGCCGCAGTCTATCGACTCCGCGGCGAAAAGCGCGCCCGCTGGTCGGCCCGGGATAAAGTCTTACGATGCGTGTTCTGGTCATCGAAGACGGCGAGGAGTACACCCGGACGCTCACCCGGTTCTGCGCCGACGTGTTCGACTTCACGCGCGCAGGCGACGGCCCGGAGGCCCTCGCCCTCATCGCCGCCGCGTTGGAGACCCGACCTTTCGACCGGGTGTTCCTCGACATGCGGTTCGACAGGGTCTCCCCCGCCGTCCTGCTCGGCGACATCGCAGCGACCGCCGAGCGCTTCAACGGCGATCCCAATCGCGCGCGCCAGTTCCTGGAGGACAACCAGGGTTCCTACATCCTGGCCGCCCTGCGCGCGGCCGGGCACGACCTGCCCGTGGTGTTCTCCCACGACTTCAACGCCGAGCCCAAGCGCTGGGCCAGCCTCGAGCGGATGTACGCCCCGGTCTGCTACCTGCCGGACAACGCCTCGGCAGACACGATCCGGGCGGCGTTGTTGGGGTTGTAGGGGCGGCTCGCCACGCCCCTCGTGCCGCCCCGCGGGGCTGTGGAACGCCGCACAGGCATGGGGCGGGAGGGCTACACTGGAATGTAGAGGAACCACGATGCTCACACTCCTGCTGCTGGCTTGCGACATCGCCCCGGACACGGGCACCCACGGATTCTCGGACGCGAGCAACCTGTGCGGGCGCATCGAGCGTGACAGCGGCGCGCCCGCCGCGAGCGGCGTGAATGTCGTTCAGGTGCTGGATGGCGAGACGGCCTGTGTCGGAGGGGACACCGGTGGCGCGGGGTGGTGGGGCGACGTGGTGGAGAGCCCGGCTCCAGATGGCGACTTCTTCGAGGCGACGGTTCCAGCTGGCTCGTATGGCGTCGAGGTGTACGCGGGCCCCGACTACAGCGGATGCAGCGCTGCCGTCGTGGCAGACGACTCCACCTGCTCGGCCGACATCGTCGTCCGCGTGTCGCAGCAGTTCGAGTTCGACAAGCCCAACCTCTACCTGTACCCGACGGAGCGCACGGACGTTTCGGTCCGTCTGCCCGCCTGGCGCCAGATCACCGAGTCGGATCCCCGCTACCCGGTCGACGGCTGGCGCGTGACCGCCTGGCCCGACGGGGAGCTGGACACGCGCGTCGGCGAGCGTGACTTCCTGTTCTACGAGATGAACTACGACGTGGGGCGGCTCCAGCAGGAGCAGGGTTGGTGCGTGCGGGGCCCGCTCGCCCAATTGTCCATCGAGTCGGAGATGAAGGATATCGGCTTCCTTCCTACGGAGATCCGGGACTTCGCCACTGCCTGGGACGGCGAGTTCCCCGAGACGGAGTGGATGACGATCTACCCGCAGTTCACCCACCTCGCGACGGTGAAGATCGACCCGGAGCCGGACTCGTTCCTGCGCGCCTGGTACTACGTCGCGCCCGGCTGCCGAGCGGTGGAGCCTGTGCAGCCGCCCGACGTCGTGCGCACCGGGTTCCACGCAGCGGAGTGGGGCGTGGGGTTCGAGTCGCCGCTCGACGCACCCGATGTGGTGGTTCACGGGGGGTAGAGTGGGGTCCCGTCCGACATGTCGGCCACGATGAGTCCCAGTCCGCCGTCGACGGCACGGGTCACGTCGTCGAACGTGTGGGGGAAAAAGGGTCGTGACACTACCATGCCCCGGCTGGGATGTGCATGACGAAGGTCTCGACCGCGAAGTCGGGGGTGTAGGCTCGACCGAGCACGACCGTGCCGTCGTCGGACACGGCGAGGACGGTCGCGAGCCAGTACCCGTCATCGACGACGACACCTGCAGCGGTGGCGACGTCCTGCAGGGACCGCATCCCATCGGCCTCGGTCCACACGAACGCGGTCGCCACGGTGAAGTACTCGCTCCCCACGCCGCCGAAGGCTGCCGATCCATCCCGGGACAGCGCGTTGGGGTACACGGGATCGGTCGGCATCGCGGTGTCGAGACGGCCCAGGGAGACGAAGCCGCCGGCTTCCGACCACACGTAGCCGTCGTTCCCCCGCAACACACCGAGCGTAGACCCGTCGTAGTCGATCGACAGCACCTCGCCCGTCTGGTCATGGTCGTCGGGCGCGAGCAGCTCCCCTGCGCCGTCGGCCGTCCAGCGCGCGGGGGAGCGATCGAGCCCGCCATAGGCCGCGAAGCCCCCTGTGACCAACCCATCGCCCGAGACGAACGAAGCCCGGTTGGTCGGCGGGCTGGGGCTCCCCTCGTAGGCCTCCCCCAGCGTGTCGAGGATCAGCGTCCCGCCTGCTGCTGTCCAGCGGAAGGCCGCGGGCGCGCAGCCGTCCCACATGAGGCCGACGGCCACGGTGCCATCGTCGCTCACGTCGAAGGCGCCGCCGTTGTCGCTGTCGCAGCCGGAGTCGAAGGGCGAGGCGATGTCCTGCCAGCCGTCCGCCTCGCCCCACAGCCCGGCCTCGACGGGGATGCCGTGCAGCGCCGAGATTCGCCTGTCGGCCGATACCCCGGTCGCCATGTTCTTGCCGGCGTCGCCCAGGGTTGTCTGGCTCGTGAGCGTGTCGAGCGCTGTGTCGATGAACAGGAGCTCGCCTTCGAACGTGGTCATGCTCTGCACGAGCGCGATCGAGCCATCTGGGGTGAGGTCGACCGGGCCTACGTCTGCGAACCATGCGATGCGTGGCATCACGGGCTCGGCAGTGTCGCCCGTATCGCCGGTGTCAGCTGTATCGGATGTATCACTTGTATCGGTGGTGTCGCCGGAATCCGTCGTGTCACCGGAGTCGCTCGTGTCGGGGGCTCGGCCGGTGCAGGCGGTGGCTGCGAGGAGGAGGAGGAGGGAAGGGGAGGCGTGCATCGGGGACTCCATGGTACTGAGGCTGGACTTAGTAGTGCTGAGTCTATACTCAGTAGTGCGCACGAGCGCGGAGATTTTGCGAATGTCGATCCAGGACCCGGCTCCGACAGGAACCCGGCGGCGCCGTGACCCGGCCCGCGCCCGCGAAGCCGTGCTCGACGCTGCGCTCAAGCGCTTCTCGGCGCACGGCTACGCCGGCGCGCGGATCGCGGACATCGCCGATGACGCCGGCTACAGCGAGGCGCTCGTCTACTTCCACTTCCACACCAAGGCCGGCCTCTTTCGCGAAGTGGTGGCCCGAATCGACGCCGACACCCAGTGGTTCGACGACGAGGAGACCCCTGATGCCTTCGTGGCCCGTATGCGAGAGGGGGAGCTGCGCTACCACCTGGACGCGCGCTGGCGGGCGCTCGACCGCGTGTGGGCCGAGGCGCTGGGCGGGGAGCGGGATCTGCTTGCCCTCATCCGGCCCCAGCTCCGGCATTCGGTGGAGGCGTTGGAGGGGCTGCTCGGCCGCTTCGACCGGGGCAAGGACTCCGACAAGCGGCAGCGAGCCCTCCTGCTGCTCGCGGTCTCCTACGGGGCCCGGATGCTGAGGCGCTACGACCCGGAGGCGGTCTCGCCCGAGGAGGCCGCTGACCTGCTCGCGTTCGCGGCGACTGCGGTGGTGAGGGACCTGGGGGAGGAGGGATAGGGTTGTCACCCGCAGCTCCTGGACGGGCGGCGGCGGATCTCCAACAGCAGCGGTGACGCGCCGAGCGCAGACCACCACCCGGTCACCAACGCAGTCGTCCAACTCCCGGCCCAGCCGCGCGGCGGTCGGAGAAGCGGGCCGCGCCTCCGTGCTACCGTCTCTCCCTTCGGAGTGGTGATGTCCCCTGTCATCGAAGTCCACGCCCAGGCCATCCAGGTCGCTCCCGACGGGCCGGCGCCGACCGGCACCTTTCCGGCATCATCGGTCGACCTGCGGGTCGACGAGCAGGGCGTGGTCTGGCTCGCGGCGAGCTGGCCGGTGTTCGCGGCCTGGTGTGCGCCACTCAGCGATGAGCAGAACCAGGTCGCAGCCATCGAGGAGATCTACCAATGGAACGGGTCCGCCCTGACCTTCGCGGCAGCCGTCCCGCCCGTGTGTGGACTCCCCGGCCGGGTTCGGTGGGCCGCCGGGGCGGGAGACCCGGCACTCGCGGTCTATCCCTACAACCTCCAGGAAAAGGTGTTCCGCATCGACGCCCCAGCGGTGAAGGCCCTGCCGCAGCCCCCCGGGGTCGCACTCGCCTTCGGCCACAGCCAGGGGCGGCTCGTCGGCCTCGTCGTCGTACCCGACCCGGCCTCTGACGGCGTGCGGTACGGGCGTGACTCCTGGGCGTTGCTCATTGGGAAGCCCGTACTCCAGAGCGTGCGCTACGACGGCGCGGGCTGGGTGGTCGGGGGCTCTCTCCCGGTGCCCCCGTGCCAAGCGTCCACGTGCCCGGCAAGAATCCCATCAGCGCCGGCCGTGACCAGCTCGACGCTACGTTTCCCGGGGAGGACGGACTGTTCACCTGGAACGCCTCCTCGGCGCGAACATTCCGGGGGAGCGACTATGGAGGGATCGAGAGCGAGGTGGATCTGCTTGGCGCGGTCGTCGTCCACGGCGGCGTGCTCGAGGAACCGTTCCAGGCGAGCGCGCCATGGCCCGGGTCGGCCGCCCTGCTCGGTGCGATGACGCATGGGGAGGAGAGGTGGCTCTTCGTGGTAAAGGACGGGGGGCAAAATTCGGACTGGCACACATTGCACACGCTGGTCCGGCGTGGCGAGGCCCTCGTCGACGCGGTGCCGCCGCTCACATTGGCCGGAACGTTGCGCGGCGTGCAGGCGGTCTCCGGGGAGCGCCTGTTCATACAGGACAGCTCCACGCTCGGGGTGTTCGGCCTCGGGCCGGAGGGGTGGGCGCAGATCGGGGAGACCTACCCGAGCGCGGAGTACTGCTGTGTCAAGTCCCCACAGGTCCGGGCGGTCGAGACCGCAGACGGCAGCATGCTGGTGGCACACGCCATCTGGCCGAACCACGGAGTGCACTATGGCCGGGTCGATGACCGCGTACGGTTGCTCGCCTTCCGCGACGGGCATTGGACGGAATTGGCAGCGTTGGTGCTGCCAGACTCCGCGCGCCCACCCTGATGGCAACGCAGCTCTACAGCGATCCGCCCAGCACCAGGTAGGCCGCGCCTGCGTCGGCCCCGCCCGCGTCGCTCAGGGTGGCGCCGACGAGGATGTCGGCGAGGCCGTCGCCGTCCACATCCCCGGCGCCAGCGACCAGACATGCGCTGTCGCGGTACGCCTCACCGACCAGCTTGTCGGCGACCTTCGCGAGCTCGAACGTGCCGGTGGCGGGTGTCCGGATCAGGTAGGCCGCGCCTGCATCGGTCCCGCCCGAGGGCGCGTCGACGCCCGATGCGCCGACGAGCAGGTCAGCCTGTCCATCGCCGTCCACATCTCCCGCGCCGGCGACGGTGATGCCCGCCATGTCGCTGTCCGCCTCTCCGACGAACCTCGCGTCGGCCGCCGACAGGCTCACGGTGCCGGTGACAGGCCCGAGGACGAGGTACGCCGCCCCCACCTGCACGTCGCTGGCGACGTTGTACGGCGCCCCGACGACGAGGTCGGGGCTCCCGTCTCCGTCCACGTCTCCTGCCCCGTCGACCGCCATCCCCGCCCAGTTGTAGGCATCACCGACCAGCTTCGCGTCGGCGGTCGACAGGTCCACGGTGCCCGTGACGGGGCCGAGGACCACATACGCGGCCCCTGCATCTCCTCCGCCGGCGGCGTTGTTGCTCGCCCCGACGAGGATGTCGGCCAGTCCGTCGCCATCCAGGTCCCCGGCCCCAGCGACCGAGCGACCGGCGACGTCGCCGGACTCCTCGCCGACGAGCTTGGCGGTCGCCGTCGACAGATCCACCGTGCCCGTCACGGGGCCGCGGACCAGGTACACCGCCCCGGCGTAGATCCCGCCCTGGTTGTTGTAGGGTGCCGCGACGAGGACATCGGAGAACCCGTCGTCGTCCACGTCCCCGGCGCCAGCGACGGACATCCCCACGTACACGTCGTCCATCTCGCCAACGAGGGTCGCGTCGGCCGTCTCCAGATCGACGTCGCCCGCGACCGGTCCGAGGACCAGGTACGCAGCTCCTGGCGCGTTGCCATCGGGCCCCGCCGGGCCGGGCGCGCCGACCAGCATGTCGGAGAATCCGTCGCCGTTGACATCCCCGGCGCCCGCCACCGACACGCCGGCCATGGAGCTCCACCATCCGACCAGCTTCGCGTCTGCCGTCGCCAGATCCGTCCTGCCCGTGACGGGCCCGAGGATCAGGTAGGCGGCCCCGTCCCCTGCTGCGCTGGCATCGGCCCCCACGAGGATGTCGGACAGGCCGTCGCCGTTCACGTCTCCAGCGGAGGAGACCGAGCTGCCCGCGTAGTCGCCCGCCGCCTCGCCGACGAACACGGCATCTGCCTCGGAGAGGCTCTCACTCACGGTGCAGCGGCCCTTTCCCGCGTCGTAGTCGTCGCAGTCGTCGCCCCCGTCGCCGAGACGGTCATGGCCGTCGCCATCCGCGTCTGTGTCGTCGTTGTCGACGGTGCCATCGAGATCGAGGTCGAACACGCGGTGGAGATCCGGGACCGTGGCGTCCGAGCCGATGTCGGTGAACCGCTGACCGAGCAGCGCCATGACCGTGTCGGCAGAGATCGTCGCCTGGAGCTGGTACAGCTCGGCGCCCGTCGGGACTCCAGGGCCCCCGTCGAGCGTGCCATCGGCGAGGTCCGAGGCGATGCCGTTGACCGTCTCGGTGAGCGTCGCGTCGACGGGGCCACCTTCACCGGCCTTGTTCGCCGCGTACTGGGCGAGCACCGTGCTGAGCGCGAACAGGTAGGCGTTCGCATCGTCGTCACCGCCGAGCAGGTCCATCGAGCCCCCGGCTGCGCCGGGGGTGAACGACGGGGGGCCGACCTGCAGTTGAAGCAGAGCCTCGCTCTCTGCTGCGGGCACGGCGTCGGCGATGGCGATCCCTGACGCGAGCTCGGCAGCGACCCGCTCGCTCGTCAGGTGGGTGTACAGGTTGATGAACGCGACTGCGTGCCCGGCCTCGACGAACGAGTCGTACGACCGCAGCGTGATCTGCGCGGTGGACAGCTCGCCGGTCACCTCGTTGTAGTAGAAGCCCTGGGCCTCGAGGCGCACGGGACCATCGACGTCGATCGCGAGATCGAACCGGCCGGCGTCGTCGCTCGTCTGGGTCTGGAACACCTGGCCGGTCGGCGTCCCGGCGGCGTCGACCGGAGAGACGGACACGCTCGATCCGCGGATGAATGGGCCCTTGGCGACCGCGCCCGAGAGGTCTACGTGCACGGGCACGTCGGCGTCGGTGTCAGCGTCGGTGTCGCCGGTGACGGCTTGCTTGCAGGCCGGTGCGAGCAGGAGGAGCGGGAGCAGGCCAAGAATGGGATGAGCGCGGAACATGTGGCGAAACTCCTGTGCAGCCGACGATTGGAACCCGCAGGCACCCGTATCGCTCCAACATCTGTCGCCGTCGACCCGCGTGGAGCGCCGACGAACGGTCAGATCCGCCCGGCCTTGATGTCGGCCAGGATCTCGTCCGCCGCCGCGATTCCAGAGTTGGCGCCTCCCTCCATGAAGCCCTGCCAATCGTAGAAGGAGTCGGTGTGCTCTCCGGCAAACTTGAGAGCGTCCACCGATTCGCCTTCCAACCCGGCCACCCCGGTGAACTGCCCGGGGCCGTAGCAGGTGTAGGAGCCCTTGGCCCCGCTCTGCGGCAGCCAATGGCCCCGGAACGCGTAGTAGTCGCCATTGGATGCGGTGAGCGCCCGGGAGCGGATCCCGGGGACCATCCTCTCCAACTCGGCCAGGAAGTCGGCCACCTGGGACTGGATGAGCGCGCCGTCGATGTTCAGGTCCGAAACCGGTCCGGTGTGGCAGGAGCCGCAGTAGCTCCCTGTGCTCACGACCTGGAGGTTCTTCCCACGGGTGCCGCCCGCGTAGTCGGTGAGGATCGCGGTGTCGCCCGCCTTCGTCCAGTTGGACTCCCAGGAGTTCTGGAAGTTGGGTAGGTCCGAATACATCGTCCCGTTCGAGTTGGCGAGGTCGTACCACGCGCGGCCGTCGAACAGGATCGAGGTCTTGCAGTTGGCCCCGTAGCCCAGCGTGTTGATCGCGTTCTGCTTTGCCGCGGAGAGGCCGAGGCTCGCGTCCAGCGTGACGGAGCGCAAGACGGAGAACGGGATGGCGATCACGACGGCGTCGAACGTCTGGGGCGTGGCGGACTTGTTGAAGTACAGCAGGTACTCCCCTGAGCTGTTCTTCGCGAGCTTCGTGAGCTTGGCTCCGGTCTCGATCGTGGCCGACAGCCTGTCCTGGATGCCCGCCGTGATCTGGTCGTTCCCCTCGACCACGTGGTAGCGCTCATCCGAGAAGACCCCGAACTCGCGGAAGGTGCGGGAGCAGTCCAGGTGCAGCAACAGCAGCATGTTGAGCGCGCTCTGCTCCTCGGGTTCGAGGCCGTACTCGGCGATGTAGGCCTGGGCGAGCACTTCGCGGATCTTCGGGAGGTCTGCGGCGCGAGTGTCGAGGTAGGTCCGCAGGTTCGTGGTGTCCAGGACGACGTCGGCGGCAGTGTGGTCGTAGTAGGTGGGTGCTCCCGAGCAGGCCTGCAGGTCGGGCCGCATGTTGGCCACCATCCCGCAGTACTCGTCCACGATGTCGGCCTCCTTGATCAGCCCGTCGAAGAAGTAGAAGAGGTCATCCCCAGACGCCTTGTTGTAGTCCTCGAGGGTGAGACCGAGCTCCCGGGCGTAGGCGATCATCGTCTTGTGCCCGGTGTCGATCATCTCGCCGCCGGCCTCGCTCACCTGGCTGGAGGGAAAGCCCCGGTAGGACTTGATCCGGCCGCCGAGCCTGCTGTTGGAGTCGAAGATGACCGGTACGATGCCTGCGGACTCGAGCCGGTCGGCGGCGCAGAGACCGGCGATCCCTCCCCCGACGATGGCGACCCGGGCGCTGGAGCCCTTCTTCGTGGAGCGGCCCCAGGCCTTTCGCCCCACCAGCGGCGCCATGGCGGCGGCGAGCGCGCCCAGCCCACCGGCTGTGAGCGCGTCCCGGCGGGTGTAGCCGGCCCGGTGGCGGCGGAGCTCGAGCTCGGCGAGACGTTCGATCCCCTCAGCGGCCCCGACGTTCTCGGTGGAACAGTAGCTGCCGATCCGGGCGATGCGGGTGACGCGATCGAACAGGGGGGTCTTGGCCATGGGTACTCCGTGCAGGGGCTGGAAAGAGAGCAGGGGCTTGGCGGCGCGAGACTACACCCTGCCGGCGGCTTCTGGCAAGGTGGGCGGCGTCGAATTCCTGCGCCGCCTCTTCGACAACGCGACCCCAATCCCCCACGCCGCCGCCCAGTTCGCGCCCCCGCCGCCCGTCTGGCACCCGCAGGCGCTCGCCCCCACGCTGTCGATGGGTCGGTACTGGATGCCGTCCATGCCGTCGCAGTCGGCGTCGAGCCCGTCGTCCGGCACGTCGGAGGCCCCGGGGTGCACCCAGGGATCCGCGTCGTCGCAGTCGGTCCCGTCTGCGATCAGCCCGGGCGGCGCGTTGCAGGCGCGGGTGACGGCGGTGAGGTCCCCGAAGCCGTCCAGATCCACGTCCGGGTACCAGCGCCCGAGGTTGATCGCGCCGTCGTCGTCCACCCCGTTCAGGCAGTCATCGTCGGCGCCGTTGCAGGTCTCGGCCGCGCCGGGGTGGGCGTCTGCCGAGGTGTCGTCGCAGTCGGTGGTGGTGTCGAATCCGTCGCTGTCGGCATCCGCGACAGGCTGGTCGATCCCGCCCGAGGCGCCCATGTCGCTGCGGGTGCCGTCGAGGTCGAACAGCGTGGGATCCCCGGCGTCCTTGAACGGCGAGCTGCCGACCAGCCGGAGATCGTCGTCTTCGCAGTCGCCATCTGCCGACCAGACCACAAAGCCCGGGTCGGCGGCGATCACGTTGCCGTCGACTTGATCCGCGATGTAGAAATAGCCGGCGGCGTCCGCTACGGCGTTGCCCGAGAACCCGTCGTACTCGAGCGTGGAGTAGCCAGAGGTGTAGGACTCCGACGTGTAGATGCCACCCCCCGTCGGGGTGGCCGCGACGATGTTGTTCCGGAAGTCGGCGTAGGCGGACAGCGCGTTGTAGGCCCCACCCCAATCGGATGCGACGTTCCCGACGAACGTGTTCTGCACGATGCTGCCCGCGTACGCCGCGTAGCGGTGCAGGGCTCCGCCGTCGGTCGCCGTGTTCTCGCTGAAGGTGTTGGTCGCCACGGTGTCGGTGTTCGTCCACTGCACCGAGAGCGCCCCGCCGGTGGGCGCGCTGTTCCCACAGAACCGGTTGCGCGTGTAGGACGCGGTGTTGCCCACATACTCCAGCATCGCCCCGCCCGTCCCGGTGCCGACGTTGGACTGGAACACGTTCTCACGCACATCAACCGTGTCCACCCACCCCGTCCACACGGCACCGCCGTCGATCGCGCTGTTGGCCTCGAAGCGGTTCGATCGCAGCTCCAACACTCCGAACGCCGAGTCCACCGGGTAGTAGAAGATCGCCCCGCCGCCCGCAGTCGGAGCGGTGTTCGATGAGAACGTGGAGCCGGACACCGCGAGGTCCGAATAGTCCCAGGTGGCGATCGCACCGCCGTAGTACCCGGCGGACGTGTTGTTGGAGAACGTGTCGTTGGAGAGTTGGATGGTGTTGTCGTAGTACGCCATGATTGCGCCGCCAGAGGCCGCCGCCTCGTTGTCCGCGTACGACGAGCCCGCGTCCTGCCAGGCCGCGTACGCGTACAGGTACACGGCAGGGCCCTCGTACGCGACATTGCCCGTGAACGTGCACCCGCTCGTCGTCAGCGTCCCCCCGGAAACCCAGAGCCCGCCGCCCGACCAGTCCGACCGGCCCGTGCCCGTCACGCTCACCGCGTTCAGCGTCACGGTGCTGTCCTCAAGATCGAACGCCCGTCCGGTCGCGTTGACAACCGCGAGGCCGTCAAGCTCGACGGTCTCCCCCGAGGCGATGCGGACTGTGTTGTCACAGCGCCCGGTCCCATCGATGGTGCCCCCGCCGCTGAACGTGAGCGATTTGCCAGCGGTGTCGACGCACTCCGTCCACGTGCCGTCGATGGTGATCGTGTCCCCGTCCGAGGCCGTGGAGATGGCCTCGGTGATCGAGGCCGTGTCGATGCCGACCACGATCACCGCGGCGTGTGCGAACCCGGCGACGAGGAGGATCACCCGCGCCGCCTGCGTCCGAGCAACGCCAGACCGACAAGACCGATCGCCGCCCCGTACACTCCTCCGGCCCCCGAGGCACACCCGCACCCGTCGGACTTGCCGCCAGGGGTGTCGTCACACGCGAGGTCCGCGCCATCACAGTCTTCGTCGACGCCGTCCCAGCAGAAGTCGGTGGCGCCGGGATGGCGCGCGGGGTTGAGATCGTCGCAGTCCTCGCACCCGATCGTGCCGTCGCCGTCCTGATCGAGCTCCCCGCCGGCGGGAGTGTTGGGGTCGCAGTCCACGTCCCGCCCGTCACACGCCTCCGTGGCGCCGGGATGGATTTCGGCATTGGTGTCGTCGCAGTCCAGATCGCAATTCACGCCGTCGCCGTCGTCGTCGTGCGGCGGGTAGCAGCCCGTGCCTGCGGGGTCGATCTGGTAGTCCCAGATCCCGCGGCCGTAGGTAGCGAACCGGATGGTGTTCTCCGCTGTCAACGCTTCGGCGTCCCAGTAGGTCGTGATCGGCGCGACCGCGCTGGTGATGTCCACCCAGGCCTCGTCGTCGGGGCCGCGGCGATAGGCCGCTGTCTGTGTGCCGGCGAAGATCGTGCCGCTCTTGTCGGGGGCCTCCACCAGGGTGTAGACGAGCGTGTCCGGGAGCCCGTCGCTCCAGGGGAAGAAGGTCCTGCCTCCATCGGTGGATCGGTACACCGCCGGCACGCCGTACCCACTGCCCCCGATGGTCACCGTGTCCTTGTCCGTGAGCGAGGGCGCGATCGCCTGTCCGTAGTACCAGTTGTCGTCCGCCACCATCGAGGGCGACATCGCCCACGTCACCCCGCCGTCGTCGGACCACCACACCCGACCGTAGCTGGTCGCGGCCCACACCCGGGTCGGGTCCACATACGAGAATTCCATTCGGCTGACGTACTCGTCGCGCGCGACAGAGAAGTCCTGTTCGGACCATCGGGTGGCCGTCCAGTTGGCGCCGCCGTCGTGCGTGTACCGGAAGATGTGGCTTGCGGGGAAGAAGAACGCGCTCCGCTCGGTGGGGTCTGCGACGATGGGCGGGAGCCAGGGCACGTAGCTCTCGCCCTCGGGGAAGTTCAGGTAGTAGTAGTCGGCGTCGGTCTCCCCGTGCTGTACGAGCACGAACCCCGGGTAGACGGAGAACACCCAGGTGTGCGTGCCATCGCTCGAGGTGAGGTGCCCGTAGTCGCCGGACGTCACCTGGGTGGCCTCGAGCAGCCCATCGTCCTGGGGAACGTCGGTGGTGAGCTGGTAGCCCTGATCCTGCGCGCCGATGGCGATGTGGGTGGGGTCGGCGCTGGACGTGAGCACATCGTAGTACTGGCCCACGCGGAGTCCTGTCATCCCGAGGTTCTGGACGGACTCCAACTCATCCACCGAGTGGAAGATCCCGCCGTCGCAGTCCACGTACCAGGTCTCGCCGCCGAGCCCGTCGGGGATCACGTCGATGCCGTCGATGTCCGCGTGCAGCATGTCGGCCGGGTCCCCGTAGTACGCCCCCCAGTCGTTCTGCTTCTCGAAGGTCTGGCCGCCGTCGAAGGACTTGTGCAGCTCGACCCCACCGTACACGAACATCGCGCTGTCGACCGTGGAGGCGTTCAGTGACCCTCCCCAGTAGTCCGTCAGCGCGCCCACGTCCGACCAGGTGGTGCCAGCGTCGTCACTGCGCCACAGTTCGGCGTTGTCGAGCACCGTGTAGAGCGTGGGGGCGCCGGCCCGGGAGCCCGTGAGGTCGCCATAGTCCGAGGCGGGGAGGCTGCCGATGGCCTGCCACGTGTCCCCGTCGTCGACAGACGAGAGGACTGCGCCATCGTCCAGCAGGTAGAGCGTCCCGTCGACTCCGGCCCAGACGTCGCCGCGGTACCCCTCGAAGTCGTGGACCACCTGCCAGGTCTCGCCGCGGTCGACGCTGCGGTACAGCAGATCTCCCGCGTTCGACTCGTTCACCAGGAGCAGGGTGCCGTCGTTCTGGGTCAGGCGCCGTGTCCACCAGGGGGAGCCGATGTCCGTCGCCGCCGCCCAGGTGAGCCCGGCGTCCGGGGATCTGAGCACGATGCCCCCGTCCGAGGCCGTCACCAGCACGTCCGGGTCTCCTGCGCCGGCGCCCGCCAGCACCTCCAGGAAGTGCACCCCGCCATAGGTGGAGTCACCCAGGGGCGTCCAGTCGGTGCCCTCGGGGGTTCCCCGCCAGAGCCCGCCGAAGGCAGACCCCGCGTAGAGTTGTGTTCCGTCGGTCGAGAGCCGCGCCACGTGCATGCGCCCGGCCTGATTGTTGCTGCCTCGCTCCACCCAGGCGCCCCCGTAGCTGTCGGGTGGAGCGAGCGCCAACGCCCGGTGGCGAGCCACCTCCGCGAGCCCGTTGGCCCGGTCCAGCGCCTGCCAGTCGGCGTGGGAGCGGTGCATCTGCTCGACCCAGGCCTCCCGGCCCGCCTCCGCTCGCTCCTCGTCGTGCTTGCCGAGCGCCTCGCCCTCGCCATTCTCGGTGGGGCGAGGCAAGGCGTCGGGGTCGCCCTGCCCGCCATCGAAAGGACGATCGTGCGGCGGGGTGGACAGCGCCCAGAGCGCTACGGAGCTGCCCGCGAGCAGGGACAGGAGACCGACTCGGACGGGCAGGCGCATGGTTGGATCATATGCCGGGGAGGGCGGCCTGGTCGGCTCGGCGGGCGCGGGTCCGGGCGTGGTGGCGCCGAAGCCTCCGATTCGTCCAACCCTCTCGCACTTCCGTTCGCCACGCCCGAGCCCCTCGGTCGGGCAGAGCCGCACGCCCCACCCAGTGGCCAACACCAGGCCGCGCCACGGGCGCTGCCGGACAGCAGAGACCCGGACGCCTTTCTCCCCCATAGGCGTCGGGAGCTACCCAGTAGCCCCCCGGCGGGGTTTCGCTCCAAACCGGGCAAAAGAGCACGCCGAACAACGGTAGGGCTCGCGTCGAGCGTCGGCGCGGCATGCTCCTTTGCCCTGAAGTTCAAAACGCAACCGTTCTCGCAGGCGCCGCCTCGCCCCCGGCGAACGGTTCGGCCGCGCCGCCGCTCCTGGTCGTACAGGCTCGGACAGGCGCCGTCGACCTTCGCCCGATGGCCGCCAGTGCAAGGGCCGTAGCTCGAGTGGCGTTCCTCGATCAGAACAGGGGCGAGACTGCCGTAATGCGCCGCCGAGCCGTACTCGGGCTACCCGCCCGTTCCAGCAGGCTTCACGTCGAGCGGCAAGGGGGGGAACTCGAGCAGCCCGAAGGACCCGACCGTGCCGCTGACTGCGACCTCCCAGTGTCCGGGGGGCGGAATGCGCAGGACGTCCTTCCCGCCTGAACCGGGAGCCTGGAACCCGAAGATGCTCCCGACCTCGAACACCTGGGCCTCGGCGCCAGGGTCCAGGCTGATCTGCACGCTCATCGCAGGACTTCCGGGGGGCAGGGGCGTCGGAGGGGGCAGGAACACCGGTTGGAGCGCCATTCCAGCCTCGTTGGTGAGCGTCCATGCGAATTGCGCCCCGTACATGGCCGGAATCACCACATCGCGGTGGGCCTGCGTGAGGTTGCGCACCCACAGGCGGATCCCGAGCCTGGATTGTGGGACCGTGTCAGGGTCCATCCCGGTGATCATCTCGGGGTTGACCAGGGTGAGGCGGAATCCGAGCCCATCGACAGTTGGCGGGGTCAGGACACGCCTGGGTGGTTGGGTGACGACCGGGTCAGGAGCGCTCGCCGCGACGGGGAGGGGTTCGGTGACAGCGGCGCCACAGCCGAGGAGCGCGGCCAGGAGGGCGGAGAGCGGGGTCATCGGTTGGCGATAACCAGTCGCCGTGTGGAACGTCGTGGCGTCGAGTGCCACGTGGCCTGGCCGCCTTCGTGGGCGAAAGGGCGGATCCGTTAGCCCAAAAGGTGCCCGAGCGATGGCCAGCGGGGCTGACACACGGGCTGGCGCTTGACTTGGCATGATTTCCCGCGATTCGGCCGCCCTTGGGCGGCCCCCGGGCAAACCTCCCCCTTTCCCCCACTTCATCTTCGCGC
>CAIQVJ010000118.1 GCA_903875225.1 uncultured Pseudomonadota bacterium
GGCAGCGTCCGCTCGTCGACTCGCGGACCGCCCCTCGCTCCGCGTCCAGGCGCGGGTACGCGCGTCTGGGGCCCCGCTCAGCTCACCCCGGTAAAGGCGGTCGGGGCCGCGGCGGCTCGTCGACTCGCGGACCGCCCCTCGCTCCGCGTCCAGGCGCGGGTACGCGCGTCGGGGGCCCCGCCGGGTTGAGCCGCTGCATGCGGTCGGGGCAGCGTCCGCTCGTCGACTCGCGGACCGCCCCTCGCTCCGCTCTGGGCGCGTCTGGCTGGTGAGTGGTAGCCGGCGGACCGCGCGGCTATACGCCCCATCATGGCCATCCTCGGCATCCTCACCGTCCCGAACCCGCTCCTTGCGCGCAAGTGCCGCAACGTGGAGCCGCAGGAGTTCAACGACGATCTCCGCCGCTTCATCTCCGACCTCGCGGAGACGATGTACGCGGCGCCGGGTGTGGGCCTCGCCGCCCCGCAATGCGGGGACCTGCGCCGCATCATCGTGACCGATCCCGGGAACGCCAAGCGGGAGGAGGACGAGAACGGTCGTCCGACCAATCCCCGCTTCGCGGCGATGTGCAACCCGATCATCCTCGAGGTGAGCAAGGAGAAGGTCATCTGGGACGAGGGGTGCCTCTCCGTGCCGGACTTCAGCGAGGACATCTCCCGCCCCCGACGGGTGCACGTGCGCTGGCTCGACGAGTTCGGGAAGCCGCAGCAGAAGTGGTTCGAGAACTACGACGCCGTGGTGGTTCAGCACGAGATGGACCACCTCGACGGGACCGTGATCCTCGACAAGGTCAGCCGGCTCAAGAAGGGCCGGTACCTGCAGAAGCGCACCCGCACGAAGCTGTACGCGGAGTGACGGAACGATGAGTCCCGTGCTCCAGGCGTTCGAGGAAGGCGGTTGGCCGATGTACCTCGTGCTGGCCGTGGACTCGTGCTTCGCCGTCGTCGCGGTGGTCGCCCTGGCGCTGGCCGTGGCCCTGCGTGGCTCGACGGTCGGGAAGGTGGCGGCGGCGGGGTTGGGGGCGTGTGCGCTGCTGCCTCTCCTGATCGGGGTGGGTGGGTACACCTGGGGGATGCAGCGGGTCACCGAGGCCGTGACCTACGCAGACCCGGAGTTCCGGGAACAGCTCATGGTCGTCGGCCGGTCCGAGGCGATGAACAACCTCTGGTTTGGCGCGGGGAGCCTGATGTGCACCCTGCCGGTGGCCGCCGTGGTCCTCATGGCTGCGTTCCTCGGCGGCAAACAGGACGTTTAGGCGCCGTCAGGAGCGTCCCGGCAGACCCTTCAGGAGCTGGTGCCCGGCCGCCGCGAGCGTCGCGTTGTCCAGGGCCGAAAGCGGGGGCAACTGCACGATCGGCACGCCTGGCAGGAGGTGGGCGAGGTCTGCGCGGTTCCAGCTCTCATGCGAGCGGGTCAGCACGACCCCGACGACATGGAGCCCGCGCTGCCGGACCGCGTTCACGGTGAGGACGGTGTGGTTCAAGCACCCGAGCCTGTCGGCCGCGACCACGAGCACGGGCCAGCCGAGCCGCGTCGCCAGATCGGCCACCCGCCAGTCCGCCCCGATGGGCACCTCCCAGCCGCCCACGCCCTCCAGCAGCGTGACCCCGTCGGGCGCGGTGTTCGCCGCGATCCAGGCGAGCGTGTGCTCCTGTTCGAGGCGCACGCCCTCCTCCAGCGCGGCCCGCAGGGGCGAGCACGGCGTGCGCAACCGCACGCTGCCCTCCGGCACCGGGTGGCCGGCTGCGCGCGCCAGCAGCGTCGCGTCCTCCCCGGGCTCCCCGGGCACCACGCCCGACGCCACGGGCTTGAGCGCCCGCACTCCCGCCCGCTCGCGCAACGCAGCCGCGAGGCAGGCCGTGGTCACCGTCTTTCCGACCTCGGTGTCCGTGCCCGTAACGAACAGCCCGGTCCACGGCGCGCTCACCCGCTCTGATCCGTCGGCCCGCCGCCTTCGTCCGGGTCCGGGGCGGCGGGGCTCTCCTCGCCGGTCGCATGCGCCCTGCGCGGGGCCACGACGTCGAGGACGCCCTCGGCCAGCTTCATCAGCCCGCCGCCCAGATCCCGCGCGCCGGCTGTCAGGGGGGTCTCCCCCTCCGCGGGTTCGGGCACCTCGTTGAGGCGCTGGCGGGCCTCCCCCACCGCCGCGCCCGGGTCCATCGGGTGCGCCTCGATGGCCCGCCCGGCGGCGTGGAGCCAGCGGCCGATCGTGGCCCCGGCTGCGTCGATCGCGATCTCCGTCTCCCGGGAGAGCGGCTCCTGGGCGCCTTCGGGTGGCCGCACGATCTTCGGGCCGAACAGCCGGGTGCCGAGCCCCCAGGCCGTCCGACCGAGCTTGTCCACGGTCTGGCTGAAGTCCCGGTCCTTCTTTTCATCCGACATGTCGTTCCCCTAACCAGTTCAGGATCGCCGAAACCTGCAGCGCCGCCATCTCCAGGTCCACCCCGGGAATGCCGTTGTAAACGCGCTCGGCGACCGAGTGGGGGTCCTGCGGTCGGCCCTGCGCGGCCAGCGCGCTCAGCGCCTTTCGCACCTGCTCGGTGCGCATCGCCCGGTGGGCCAGGTACTGCAGAAGGGTTTCTTCTCCGGGCAGATCCGGCCCATGTGCGGGGTAGAGCCGCCGGGCGAGGGGGAGCATCCGGCGCAGGCTGGAGAGATAGGTCTCGAGGTGGCCCTCGGGGGGAGCGATCAGGATCGTGCCGATCCCGGCCACCAGATCTCCCGCGATGCAGTCGCCGTTTTCGGCCAGGAACACGAGGTGCCCGTTCGCGTGGCCGGGCGTGTGCAGCGCCGTGAGCGAGCCCTCGCCGGTCTCCAGCCTGTCCCCGTCGCCGAGGGTGGCGTCGACGGGAAAGGGAAGGACCGCCTCGCGGTGGGCGAGGATCCGCGCCGAAACCCCCCGAGCGCGCAATGAAGCGCGCAGGGCGTCGGCCCCACCGGTGTGGTCGGCGTGGTGGTGGGTGAGGACGATGGTGTCGACGACGACCGGGCTCGACAGCACCCAGTCCAGCGTGCGCGCCTGCTCCTCGGGGTAGGGCGAGGCGACGTCGAAGACCATGCGGCCAACGCGGTAGACGTTGGTGTGGGTTGCCGGGGGCAGGGTGGGCGTGACGACGGGGAGGACGGGGATCACCGGGGGAACGTAGTCACGGCGGCTGTTTTCGGATAGCTCCCCGGCCATGCGCGCCTTTGGCTACTGCTTCGATACGCTCGATCCCCAGAACCCCGACCGCCTCTGTCGGGGGCGCGAGCGATGGATCGAGCCGATCCTGGACCCCGCGGATCCCTACCCCGACCGCGTGCACCGCCTGGTGATCAGCGGCGCGAACTTCTCGGACGACAGCGCGCGGGACGCGACCCGCGGCCTCGCCGAGGCCGGAGTCACGGCCGAGGCGCTCCTCAAGGCGATCTTTCCCCGTCGGCCGGTGCACGCGTTCCGGGAGGTAGGCGACCCGCTGGCGCTCCCCGCGGAGATGATGGTGGAGGAGGACTGGACCTACACCCCACAGGGGGGGGCGCGCCGGGCACCGGCCGTGCGCTGGCTCGCGGCGATCCAGAAGGAGGACGCCGACGCCTACATGCTCGGAGAGAAGGCGGGCATGGCGCGCCCGAAGGCGGATGGGTTCCTCGTCGACGCCCGGATCACGCCGGAGACGCTGCCGGAGCTCCAGGACGCGCTCTTCAAGCTCGTCGGGTTCTCCGATCCCGAGGGCCGGCCCGCGGTGCTGTACAACGCGATGGGCATCCGCGACGTGCTGCAGCACTGTCGCGCGCTCGTGCTGTTTCACCTCGACAAGCACGGCCCCGCCTTCATCGTGTACACCCTCGAGCCTCTGGACGTGGCGGAGACCCTGGTCGACGTCGCCCGCAAGGCCAGGAGCTTCGCGGTGCCGTTCAGCATTCCGCCGATGCTCGCACGCTGGGATCGTGCGCTCTACGAGCTCAGGATGCACTGGGACGCCGAGGCCGAGGGGCCGTTTCCGGTGCCGCCGGCCGAGGACGCCGGGGGCCGCTGGTCAACCCGTCGCCGGCACTCCGAGCGCGTAGACGAGGAGGTCACCCCCGAGGGGGGCGTCGAGGGCGGCGAGGGCGAGGAGTAGCGTCAGAGCGCGCCCGTTCGGTCGAACCCGAACAGTACGCCGACCCACTGCTCGTGAGCGCCCGCGGTCTTGCCGGTCTCGTCCGGCCCGTACCGCGCCTCGGCGGCGAGCCGGAACCGGTTGCGCGCCTTCCGGAAGGTCGCCCCGACCTGCCCGGTGATCGCGGGGGCCCAGGCGAACTCGTCGGCCCACTGCACGTCGACGGCGAGGTAGGGCGTGAGCGGCCAGGGGCCGAAGGCTTCCCCGCCGGCCTGCACCGCGAAGGGCAGGGCCTCGGGGAGCGCGTGGATGAGCGCGTGCCCGCCTGCGTACACGCGCGCCGACACCCAACCGGGTTTGTCGAGGTCACGGCTCGCGAGCACGTCCACCATCTCGCGGCTGTAGGAGTCCAGGTTGCTCGGTGCGGAGCCAGACTTCCGGATCCCGTCCCCGTAGTGGGCGGAGATGTGCACCCACTCGGCGCGAGCCGCCCAGGGGCCGCTCCGCACGTCGATCGGGAGGCTGAAGCGCCCGTCGAACGTCTGCAGATCGAACGTGAGCTCCCCGCCGGCCCCGAACGCCATGAAGGCCCCGGCGGCGAGTCCAGCCTGCAGATCCGCCCCCGACTGGAAGTGCAGGTCGAGGATCGGGAAGTCGGCTCCGAGTGCTGCGTCAATCGCGACTCCAGCGGGGTTGGAGCGGATCAGCACCGTGGAGAGCGTCGACCGGGTGTCTGCGAGTGGGAGCGCCCAGACCGACTCGTCGGGCAAGGCGGTCACCGCTAGCGGCACTGCTGTTCCGCCATCGCCACCACCCGCGCGCAGGCTGCAGCGAGGGCCGGGTCGCCCGCCAGCAGGGGCGCCTCCGCGGTCAGGATCGCCCGCAGCGCGCTCGCCTCTGCGAGGGTCTCGCACCGGGCTGCTCCGAGGAGGAGCTCCCGGCCGAGGCGCTCGCGCTCCCGCGCCCGGGCCCGGGCGGCCGAGGCCCGGATCGCCTCGTGCACCTCGCGCAGTCGGAGCGGCTTGAGCAGCACGTCCTCGGCGCCTGCCTGCATCGTCGCGATCGTCTCGGGCACGCTCAACGCGGCCGCCATGGCGAGGAGACCGCACGAGCCCGCCCACTGCTTGAGCAGGTCGACGGCCTCGGAGTCGGGCAGGGCGGTCTCGGTGAGCAGGACGTCGGGTCGCGCGCCGGTGTCGGCCACGCGCGCTGCGGCCGCCGAATCGACCGACGTCACCTCCATGCCCCTGCCGCGCAGGTACTCGCCGAGCAGCTCGCGGACGGGCAGGTTGGGCTCCACCACGAGCACGCGCACGGGTGTCGGACGGGCAGGCGGCTTCGACGGACCAGGCTTCACGTGCTCGACCTATCGTGCTCCTGCGGCCCAGGCGTGATCACCGTTCGCCCGGGTCCGGCGGATCTCTGCGATCCCGGCCGGGGCCGCGCAGGGGGCGACCCGCAGGCGTGCTACGCTTCGGGCTCGGAGTGCGCACCTCATGGCCCGCAAGGAGAAGGTCGACCGCAATCTCGGCAACCTCATGGACGAGGTCGAGCAGAAGATGTTCCTGCTCAAGATCGACTACGAGAAGTACTTCTCGGGCATCGAACGCATCGAGCCCCTGCGCGAGCGGGAGGAGGTCCGGCGGCTGATCCGGGACATGCTGGACGACCCGATGCGGGCCACCCAGCAGCGGTTCAAGTACCAGACCCTGAAGGCCAGGTTCCAGAGCCTCGAGCTGTACTGGACGCGCAACCTCATCCAGATCGAGCGGGGCACGCATCCGAAGATGAAGTTCCGCGCGGATCTGCACGCGAAGCCCGCCGCGACGGCTGCTGCTCCCACGATCTCCCCCGAGCAGCAGGAGGTGCTCCGCCAGCGGCAGGAGAAGATGGAGCGGGAGGAGCGGGCCTACAAGCTGGTGTTCGAGAAGTACATCGAGGCTCGGGGGCGGTGCGGACAGTCGACGGATCTCTCGTTCGATGCCGTGCGCGAGGCGCTGCACAAACAGGTCCGTCTCATCAAGTCCACCTACCAGACGGAGAGCGTGAAATTCCGGATCCTGGTGGAGGACGGCAAGGCGAAGGTCAAGGCGGTACCCCAGTAGTTGCCGGGGCGCTCGCTGCGGGGCTCCGGGCACTTCATCTCTCGCCGTTGCCGTTGGGAATTCCGGGTGAAACTTTGGATGAACGCTGTAAAACGCAGCGCAACTCAACCGAGGCACCCCCATGTCCAAGCCACGTCTGCCGGTCGAACATGAGCCGGCCGATCCCGTCACGCCGCTGCGAGAGCTGCTCAACCAGGGCCGGGAGCCTTCGCACAAGCGGTCGATCACCAGCGATGTGGATGACGCGCTCGAGCTCGATCTGGCCCCCTCGGATCCGCCGGAGGAGGAGATCCCCGGGGAGGACGACATGCTCCGCGCGGGCGACCCCGACGTGGATCCGCTCAGGACGGAGTATTCGGGCGAGGATTCGCCCGGGGGGACCAACTCCTCGCCCGACGCGAACAACGTCGACACGATCGGGGAGCTGTATGGCGTTCAGGGAGCCGATCTCGGCATGAACGGTCTGGTGCTCGGCGCCGATCTGATCGAGCCGCGCGACCGCCGCCGCTGGGAGAACAACCCTCACTCGAAGGACTCGACGTAGGTCGCCTCGGCAGGTGGCTCACCGCTTTCCGAGCCAGGCCTCGATCATCGGGAAGATCTCCGTGGGGGCCGCGTCGGCCAGGGCGTAGTCGAGGTGGCCGTACGGGTTCGACACATTGCCGTCAGACGCCAGGAAGAACCGGCGCTCGCCAGCCATCGCATCCGCGTACGCCTGCACCCGCGCGGCGGGGACGATCTCGTCGTGGTTGCTCCCGATCGCGAGCAACGGCAGGTCGACCCTGGAGAGCTCGGCCCGGTAGTCGATCGACCGGTCCCAGCTCTCGAACCGCTCGTCCCGGATCATGCGCCCGAAGTGCGCCATCTCGGTGCGCGCGAGCGGGCTCGCGATCTGGCGGAGCATCGCGTCCACGGTGGCGGGGCTGTAGTTCGCGGGGTTGTAGAGCTTCTCCTGCAGGTGGAGCGGCACGGCGCCTTTCAGATCCGCAGCCACGCCGGCAAAGGCCGGGGTCTCGACCCACAGCAGGGAGCTCCCGCCCGCGGCCATGCCCAACTGGGCGAGGCCGAACAGCGGATCCTTCAGCGAGAACGAGGCCGGGCTCCCGAGGACCACCATCGCCCCGAGGGAGCCCTCGCCGTGCCGGACCGCGTAGATCGCGCCGACCATGCCGCCCATCGAGTGTCCGATGTAGTCCACGCGCGCCGCGCCGGTCATCGTCTGGATGTAGCGGACCGCCGTGTCCACGTCGTACTCGCCGTAGTCGTCGAGCGTCCACCCGGTGAACTGACGCCCCCTGTCGCCGTACAGCGCGTCCCCATGACCGCGGAGGTCGAGCATCCACACGTCGTGCCCCCGCGCGGCGAGCCAGTCGGCGAGGTCGTGGGAGCTGTCGAGGTCGAAGTAGTGGTGGTTGCTGGAGATCCCGTGCACCAGCAGCACCGGCGGACCGGCAGCGGGGTGGTGGTGCAACGCGATGGTGGCACCATCGGCGGTGTGCAGGCGCGTCGTGGTCGCTGTGTAGTTGGGCTCGGAGCCGGACGGCAGCGGATCCCAGCAGGCGACGAGGAGCAGGAGCAGCATCCCGAAGCCGCTATCAAGAAACCGGACGGAGGTCCGACCCGAACAACGACGGTCGGGTGGGTGACGGCGCGTCACGCCGATCGATCGACGATCCTCCCGAGCGCCTCGCGGGTGATCGTGAACGGGACGCGCTCGCGCCCCGAAGGGAGGGCGCGCACCCGCTCCAGCTCGGTGACGCGTCCATCCGTCCTTGCCTCGAAGAACTCACGGTTCTGGACGTCGTCAGGCGCGGATCGCAGGATCGCGCCGCCCAGGGCGGGCGCCACCTCGACCGTGATCATCCGTTCGGGCAGGCCGCGCAGGGCCTCGGGCAGGCGCGCGGCGGCGTCCCGAACTGCATCGGGGCCCCGGCTGGCGGAACCCTCCACCCGCACGCGCAGCACACGCACGCCGAGCCGATCGGCGTCGACGACATCCACCTCTGCCACGCGCCCTTCATGCTCCACCCGAACCACCCCGGGGCCGAGGATGGCCCGATCCAACGCATCGCCCAGACCGCTCATGCCTTGCCCTTGGGCTTGGGGCCATCGTAGGTGAACGTGGTGCCATCATGGTGGAGCATGGCGGGTTTTTCATCGACCATCGTCTTCAGGTGCACGGGCCGTCCCCACAGCTTCGCGAGGTTGCCCAGCGTCTGCTGTGCCCACTCCAGCTGGATGTCCATGCCTTCGTGTGCGTGGGTGAGCTCCAGCTCCCCCCGGTTGGCGTGGTTGCCGTCGGTCACGTGCACGCGTGGCTGCCCCCGGCTCCCGATCATGAACAACAGCTTCTCCTTCACGGCAGCGAATTCCCTGGAGTCGACCAGGTATTCGCCCGACTTCTTGTCGAACTCGTAGGTGAACAGGCCGGCGCGCTTGCAGAAGTCCTCGGTGAGGAAGGTGTCCAGGAAGGTGACGTCATTGTGGGTCTTGCGTACTTCGAAGATCTTCGCCTTGCCCAGGTTGGTCTCCTTGAACCAATCGCGCTTGGCGACGGCGTCGTCGCACTCCAGCCAGTCCTTGCCGAACTGCCCGCGGTTCCACCGCCGCTCGATGTCCCGGTAGAGTTCGAGCCCGATCTTGTAGGGGTTGATCTGCCCCGGGCGCATCAGGACCGTGCCGGAATGGTGGTCGGCGTAGTCGATCACCTCGCTGTCATCGAGGATCTCCTCGGTCATCAGCTTGGTGTGCCAGTAGCTGGCCCAGCCCTCGTTCATGATCTTGGTCTGGCCCTGGGGCGCAAAATAGTAGGCCTCATCGCGAATTATCGAGAGGATGTCCGACTGCCACCGCTCCATGCGCCCGTGGGTGAGCACGAAGCCCAGCACATCGCGCACGGGGGACTCGGGAAAGTGACCCTGGGTGTGCGCTGCGATCGCTGCCGCCTGCTCGTGCTCGCGCCGAAGGACGGCGGGTGGATTGATGTAGCTCTCCATGTGGTGGCGCGCGGGCAGGCGGAAGCTCTCGGGCGTCAGGACGTCGGCATCGAGGGGGTCATCCAGGCGGTCGCGCCGGATGTGGGTGAGGTAGGGGTCGATGAGGTTGTCGACGGAGAGACAGATGTCGAGCCACGCCTCGGTCGTGCTCTCCCCCACGCGGTCCGCGATGCGGCGCACGCGCCGCGCATGGTTCGCCATCTGGTCGAGCATCTTGCGGTTCGTGTGCTGGAACCAACAGTTGTTCTTGAAGAAGTCCACGTGCCCGTACACGTGGGCCATCACCAACTTCTGGTCGACGAACGCGTTGTTGTCGAGCAGGTAGGCGTAGCTCGGAGAGGTGTTGATCACGAGCTCGTAGATCTTCTGCAGGCCGTACTCGTAGCCCTTCGCCATCTGCTGGTACTCCATCCCCCACCGCCAGTGGGGGTAGCGCACCGGAAAGCCGCCGTAGGCGGCGATCATGTTGATCTCGTCGTAGTCGCACATCTCGAACACGGTCTCGAAGGTGTCGAGCCCGTGCCGCTTGGCGATGGCGAGGATGCGTTGGCGCTGCTCCTCCAGGTTTGGTGGCAGGCTGCGGGGCGCGCGGGAAAGCAGGGTTTCGGTTGGCATGGTCAGCGTCCTTTCCCGAGAAAATCCCGGATCGAGCCCATGATCGCGTCGCGGTCGGGGATGCGCGAGATCACGACCCGTTCGTCGTCGTTGAACGCGGCGGCGATGTCCTGCAGGAACTGCCCGCTCCCGTACTCGCTCTCGACCTGACCGTACGCAAACAGGTTCACGGTCGGCAGGATGCGGTCCCGCAGCAGCTCCATGCAGCTCCTGGTGTCGGACGTAGACCAGTTGTCCCCATCGGAGAACTGGAACACATACAGGTTCCACTCGTCGGGTGGGTAGTGCTCGCGGATCAGGCTCTCGACGAGCGCGTAGGCGCTGGAGATCAACGTCCCGCCTGACTCCTTCACCCGAAAGAAGGTCTCCCGATCGACCTCCTTCGCCACCGCATCGTGGATGATGAAGCGCGTTTCGAGGTGCTTGTAGTTGGCCTTGAGCCAGGTGTCGATCCAGAACGCCTCCAGGCGCACGATCTCCTTCTGTTCCTTGCCCATCGATCCGGACACGTCCATCACGTACAGGATCGCCGCGCTCGACTGTGGCTCCTGCTTCGACTTCCACGACCGGAACCGCATGTCATCCTTTGTCGGGATGAGCACGGGCCGGTCGGGGTTCCACACGCCGGCCGCGACCTGTCGTTTCAACGCGGCCTGGTAGGTCCGTCGGGTGTGGCGCAGCGAGTTCGGTCCCACCCGCGCGATGCCGGTGTACCGGTCGTGAACGGAAGCGAGCTGTTTCTTCCCCCTGGGCTCGATCCGGGGCAGCGAGAGCTCCTCTGCCAGGATCTCCGCCAGTTCCTCGAGCGAGACCTCCGCGTCGAACCCGTGCTCTCCCGCCTGGTCGCCCGCCTCGCCCTCCCCCGGCACCTTCTCGCCGTCCTGCCCCTCGCCCTGGCCCACACCCCCTGTCTCGTTCTTTCCGTAGCGCAGCCGCGGGATGTTGATCTCCGGCAATGGGATTTTGACGAACTTCTCGCCTTGCTTGCCGATCATCTCACCATTCGACATGAACTTCTTGAGATCTCCGCGCACACGTCCCTTGACGATGTTGCGGAAGCGTTGGAGATCCTGCTCGATGTTGAGCGGCACGAAATACCTCGGGGGAAGGGCCCGTCTTGTCGCTGCGGTGCGCTGCGACTTCGACCGGACCAGGGGGTCTGCGAATCGAAAGAGCGAACCGTCTGCTTCAGCATGGCACATCCGAATGCCAACCGCGACTGATCCTGGGACCCGGGAACGGGGGAGATGCTTCCGGGCGGGTCGGGGGGGCGGCCGGCAGCGCTTCGCGGACGGGCTCCGCCGATGGGTCCATCCTGTCGACGCTGCCCGGATGGGGCGGGGCGTTCAAACAGGATAAGCGCGGCGGGTGCCGACGTCCGATCCGCTGCCGACGCTCCTGGCGGTCTACGCTGCGCTGGTGGCGTTCAACCTCGCGCTGTCCCTGGCCCTGTGGCTCGGGAACAGGGAGCGGCTCTACCGCACGCTCTGCGCCCTCTGGCTGGGCGCCCTGGTCAGCTTTGGGATCCAGGGGATCACGTCGACCGGAGGCGAGGTGCTCATCGCGGTCGGGGGCGCGTCGATCGTGCTGGTCGTCCTTCCCGTCGCGCACCTGCTGTGCACGGTCCTGGAGATCGACACGCCGTGGCGCCTCTGGGGCCGCGTGTACCTGTGGGGGCTCGCGCTCAGTCTGGTCGCCTTCCTCCTGGGCGCCGGGTTCACCGTCTACACCCTCCCCGTGGTCTGGGGCGGGATGTTCTCGGGTCTGCACGCCGCGGTCCGGTGCCTTCGGCGCTGGTCCTCGCTCCCCTCGACGTTGAGGCTCCTCGGGGTCGTGACGCTCATCCAATGCCTGCACGGCGCGGACTTCCCGTTCCTGCGGCTCCGCGCGGATCTGGTGGTGGAGGGCTACTCCGTCGCCCTCATGGCGCTGCTTGGGGCATCCATCCTGGCCCCTGCCGTCATCATCGAGAAGATAGCCGCTCAGAACCTTCGTAATCTCTCGACGATGTCGCACTCGCTCGCGCGGTTCGTCCCGACCGAGCTGCTCCGGCACCTCGACAAGCAGTCCATCCTCGACGTGCACCTGGGCGACGGCGTCGGCATGGAGATGACCGTGATGTTCGCCGACGTGCGCTCGTTCACGACGCTCTCTGAGCACCTCTCGCCGAAGCAGACCTTCAAGTTCCTGAACTCCTACCTTTCGCGGATGGAGCCCATCATCCGCAGTCATGGCGGGTTCATCGACAAGTACCTGGGGGACGGGATCCTGGCGCTCTTCAGCCGCAGCCCGGACGACGGCGTGGCGGCGGCGATCGGGATGATCGAGGCGCTCGGGGAGTACAACGAGCATCGCAGCCGATCGGGCTACGCGCCCATCGACATCGGGATCGGCATCCACATCGGCCCGGTGATGCTGGGCACCGTGGGCGGTGAGGAGCGGATGGAGGGCACCGCGGTGGGTGACGCCGTGAACCTCGCGTCCCGCATCGAGAGCCTGACCAGGAAATACGGCGCCCGGATCCTCATCAGTGACAGCGTTCGGGCACGCCTGGCCGGGGGCCTGGACGTGCAGACCCGCCTCGTCGAGCGGGTCGTTGTCAAGGGTCGGGTGGAGCCGGTCACCGTGTTCCAGGTGATCACCGAGGGCGCGCCGGCCGCGCTCCACGGCGCCTGAAGCGCGGGCAGGGACCCATCCGTCCCAAAAAGCGTTAGTCTCCCGGCCCTTCGGAGGTCCTGTGAAGAGAGTCATCTATTGCGCCGCTGCCCTCGGGCTGCTGGCGCTCGTCGTCCCCGCCGCCTACGCGGCGATCGCCACGCCCGCACTGCCATTCGAGAAGTACGAGCTGTCGAACGGGCTGGAGGTGCTTCTCTCGGAGGACCACACCGTGCCGCTCACCTCGGTCGAGATCTGGTACCACGTGGGCGCCAAGAACGAGGTCGCAGGCCGGACCGGGTTTGCGCACCTGTTCGAACACATCATGTTCCAGGGCTCGCGCGACGTGCCCGAGGACACCTACTTCAAGTACCTCGAGGGCGCCGGCGCCACGCTGATCAACGGCACCACGGACTTCGACCGCACCGACTACTTCGAGACCGTGCCGTCGAACCAGCTGGATCTCGCGCTCTGGCTCGAGAGTGATCGGATGGGCTTCCTGCTCGACACGCTCACCCAGGAGCGCCTCGACAACCAGCGTGACGTCGTTCGCAAGGAGCGCCAGCAGTCCACCGAGAACGTCCCCTACGGTGTGGCCGAGGAGCACTTCTACAAGGCGCTGTTCCCGGCGCCGCACCCCTACAACGGCGTCGTGATCGGCTCCCACGCGGACCTGCAGGCGGCGACCCTGGACGACGTCAAGAACTTCTTCCGCACCTACTACGTGCCGAACAACGCGACCCTGGCGATTGTCGGGGACTTCGATCCCTCCACGATCAAGGCGACCGTCGAGAAGTACTTCGGTCCCATCCCCCGCGCCGCCGAGCCTGTCCCCGAGCAGATCACCGTCGCCCCGATCACCGCGGAGCGCCGCGAAGCGCTCACGGACGATGTGGAGCTCGCGAAGGTCTACTACGGCTGGGTGACCCCCTCGAGCTTCCAGCCCGGCGACGCCGAGCTCACCCTCGCCGCGAACATCCTCGCCGACGGCAAGGCGAGCCGCCTCCAGAAGGCGCTGACCATCGACAAGGCCATCGCCTCCGACATCACCGCCTCCCAGTACCCCCTGCAGCACGGCAGCGTGTTCTCCATCGCCGTCACCGGGAACCCGGGGCAGACCACCGCGCAGCTCGAAGCTGCCGTGTGGCCGGTCGTCGCGGGGCTGGCCAGCGCACCCCCGACCCAGGAGGAGCTCAACCGCGCGCTCACGGCCTGGCAGGCGAGCACGCTTCGCCAGCTGCAGGCGCTCGGCGGCTTCGGCGGAAAGGCCGACATGCTGAACTACTACAACCACCACACGGGAGACCCGGGGTACCTGCCCAAGGACTTCGCCCGGATGGAGGCGGTCACGCCGGCCTCTCTGCAGAAGGTGTTTGCAGAGCAGATCACCGCAGCGAACCGCGTCGTCGTCGACGTGAGCCCCGAAGTCAAGACTGACGAAGCCAAGCCCGTTGCACCGAACGGAGGTGCCAAGTGAACCGGATCCTCAAGCGCTCCCTGCTCGCCCTCGTGCTCATCGGCATCGCCGCAGCCCCCGGCCCGGCGGAGGCCAAGAAGAAGAAGAAGGAGGAGGCTGCCGTGGTCGTCCCCCCACCGATCCCGGTCCCGGACCCTGCGGCCTGGCGCGCCACGGCGCCGAGCCCCGGCGTCGAGTCCAGCTGGCAGGCGCCGATCGCCAAGACCTTCACGCTGAAGAACGGCATCCCCGTGTACCTCGTCGAGCGGCCCGGGCTGCCGCTGGTGAGCGTGCGCGTGATGATCGCGGCCGGTCGCGAGACCAACCCGAAGGGGAAGGCCGGGCTCGCGGCGCTCACCGCCGACATGCTCGACGAGGGCACCGCCACGCGCTCGGCGCTGAAGATCAACTCGGATGCGACTGGGCTCGGTGCCCAGCTGAGCACGAGCGCGAACCTTGAGTACAGCGAGATCGCCCTCGACGCCCTGACCGGCGACACGCTCGGGCCGAGCCTCGACCTGCTCACCGACGTGATGCTCAAGCCGAAGTTCGACAGCAAGGAGTTCGCCCGCGTGCAGAAGGAGACCCTGGCGGGGATCCAGGGCGCGGCGAGCGATCCGCGGGACATCGCCGGGCGGCTGTTCGCCCAGCAGGTGTTCGGGAAGGACCACCCCTATGGAACCCCTTCGGTGGGCGATCTCGCTTCGGTGAAGGCGCTCAAGGTCTCCGACGTCCAGGCGTACTACAAGAACTGGTACACCCCGGCGAACACGGCGGTCATCCTCGCCGGCGCGATCACCGAGGCGGACGCGAAAGCGCTGCTCGATGCCCGGCTGGGCGCATGGACGAAGACCGGCTTGAAGCGCCCTGCGGTCACGGCACCCGTCGTGCCGCTCAAGACGCGGGTGGTGTTCTACGACCAGCCCGACGCCGTTCAGTCGATGCTGCGCGTCGGCACCCCGGGCGTGAGCCGCACGGGGCCCGAGTTCTGGAACGCGAACCTGGCCGGCACGATCACGGCCGGCATGTTCTCCTCGCGCATCAACATGAACCTGCGCGAAGAGCACGGGTGGTCGTACGGCGCCGGTGGCGGGTTCAGCGAGACCCGGGACTTCGGGACCTTCGCGGTCCGCACCAGCGTGCAGGCCGACAAGACCGCAGAGGCCATCGAGCAGATCCTCATCGAGCTGAAGGCTGCGGCTTCGAAGCCCCCCGCCGACGCCGATCTGAAGATGGCGCGCGACTCGATCCTGAAGGCGCTCGCGGGCAACTTCGAGACCAACGAGTCCACCGCGGCCTCGTTCGAGGAGCTGCCGGAGTTCGGTCTCGGGACGGACATGTGGCAGCAGTTCGTCAAGGACGCGAACGCGGCGTTGCCTGACGGCATCTACGCGTCGGCCAAGACCTACTTCAACCCCGACCGGCAGATCATCGTGGTCGTGGGTCCTGCGAAGGCCATGGTCGACGGCAAGGATGCAGCGGGCAACCCCGCGAAGGTCGAGGTGGACGTGCTCGGGAACATCAAGAAGCTCGGATACGAGGTCGTCGAGATCAAGAAGTAGGATGGCCGAGGCGCTGCTCGACCGCGTGTACGGCCCCATCGGGGCCGTATGTGAACGCGCGTGGGAGGCCGTGCGCGGGCTCCTGCCGCGGGCGGTGCGGGGGCCCGCGGACGTGATCGCACGCGGCTACGACCGCAAGAGCCTGTACGCGGTCAGCGCCCTCTGCGTCATGTACGGGTTTGTGGCGGTGGTCTTCTCGGACCTGTTCATCTTCCAGTGGGACATGCCGCTCTGGCCGGTTCCATGGAGCCGGATCGACTTCCTGCTCCCTGCGATCTGGTGGTTCATGTCCGTGCTCCTGTGTTGGCGCATCGTCCCGGAGCGGGATCTGTCGCGGGCATTCGTCGGCTTCGTGGGCGGCCTGCTCATCGAGTCCTGGGGTACGGTCACGGTGCTCTGGCACTACTACACGGCCGAGCGCCCGCCGATCTGGATCCTGCCCGCGTGGCCCGTCGCCGCGCTCGCCATCGACCGCATCGCCTTTTTTCTCGACCGGGCGCTCCCCGCGCTGGGCGGTGGATCGTTGCGGCTCTTGTGGTGGCTCTCGCTCCCCCCCTTCGTGGCCTGGATGACGGCGTTCGTCGCGCCGACGGGGCATGATTGGGCAACCCAACTCGCGTTTCTCGGAATGCTGGTCGTTCTGGCGCTTCCAAAGGACCACCGGGAGGATCTGTGCATCTTCTGGGGTGGGGCGATGCTCGGGTGGTTCCTCGAGTATTGGGGCACCAGTCGCCACTGTTGGACGTACTACACCAAAGAGGTACCGCCGATGCAGGCAGTTTTCGCCCACGGATTCGCCTCGGTCGCGTTCGCACGCGGGGCCTGGGGCCTGAAGATCGTCGGCGCGCGGCTCACGGCGGGCAACCGGGTGAGCAACGCATGATGGAGACCCGCTGGCAAGCCCTGGACCCGCGGGCCGCCCTGCTCTGGCGAGCCCAGGGCGTGGTGCGCGTACTCATCGGGTTGACCCCCATCGGCATCGGCCTGGTGGTGGGCATGACCTTCCTGTGGTCACTCCACACCGCGCTCGTGGTGGGGGCGGGCCTGCTCGGCCTGGCGCTGGTCCAGGCGGTGACCTGGCCCTCGTTCTCGTGGCGGGCGTTCCGCTATGCCGTGCGTGACGACGCCCTGCTCGTCCAGCAGGGCGTGTTGTTCCAGCACACGGTGGCCATCCCCCGCCACCGCATCCAGCACGCCGACCTGCGCCAGGGGCCCATCGACCGTGCGTGGGGGCTCACCACCCTCATCGTGTTCACCGCGGCAGGTGTAGGGCTGGACGCATCCATCCCCGGCCTGGACGAGGAGGTGGCTGAAAAGCTCCGTGATCTCTTGTTGAAAGACACGGGTGAGGGCGGGATCTGATGGCCGAGACCGCGACGCCGCCCACGGGCGGGGCGACCGGGTGGCGGGGGCTCGAGCCCGCCTCACTCCTCATCAACCTGCTCCCGGATCTGTGGCGGACCGTGCGATCCGGCTGGCCGCTCCTGCTCGCCATCGTCGTGGGCGGCGGCGCCCGCTCGGCGGTGGACCTCGGGTTTCTCGCCCTGTTTCTGGGTCTCTCCCTCGGTCGCACCATCATCCACTTTCTCACGCTGAGATTCCGGCTCAACAACGGCAAGCTGGAGATCCAATCCGGGTTGTTGGGCAGGCGCAACAGGGTGATCGAACCCGCGCACATCCAGAACACGGAGCTGGTGCAGAACCCGTTCCACCGGGTTTTCGGCCTTGTCGAACTGCGGATCGAGACCGCCGGCGAGGGCGGCGCGGAGGGGCTCCTGTCTGCGCTCTCGGTGGCCGACGCGACGGCGCTGCAGAACCAGCTTCGACGCTCGCCCGGAGCCCATGCAGAGGCTGGTGCCGGGCACGAGGACGAGATCGAGCACAACGGGCTCGTCGAGGTGCTGGGGTACGGCGTGAGCGTGGGGCGCGCAGGCGCCGCGTTGGTCGTGTACGGCGTGGCGCAGGAGTGGGCGCGCCAGTTCCAACCCACGCTGCTCCAATCGACGATGGCGCGGCCCGGCGCCGGGTTTGTGCTGCTCGCGGTGTTTGTCGCGCTCGGGTATGTCTACTCGGTCGGCAGCTCGGTCATCCGGTACTACGGGTTCCGCCTGTTCCGGTCGACGGACGGTCTGCGCACCGAGTCGGGGCTGTTCACCCGCCGCCGGGTGCAGGTCCCGGCGGGGCGCGTCCAACTGCTACGCATCAACGAGACGGTGCTCCGCCGAATCATGGGCTACGCGACCGTACAGATCGAGACGGCCGGATCCAACACCGCGGCGGTCCAGCAGGGAGCCCCGCGCGGCGCCGCGAGCGAGGCGATGATCCCGATGGTGGCCCAGGATCTGCTCCCGGAGACGCTCGACGCGGTGCTGCCCGGCTATGCGCAGGCGGCGCCGCTGGTCTGGCAGCCATCGGCGCAGCTGGCGTTGATCTCGTCGATCCTTCGGGGCGGGTTGCGGTGGACGCTTCTGCTCGGTCTCTTCGGACACTTCATCGCCCCCGCGCTCGGGTTTGGACGGATGGACCAGCTCGGCGGCATCGGGCTCCTCTTCGGCGCATGGACCGGCTGGCGCGACTGGGGCACCGCGGGATGGAAGCTCACCTCTGCCCTGGTTCTCGTGCGGCGCGGGTTCCTCTCGCGTGAGACAGCTCTGGTGCCGCGGAGCAAGGTCCAGTCCGTGCACCTCCTCCAGGGACCCCTGCAACGCCGCTTCGGCGTGTGGCAGGTGCACGTGTGGGTAGCCGGCGGCACGCTTGTCACTCCGGAGATCACCGAGGAGGACGCCCGGCGCATCTTCGGGGCGCTGGGCGGAGAGAGCCCTCTCAGCGGGAGCCCACCACGATCAGGCCAACCCCCGTCACCGCCAGGCACGCAGCCAGCACAGCCTTCGTCGTGACCCGCTCCCCAAGCCACCATCGGGCGAGCGCCAACACGAATATCGGCTCGGTCGCAGCCAACGCCGTGGCCACGCTCGCGTCTGCGTAGCGCAGGGACACGAGCGAGAGCCAGAACCCCCCGAACATCACGACCGCGACGGCAACGCCCAGCTCGCGCAGGAGCCCAGGGATGCGCAGGACGCCGAGGTCTGCGCGCAGGTGTCCGCGGGCGACGCTCACGAGCCCGACCGCGACCACCCCCGTCGCAAGCCGCACCCAGGCCGCTTCGAGGGTGGACACGTCGACCCCGACCCCCGTCTTTGCCAGCAGCAGGCCGCAGCTGGTGGCCAGGGCCGAGCCCACCCCGCAGGCGATGCCGATCGCCCGCTGGCTGCGGGCGGTCGCGCCCGACCCCTCCGTGCCTGTCATGGCCCCCGGTGCCTCGGCTCCGACCTGGAGCACCCACCCGACGCCCAGGATCACGAGCGTGATCCCGGCCCAGGTCACTGCTGTGGGGCGCTCCCCGAGCACCGCCACGGAGAGCAGCACGGCGAACACGTGGCCTACCGATGCGAGGAGCAACGTCGTGCGCGGCTCCAGCCGCACGAGCGCGGCGAAGAACAGGGTGTCGCCCACGGCGATCCCCAGCACGCCGCTCGCAGCGAGCCGGGCGAGGCTCTCCCCGTCGATGCGGGTCACGCCGGTGGCCGCCACGGCCACCCCCAGGAACACGAGCCCCATCAGGCTTTTCGTCAGGTTCATCGCGGTTGGTGAGGCGCGCTCCCCGATCCGCCGGAAAAGGATGGCGCCCAGGGCCCATGCGAGCGCGGAGGCGAGCGCTGCGAGCATGCCGAGGGACATGGGGCGACGTAGCACACCGGCCCAGGGGGCGGGGTACGTGGAGGTTGGAGCGTGCCTGGCCGTGCTTCTCCTCGTCGCCTGCACCTCCCACACGTCTGGAGGCCCTCCCGGGGAGACCGCGGAGGCCCCGAGCCCGCAGGCGCTCATCGCCCCTGCGATGCCGACCGTCGTGCATGTGGTGTGGAGCTCGGAGGTGCCCACGCGCGGCTCCGTGGAGGTGAGTGGTGGTGTGCCGTCGCCACCCGAGGAGGCCGAGCCGGGCACCCATCACGACGTCCGGGTGCTCGGTCTGCACGCCGAGACGGCCTACGAGTTCACGGTCTCGGAGGATGACGGCTCGGGCCCGAGCGCGGTGGGCACTGCGCAGGCGACCACGGGAGCGCTCGACCCGGGGATCCTCCCGTTCACAGTCGTGCTGCCGATCACGGGGGAGGACGATCCCGCCTACCTCCTGACCAGCGCCGCGAATTTCGGTGCGGACGGCTATTCGTCCACGATCTGGATCGTGGACCGGGAGGGGCTGCCCGTCTGGGGCACGACCGTGGAGGGCCTCTTCCCCATGTTCCCGGTCTGGGACCCGGAGGTGGGCGTGCGGGCGTTGGACACAGACCTCGACGACTACGGCAATTCGCGTCTCGACACCTGGACGATGGAGGGAGAGCTCTCGACCGTCGCCCTCCCGGGCGGGCACCACGAAGCGTTGTGGTCGGACGACGGCACGGTGGTGTACACCCGCACGGACTCCCGCACCGTGGACGGCACGCTGCTCGGCGGCGACCAGATCATCGAGCGGGCGCCGGATGGGTCGGAGACCACGGTGTGGGACGCGTTCGAGGACTTTCCGACGACGCACAACCATGGCTGGGAGGAGACCAAGCTCGCTGACGGCGCCGCGGACTGGACCCACGCCAACGGGATCCAGTACATCCCCGCGGACGACGACTTCCTGATCTCCCTGTACTACCCCCAGTCGGTGGTTCGAGTGGACCGCGCCACGGGCACCACCGAGTGGATCCTCAACGGGGTGGACAACGAGTTCACGGTCGCGCCGGACGCCGCGTTCGGGCCCCAGCACGCGCCCTGCCTCACTCCGGGCGGCGTGCTGGTGTTCGACAACGGGGACGCCTCGCGCGGCTCGCGGCTGGAGGAGCTCACGCTCGACGTCGATGCACGCACGGCCAGCCTCGCCTGGCAGTGGAGCCCGGAGCCGGGGGCGTGGAACCCGCTGCTCGGGCACGTGGAGCCCTTCGGCGCGGATCTCGTGGCCAACTGGGGCGTGGTGCCGGACGTGTACGTGTACGATGCCGACCGGAACCTGGTGGCCCACCTCACGCTGGACCCGGATGGGTTCACCGGGGCCCTCGGGGCGGTACGGGGGCTGGGGAGCCTGTACTGACACCGCTCAGCCCCGCACGATGTCCCCGAGGCCGATCGGGCTGAAGGCGAGGACGGGACCCTCCACGCCCTTCAGGTCGAACTGGCCGAGCGGCTCGACCGGGATGGCCGCGAGCCGCGCGAACGCCTCGCTGAGCACGACCTTGCGACCGAGCTTGCTGGTGAGCGTCTCCAGCCGCGCCGCGAGGTTCACCGAGGGGCCGATGCAGGTGAAGTCGAGGCGGTTCGCCCCGCCGATGTTGCCGTACGAGACCTCGCCGAGGTGCAGGGCGACTCCAAAATCGATGGGGAGTTCGTCCACTCCAGCCCGCGCCGCGTTCTGGATGGCGAGGTTCGCGAACGAGGCCGTCACGGCCGAGAGGGCTGCCCGGCAGCGCTCCTCCGAGGCGCCCACCGCCGGGTCGAACGGAAAGATCGCGAGCAACCCGTCGCCGATGAACTTCAGCACCTCGCCACCCTGGGCCTCGATGGCGGGGATCTGGCAGCCGAACAGCTCGTTCAGGGCCCGGATCACGGCGGCTGGCCCGACACGCTGGGCGAGCGCGGTGAACCCGCGGAGGTCGGAGAACCAGATCACGGCCTGAAGGCTGTCGGTGTCACCCAGTTGGATCTGGCCGCCCAGGATCCTGGAGCCCGCGTTGCGCCCGACGTACGTGCTCAGCAGGTTCGTGGCCGTGCGCAGCAGCGCGAAGATCTCGCCCAGGCGGGCCAGCGGCGGGATCACGAGGCGGATGGCGGCGACGTGCTCCTCGGTGAACTGCTCGCGTGAGGCGATGGTGACGACGTGGTTCTGGCCGGTGAGAAACTTGAGCGGCGCGGCCACGAGATCGATGTAGCCCTCGTCGGCCAGCGGTCGAAGCGCAGCTTCCACGTCGGAGCGCAGGTCCCTGTGTACGTAGTCGCCGGTCCGACATGCCGTGGCCATCGAGCTGCTGAGGAACTCGGGGGTGTTCAGGTACGCATAGGAGCGCTCCACCACCACCACCGTCTTGCCCGACTCCCAGATGAAGCTCCGGCCGGCGATGTTGGGGTGCAACGTGCGCACGAACGCCTCGGCCCGGTGGATCGGCACGCCGGCGGCGCACAGATCGTCGCACATCCGCTGCAACATGGCGTCCGGCGTCTTCGCACCTTCCGCGCCGTTCACCAGCCACTCGAAGGTAGCCTGCACGTTGATCATCGGGTTGGAGTAGCGCGCGGGCCCGCGTGGAGCGAGCCCGCGCCATCACCACGACATCAATGCCCCTCTTTCACCGCGTTCCGGTTCCAGGCCGGGATCTCCACGACGACGTCCGAGGTGCCGTCGGGCACGCACTGGCAGGCGAGGCGGGAGGTCGAGCGCAGCGCAGGAGCGCCGTCGAGCATGTCCTCCTCCTCCTCGCTCGCTTCGCCGCAGCTCGCGCTGCCGGCAGCGATGTACACGTGGCACGTGGAGCAGGCGAGCACGCCCCCACAGGCGTGGTCGATCTCCACACCGGCGTCGAGCAGTTGCCCGAGCACGCTCCCGGGCAGGCCGTGGTCGCCATCCGAGAGCTTCTGCGGGTCCACCGTGACCGTGACGCCGAGCGGCTGAACGGTGATGGTGTACGGCCGGGCGGGCCGACGCTCGGCCAGCGCGCCCAGGTAGGGATTACGACCGCGCATGGGGAACCTCTGTCGCCTCTGCGAGGGTTTTCCGCGTACCGTCGGCGTTGAGCCCGAGCTCGGCGCCCACGGTGTCGGCAGCGCGCCCGGAGAGCGCGAGTGTGAGGTCCCGCTCGATCCGGGCCTGGGCGAAGGGCGCCGAGATGGCGTCCAGCTCGTGGGCCAGATCGGTGATGCGCTTGCGATCGGCGGGGTTCGTGGTGAGCGCGGACTCCCGCAGCGCTTCGGCCACGCGGGAGATGCGATGGAAGGCAGCGTCGTCGAGCATCGCGCGGTCCATCACCAGCGCCTTGTCGAGCGCGTGCAGGATTCCCTCCGCCTCGACCTTCGCCTCGATCAGCATGCGATCCTCCACGTCGGTCTCGGCGTTGTCGATGCTCGCCTCCAGCATGGCCTCGATCTCGTCCTCGGTCAGGCCGTAGCTCGGCTTGACCTCGATCTTCGTCTCGATCCCGGTGAACTCCTCTTTGGCCGAAACATGCAGGATGCCGTCGGCGTCAACGAGAAAGTCGACCTTTATCCGTGCTATACCGGCAGGCAATCGAGGCAGTCCCCGAAGCGTGAATCGCCCGAGCGAGCGGTTGTCCCGGGCAAGCTCGCGGTCTCCCTGGACGATGTGGAGATCGATGCCTGTCTGGCCATCGGCGTGGGTGGTGAAGGTCTGGCTCGCCGAGATGGGGATCGGGGAGCACCGCGGGATGAACTTCTCCACGATGCCGCCCATGACCTCGAGGCCCAGGGAGAGCGGGATCACGTCGAGCAGCAGCAGATCGTCGGAGAGCTGGGAGCTGCCCGTGAGGATGTCGGCCTGCATCGCGGCGCCGATCGCCACGACCTCGTCCGGGTTGATGTCGGCGAAGGGCTGGCGGCCGAAGAGCGCGGCGACGTGCTGCCGGACGTACGGCACGCGGGTGCTCCCCCCGACGAGCACCACGGCATCGACGTCGGCGGCGGTGAGGCCTGCGTCCGCGAGCGCTTGCGTGCAGGCAGCGGTGGTGCGGGCGACGATCGGGGCGATCACGCCCTCGAACTGCTCCCGCGTGACCGTGTGGCCGAGCAGGTCGGCGGATGGTGCACCCGAGAGCGCCCGCTTGCAGGCCTCCGCTGCGGCCATGAGAGTGCGCGCGTCGGAGTCGGAGTCTGCGGCGAACCTGGGGAAGACCGATGCCGCGAGCGCGCGATCGAAGTCGTCGCCGCCGAGGTGCGTGTCGCCCGCTGTCGCCAGCACCTGGAAGATCCCCTCGTTCAGGTCGAGGATCGAGACGTCGAAGGTGCCGCCGCCGAGGTCGTACACCGCGAACCGGCCGCTGGCGCGCTGGTCCAGGCCATAGGCGATCGCTGCGGCGGTGGGCTCGTTCAGGAGGCGCAGCACGTCGAGCCCGGCGAGGCGGGCGGCGTCCTTGGTGGCCTGCCGTTGTGCGTCGTCGAAGTACGCGGGCACCGTGATCACAGCGCCCCCCGGGTCTCCGAACAGGCACTCGACCGCCCGGACCTTGAGCGCCTTCAGCACCTCGGCCGCCACCTCCACGGGGGTCACGGGCGCGTGGCCCTCGCACAGGAAGCGGACGAAGCGCGGTTCGGAGTCGTCCATCCGGTACCGGAAGATCCGCGCGTCCTCGGTGCAGTCGGCGGGGGCCCTGCCCATGAAGCGTTTTGTGGAGGAGAACGTGGTGCCCGGGTACTGCGGAGCCTGTTCGAGCGCTTTCAGGCCCACGACCGGTCCTCCCGCCTCGTAGCGCACCACGGAGGGCAGCATCGCCCTCCCGTCCTCGTCGAGCAGGCAGCGCGCCTTGCCGCCCATGACGACGGCCACCAGCGAATTCGTGGTGCCGAGGTCGATTCCGATGTTCGCCATGCGCTCTCCAAAGCTCACGCACACGTAAGGTTTGAAGGCGTTCGGGGCAAGCTCCGGCGCCGGGGTTCGGTAATGCGGGCAACCGCTGCGCGTTGCGGCGGCGTGGGGGCGACCCGGGTCGACGGCGGTTCCCGAGCTACATCTCGGGGATGCCCCCCGAACCGAAGGAACCGTCCCCGAGCTCCGAGTCGCTGACCAGCGTGCTCGGCTTCGTGATGGCGTTGAACACGCTGATCGGCATGTATGCGGCGGGGGTGCTCGGGATGGCGGTGGTGCTGTACACCGGGCCGACCTTTGCTGAGTATCTCTGGATGATCGCGGCAGACACCCCGGTGGAGCCCCACCTGCCGTACCCCTGGGTCGCGACGGTGATCTTCGCGCTCCTGCCCGTCCCGCTGATCCGCGCCCGCCAGTGGCGGATCGCCGGAGTCGCCTCCATCCCGTTCGCCGTCCTGCCCTTCGTGCAGCTGTACTGGCTCTACCTCGCAGCGACGCCCACGGTGTTCGAGTAGGATAGGGCGCGGCGGATGAGCTGGTCCATCCGCTACGAATCCGGGACGCTGGTGCTGGACGGGTGCGAGCCCGACGACCTGCCCGCAGGCGTGTCGTGGGACCCGAGGATCGGTCGCGGCCGCTCGCACGGCTCGGTCTACGCCTCCCTGGTGATGGACGCCCGGCAGCGCGGGATCCCGCTCGAGGATCGCACCCGGGGGTACGAGAAGCTCGACGCCCTGCGCCCGCTCACGGTGCGCACCCCACGCGCCTACCAGACCGAGGCGGTCGCGGCATGGAAGGCGGCGAAGAACCAGGGCGTGATCGTCCTGCCGACAGGGGCTGGCAAGAGCTTCGTCGCCGAACTCGCGATCCTGCAGTGCAGGCGAAGCACGCTGGTCGTCGTCCCCACGCTGGATCTGCTCTCCCAGTGGTATGGCAACCTCCGGCGGGCGTTCGGGGAGGAGCTCGTGGGCGCCCTGGGCGGCGGGTCCCACGACATCCGCCCGATCACCGTGTCCACCTACGACTCCGCGTTCATCTATGCGGAGCGGTATGGGGATCGGTTTGGCCTCGTGGTCTGGGACGAGTGTCACCACCTGCCGGCGGCCGGGTACATCCAGGCTGCCTGTGCGCTGATCGCTCCGTTCCGCCTGGGGCTCACAGCCACCCCCGAGCGCCCCGACGGGGCACACGAGCAGTACGGGCGCCTGATCGGGGACATCGTCTTTCGAAAGGAGATCCCCGAGCTCGCTGGCGACTTCCTCGCGCCGTACACCACCGAGGTCATCACCGTCTCGCTCTCCGACGCGGAGCGCGCCCGCTACGACGCGCTGCGGGGCGTGTACAGGGAATTCCTGGAGCAGAACCACATCCGCGTTCGCTCCCCGGAGGATTGGCAGCGGTTCATCCAGACCGCATCGCGGTCCAAGGCCGGGCGAGCCGCGCACAAGGCACACATGGAGTGCAAGCGCATCGTCCAAGGTGGCGAGCGCAAGCTCGCGATGGTGGCGGATCTGCTGGCCGAGGAGTGGGGCCGGCGCACCATCGTGTTCACCAACGACAACGCGACCGCCATGCGGGTCTCACGGGCGCTGCTGCTGCCGTGCATCACGCACCACACCGACGTGAAGGAGCGCCGGTACTGGATCGACGCGTTCACCCGCGGGGACGTCACCGCGGTGGTCACCTCCCGCGTGTTGAACGAGGGCGTCGACATTCCCGAGGCGGAGGTGGCGATCGTCGTGAGCGGCACGAGCACCGTGCGCGAGAACGTGCAGAGGCTGGGGCGGATCCTGCGGCCCCGCGAGGGAAAGCAGGCCCGGCTCTATGAGCTGGTCGCCGAGAACACGGGCGAGACGTTCACCAGCGAGCGACGCCGGAACCACGCGGCGTTCTAGTCCGCGAGTCGCCACGCGAGCAGGATCCCCACGATCGTCTTCCCGTCGCGGATCTCGCCTGCGCGGATCATGCGGTCCACCTCTTCGCGGGGGAGCCGTACCGGCTCGATCACCTCGTCGTCCTCGAGCGCCAGCGGCACGCCCCGGAGCTCCCGGGCAGCAAACAGGTGGATGACCTCGTCCGTGAACGCGGGTGTCGTGAAGAGCGGCAGCAGCGGCGTGAGCACGCCCGCGAGGCCAGCCTCCTCGGCCAGTTCGCGCAGCGCGCAATGCGCCGGCGCCTCTCCGGGCTCGAGCTTTCCAGCGGGGATCTCCCAGATCGTCCCCCCGGCGGCGTGCCTGTACTGGCGGATCAGGGTGATCGATCCGTCCGGATGGATGGGCACCACTGCGGCGGCGCCCGGGTGCCGCAGGATCTCGAGCGACACACGCCGCCCGTTCGGCAGGTCGACCTCCTCCACGCCGAACCTGCCCACGCTTCCGCTGTGGATCTCGCGCCGCCCGCGCGTGCGGCCCGCGGCGTCGTTCGGGTCGCCCATCACAGCGTCGGGAACGTGCCGTCGCCGTCCACGGTCAGATCGACGCCATACAGGTTCACGATCACGCTGTAGTCGAACCGGAACCCGTCGTAGGTGCCGGTGGGATCCTGGGCGAACACGTCGTACCCACCCGAGTAGTTGGGGTACATCACCGTGGTCTCGGCGACGGTGCCGAGGAAGCGCAGGCCGTGGACGTAGCCCTGCAGCGCGATCCAGCTGCACACGTAGGAGGTGTCGTAGGTCACGTCGTAGAACGACGTGCATTCGGGGCAGGCGGCCCGTACGGCTGCGTACTCGTCGCTGGTGGAGTCGAGCAGGGCACCGGAGACGCCGACGGTCTGATCGCAGGTGGAGCCCCAGACGTCGTAGGTGAACCGCTGGCTGCCCGTCCACCGGGAGAGGTCCGGGGTGGGGTCGGGCACCCCGGTGTCGGCGTCTGCATCACTGTCGGTGTCCGAGTCAGTGTCTGTGTCAGCGTCCGAGTCGGCGTCGGTGTCGGCATCCGAGTCCGCGTCCGTGTCGGCATCCGCGCTGCTGTCGCCGAGTCCGGCGGTGTCGTCCCCGAGCACGATCGCACGGGAGTTGGCGCAGCCGGCGAGCGAGAGGGCGGCAAGGAGGGGGAACGTTCGCATCGGGACTCCGGGGCGGACCAAGCGTAGCCCCGACACTCCGGATCGCCAAGCGAGGACTGCGCGGTCGTGCAGGGCGGGCTCCCGCACGATGTGCGCGCGGCCCCGGGGGCGGTCTCCTGCTCCCTGCCCGGTCAGGTGGTCCGTTCTACCGTGTAGATCGCGATGGCTGCGAGTGCTTCCGGGCGGGGGAGGCCCCCGAGGGCGTCCAGGGCGGCCTGCATGTGCGCCCGGGCGACGCCGCGCGCGCCCTCCACTCCGAGGAGCTTGACGAAGGAGGGCGGCCCGCCGGAGGCCCGTGCGGCATCCTGGTCGGCGTCGAGCACGTCGTCGTGCACCTGGAATGCGAGCCCTACCTCCTCGGCGTAGCGGGTGAGCGCCGCGAGGTGGGCATCGCCCGCACCCGCAGCGATGGCGGCCATCCGCACGGCGCCCCGGATGAGCGCCCCGGTCTTGGCGCGGTGCAACATCCGCAGCCGATCGATGTCGGCGATCTCGCCGTCCATCCCGATGTCGTAGGCCTGGCCGGCGATCATCCCCTTCGCGCCCCCGGCGGCGGCCAGCTCGCGGACGAGGGCTCCGGCCCGCCCGGCCTCGGCCAGCACCGCGAACGACTCGGTGAGCAGCGCATCACCGACGAGCACGGCAACGCCCTCGCCGTACACCTTGTGGACTGTCGGCCGACCCCGGCGCTCGTCATCGTCGTCCATCGCCGGGAGATCGTCGTGGACCAGCGAGTAGGTGTGCAGCAGCTCGACGGCGACCGCGACGTCGAGGGCGGACTGGGCGCTCCCGCCGCAGGCCTCAGCGGCGCCGAACGCGAGCAGGGGGCGGATGCGCTTTCCACCGGTTTGAAGAGGGTAGCGGCACGCCTCCACGAGCAGGTCGGGCCGCGCGTCGGCGAACCGGGAGAGCAGCCGGGCCTCGAACAGCGGGAGCACGCTCCCCGACCACGCTTTCAGGGAAAATGCCATCAGAGCCCCAGCTCGGTGTTCACCTTCGCGATGTTGTCGGCGATCGCCGACGCGAAGTTGTTGTCCGGAAAACGTTGGTTGATCGCTGCGAGCCGGTCCCGCGCGGCGGTGAGCGCCGCGGTCCGGTCGGCACCCGGGGGCATGCCTCGAGCAGTGATGAACGCGGCACCGGCGGCCTCACGCTCGGTGCGGGCCCACGCGTCCACGGTCTCCTTGCGCAGCGCGGCCGCCTCTGGCGAGGTCAACGGTGCGATCGTGTCGATCGCGGCCAGGTAGTTGCCGGCAGCCACCGAGGCGCGCGCGGTGGCGAGTAGATCAGCGGGGGAGGGCGTCGCAGGGGCAGGCGGGGCCACGGGGGTCTGCGCGGCCGTCGACACGGGCGTTGGCGTCGGGTCGGGCCCGGGGGTCGGTGGAACCGCAGGGACCAGCACCGGGTTCACGGGGTGCTCCTCGATGGCGCGCTCGATGACCGGCACGACGATCGGGTCCATGCCCTCCTCCACGGGGAGGGCCTCCGGGATGTCCCGGGCCTCGATCTTCAGCACGCCCTCGGCGTAGTCGTACACCCGTCGCTGTGCGACGGGGTCCCGGGCGCGCATCGCGTGCAGCAGCTCCCGAAGGTCGGAGAGGCGGTCGCGCTGGTCGGCGTCCGTCGACACGCTGAAGATGGACTCGAGCTTCTCCTCGAGCGGCGAGAACGTGATCGGAGGGAGCTCCTCGGGGGGGCTGGCTGCGGCGGTCGCGACCGGCGCGGTGGAGCCCACGAGCGGGTAGTGCGCAAAGCAGCCGAGCAGGAGGAGCAGCATGGGGCAACGGCTATCCCGCGCGGAGCGGGTGGAAAATACGACGGGTGCGTTACCGCGGGACGCCCCACAGGCGCTTCACGCGCACCCGATCAGGTGGTGATCACCCGATCGAACGAGAGCCAGCGCCGCAACAAGGTGTGCGTCATCTCGCCGTTCCGCGCCATCTGCGCGGCCGTGCTGCCCATCTTGACCCAGTTCGCGGCGTGCGCCATCTGGATGAGCGGCCAGGGGTGCTTCTTCAGCAGCTCGCTCTTTGCGAGGGGCTTGAGCATCGCCTGGGGAACGAACGACTTGGACAGCAGTTGGATCAGCGCGATCCAGTACGTCTCCTCGACCGGACGCGGGTATTCGAGGTTCACCCTGTGCTGGTAGAAGGTCCTGGTCGCGGTCCCTTCGATGTCGTACTCGCTGATGAGCCCGCTCTCCAGGAGCTTGTGGTTCAGTTCGCTGCCCGGGAACACCGTCATCGAGAACAGGTACAGATCGTACGGATGCGGGAACGTGGAGATCATCTCGAACAGCTTGCGCCTGTCTTCGTCGGAGGAGACGGGGTCGTCGAAGATCAACTGGAAGTGTGGCTTCACACCGAGCTTGTGGTAGAGCTGCGCGATGTCGCCGATCGTGTTGTTCTTCACGCGCCGGTCGTAGAGGTGACCGGTCACGCGCTCGCTCGACTGCACCCCCATGTACACGCTCACGAGCCCGGCATCGCGCAACTGGGTCATGCGCTCCTCGTTCACCAGCTTCGGCTCGATGAAGATCTCGAACGGCAACCCCACCCGCTTGGGATACTTTTCTGCGAACTCCGTCACCCAGTCGCTCTGGAAGTTGAAGACCTCGTCGTCGAACCGGATGCGCTTGAAGTTCCAGTGGGACTTCGCCTGCAGGATCTCCTCGATCATGGAGTCGGGCGACCGCACGCGGAACCATTTCTGGCCGGGGTAGACGTCCTTCTTGTACGTGGAATTGTAGCAGTAGCTGCACTTGTAGATGCAGCCGCGCGAGCCCATCATCTGGAACACGGGGTCGCCGTGGATCGGGTCCCCCTTGGTGACGCGTGACCCGAGGATGAAGTACTTGTGGTCGTGGCTGTGGTAGTCGCGCCACGAGAGGTCGTCGAGGTTCTCGACCAGCCCCCGCAGCGGGTTCTGGCGCACGCCCGAGCGGGTCTGCGCCCACACGTTCGCCGTCTCGTTCACGTGGCCCACGCCGGCGTACTGGATGCGGTTGCAGAGATCCAGCAGCGCGAGCTCCCCCTCGCCCTGGAGCAGGAGATCGGCGCTCCCGATGCACTGGGCGCCCATCAGCGTCGGGTGCATCCCCCCCCACAGCACGGCGATGCCGAGCGTCTCGTGCAGGTGCTCGGTGAGGATCTTCGCGGCGTTGTAGTAGGCGCTCGCCCGGATCGAGATGCACACCAGATCGAGGTGTTCGTCTTCGATGATGCGCTTGAGGCTGTCGAGTTCCTCGTCCGTGGCCGGGTCGAGGTGGTTGGAGATCCAGTCCTTGAAGTAGATCTCGGCGGCGTGGTGTCCGCCCTCGCGCAGCGTGCCGGCCAGGATGCGCACGGCGTTGTTCTCCACGTCGTACATCGAGACGATGCCCACGCGCACGGGACGCCCGTGGGCGTTCCTCACCAGGGTTTCGATGCGTTCGGCGGCGTGGAGCGGGTTCGATTCGACAGCGGCGGGCATGCAGACTCCGTCCCGTGCAGGGTAGCACTGTCGCCCGCCCGAGGGTGTGAAGCCGGGTACGAGAAGCGTGTCGCTGATCCGGGGATGATCCGTGCGCGCCGCGCCTGGCGGCATCTACCAGAGCTTCAGCACCCGCAGCCGCCTGTCTTCCGCGAGCACCGGAAAGTGGTCCCAGTCGGAGAGCGACAGCTTCGACTCGTCTGCGGTCGTGGGGGCGTCGAGGTGCAGAACGACGTAGCGGATGCCCGCGCGGCGCGCGACGGAGATGGTGCCCTCGCGGCCGTTCTTCACTGCGGCCACCACCTGCCAGGCGCCCCTGCTCGCCGGGAAGTTCAGGCTCGCGGCGAGGGTCTTGCCGTGCGTGACCTGCTCGTAGAGCGTGGGCAGGCCGCCGATCAACGGCCAGGCCATCACGGTCCCTGCCGGTTCCCCGGCGAGCGCGACGAGCGGCGCCGGGGGCGAGGCGTCCACGTGGTCGGGGAGGCCGCGTGTGGGCGCGAGGGCGGCGGCCTCGAGCGCCACGAGGAGCACCGCGGCGACGGTCACCGCCTGCCCGCTGGCGGCCCGGGCGCCCCGCCGGGCCTCGACCCAGGCGGTGACCACGGCCGCGCCCTGGGCCGCGCAGAGTGCGACCCCGATCTGGGTGATCCACCCGAGCTTCCACAGCAACGAGAGCGAGTCGAAGGGCGGGAGCCGCTCGAAGAGAAAGTACGGCAGCGGGATGGCCCGCCGCCCGGAGAGCACGACGACAGAGCCCCCCGCCGTGAGCACGGGGCCGATGGCGAGCACCACGCCGAGGGGGAGGAGCGCCCACGCCCACCGCGAGCCCTTCCGCAGCCGGAGCGAGAGCAACGAGAGCCCGATCCCCACCCAGCCGACGTAGGGGCAGTGCCAGTAGTCCTCCCCATACCGGCTGATCTTCGTGAAGTCGGGTGACCGGAACGGCGCGGGCCGCACGAACGCCGCGGGGTCCGCCGGGCCGATGTTCCGCCGCAGTCGGGCCAGCTCGGCCGGGGCCTTGATGCCGACCACGTTGTCGTGTGCGGTGGAGACGTTCTTCGCCTCCCACGCCACGGGCAGGGTGAGCAGCGCGCCGATCACGCCGGCCGCGACGAACGCCCGCCGTGCCTCCGAAGGCAACCTGCGCCGCAGCAGGAGCACGCCCCAGGCGAAGAATGCGCCCACGCCGCCATACCAGTGGGCCCAGGCGCACAGCGCGAGCAGCGTGGCGGCGCCCAGGATCCAGGCTCCTCCCCCGCGCCAGTGCAGCCCCATCCACACGACGGCGAGCACCCATGTGTCGCCCAGCGCCTCGCTCGCCCCGTTGTGGATCGCCGAGAGCGCCATCGGGGCGAGCGCGAGGATCGCGCCAGAGGTCCAGCCTGGTGCGCCCGGCTCGCCCGCGTGGAGCGCGCCGATCCGGGAGCCAATCCAGCCGCGGAACGTCATGGACAAGAGCACCAGCGCGCTCCAGGCGGCCGCCGGGCCGGCCGTCAAGGTGATCGGCATCACGAGCAAGGCGCCGAGCGGATCGGAGGGCCACAGGCTGCCGTTGGGGTCGAGCAGCGTTCCCGTGTGGATCGGCAGTTCGCCGTGCACGAGCTTCGTGGCGACGAACCACAGCGTCCACAGGCTCTCCCACACGTCGGTGTGCGCCGAGCCCGGGGCCGCGCTGATCGGGTGGAGCGCCGTCGGCCATGTCCACACCACAGCGAGGAGGAACCAGGGGAGCGGCGAGGCCAGGAGCCGATCGCGCCACAGGGCCGCCGGCAGGGCTGCCTGCGTCATTCGCGAGGCGCCAACCCGTGGCGGAACAGGTGGATGACCTCGGCCTGCACGAGCCCGGGGTCGCTCGCCGTGTTGCGGTCGCGCAGGAAGGCGTAGACGAGCGCGTCGATGCCGCCGACGATCGCGATCGCGGCCGTCCGTGTGTCGTGCGGGCGGAGAACGTCGCGGCCCACAGCATCGTCCAGGATGCTCACGGTGAGCGCGTGGATTTCCCTCAACCGGTCCCGGACCCCCTCGCCGCCGGAGCCCACGGCGCGGGCCTCGGCAAAGTAGAGCCGCAGGGCACCCTCCTGTTGAGCCATCAGCGCGCCCAGCTCCATGGCCAGCATGGCGTACACCGGGAAGGTGCTGGGCGTGTCCGGGCAGGCAGCCAGCGCGTCCCGTGCGCGGGCGACGGAGGCGAGCAGCGGGACGAACAGGCGGTCGAGCAGCGCGCTGAACAGCGCGTCCTTGTCCCGAAAGTAGAGGTAGAAGGTGCCACGGGCGACGTCTGCCGCCTCGGCGATGCGCTCGACGCTGGCTCCCGTGAAGCCCTCCTCCAGGAACGCGGCGAGCCCCGCCGCCTCCAGACGGCGCTGCTTGTCTTCCTTGTTGCGCTCGCGACGGCCCATGCCGCGGGCCTTATCCGATCTTCGCCGAGATCCTGGCGGGCTGTCGGGGTCCGCGGGCCCGGCCCGGCCCCGCAGCAGGCCGCCCGTGTGCATGCTCCCGGGTTACGCTTGCGCATGACCAAGAAGACCAAGATTCACGACGGCATCATCGGCGTCCTCGTCCTCTCCAGCGTGATCGCCGGCTGGAAGTTCGACCCCTGGTGCCTCTCGCTCGCCGGAGCAGTCGGCGCCATCATGATCTCCAGCGTGTTCACCGGGTTCTGCCCGATCCACTACGCCGTGGGCAAGCTCGTCACCGACTGAGCGGGGCGCGAGCCAGAGATCCGGCGGTGTCACTCGACCGGGAAGCCTGCGGCCTTCCAGGCGCTGGTGCCGCCGGTCACGTTCACCGGGTGCAGACCCTTTGCGGCCAGCGTGGTGCTCGCGGCTGCGGAGCGCCCGCCACCCTGGCAGATCACGTAGACCTCCGCGGCTGCGGTACCGAACTCGCTGAGGCGGGCCTGCAGCTGATCGATGGGTACGTTCCTGGCCCCGGGCACGTGGCCTCCGGCGAATTCCTCGGGTGAGCGCACGTCCACGAGCAGCGGCACGGCGTGGCGGTCGAGGTCCGCCTTGAGCGTGGCCACGTCTACGTTTCGAACCGTGGCGGCGGGTTGGGCTTCTGATGGCGTGGAGGCCGTCGGGCCGGCGGACGAGCCGCCGGAGCACGCGCCGAGGAGGAGCAGGGAGCAGAACAGGAAACGCATCATGGGTGACCCTACACTGTGGGTTCAACATATGCACGTTGCGGCATTGCGCAGCGCCCCTCGACTGGCCGCGGCGGCTCCCGTCCCGGCGTGCGGCCAGGCATGCGGTTAACGGGGAGTCCGGTCTACGGTGACCCCCAGGAGTCGACGTGATCCACCCCCCCGACGAGGGCTGCCCGACGGAGCCCGAGCCTCCCGGCCTGGGTTCCCTGGAGGCGGTGTTCGAGGCGCTCGGGCGCGTTCTCGTGGTGCTCGACGCCGACCTTCGGATCATCCGGGCGAGCCGCACGCTGGACACCCTGGCCTGCGCCGGGGCCGCCGAGCGTGTGATCGGACGCAGGGCCGAGGAGCTGCTCGGGGCGGGGCTGTTCAGCCCGGAGGAGCCGATCGGCGAGGCGCTCGCACGAGGGCGCCGGGAGGAGGGGCGCCGCGCGGTGCTGCAGTGCGCAGATTCGGAGCGCCTGGTCTCTGTGACCGCGGCCCCGCTCCCCGAGCACGTCCGGGCACATTGCGACCCGAGGGCGCGCTTCCTCGTGGTGCTGCGCCCCGCCGAGGAAGAGGACGTGGCTGCCGCCATCGCAGCGGCCCCCGGCCCCCTCGCACGCTCTCCCGCCATGCTGCGGGTGGTTGCGCTGCTGGACTCGCTCCACCGGAGCGATGTGCCCGTCCTCATCACGGGAGAGAGCGGGACGGGGAAGGAGGTGGTGGCGCGCGCGTTGCACGCCCGGTCCTGCCGAGCCTCGGGGCCCTTCATGGCGGTGAACGTCGGCGCGCTCCCCGCGGATCTCCTGGAGACCGAGCTCTTCGGCCATGTTCGTGGCGCCTTCACCGGCGCAGTGAGGGACCGCGTCGGCCGGTTCGAGCTTGCGCACCACGGCACCATCCTGCTCGATGAGATCGGCGAGATGCCGCTCCCGCTACAGGTCAAGCTCCTGCGCGTGCTGCAGGACGGCGTGTACGAGCGAGTGGGCGAGAGCACTCCACGCCGCCTGGAGGCCCGTGTCGTCGCCGCGACGAACGTGGATCTCAAGGCTGCGATCACGCGCGGCACGTTCCGCGAAGACCTCTACTATCGGCTCTGCGTCGTCCCGATCCACATTCCGCCGCTGCGGGAGCGCCCGGAGGACGTCGCGCCGCTCGCCCACCAGCTTGTCGCGCGCATCGGGCAGCGAGACGGGCGAGCGCTGCGCCTCTCGCCGGACACCGTGCGGGTGCTCGAGCGGCTGCCGTGGCCCGGGAACGTGCGGGAGCTGGAGAACGCCCTGCAGTACGCCAGCGTGGTGTGCCAGGGCCAGACCATCCAGGTGGAAGAGCTCCCGCCGGGCCTTGCCGAGTCCGGGAACAGCCTGCGGCGCGCGGGGGGTGGGCCCCGGCCTTCCGCCCTCCCTCCGCCGTCGCCTGTAGCGGTCACGAAGGTCGAGGGGGACGAGGCCCAGCGGATTCGCGCGGCGCTGGAGACCACGCGGTGGAACCGCGCGCGCGCGGCCACTGCGCTCGGGGTGAGCCGCACGACGCTGTGGCGGCGCATGCGTGAGCTCGGCCTGGAGTAGCCGGCCCCGGGCCGGCAGGACGATCGGGGGGCTCGTGTCCTGGCTGATGCTCTCGGGCCTCCTCGCCTGCGCACGCGGGGGCCCGGTCCCAGCGGCGCCCGAGGGCTGTGTGGGCTGCCACGCCGATCCGCCCCCAGGCGCTCACGCGGTGGTGCCCTGCACGAGCTGTCACCTCGGCGACGGGAAGGCCTCGACCCGGGAGTCCGCGCACCGGGGCATGGAACCGGAGGCGGGGGCGCTCGACACGGTGGACCGCACCTGTGGCACCTGCCATCCGGGAGAAGTCGCCACCGTTCGCACCGTGCCGATGACGACCGGGCGCGGGATCGTGGGGGTGGACCGGTTCGTGTTCGGCGAGATCCCCACGCCGGACAGCCGCGAGACGCTCACCGAGGTCCTGGCCACGGGTACGCCGACGCCGGCCCAGGACCACCTCCGCAAGCTCTGCGCGGGTTGCCACCTCGGCACCCGGAGGGGCAACCGCGACGATGCCGTCGCCGGGGGCTCCGGGTGCGGGGCATGCCACGCGGGGCCGGCCCTCGGCGGTCATTCCACGGTCGACGTTGCGGTGGCCGATGCCCGGTGCCAGGGTTGCCACAGTCGGTCGGCCAGGATCTCCTTGACCTACGCTGGGCTCGCCGAAGCAGGGACTGTCCCGGCGGGCACGCTTCCGGACGGGCGCGCCGTGTTCCATGTGGAACCCGATCTCCACGCCGCCTCCGGCCTCGGGTGCATCGACTGTCACGGCGTCACCGACCTGATGGGCGACGGCACCTCCCGCGCCCACGAGGAGGAGCAGGTCGAGGTGCGCTGCGAGAGTTGCCACATGCCGGTCCCGGCGCGGTGGGGCGACGTGCACGACGCGGTCGCCCGGCGACTCGGCCGTGTCCGTCTGGACGACGACGTCGTCGCCACGGCCACGCGCGGGACCCCGCTGTGGAACGTGGTGCGTCTCGATGGCATCTGGCGGCTCACCGGCAAGCTCGACGGACGCCGTCACGCCGTCCCAGTCGTCGGTCCGGGCCACGCCGGCGTCGGCCACGAACGGCTCACGTGCGTCGCGTGCCACGCGGCGGTGGCGCCGACATGCACCGGCTGTCACACCTCCCTCGATGCGGCCGGCAGGCAATGGGACTTCGCCCGCGCGGCGCAAACGCCCGGGGCGTGGGTCGAAGCCGGCCCGGAGGGCAGGCTCGCTCCTCCCGCGCTCGGGGTGGGTGCCGACGGGCGCATCCGCCCCGCGATCCCGGGGATGATCGCCACGATCGAGGGCTCGGGCCCATCGGACACCCCCCGCGAGATCCGGCGCTTCGCGCTCCTGGACCCCCACGCGACCCGGCGCCCGGCCCGAGCCTGTGCGGACTGCCATCGTTCCGCGGTCGCGCTCGGTCTGGGGACCGGCGCCCTCGATGTTGAAACACTCCGTTTCACGCCGGCTGTGCCGGTGGAGGGCGCGCCCGGGATGGCCCAGGATGGATGGACCTCGCTCCTGGCCGCGGCTGCGGGGGAGGGCACCCGGGTGGGCGCCCGCAGCCTGGACTCGACGGAGCAACGCCGTGTCCTCCGAGTGGGGATCTGCCTCGGGTGTCATGCCCCCAACGAGCCAGTCTGGAGTACTGCACCGCGGCCTCGGCAGTGCACGCTCCCCCAGGGCTGGTGGGACCGGCCCCGAGGGTGATCCCCGCCTGATGGCGACCGAAACGTTTCGTGTCCTGTGGAACGAGGTGTTTCAACCTGTAATACAAAGGTTGTTCGTACATTAGTGGCGTCCACCCTTGCGGCACGCTCTTTGCTGCTTGTCCGTCCCCAACCTGGATGGAGCGCACCATGGACCTCACCCGTCGCCAGTTCATCGCGATCGGCGGAAGCTCCGCCGCGAGCGCTGCCCTCGGCTCCGGCCTGACCACCCGGTTCTGGGGGGCCGACCCGGATCCCGTCCACGATCCCCGTACGGACGGGGATCAGGTGATCCCGACGTTCTGCGAGATGTGTTTCTGGAAGTGCGGCGTGCTCGCGCACGTGAAGGACGGGCGGGTCACGAAGCTCGTCGGCAACCCGGCCCACCCGCTCTCCCGAGGGCGCCTGTGCCCGCGCGGCACGGGCGGGACCGGCCTGCTCTACGATCCCGACCGGCTCAAGAAGCCGATGATCCGACGTGGTGAACGCGGCGAGGAGCACTTCGAGGAGGTGTCGTGGGACACCGCCCTCGACTACATCGCCGGGAAGATGACCGCGCTCAAGGAGGCCCACGGGCCCGAGGCCCTGGCGTTCTTCAACCACGGGTACGGCGCCTCGTTCTTCAAGACCCTCATCGGGGCCTACGGCTCGTCCAGCATCGGGGCCCCGTCCTACGCCCAGTGCCGTGGCTCCCGCGACGTCGCGTTCCAGCTCACGTTCGGCGCCCCCGTCGGCAGCCCCGAGTACCTCGACATCGAGAACACCCGGGTGCTCACGCTGATCGGCTCCCACCTCGGCGAGAACATGCACAACACCCAGGTGCAGGACCTCGCGCGCATGATCGACCGGGGCGGGGAGATCATCGTCGTCGACCCGCGGTTCTCCACTGCGGCAGGGAAGGCCCGCTACTGGTTGCCGATCAAGCCGGGCACCGACATCGCGCTGCTGCTCGCCTGGGCCCACGTCATCGTCCGCGACGGGCTCTACGACCACGCGTTCGTCGAGTCCAGCACGGTCGGCTTCGAGGAGCTCAGGGCCCACCTCGCCGACAAGACCCCCGAATGGGCATGGGCCCGCACCAGCATCGCACCCGAGCGCATCGTCGAGACCGCTCACTTCATGGCGGGCGCCCGTCCCGCCTCGCTGGTCCACCCCGGTCGTCACACGGCCTGGACCGGCGAAGACACCCAGCGCGGGCGCGCCATCGCGATCCTCAACGCGCTGCTGGGCACCTGGGGCCGCGCCGGCGGCTTCTTCCTGCCTGCGAAGATGAAGGTGCCCGGCTACCCGGTGCCCGACGCGCCCAAACCCTCGCGCCATGCGCCCGATACACCGAAAGGCGCCGTGTTCCCGTTCATGGATGAAGGGCTCGCCCACGGTCTGCGGGACGCGAGCATCCCGGGTACTGCTGAGTTCGACATCAAGGGGTGGTTCGTCTACGGCACGAACCTCATCCAGTCGCTGCCAGAGCAGAAGAAGACCATCGAGGCCATCCAGCACCTCGACTTCCTCGTCGCCATCGACGTGCTCCCGAGCGAGATCACCGGATGGGCCGACGTGGTGCTGCCCGAGTCGACCTTCCTCGAGCGCTGGGACGATCTCGCGATCACCCCGTGGAGGGAGCCATTCGTGGCCGTCCGGCAGGAGGTGGTGCCGCCGATGTACGACAGCCGTCCGGGCTGGTGGATCGCGAAAGAGCTCGCAAACCGCCTTGGTCTGGAGGCCTTCTTCCCGTGGGAGTCCGCAGAGGCGATGGTCCGCCACCGTCTCGAGGCCGGCAAGATCGACGTCGCCGCCATGCTCGCCACCGGGGTCGCGGGCGGCAGGCGTGCGGTCGTCACGGTCGAGGAGGGCGCCACCCCCGCCTTCGGCACGCCATCGGGAAAAGTGGAGCTCTACAGCCAGCAGATGGCAGATGCCGGGCTGCCGCCCCTGCCGGTCTACACCGAGCCGGAAGCACCCTCCGCCGATGAGTTCCACCTGCTGTTCGGCCGCACGCCGACGCACACCTTCGGGCGCACCACCAACAACCGCTTCCTCTCGGAGATCTACGATGAGAACGAGCTGTGGGTGAACGCGCGCATCGCGCGTGAGCAGGGCTGGAAGGCCGGCGACCGCGTCGTGCTCGTCAGTCAGGACGGCGGGCGATGCGCGCCGATCCGGGTGAAGCCCACCGAGCGCATCCGACCGGACTGCGTCTACATGGTCCATGGGTACGGACACACGAGCCGCGAGCTCAACTTCGCGAAGGGCCGCGGGGCCGACGACAGCCAGCTCGTGACCCGCGTGAAGGTCGACCCCGTGATGGGTGGCACCGGAATGAACGTCAACTTCGTCCGCGTCGAGCGGGCGTAGGGAGTGGCCATGACCAGCAAGAGGTATGCGATGGTGGTGGACACGCGACTCTGCGTGGCCTGCAAGGCCTGCGTGCTCGCCTGCAAGGCCGAGAACGACGTGCCCGAGGGCTATTGCCGCGACTGGCTCGTGGAGGAGGTGCGCGGACGGTTCCCCGACCTGCGGGCCGAGAACCGCTCCGAGCGGTGCAACCACTGTACCAACGCTCCGTGCGTCGGGGTGTGCCCGACCGGCGCCTCCCACATCGCGGAGGGTGGTGTCGTGCTGGTCACCGCGGCGAAGTGCACCGGCTGCAAGGCCTGCATGGCCGCCTGCCCGTACGACGCCCGGTACGTCACGCCCGACGGCTACGTCGACAAGTGCACCTTCTGCCTCCACCGGGTGCAGCGCGGCGAGGAGCCCGCCTGCGTGGCTGTCTGCCCCACCCACACGCTGCACTTCGGCGACCTGGACGACCGGGAATCGGGTGTCTCGCGTCTGCTGACCGAGCGCGACTTCAAGGTGAACCACCCCGAGTCGGGTGCCGAGCCGAACGTCTTCTTCCTGACCTAGAACGGAGCCCCCATGGAACCCGTCGAGATCGATTCTGGCCGCCACAACCCGGGCGTCGACCCGGGCCTGCACATCTGGGGCTGGGAGATCCCGGTCTACCTGTTTCTCGGCGGGCTCGTCGCCGGGCTGATGGTGATCACCGCCATGGCCGAGCTTCGAGGTGGGAGGCCGCGGTCGCCGATCCTGCGGATGGCGCCGTTTGGCGCGCTCGTGCTGCTCTCGCTCGGGATGGGCGCCTTGTTCCTCGACCTCGGGCACAAGCTCTACGTCTGGCGGTTCTACATGGCGTTCCGGCCCACGTCGCCGATGAGCTGGGGATCGTGGATCCTGGTCCTCGTCTACCCCGTCGGGATCCTGCACGGCCTGGGCTCGATCTCGGACACCGCGCGGGCGTCCGCGCGGCGGCGGCTCGGCAGGGTCGGAGGCTGGATCGTGGGCGGGGCGACCTTCGCTGATCGCGTCCGGGCGCCCATCCTCTGGCTCAGCCTCGTGCTCGGCGCCGGGCTCGGCGTCTACACCGGGCTGCTGCTCGGCACCACCCCCGCCCGGATGCTCTGGAACAGCGCCGTCCTCGGCCCCCTGTTCCTCGTCTCGGGGCTCTCGACCGGAGCGGCGCTCCTGCTGCTCTTTCCGATGGACGACGGGGAGCGCCACCAGTTGGCCCGCTTCGACGCGGTCGCCATCCTCGCGGAGATGAGCGTTCTGGGGCTGTACCTGGTCGGCCTCGGCAGCGGAGGGGCGCCCCAGCGCGCCGCCGCCGCCACGCTCCTCGGGGGCGCCTGGACGGCGCCGTTCTGGGGCCTCGTGATCGTTCTGGGCCTCGTCACGCCGCTGGCGTTGGAGACGATCGAGCAGCGCCTCGGTCGTCCGTTCACCCGCCTGGCGCCGATGCTTGTGCTCATCGGCGGATTCTCGCTCCGCGCGATCCTGGTCGCGGCGGGGCAGGACACCTCGTTCAGACTCTTCCCATGAACCCCGGAGGCTCCATGTCCCCGCTCGACTCGAAGGTCCCCCGCCCGCCGGCGGCCTTCTGGAACCCGTACGTCGCCGGCGTCGCGCTCGGCCTCGTGCTCACCGCCACGTTCCTCGTGATGGGGTTCGGGCTCGGTGGCTCGGGCGCCGCCAACCGCATCGCGATCGGCGCCGCGCACGTGGTCGCCCCGGCCACCGTGGAGGCGAACGGCTACTTCGGCTCCTTCGTGGGCCCCGGCACCCGCATCCTCGACGATTGGCTGGTGTTCGAGGTGCTCGGCATGTTCCTCGGAGGGTCCATCGCCGCATATTCCGCGGGCCGCATGCACCTGCACGTGGGCAGCACGCAGGGTATCGGCACCGCGACCCGTCTCGCCTACTCCCTCGGAGGAGGCATCCTCATGGGCGTTGCCGCCCGGCTGGCGCGTGGCTGCACCTCCGGGCAGGCGCTCACCGGCGGCTCCGTCCTCTCCCTCGGGAGCTGGGTCTTCATGTTCGCAGTGTTCGCTGGCGGCTACCTCGTGGCACCGCTGGTGAGGAGGCAATGGCGATGATCTTCCCCCTTCAGCCCCTCGGTGACTTCGGACGGGAGACGGGCCTCGTGCTCGGGGTCCTGTTCGGGATGGCGTTCGGCTTCGTGTTGGAGCGCGCGGGCTTCGGCCGCGCCTCCAACCTCGCGGCCCAGTTCTACGGCGGTGACAACCGCGTGCTCAAGGTGATGTTCACGGGCATCGCAACGACAGCGGTGCTGCTCGGGCTGCTGTCGTCGCTCGGCATGCTGGCGCTCGACCAGCTCACCGTGCCGGAGACGTGGATCGGGCCACAGATCGTCGGTGGACTGTTGCTCGGCGCAGGCTTTGTGGTCGCGGGCTACTGCCCTGGCACAGGCGTCGTCGCCGCAGCGTCGGGCAGCATCGACGGCGTGGTCACCTACTTCGGCGTGATGCTCGGCACGCTGGTGTTCGGCGCCGCGTGGCCCTACCTCGAGGGCTTCTACGGCAGCGGGGGGCGCGGGAGCGTGCGGCTCGACCAGATGCTGGGCCTGCCGTTCCCGGTGGTGGCCCTCCTGGTCGTGGCGCTGGCGGTGAGCGCGTTCGCGAGCGTCGAGCGGCTGGAGGGGTGGCTCGCGAAGCGCCGCGCCGGCACGGCCCCGGATCGCGCGCCGGTCCTGCGCAACGGGAGCCTCGGCATCGTGGGGTTGATGGCGGTCACGGGCGTCGGCACGGGCTGGACCCAGCCGGCCGCCGCGCAGCCCGAGAGCCACGCCCCGGGTGCCATCGATGCGTTCACGCTCGCCACGCGGATCGTCGATGACCCCACGGGCCTGTGGCTCGTCGATCTCCGGGATCCCGGCTCCTGCGAGGCCGCACGAATCCCCGGCGCGACCTGCCGGCCCGCCGATGACGCCGACGGGCAGTTCCTGGCGGATCTGCCGCCGAGCCGCACGCTCGTGGTCTACGGTGGCGCAGACCTCGTCGTGCCCCCGGGCGCGGAGCGCTGGCACGGGCGCGTCGAGGTGCTCACCGGCGGCTACGGGGCGTTCCAGCACGACGTGCTGGCGGCCCCGGCGCTCCCCGCCGAACCGACGCTCGCGCAGCTCCACGACTGGCAGCGGCGCAGCGCGCTCCAGGGGTACTTCACGGGGTCCACGGCCGCGCCGCCGCCGGTCGCAGTCACCCCGCGCAAGGCGCCCGCCTCGGGCTCGACCCGGAAGGGCGGGGGGTGCTGAGATGCGGCGGGCCTCCGTCGCGCTCCCGGCTCAGGGCTGGTTGCCCAGCATCCACCCCATCAGCGCGCCGTACAGCGCGGAGGTCCACCACCGAGCGGTGATCGGGCAGGTGCCCGTGGAGCAGCCGACGAGCCGGTAGTACCCATAGCCGAGGCCTGCGCCGGCGAGGGTGGTGAGCACCGGGGTCACGCTGTGCGCGTCGCAGCGATGGCCCGCTCGAAGAGTTGCTCCACGCCGACCTTGCCCGCGAAGCCGACCTGGGCGTCCACGAGCGTGTTTTCGCGCACCACCGCGAGCGTCGGGATGCCCTGGACCTTGAAGGCCGCAGCGATGGCCGGCTCCTCGTCCACGTTCACCTTCACGACCTTGACCCGGCCGAGGTAGCGGCCGGCGATCTCGTCGAGCACGGGCGACATCGTGCGGCAGGGGCCGCACCAGGGCGCCCACAGGTCGACGACGACGGGGATCGGGCTCTCACTGACCTCGGTGCGGAAGGTGGCGGCAGTTACCGTGATTGCGTTCGACATCTGAATTCTCCATTCTGCATCTGAAGAGCCAGCAGGGGCGAAAAGTGTGTCACGCGAGATAGAGCCGCGCTGTGGCAGCCCCCGTTCGTTGCGATCCCGACGCCATCACCGCGCTGATGCGGGCGGGCGACATCGCCGGGCTCGACCAGCTCACGCGCTGCCAGGGAGAGCGCCTGCTCGCCGTCGGCCGGCGGTATTGCCGGAACGAGGAGGACGCACGAGATGCGGTGCAGGACGCGCTGCTGAGCGCGGGTACGCACCTCGGGGAGTTCCGGGGGGAGGGCTCCGCCGAGGGCTGGGTGGTCCGGATGGTCGCCCGCGCGTGTGGCCGCATGCGCCGCGGCCGGCGGAACGATCCGAGCCTGCACGTGGGCGACCTGGAAGTGGAAGCGCAGCAGGAGGATCCCGAGTCGCTGGCCGGCCGCGCCCAGGTGGCTGCGGCGCTGGGGGCTGCGCTGCTCGACCTTCCTCCCACGGATCGTGCGGTGCTGCTGTTGGCCGAGGCGGAGGGGTGGACCGGGCCGGAGATCGCGGCCGAGCTTGGCGTCACCCCGGGGGCGGTGCGAAGCCGGCTCTCACGGGCTCGGCGGGAGGTGCGGAACCGCCTCGAGCCGGGCCGGGGGTCGAAGTAGTCAGGCCTCGCGTAGCGGCGCTGGAAGGCGCTCGTCACCGGCAGGAGCCCCGCGTCGCCCGGCGAGGGCGTCGGGGAAGCCCGGCGGTCACACTGCGTTGATGGCCCGGTCCAGGCGCGCACGGACCTCGAGCGCCAGGACCTCGATCTCCGGCCGCGCGACGACCGCAAAGAGGGCGAGCGGGTCCACCGCGGCGACGATCGAGCCGCCGGCGTCGTCTGCGCTCACCACGACGTTGCAGGGGAGCAGCAGGCCGACGCCCGGCTCCTCCGACAGCGCCTGGAACGCGAGCGGGGGGTTGCAGGCGCCGAGCACCATGTACTCGCGGACATCCACGCCGAGCTTCGCCTTCAACGTGGTCTTCATGTCGATCTCGGTCAGCACGCCGAAGCCTTCGGCGGCCAGGGCTCCACGGGTGCGGGCGATCGCATCGGCGACGGAGACGTGGGGCAGTCTACGCATGAGCGCGTAGGGTGTGGAAGGGAAGGCGGCGATGTCCATGCGTGGGCTCCTGGGGGCGTGTCTGGGGAGAGGGTGCATTGTTGTGCACACGGCGCCGCGTTCGTCGAGGGGCGGGCGCGCACCGTTCCCCGAGGTGCGCGTGCTATCTCACCGATGTGGAGCCCCTTGTATGCCCGACGTCGAAAAGGCCTCCGGCTACGCGCGCGATGCTCGGTGCTGGCTCGCAGCGGTCGCCGCGGCGGTCGTCGCGCTCGCCGTGCGGGTGGGTGTCGTCGTGGCCGTACCGATCATGCCGGACGGCGACGGCTACAGTCGGCTCGCCTGCGTGAACCAACTGGTCGTCCACGCGTGGCTGCCGCTCTACCAGGTCACGCTCCGGTCGCTCGCCCTTCTCACCTCGGAGCCGCAGGCGTTTCGCCTCCTGACGGCGGCCGAGGGCGCGTGGGCTGCAGCCGCGGTCGCGCTGCTCGTGGGGAGGGTCCGGGGCCCGGCGGGCGCGCTGGTGGCGGGCCTCGTCGTGGCGCTCTGTCCTGCGTTGGTCCTTCCGGCGACCGGGCTCTACCAGGAGTCCCTGTTCGTCGCGCTCGTCGCCGGGGGGTTCCTGGGCGCGGCCGAGGGGCGGGCCTGGGGGGCCCTGCTGCTGCTGCTGGCCACCTGGACCCGGTACGAGGGCTGGGCTGCGGCGCTGGTCGGCGCGCTGCTGCTGCCCCGCCGGTATGCCTGGGTACCGCTGCTGGGGCCGGTGGTCTGGCTCTTCGGGGAGGGCCTCTCGGGGGCGGGTGTGGATTTCGCCCTGACGCCGATGCGCTTGTTCGAGGAGGCCCGGGTCCTGCGTTCGCTCGCTCCCTACTGGGTGGGATGGCCGCTGATCGCCGTGGCGACGCTGGGTGCGCTGCGGGGCCGCCTCGACCGGCTCGAGCAGGCGGTGATGGCGCTCGCGGCCGTGGATCTGGTGGCGGTCGCGGTGTTCCACCCGTTTTCGCCCGTCGACAACGCGCGCCAGTTGGTCGTCCCCGCGCTTGCACTGGCGGTGCTCGCAGGCAGGGCCGCCGCCGGCGGGGGCGTCCTCGCGATCGCAGCGATCGTCGCCGCCGCGGCGATCCCCCTGCCGCAGGTCGTTGCCGGCACCACGGACTGGGCAGGCCGGGCGACCGACGCGCGCCGCGCCGCGCTCGGAGAGCGCGTGGCTGGGCAGGTGCGGCCCGGTGAGCGGGTGCTGGTGGTGAGCCCGGGCGAGCAGCGTTGGCCCGGCGCCGAGCCGGACGGATGCCTCTTCGTCGCGGTGTGGGCGCGCCTGCCGCGGGAGCGGGTGGTGTGCGACACCGAGGTGCCCGATGGGGACCTTCGGAGCTGGCTCGACGCCACCAACGTCGCCCTCGTGGTGGTCCTCGGCGAGGGCGCGCTCCCCATCCACCGGCGGGTCGCGGACGAGCACCTTCCCGAGCTTGCGCCGGGCCTCTACCTCGCGCGGCGCTGACCGTGGAGGCGCGGATCGCGCCCCCGAGCCCGAGGGCCCTGCGGCCGACGGCTACCTTCCGAGCACCCGCTCCGGTGTCATGGGGAGGTGATCCAGGATCCGCCCCGTCGCGCGCTCGATCGCCTGGGCGACGGCCGCCGCCGGCGCGTCCATCGGGATCTCGCCGATGCCCTTGGCCCCGAACGGGCCGGCCGCGTAGGGGATCTCGACGAGTCGGGTGATCATCTCGGGCGAATCCGTGGTGGTCGGGATGATGTAGTTCGTGAGACGATCGTTTCGCATGCAGCCGCGCGAGTCGAGGACCACCTCCTCGGCGGTCGCCCAGCCGAGCGCCTGGAGCGCGCCGCCTTCGATCTGTCCGGTGGCGAGCACCGGATTGAGCGCCTTGCCCACGTCGGTGGCGGTCACGAGCCGGTGGTAGCGCACCTCGCCGGTGTCGAGGTCCACCGCGAGATCCACGATCGCGCACATCCAGCCGTACGCCGGGTAGGCGTCCCCCTGGTAGGTCTCCGGGTTCCAGGGGTGGCTCCCGTCGTCGGTGTACTGGTGCGTGACGGACAGCGGCTCCTGCAGCCCGTCGAGCGCGGCGAGCAGCGCATCGCCGCTGCTGCCCAACGCCTCGCCGAGCTTGCGCGCGGCGATCTGCGTGACCCCGCCGACGACCATGGCCGTTCGGGAGGCCACGGTGGGCCCGCTGTCGGGGACGCGGGCCGTGTCGTGCGGCGCCATGCGGATGCGGTCGAGCGGAATCCCGAGCTCCTGGGCCACGATCTGGGGAAAGATCGTGTCGGTGCCCTGGCCGATGTCGGTGCTCCCGGTGAGCACCGTCAGGATGCCCTTGTGTGCTTCGATCGTGACCTGACCGCGGATGGCGGCCTCGCCGTTGCCCGTGAAGCCGCATCCGTGGAACACGAGCGCGACCCCCTGCCCGAGTCGCGTGCGTGCACCCCGGGCTCCCGCGGTGGTCGCGGGCGGGATGACCGGGGCCGCGGCGGCGTCGATCGCTGCGTCCAGGACGGCGGCTGCGCCCGTGTCGACGAGCGTCTGGCCACTCGCGGTCAGGTCGCCGTCGCGGAACATGTTCTTGCGGCGCAACATCACCGGATCGATGCCGAGCTCCCGGGCGATCCGATCCATGTGGCGCTCGACCGCGAACTGGGCCTGTGGGGCCCCGAAGCCGCGGAACGCCCCGTTGGGCGGGGTGTTGGTGGCGACCACGCGCCCGGTGAGATGAACGCGGTCCGCGCGGTAGGGCCCCGTCAGGTGCAGGACCCCGCGCGACACCACCACCGGCGAGAGCGTGTTGTACGCGCCGCCGTCGAAGAGCAGGTCGGCGCGCCAGTCGAGCAGGAAGCCGTCGTCGTCGCACGTGGACGTGATCCGGACGCGCCCCGGGTGTCGCTTCGTCGTTGCCCGCAGGTCCTCGTCGCGCCGGTAGATGAGCTTGATCGGCCGACCGGACTTCAGGGAGAGCAGCGCAGCGTGTGCCGCGACCATGCTCGGATACTCCTCCTTGCCCCCGAACCCGCCGCCCGTCGTTGCCTGGACCACGTGGTAGTCGTGGTGCCCGAGCACCCGCTTGAGCGCCTTGTCGATGTAGTAGGGGCACTGCATGGAGCCGACGATGGTGAGCTGCGGATCGGCTGCGTTCGGCGGGATCGCGAGGATGCCCTGGGGCTCGATGTAGAGCTGCTCGTGCAGGCCGGTCGTGTAGACGCCCTGGTGCACGTGCCGGTGCGTCGTGCCCCGCACCGGGCCATCGCGCGAGATGGTGATGCGCTTGAACACGTTGTCGGTGCCAAAGATCGGGGCGCCGCCCTCGGCCACCTCGGGATCGAGGTTGAACGGCAGGTCTTCATAAGCCACGCGCACGGCCTTCGCCGCGGCGAGCGCCCGATCCCGGGTGGGCGCCGCGACGAGGGCGATGGGCTCGGTGACGTGGCGGGTGAGCCCGTCGCAGAGCACCGGCTGATCGTCCGTGATCAGGGCGAGGACGTTCTCGCCGGGGATGTCCGCGGCGGTGACCAGCACCACGTCGGTCCAGTCGAACGCGGGGTCCTTCGTGATCCCGAGGATGCGGGCGTGGGCCCGCTCGGACCGGACCGTCGCGCCGTACCAGGTGCCCTCCGGGCGGATGTCGTCGGCGTAGAGCGCGGCACCGGTGACCTTGGAGGGGCCGTCTGCGCGGGGGATCGAGTGTCCGATGGGCATCGCCAAAAGCTAATCCGCGTGGGTTCGGTTGGGCAGCCGCTCCGCGCCGCGGGGGCGCTCCTGCCCGTCCTCGCGCACACATGCGCCTTGTCTTGGGATAGAGTCGTCCGTCTGGAGTCCCGATGACGCTGCTCGCCCTCTTGTTTGCATGTACCGGCAAGGGTCACACAGGTCTGACCGACGACAGTGGGGACAGCAGCGCCGATGCCGACACCGACGCTGACACGGACACCGATACAGACGCCGACTGTGTCGGGACCGGCTATGCCACCTCCCTCGCCGAGTGGGCGCTCCCGAGCGGGTACGCCGACGGCACGTTCGACTCGCTCGTCGACACCGACACCACCGACGCGATCAACTGGTCCCTGTTCGACGTGGGCAAGGGCGGCCCGGATCTCGTGATCTCCAGCAGCGCCACGGATCCCGACGTCGGCACCACGAAATGGGTCCTGCACGCCAACACCGGCGCCCGCTTCCGGGACGGCCCGCTCGACTGGGCCCTGCCCGCCGACTTCGAGCCGGGGACGTTCACCCAGTTCTACGATTCCAGCACCACCGACAAGGTGGTGTGGGCCATGCTCGATCTCGACGGCGACGGCGAACTCGACATCGTCGTCACGGACACCGACTCCGGCAGCGGCGGGATCGGGTCCACGCGCTGGCTCCTCTATGGCAACACGGGCAATGGGTTCGCCTCCACCGGCACCACCTGGTCGCTGCCGACGGGCTTCACCGACGGCGCGCTCGACACGATCTCCGACACCGACACCGCCGACGGCGCCAACTGGGCGCTGTTCGATCTCGATGGCGATGCAAAACCCGATCTCGTGGTGTCGGACACCGACGCCGACACCAGCACCATCGGCACGTCCAAGTGGATGCTGTACCACAACAACGGGGCGGGGTTCGACGGTCCCACCGAGTTCACCCTGCCGGCCAGCTTCGAGCCGGGCACCTTCACGAGGTTCTACGACGCCAGCACCACCGACACCGTGGTCTGGGGGCTCCAGGACTTCACCGCCGACGGCAGGCCCGACATCGTCGTGGTCGACACCGACTCGGGGTCGGGCGGCATCGGGACCACGCGCTGGCTGGTCTACAAGAACACGGGCAGCGGGTTCTCGGCCAACAGCAACTGGACCCTGCCCGGCGGGTTCACCGACGGCGCGCTCGACACGCTGGGCGACGGCGCGACCGACGACGGGGTGAGCTGGGCCCTGACGGATCTCAACGGGGACGCCTTTCCGGATCTCGTCGTGACGGACTCAGACACGGACAACACCACCGGGAACGCCAACTGGCTCGTGTATCCGGGTGCAAGCGGCGGTTTCGCCGCAACGTCGTCGACATGGTCCCTCCCGTCCAGCCTGGGCGCGAACCTTTTCACCGCGATCTACGACTCGGCCCCCACCGACGCCGTGAGCTTCGGGGTCTCGAACCTCGGGGAGGACAACGTCCCGGACATCGTCGTGGTGAAGAACGGCGCCGATGGCGAGGTGGGCAAGACCTATTGGCAGCTCGCCCGGGCGAATTGCGAGTAGCGCGGGCTCACGTCACTCGACGTCTTCGTCCAGCGTGCCCTTGCCGCCGGCGATGAACTCCTGAAGGTACCGGTTGTCCGAGGCGCGCGCCTCCTGCTGCGTGCCGACGAACGCGAACCTGCGCTCGTACAGGAGCGCGATGCGGTCGGTGAACGTGAAGCAGGCGTCCATGTCGTGGGTCACGACGATGCTCGTGACCTTCAGCTTTTCCTGAAGGGAGAGGATGAGCCCGTTGATCCGGCGGACGTTGATCGGGTCGAGGCCCGTCGTGGGCTCGTCGTAGAGGATCACGTCCGGCTCCACCGCGATGGCTCGCGCAAGTCCGACGCGCTTTCGCATGCCCCCCGAGAGCTCCGCGGGCTTGAGCTTCTGCGAGCCGGGGAGTCCGACCATCTCCAGCACCTCTTCCACGCGCTCGTCGAGCTTCTTCTCGTTGCCCCAGTGGTGCTCCCGGAGCGGGTACTTGATGTTCTGCGCGACCGTGAGGGAGTCGAAGAGCGCGGCACCCTGGAAGAGCATCGCGACCCTTCGCCGGATCGGCAGCAGCCCGGCCTCCTTGAGGCCGACCACCTCGGTGCCGAACACCGAGATGCTGCCGGCGTCTGCGTGCAGGAGCCCGATCAGCATCTTGAGCGTGACGGATTTTCCGGTGCCGGAGCCCCCGATGATCGTGATCGTCTCGCCCGGGTAGATGTCCAGCGTGCAGTTGTCGTAGATCACCTTCGGGCCGAACGCCTTCTTCACGTCCCGCAAGGAGATGATCGGGTCACTCTCGTACGGAGATGGCATCGTTCTACCCGTACACGGCGATGAAGAGCTTGGAGAGCAGAAAATCCGAGATCAGCACGCCCACGGCGCTCGCCACCACCGCGCGGGTCGTCGAGAGGCCGACCCCCTCGGTACCCCCGGTGGTGTGCATTCCGACGAAGCAGCCGGTGATCCCGATGATGTAGCCGAAGCAGACCGACTTTCCGAGCCCGTGCAGCAGGTCCACGATGCCGAGTGTCTCGAGCACCTGCGAGTAGAAGAACTGCTGGGTGACCCCCACCTCCTGCATCGTGATCAGCATGCCGCCGAAGCAGCCGATGAGATCGGCCATCATCGTGAGCAGCGGGAGCGCGATCATGCACGCCATCACGCGGGGGGCGACGAGCTTCTTGATCGGGTCCGCCCCCAGCGCCCGGATGGCGTCGACCTGCTCGGTCACGACCATCGATCCGAGCTCCGCCGCGAACCCCGACCCCACCCGGCCGCCCACGAGCAGCGCCGTGAGCACGGGCCCCAGCTCACGAACGATGCCGAGCGACACGAGCTTTCCGGTGTACATGCTCGCGCCGTAGGTCTTCAGGCCGGAGGCGAACTGCAGCGCGAGCACCATGCCCGTGAAGATCGCCGTCAGGGCCGTGATCGACCAGCTCCCGATGCCGCTGGTGTCGAGCTGGTAGATGAGCGCCCGGAACTCCCAGGGGGGGCGGATGAACGCGACCATCGTGCGGAACGTGAGCAGCCCGAGCGCCCCGAGGTAGGCGATGAAGCGGCGGATCTGCTTCATCGGTGCGCCACGAAGCCGTCGACGACGGCCTGGTAGGCGCTCCACCCCGCGTCGAAGGTCGCGGCGGGCGCCACATAGTTGAGGTCGAAGGTGCAGGCATCCTTGTTTGTGACGAGGTTCGCGACCGTCACGGCCACCCCGTCGAGGGTTCCGGTCGTGACCCGGAGGACGCCCGCGCGGCCGTCGACCGTGGGCGTCTCGTCCTTCAAGGTCTTCGTCTCCCGCAGGCCGGCGAGCGACTCGTTCGCGAGGTCGGGGAGGCGGAGCTCCCGGTAGTGGGTGCCGCAGTTCGAGTCGGTGTAGATGCTCCCCGAGACCTCCGGGTTGAACCAGGCCCGGTCTGCGCCGCCGGGCTTCACGGTCGCCCAACCGTCCCCCGGGCTGCCGGTGACGTAGTGGTTCTCCATGCGCTTGGCCTGGCGGTAGCTGGCGGGCATGCAGCCGGTGAGGGCCAGCATCATGCATGCAAAGGGGATGAGCCTGTTCATGCTGCCGGCTCTTCGTCGCCGACGATCCCGGTGATGTCGAGGAAGAGCTCCTCGAGCGTCTTGCCGGCCGGGACGATCTCGGCGGGGGTGCCGATCACCTGGATCCGCCCATGGTGGATGATCGCGATGCGGTCGCACACCTCGGCGGCGACGGCGAGGGTGTGCGTGGAGAGGAACACCGTGCGACCCTCGCTGGCGAGCCGACGGAAGGTCTCCTTGATCTGCCGGGTGCCGCGCGGGTCGAGCCCCACCATCGGCTCGTCCACGATCAGGAGGCGGGGATCGTGCAACAGGGCGCTCGCCAGCGTGATCCGTTGCTTCATCCCGTGGGAGTAGGACTCGATGAGCTGGTCCGCGAACTCCCCGAGGTTCTGCTCGTCCAGCGCCTGCTTGACCCGAGCGGTGAGGCCTGCGGGCCCGCCGTCCGGCATGCCGTACATCTCGCCGATGAACCGGAGGAACTCGCGTGCGGTGAGCTTGTCGTAGAGGTACGGCCGATCGGGGATGAAGCCGAGCCGCTGGCGGGCCTGGACCGGGTTCTTCATCAGGTCGATCCGGTCGATCTCGACCGTTCCCGACGTGGGTGGGAGCACACCGCCCAGCATCCTGAGCGTCGTGGTCTTGCCCGCGCCGTTCAACCCCAGAAAGCCGAACACCTCGCCATCCGCGACGTCCAGGTCCATCGGATGTACGGCTACAAAGGAGCCGTAGCTCTTCTGGATCTGTCGCGCGCGGAGCATGACCGACCGAGTATCAAGAAATGGGGGCGGTGCCCCGGCCGCGGAGAACGTCCCCGGTCACGGCGAGCCGATCGGCAGGGCGGCGAGCTCGGTCTCGTCCACCGTCACGGTCGACGCGGCGAGGAGCCGCGCAATCAGGGCGTCCGCCACGTTGCTGAGCTGCTCCGTCTTTGCGACCCGCGCGATGTCCTCCCGGTGCTCCTCCAGGAGGTACGGGACGGCCGCTTCGTGGACGGTGACGAGGACCACGTTGGCGCCCTCCGCTGTCATGAAGACCGGGGAGAGCTCCTCCTCCTTCATGCCGAACGCGGTTTTGACGATCACCGGGTCCAGCGTGGTCTTGCCCTCCCGACGCACCCACCCCTCGTCTCCCCCACGGTGCGCAGAGGGGGCCTCGGAGTAGTGCAAGGCGACGGCCGCGAACTCGTTGCCGGCGACGATCTCCGCGCGTGCGTCCTCGGCGAGACGCTTCGCCTCGACCTCGCCCCGGAGCGCGGATCCCACGAGGATGCGTTCGATCGCGACCCCCTCGGGTTTGTCCAGGGCCGCGTGATGGGCCCGCCACCACGCCTCGATCTCGGCTTCGGAGAGCGGCCGCGCGGCGGCAGCCTCACGCTCGGCGGCGAAGAGCAGGCGGGCGCTCTCCACTTCGTCGCCCCCCGAAAAGCCGCGGCGGTTCTCCTCGGCACGCAACAACTGCATCCGGATCAGGCCGTCGAGCACCTCGTGGCGGGCGGCGAGGTCGAGCTTCCCCGCATGCATCTCCAGCGAGGTCTCACTGGCCGCGACCGCCAGGAACTGGTCACAGGTGATCGGGATGGAGTCGACGGTCGCGACCACACACGGCGTCGCAGCGAGAGCGAACGTGACGAGCAGCATGGGGCAATGTCACCCGCCGGTCGCCTCCGAGCACACGATCGGTCTCGCCGGTCACCCCAGTCGTGATCCGCCCGATCCGGGGCGGGGCCCTCGTGCTATCTCTGCAGCGTGCACCTCCCGGGCAGCTACCTCGTGCTGGAGACGACGAACCGGTGCTCGGTCGCCTGCGTGCACTGCAGTGTAGGTGAGGCCGAGCACCCGCATCACGACCGCACGGGGTTCGTCACGATCCCGCTGGTGCGCAAGCTGTTCGCCGACCTGGTGACGGCGAGGGCGCGCTTTGACGTGTTCATCCCGTTCTGGCTCGGGGAGCCCCTGCTCCACCCCGATTTTTCGACCATCTACCAGGAGGCCCTGCGCCTCGCGGGCGACCACGGGGTGTTCCAGCGCCTCGAGGTCCACACCAACGCCACCCACCTGACCGGGGAGCGCGTGAAGTTGGCGCTCAACCAGAGCCCGGTGCCCCAGACCTGGCACCTCACGCTCGACGCCACGACCGCGGCGACGTGGAAGGCGATCAAGGGGCGAGCGGCATTTGCGGATGTCGTGGAGAACGTGGAGCGACTGGTGAAAGAGAAGGCGCGGCGCGGCGCGGTGTGGCCGCGGCTGGTGTTCCAGTTCATCGTGAGTGACCGCAACGCGAGCGAGGCGGCGGATTTTCAGGCGTACTGGGAGCGTGCCTGTCGGCAGGCCGGCCTGCCCGTGCGCTCGGCGGCGCAGGACGTCCCGCCGGGCACGGACGCGGTCGTGTTCTTCCGCCAGTTGGACGCCCCGAGTCCGGCCGAGCAGGAGCGGCAGAACGCCGTGTTCCGATCGGCGATGGAACGACTCGGGATCCCGCTCCCGCGGCCCACGCAGAGCCCGACAGCGATCGCGGCGAGCCCCGGAGTCTGCGGCTGCTTCTGGAAGAGCCCCGTTGTCGGGTGGGACGGCACGGTCACGACCTGTACCCGAGACAATCGCCTCGAGAACGCCCTCGGCAATGTCGGGGAGACGCCGTTCGGGGAGCTGTGGTGCGGGCAGCGCGCGAGCGGGTGGCGGCGCCGGGTCGCACGGGGCGACTATACAGGCCTCGCCCCGTGCCAGGCGTGCTTCATCCCGCAGTCGTCCAACTACTCGGGGATCACCGCTGCCGAGATCGCGGGTTTCGGGGCAGCGCCATGATGCTCACCTCCGCACTGGCCCGTGCGCGGCTCAAGCCGGCGCCCCATCTGCCGGATCAGGTGCACCTCTCCGTCACCGACCGGTGCTTCCTCCCTTGCGCCCACTGCGACATCTGGAAGAACAAGACCCCCGATCTGCCCGAGGCCACCTGGCTCGACGTGCTCGACCAGCTTGGCGCGTGGCTCGGAAAGGCGAGCGTCAATTTCGTCGGCGGGGAGCCGCTGCTGCGCAAGGACCTCGAACGGCTGATGTCCCGGGCGACGACCCTCGGGTTCGACGTCACGTTCAACACCAACGGTTGGCTGCTCGACGATCGGCGCGCGGACGCACTCTCCGACGCTGGCGCCCGTATCGCCTACCTCTCGATGGACGGCTTCCGTGCCGACACGATCGACCGTTCTCGTGGCCGGGTCGGAACCCATGCGAAGCTCCTCGAGGTGTGTGATCGACTCGACAAGCGGCCCAACCCACGGGTCGTGATCGCCTGCATCCTGCACGCCGGGAATGCGGGCGAGGTCCCGGATCTGCTGCATTGGGTGAAGGAGCGGGGGTATGAGCTCGTGGTGCAGCCCCTCTACCAGAACTTCGGGGAGAACGCGCACGACCCGACATGGTGGCGCAGCTCGCCGCTCTGGCCGAGCACCCCGGCGGCGCTGTCCGGGATCGACGCCGCCCTCGACGTGCTGATCGCCGAGCGCTCCGGGTACGGCAAGGTGTGCAACGAGGTCGCCCAGCTCTCGGCGTTCAAGAACCACTTCCGGAACCCCTCCCTGCCCAACGGCCAGACGTGCAAGGCCGGGCACTCGGACATCGCGTTCGACCCGCTCGGCAACGTGCGCCTCTGCTACTTCCTCGAGCCTGTGGGAAACCTGGCCGAGGGTGTCCCGGTGCGGGACATGTGGAACCGTCTCGGTGCGATGCGCCGCAGGTACGAGGTGAGCCGGTGCACGCGGAGCTGCAACCTGCTCAACTGCAATTTCGAGGGGGAATGAGCATGACGCGTCGCCGGATCACGCGCCTGCTCGGGTTCGTCGGGGTGGCCCTGGCGGCCTCCACCGGCTGCTGGCGGAAGCCGACCGATGAGGAGCGGATCCATCGGGTGATCCAGGACATCGTCGCGGGCGCCGTGGACGGGGACGTCGGCGACGTGATGGCCCACGTCTCGAAGAAGTACCAGGCCGACTCGGTGGACTACCCGGCGCTGCATGGCCTGCTCGTGGAGGCTTTCCTGCGCCGGGGGCCGATCCTCGTGGTGCCCGGCCCCATCGCCGTGAAAGTGGTGGGGGACACCGCCCACGCGAGCTTCGACGCGGCGATCGCCGAGGGCTCGGGGCGCTGGACCGACATCCTGCCGGTGAACGCGGATGGGTGGCACCTCGAGGTGGACCTGGCGCGCGAGGACACCGACGAGTGGCGGGTGACCAGCCACGTCCGGACAAGCTGGACGAAGCGCGGGCCGGGGGGATGAGACTGCAGCAGCGAGGGCGATGACCTGAATCGACCAGTGATCCCTGCGGCTCCCTGCGCGGGAGGTCCGGGTCGGTCCCAATTGTGGCGAAGATCAGCCCACGAGTTTCGTTTCCAAACTGTCACGCGATACCTTCTCCGCCATGTCTGCAGAGCCCACCGCACAGCGCGCGCCCCCCCTACTCGCGTTGTGTGCTGGCTACTTCGCCTTCTACGTGATGACGGGCGTGTCGGTGAAGTACTTCCAGGGTCCTGCCAGCGCAGGCTACCCGGGCCTCGCAGACGGCACGTTCCTCATCTACAGCACAGCCGGCGGCTCGGGCTTGTGCCTGCTCATCTGCCTTGCGCTCGGGTGGTTCAAACTTGGGTCCGGCCGGACGACGAGGATCCTCGGTGTGACCGTGCCTGAGGAATTCCGCGCGTTGATCCCCTCCGGCATCTGTGCCGCGGTGATCATCCCGGCCACCACGCTGCTCTATTCCCTGCCGATCTCGGTGATGGTCGCGATGGTGATGATGCGCGGCAGCATCATCATCGTGAGCCGGCTGGTGGACGCCACGCTCAAGTGGCAGGGCAAGCGTACGTCCGTGCTGCGCTGGGAGGAGAACGCTGCGGTGGGCTTTGCGCTCCTCGCCGTGATGATCCCGCTGTTCGAGTCCAAGGAGCTCAAGCTGAACGCGGCCGCGATCCTCATCTTCGTCAGCTACGTGGGTGCCTATGCCGTGCGTCTGTACCTGATGAACAGGTTCAAGCTGGAGGGGCTGAAGGGTGACAGTCGGTTCTACTTTGCGGGCGAGCAGGCCGTCGCGACCGTCGTCCTGCTTGCCGCCGCGGGCCTGATCGCGGCGGGTGCCCTCACCGGGCCGCTCGGCGACGCCATGCGGACGGCGTGGCTCGCGCCCCCCTCGGTGTGGCCGCTCGCGCTCGTAGCCGGCGCCGCGTACGGCATGGTGGCGTTCTTCTCGGTGTTCATCTTCCTGCAGCCGGGCCGGAGCGCGACGTTCGCGGGGCTGGTCAACCGGCTCACGTCGCTCGTTGCGGGGACCGTCGCCACGTCCTGCTCTCATTTCTGGCTTGGCGGCAAGGCCCCGGCGCAGTCGGATTGGGCCTCACTGGCCGTGATCGGGGTCGCCGTCGGCTTCCTGGCCCTGGGAGAGCGGCGCAAGTAGCGCCCGCCGCCTTCGCTCTGGGGGCGCCCGTCCCGACGATCTCTTGGCATCAAAACGCGCTCGGCCGCGCGCGGACGGTCCTGAACGTCTGCTAAAACACCGACGTCGCAGGTGCCCATGCTCGCTCTCGTCGCCCTTTCCTTGTCTGCCTTCGTCGCCCCCGCGGCGGCGGAGCCCTATGCCCTGGCCGTGGCCGGCATCACCGTGAACCTGCCGCGCGGCTACCAGATGACGCGCTGGTCGGACTACGACCTGAACGCGAAGGCGGATGGGCTGGTGCTGGACATCTGGTACACGCCCTGGCAGATGGCTGTGCCGGTCGGCGCCGTGCTGCAGCCGATCTACCTCGATCATCTCAAGGACCAGCACGCCCGGCAGCCGGTCGTGGCGCCTGGGGTCGCGGGGGAGGGTGCCGCGTCGTGGGTGCACACGCGCGCGAGCTTCGATCTCGACGGTGGGGGCAAGGCGGTCGCACATTTTGCGGCGTTTGCGGCGGACGGAAAGGTCGTGCACGTCGGGATCTACGGCGCCGCGAATTCCGACAGGAAGGCAGCCGCGGACCTCGTCGCCCTGGTGAACTCCATGAAGCTGGACCTGCCCCCGGTGGCGCTCTCCAGCGACCCCGTCGCATCCGCCAAGGCCGGGTTCTCCGTGAAGCCCGCGGCAGGCTGGCGCGCGGTGCTCGCCTCCGAGCGGGACAACGCCGAGTCGCTGCTCGGGCACACCGGGGCCGGGAAGCTGCAGGACTGCGTGCTCCTCGCCGCGCCCACGACGGATGGCGCCGGAGCCGCTGTGCTGGCGGCGTGCCCGCAGACCTGGCAGGTCGGGTTCGCCGACGACAGTTCGTTCGCCGACGACGCGCTCACCTTGCGGTCGCTGGTGTTCGCAAAGGCGGCGTCGAAGATCCCCGAGGCCGAGAAGGTCGAACTGAAGGACCGGAATGCCATGCTTTTCCGGCCGACGATGAACGACTATGCGCTGCGCTTCGCTGCCGTGAGCTACGGAAAGGGTGCTGTCAGCATCTGGGCCATCGGGCCCGAGTCCGACGCGGACACCCTGGAGCAGGGCGTGAAGGAGACCCTGTCGGGGCTCACGTTCACCGGTCCCGACAACGGCCTGGCCGAGCACGCCATGGGCGACATCGTGTTCCACGCGCTCTCGTACAATCCACTGGTGATGGGCGCTGCGGGCTTGATGGTGGCGAGCGTGTTCGGTGGGCTCGGGTTCCTGCTCTTCCGCAAGCCGGCGGTCAGTGCGGGGTGAGCAGTGCGGACAATCCCGCGTGGGGGGCCGGCTCGATCTCCACGGGGACGACCTCGGAGGTCCCGCCGCGCCATATGCGGAGCTCCGCGGCTCGGGCTCCCGCTGCTCCTGGCCGGATCCACGCAAACCCGTTGAGCCCCACGGGCTGCAGGCATTCCACGTCGTTGAACGCCGGGGACCAGTGCCCCGTGTTCATGTAGACCACGCCGTCCACGTCGCGTGCCGATGCCCGGTGCGTGTGCCCGACGACGACGCGCTTCACCGCAGCGATCTTCGCGAGTTGCCCCACGCGCTGCTTGAGCGCGCCCTCGGTCCCCGCCACCTCGGAGCGGCAGCTCCGGGCATAGGCCACGTAGAACGGGAGGAACGCCAGGAAGAACACCACAGCGGTCCAGGTGTGAGCCCCGCTCACCCAGTGCAGGGTGAGCATCGAGTAGAACGCGACCGCGACGAGCCCGAGGAGCAGGAACGCCCTGTCCAGCCACAGCTCCCGCGCGACGCGCCAGGGTTGGAACACGGCGGAGTGCACCGCCACCTCGCGGAGCGCGATCGCGACCGGTGGCCGCGTCTGGGCCCGCCGTGCGACGTCCTCCACACGCGCCCCGAATTCGTCGAGATCGCGCGCTGCCGGGCGGAAGCCCTCATCGAGGGAGACCCAGAGCGTCACGATGGATGACCAGAACCAGGAGATCCCGAGCAGCGGCTGGCCCCGGATGATGTAGCGGAAGAAGAAGCGCAGGTAGTCAGGGAACGAGCGGATGAAGCTCGCCTCGACGTGGGGGTTGAAGTAGCCCATGCCGTTGAGCATCAGCTTGCCGGCGGTGTTGCCGAAGGGGGAGCGCACGCGGACGCGGCCCCCCACGTCGATGAACGGGTGGAGCGGGTCCTGGCACACGCAGTAGGCGTCCAGCTGGTTGCCGTGCACCACGAGGGTGTCGCCCCCGCACACCCGGAACCACTCGCAGAGCGTGAGCCGATCGGAGCCGCCGGGCGCCAGCGTCTCGAACAGCCTCGCGCGCACGGCGGGCCAGTGCAGGTCGAGGTCGTGGTTTCCGATGATGAAGGCGAGCGTGTGCCCGTCCTCGATCCACTTTCGGAGGGCGGCGACCAGCCCGGGGTGGAAGTCCAGGATGCGCTCCAGCTTCCAGAGCGACTTGGGCGCCTCGCTGTCGAGCCCCCGCTTCCTCTCGAGCCAGGACACCGGGAACGGAGCCGGCTCCGGGAACGCGATCACCGTGTCAAAGTCGAAGGTGTCGCCACCCAGCACCAGCTCCACGGGCTGGCCTGCACTGAGCTCCCGCAGATGGTCGAGCACCGCGGCGATCCGGACGTCGTTCTGCAGGCCGGCCTGCTTGTACTGACGCCATCCGGGTCGGCGCGGGTCGACAGGCTCGGCGTCGGAGATGTGCAGGTCGCTCAGCACGGCCGTGAACGCCGGGCCGGGAGGGGGCGGCGCTGGGGCTTCGGGGGTTCGGGCGGTCCACAGCGGCACGCCGATGAACGTGCACACGTGACGGGCGGTGTCCAGCCCGCCCCCCGCTCACCGCAACGGGCTGATCGACTTTGCGGGGCTGATCCCGAGCGGTGCGGCGTCCGGGTTGATCCCCAGGGGCGAGGCCCACACCAGGGTGCCCGTCCCGGCGTCCAGCGCGACCACCACGCCGTCGTCCGCGGTGTACACCCGGTCACCGTCTGCGACCACCGGCCCGTTGCCGAGCCGCACCTCCCAGCGGATGCCGGTGCCGTCGATCCGCGCATGGTATCCGGATCGCGTCGCGAGCACGCCTTCGGGCAGCGTCCGGGTGGCGGGCAGGGCTCCCTGCACCTTCCATCCGGGTCCCATCGAGAACGTGGTGCCCGAGCGCATCGTCACCGCGCCGGTCTTCTCCACGGCGACCCCCGCGGGCAGGAGCGCCAACGCGGGCTCCCCCTTGCCGCGCGCGAGCACCTTCCCGTGTGCCGCCTCCACGAGGGCCCACACGTCGTCACCGCCCACGACCCAGGCGTCGTGGTCGCAGGAGACGAGCCGGGGCACGCTTCCTGCCGGTGTCCCGGACAGCCCTCCCGCGGCGAGTCCCCAGCGCTTCACCCCCTTCTGCGTGTAGGCCTCCAGCGCCCCGTCCGTCGTGACCAGCCCGAGCGTGTCGCCGCAGATCTCCCCCTGCACGCCCGGTCGCCGGATGGTCGCGGTGGTAGAGGCGCCGTCGGCCTCGAACACCCAGGCGCTCTCGTTGAAGGCCCGGAAGCGGGCGGCGCCGCGCGGGCGCGTGAAGGTGGCGACGCCCTCGCGGACGGACACCTCGGCGGGGAGCTCGCCGGCTTGCGCGAGGACCGAGCCGTCGTCCATGGCGAGCAGCGTGGCCCGCCCGCGCTGCCGGACGAGGAGGGCGGGCTCGGGGATCGCAAGCGTGGGCCAGGAGTCGGCCAGCGCCGGGATCCGGGCCCGCTCGACGCCGTCGAGTCCATAGACCACGATCGCTTCCTCGGCATGGTGGACGAGCCCCGCAGCCGAGAGCGACCACTCGCCGTCGTCGTGGGGCCATGAGCCCGCCACCTGTCCCGTGGGGGAGAGCAGTCTCAGCTGGCTGTCCGCGCCGTTGGTCCGCACGAGCAGCGTTCCGGCGTCGGGGCCCTCGGAGAGCGCAGCGACGACCGTCGCGCCTTCCGGGGATCGCCACGTGGTGGAGCCGTCCTTCCCGACCCGGGTCACCGAGCGGTCATCCATGCACACCATCGACGGCCCCGGACGGGCCTGGCACTCGCGCACCAGCCCCTCGGGCGTGGGGGCGAGCAGGGTGCCGTCCCAGCCGTGGAGCCCCTGGGCATCGACGAACCCGTCGGTGGCGGCGCTATCGACCTCCCCTGTCCACAACGTCTGCGAGAGACCGGTCCAGGGATCGACGACGCGCACGTCCGAACCCCAGGCGTAGAGCAGCCCGTCGGGGCCCACCCACGCGTTCCGGCCAGCTCGCGGCGCCGCGGCCACGTGCAGCCCGGCGGACTCCGACCACCACGCGAACGCGGAGCTCGACTGCAGGACCAACCCGTCGCCGAGCCACTCCAGACCGTCTGCATCGAACGGGATGGAGGCGATCAGGGCGCCGTGCGGGAGCCCGTAGACCTGCACTTCGCCGTGGCTGGTCGCAAATGCGACGCGATCGGGCGTCATGGCCACAGTCTCCCCTGCCTGTGCGATGGGGAGGGTCGCCAACGCGGTGAGCAGGAGGATCATCGCACCCTCCAGGCGACGACGGCGCCGTCGACCGTTCCGTAGATCGTGCCCGGCGCGACGGTTGGGGCGGTGTCGGTGAGCAGGAGGAGCCGTGCCTTGCCGCGCTTGTCGACCGTCACCCAGGGGCCGCCCGTGCTGCCGAGTTGCGCGAGGACGGCGTCGCGATCCACGGTCACGGTGGCCACCGCCGGGCGGGTCCACAGCACGTCGCCGTCGTTGTCGCTGCCGGTGAGCGCCCCCGCCCGGAGCGCCACCTGGGTGCCCTCCACGGTGTCTCCCGGGGTGCACCCGACCCAGATGTCGATCCCGTCGCCGGTCACGGCTGCTCCGCACCGCCAGCCGTCCGCGACGTCCTCCCACAGCGTGTCGCCGCGGGAGGTCGGGTGCTTCGGTTGGGCCACGCCCAGCCGGCTGCGGCCGTCGCTCGTCGACAGCAGGGCGTCCACGGTCCGCCGGTCGGACATCACCCAGGTGTCGCCAGTCGCGAGCAGCGCTCCGATGTCCTTCCAGGCCGCCGCGCCGTCTCGGGCATTTCGGGCGACGATGCCGGAGCGCGCGTGGGTGATCACCCGGTCACCGGAGGTCCCGAGCTGATCCGCTCGCTCCGGGGTCGACCACCGCAGTGTGCCATCGGCGTTGAGCACCCCGACCGTGTCCGCGGCTTGAAACGCCACCCCGCCGTCCGCGAGCGCCGAGACGCTCGTGACCCGGGCTGGTCCGGCATATCGCCACAGCCCGGCCTCCGCGCGGGGGAGCCGGGTATCGCCGATCCCGCGCCATTGCAGCGCGGCGGCGACGACCTCGAGCGCCCCCTCCACGAGGACCCGCCCATCCGGGCCCACCAGCATGGCGCCGGGCTTCGGCAGTCCGAGCTTCTCGGCGAGCTCGTCGTAGAAGTCGCCGGCCTCCACGGTCTGCTGGGGGTCGTGCTGGGCGGCCAGGCCGCCGAGCCGCCGGGCCAGGCCCTCGGGCGAGGCGTCGAGGTAGCGCACCACGTCGGTGGATGCCCAGAGCACGTCCATCCCGGGATCCCGGGCGGCGGCCAGCAGCCGATCCGGAACCGTGCCGTCTGCGCTGGCGATCACCAGCGTGGGGCGCCCCGCGCGCAGGGGCAGGCTGACGGGGTTGGTGTTCACGGTGAAGCCGGTGAGGCCCGCCACGGACCGGCCCGGGGCGAGCGGCTTGCGTGGGGTCAGGAAAGGGACGCCGGCCTCGGCGTGTGTGGGCCAGGCTGGCAGCGCGGCCAGCGCAGAGAGCGGGTTCGCTGCGGTCGAGTGCAGCGCGTCGCCGAGCGCCGTCAATCGCGCCGCCAGAGCGGCGCTCTCCGCGGCGAAGTTCGGAAAATCAGCGTGGCTCAACGAGGACCACAACGCGCGGCGCAGGGGGTCGTCCGCGAGACCGCCCTCGGCCGGGGTCGGCGCCTCGACGGGCCTCCAGCGGGGGAGCGGCGCTCCGCCCAGCCTTCGCGCGGGGGCGGTGGAGGGATCGACCCGGGTGGCCCACCACGTGCCCGGCGCCGGGATCAGGACGGCGTCGAGCCAGGGGTTGCGGCGCGGAGGATCGGGCCACGCACGCGCCATCTGGTAGGCCTCCTTCGCGGTCGCAGTGTCAATCAGGTACCAGGCCTCGCCCTGGGTGACCACGAAGCCGGTCGCCGTGAGCACCTCTGGATTGCAGGGCGCCGGGAAGCTCCAGAGCTCACGGCCGGTGGCGACCTCGAAGAGCGCCGAGCGGCCGGTGCTGCCTGCCGCGTCCGGGGGGGCGTCTTCGTCCACGACGATCGCGAGCCTCCCGTCTGCCGAAACGACGCCCTCACGCGCCCATCGTGGGATCTCCGAGCCGATGTCGTGCCCGGAGGCCGTATTGACGACTCGCGTGCCGCTGGCGGTGACCCGGAGCGCGTACGGGTTCACGCTGGGCTCCATCTGCGTGCCGACCACCGTGTAGGGACGGGGGGGCGGGAGTCCGCGCCGGATGATCGGGCGCCGGGCAGTCGTCCCGGTGAAGGGATCCCAGACGAGGTCGCCGAGCGAGAAGCACGGCGCGTCGCCACAGGTGGCTGCGCGCGTCACCCCGGCCACCGCCACGGACTGCATGCTCGTGCCCGAGCTCGCGAGATGCAGGAGCGTGTCGTCGGTCAGCACCCACAACCCGCTCGCGGTGAGCGCTGCGGCGCGGCTCGGGAGCGGCGCGAACGCGACGGGCTCGCACTCGGTGTCGACCAGCAGGATGCCGGAGGCCCCGCGCAGGATCACCGGATCCCCAACCCTCGTGGGCGCGATCACCTCGCCCTCCGCTCCATCGAGGGTGCACGACGCACCGGGGCTGTGGATCACGAGCCCACCCCCGGCGCGGGTGTATGCGACGTTCCCGTCTGGCAGCCCGGCGACGCCGTCGATGTCCCTCGCGCGGAGGGCCTCCCGTGTGCCGTCCGGGTGCACGCGTGTGAGCGTGTCGGGAGTCGTCAGGAGCAGGTCGGCCGAGCCGTCCGGCATGGTGGCGAGCGCGATGTCGCGGACCTGATCGAGGTCGAAGCTGCCGTGCTCGAAGGAGACGTGAGCCTTCCGGTGGTCGAGCGTGACCGTGAAGCTGCCATAGGCCGTGGTGTCGTTGTGCACCGACTCCAGCACGTGGCCATCGGCGGGGTCGATGTGCAGGAGGTCGTCGTCGGCCGCTATCCACACCTGCTCGGGGCTGCCCGCGACGAGCAGTTGACGATCCCGGTGCGTGGTCGGAACGGGCGTGCCTGCTCGCGTGGACGGCAGCAAGGCGAGAAGGAGGAGTGTGAACACGCGCGAAGTATAGGCTCTCAGGGTAGGAGAGGGAACCCCGCACTCTCTTTCTGGAGCGACACGATGCGCACGATCCCCACCTTCGCCCTCCTCGGCCCGGCCCTGCTGCTCGGCTGCAGCGGTCAGCCCGCCGACTCCGACAGCCAGGCCGTCGTCGACAGTGGAGGCCCTTGCGCGGATGACGACGCATGCCTCTCCAACGAGATCTGCGAGGAGCGCGCGTGCATCGTCGGGGATCGCGACAATTCGGCCGAGGAGGCGACCCCGCTCCAGGTCGACAACGACGGCAACCAGTCCGGCGCGGGGCACATCGAGCCCGCGGGCGACGTCGACTGGTTCTCGTTCACCTCCCAGGGCAAGCAGTTCATCCGGGTCGACTCCAGCGTGGACGACGAGGAGTCCGGGATCGACAGCCTCAACACGCTCCTGACCATCTACGACCCCTCGGGAAACCTCCTCGCGCAGGAGGACGAGCACCCGATCGGGGATGTGTCGACCTACGACTCGGTCGCGTTTGCCTGGCTGAACGACCCTGGAACCTACACGGTCACCATCGAGGACAACGCGGGCCGGTCCGCCCCCGGGACCACCTACGTCCTGACCGCCAAGGACCTGGGGGCCGGGGGCAGCGAGCCCGATTCGCTGCAGTCCCCGGGCGCCTCGGTCAGCTATTCGGGGGCCGATCTCTGGTATCCGCTGCCCATCGCGCTGGAGGGCAGCACGGACACGTCCGACTCGTTCCTCCTCACCGCTCCGTGGACCGACACGCAGCTCAGCTTCGTGATGACGACGTCGCTCACCGGATCCGCGCTCGCCCCGCACCTCACGCTCTACAACACCGATGGCGACCTGGTGATGGACAAGGAGAGCCCTACACTCTCCTCCCCCGCGACCCTGGCGAACTCGGAGGGGAGCACCTACGTCCTGAAGGTCGCGGATACGGCCGAGGGGAGCGGGCCGACCTACTGGGGCTTCATCTTCGCCCTGGTGCGCTCCGAGGGCTACGGCAACGAGCGTGAATCGGAGACCAACGACACGCTCGGGAACGCGAACGTCCTGACGATGGTGGATCAGGAGCCCACCATCGGGTCCTGGGTCGCCGGGTTCGGGAGCGGGCACATCGATACGCTGGAGGACGTCGATCTGTGGAAGTTCACGGTGGACTTCAACGACCCGTACCTCTCCGTGTTCTTTGGCGCCCACGACTACGGCGGCCTGTTGGTGGCCTCGGTCGACATCCTCTCGAGCACGGGCAACGTGGTCGCCTCCTTGCCCTACGACGCGGACTCCGACCTCTGGAACGCGGGGCCGTTCGCGTCCGGCGACTACTACGTGCGCGTGACCGGCGCGAACGACAACGTCGCGGAGGGAGAGGGCGCGTACTATCAACTGGCGGTGCACGCGAGCACCAGCCCGTTGGAGTAGCGAGCACGGAATATCCCCGCGGATTTGCGTGTACCGATGGCCTCGGTATAGTGCGCTCGCCCCGGAGATCTCCATGCGTCCCTTCTGCCTCGTCCTCCCGCTCCTGGCGCTCTCCGCGGGCGCCTACGCGGCCGATCCGAACGCGCCGCACAACAACCAGGGGATCGTCGCCGCCTACCATGGTGCACCGGCCAAGGTCACGCTCTCGGCCGAGGACGAAGCAAAGCTCGCCGCGGGCCAGATGGTGCAGAAGCAGGGGCAGACGGGAAACGGCGGCCACGCGGTCGCGTTCATGAACATCAACGCGACGCCGGACAAGGTGTGGTCGAAGATCACGAGCTTCTCCAACTACCCGAGCTGGGTGGACAACGTGACCTCCTGCACGACCTACAAGAAGGAGGGCTCGATGATCTACGTCGATTTCGTGCTCTCCGTCATGGGTATCGGCGTGGAGTACTACATCAAGCACGACTACGAGCCGAGCCAGGGGTACATGACCTGGACGCTCGACTATTCACGGCTCTCCGACCTCGATGACTCGGTGGGCTACTGGCGGGTCACGGCGGTCTCCCCCACGGTCACGCGTGTGGAGTACTCCGTGGACATCCGCTTCAAGGGCTGGATCCCCGGGTTCGTGCAGGACATGATCAGCACGAAGGGGCTCACCACGGCGACCTCCTGGGTGAAGAAGCAGTCGGAGAGCTGATCGCCTGCCGGATCAGCCCGCCTCGGGGCAGAACCCGCGCGGCTCCACCGTCGAGAGCACGGCCCGCAGGTCCAGGTCCGGGTCCTTCCCGAACCGGTACGAATCCCCCCACAACGATGCCCGGCCCCCAAACGCGGCTGGGGTGTCCTCGTACGGCACGAGGTCGGCGGTGAACTCATCGGGCCAGGTGCAGTCGTCGAACGCGGGGTTCGCGAGGGTGGGGGATCCCGCCACCTCGGGTACGACGCCGCCCGGAACGTCGGGATCGGGCAGGCCCGTCGAGCCGATGGTCGTCAGGAACATCGGGTAGGCCCTGGTGAACGACGAGTCGAACCAGGTGTTGTTGGCGTCGTCGAGCCAGTTGCCGTCCGGGGCGCTCATGGTGGTGCAGCGCCAGCTTCCGTCGTCGTACGGCCCCTCCCAGGCGCCGTCCGCGCACCGGTTGTGGTTGGAGAGCTGGATCGGCACCCCGTCGCGCGTGGTGGAGAACTTCAGGGCGGCCGCAGCCAACCAATCGCGGGCAAGCGTGTCGTCGAGCACGGTCGGGTCGGCGCCGTCGGGCCGGAGCGCGAGCGGGTTGATCCCCCAGCCGTCGAGCCCGAAGCCGAAGTTCTCGTCGCCCAGGTCCGTCACCCCGTCCCCGTTGGTGTCCGGGATGCCGCTCGGCTTCGAGATGACGCCCAGTCCCGTGGGCGTGAAGCCCCAGAAGTAGTGGATCGTCAGCCCGTCCACGATGGCCTGGGAGGCGTAGGCCACGCGGTTCCGGTGTTGGATGGGCGCGCTCTCGTCGCCCGCGGTCCGCATCCACTGGACCCGCCCGAAGAACCCGACGCCGACCGTGTCGCCGACGATGGCGTCCTCGCCCGGAAAGCAGGTGTAGGTCGAGGTCTCGCTGGCCTCGTCCCAGTACGGGATGCAGAGGTAGCCCCAGGCAGGGTGGTCGAACGGCTCGGGCATCGAACCGTCGGGACCGAGGTCCGCGAGTATGACCGCGACCGCCGACCAGTCGGGAGCGCAGGCCCAGATGTCGGCTTTGGCCATGCGGTACCAGGACTCGGTGCCGTCAGCGTTGTCGATCCAACTGGCCACAGGCGCCCGGGCGTAGCACCGGCCCTCGTCCACGCACGCTGTGACATCCCCCGCCGTCTCCCCCACGCAGGCGCGGCAGTCCTCGCCCTCCCGGAAGAACTCGTAGACCTCCTGCTCGGTGCAGCTCCCGTCGGCCTCCGCGGCGTCGACGTCCCCCGCGTTCGCCTCGACCCCGGCCTTGCAGTCCCCCGGCATGGGCGTGTTGGAGGGGGCCGGATCGGAGACGAATTGCATGAACGTGGCCAACTGGAAGCTCGCGTCCAGCCCCCGGTCGCCGTCGTCGATGGTGGTGAGGATCTCGCCGTTCTCACACAGGCCCGGGTGAAACGTGTCGCCGAAGAGCTGGTTCAGCGTCAGCGCGCCGATCCCGTTGGCCGCCCGGCGGCCGGTCATGCCGTCCAGGACCGCCTGGAGCTCCTCGCCGCCTCCGCCAGACGTACCTTCCAGCACCCCGCCGAGGCTGGACAGGAGGTTGTCGTCGACGTCGAACGCGCTGCGCGAATCGGGCGCGGGCTCGAGGTCGGCCAGGTGGCTGGAGACCGGCTCGGGCCCACGGGGTGGCAGCCCGTGCGGCACGTCACCGGCCCCGCTGGCGAGGCGCAGGCGGGTGAACTCGGGCATCCCGGGGGAGACCCGGGGGCCATCCGGCAGTCCGGCGTCGATCGGCGCCTTGCAGGCCGCCCAGAGCAGGAGCGTCGTGATCACCCCTGCACCCACACACCCGTGAGACCCATCTCGGCGGTGCAGGGGTAGGTGAACGCGTCGCCGTATTGCGTCCCAACGCTGGAGCAGTCGGCACCCTCACACTCCACTGCGACGTCCCACCGACCCGTGAACGAGGAGTCGTCGTCGAACGTGCCATCCAGCGTGCGCGTGATCCGCTCCGTCGCGTCCATGCCATAGTTGGACCAGCCCACGTAGTCGGTACCCAACGAGCAGGCGAAGTCGGAATCGGTCAACGTGCAGTCCACCGGGCGCCCATCGGGCTCGTAGAAGCGAAATCCATAGGTTTCGAGCTCGATCTCCCAGGTGTCGACGCCGCCCATGCGCGTGCCCGCCTCCCCCAACTGGCAGTCACCGCCCCACGTGTCGGGAAACGTGACGTCCCAGCGCCCCTCGAGGGGCACGATCGCCTCCTCGACCGGGGGGGATTCGTCCGGCTGCCCGCACGCGATCGTGACCAACAGGAGCGATTTGACGAGGTGGCGGCGCCGTGCGAACATGAGCCATGCGCAGCCTACCACTCTTCGCGCTCCTTGTGGGTTGCGGCGGGCAGAAAGCGACTCCGGTCGCCGAGTGCTCCCACCCCGCGCGGGCGGCGGCGGTGCCGGTGATCGGGGACCACAACGGCGATGGTGTCACCGACATCGCGGATGCCATCTACATGTGCGACTACGTCTCACGCGCGGGGCCGGCGCCCGTGTGCGCGGCGGCTGCCGACGTGATGGGGGACGATCTCATCGATCTCGGGCAGGGCACGGCGATCCTGTACCACGACTTCGTCGGAAACACGACCTATGCGGCCCTTGCCGCGGGGGCCTGTGCCCTGCCCACCGACCCCGGCGCGGCCTGCGCGGGCGATCTGGCGCTCACGCTCGATGCATCCTCTGCCACGGCGGGCACCGCGACCGTGACTGTGTCGGTCCAGTCCCCGGAGCTTGCGCTCCAGGGTTGGGCGCTCTCCGTCGCCGCGGAGGGCTGTCGGGTGACAGGCGCATCGACTGCGGGCACCCAGGCGGCGGATCGGCGCGACAGCCCGCCGGGCGTCCGGGACGGCGGTTTCCAGCGCACGGACCTGACGGGCGACGGTGGCGTGGTGGACGGCACGGTCCTCGACCTGCACGGCACTGCCGTGCTGCCCGCATCGCCCGATGCCCAGCCCATCCTGGCGCTCACCGTCCAGGCGATCTCCGGGTGTACCGCGTGTACCGTCCGCATCCAGGACGGGCTGGTGGGCGCCGGAGCGCCGATCACCAACGTGCTGGTCGCGGGCGGTCACGCATACCTGCCCGGCGGCGGCGAGGTGTCGGTCGGGGTCTGCGGGGGGTAGCGCGTCGGCGCGGGCGATCACCCGCCGGGCTCACTTCACCAACGCGCGCAGGACCTCGGAGACCAGCGCATCCTCGAGCCGCCCGGCCTCTCTGCTCGACATCGTCGCGCCCAGACCCGCCTGCGTGACTCGCGCCATCTTCATCTCGGACTTTGGCGCGATGCCGCTCGGACTCGGGTGCGCGCACCCCGAGCAGCCGGTGCACGCATGCGGCAGGTCGGCCCCGGGGTTGTCGGCCCGGGCGACGGCGCTCGGCGGCCCGCCGTAGCGCTTGAGGCCCATGCTGCGCAGCTTCCCGGCCTCGTCGGCGGGTAGTTCGCGCACGTGGCCGAGGTCTCGCGCGGTCTTGGTGATGAGGGCCGTGTGCTCCATGGTCTCGAGGTTGCACCACGCGAGCAGGAGGCTCTTCCCCAGGCAGACCGCGCCGTGGCGATCCATCAGGATCGCGTCGTGGTCGCGCACGTAGGGGCGGATCTTGTCCGCCAGGGTGAGCGTGCCGGTGGTCGCGTACTCGACGGTGGGCACGGTGCCCAGGGTGAGCACGACCTCGGGCAACACGCACCGCGCCATGCTCACCCCCGCGATGGTGAACGCCACGGAGATCGGGGGGTGCGTGTGGATGACAGCCGAGATGTCGGGCCGCTCGTCGTAGCAGGCGAGGTGCATCGCCATCTCGCTGGTCGGGCTGCCGGCGCCGCGCAGCTTCTTGCCCTTGCGGTCGATCACGACGAGGTCCTCGTCGACGAGGAACCCCTTGTGGCAGCCTGCCTTCGTGCACAGGATCTCGGTCTCCGAGAGCTTCACCGAGAGGTTGCCGTCCATCGCCACGAGCATGTGCCGCTCGTAGCAGAGGTGGCTGAACCGGATGATCTCGTCACGCAGCTTTCGTTCGGGGATCACGCGTCGCTCCTGGTGCGGCGTCGGGCACCTATCAGCGCGAGCAGGACCGCGGCAACGCTGCCCGAGGCACCTGCCGGACCGCTCGCGCACCCGCAGCCGGCCTTCTCGTCGCCTGCCAGCAGGTGCGCCTTTCCCGGTGGGCGTTCCGGGTCTCCCGCGGTGTCGTCGGGGACCGCGGAGTCATCGGTGGCCGAGGTGTCGTCGCCCCCGGTGTCCGGGGCCTGGAAGGTGGTCTCCTCGGCCACCATCGGCCAGAAGTCCGGGTCGTCGCCTTCGTAGCCCACGGCCCAGAAGCCCACGCCCTGCAGCCCGTTCTCCCGGGCGAAGGCGATGCGCTCCCGCACCGAGTCGTCGTCCGGGTACCAGACCTGCGTGCCGCCGGGCAGGTAGTACGGCGAGTGCGTGGTGGGCTCGTAGTGCGCGCCGACAGAGGCCGCTTCGTCGACCGCTGCGTACATCTCGACCGACCAGCCCGTGCCCGACGCGTTCCCGGGGACGTTGTGGTCGGCAGGCCACTCCTGGCCGTACAACGGCAAGCCGAGCACGATCTTGTCGACCGGGGCGCCGTAGCTCTGGTAGTCGGCGATCGACCACTCGAGCGAGTACGTGCTCCAGTCCCCGCCGCCGTAGAGCGGGTCGTTGGGGCCGGGATCCCCGCCGGTCCAGTAGTAGCCGTACCCCATGATGAAGAGCCCGTCGCTGTTCGCGGCGAGCTCGCTGTAGTCGTAGGCGCCGAGCCAGTCCACGGCCGGGGTCGCGATGTACACCTCGCCGACCTGCGCGTGCAGCTCGCGGATGAAGTCCACGAAATCGCCCGACAGGCTGTCATCCATGGCCTCGACGTCCACGTTCACGCCGTCGGCGCCGTAGTCGTCGACGAGCTTCGCGAGCGCCGTGATGGCGGTCGCCCGCTTGCTCGGGCTTCCGAGCACGCTCGACTGCGTGCTGCCGTCGAACGAGGTGACGCACACGTCGACCTTCACGCCGTGCGCATGCGCGATGGGCACCACGCTGCCGGCGACGTCCGTCCAGTTGCTCGTGGAGGAGAGCGTGCCGTCGCTCTTGAGCTCCACGTCGAAGATCGCGACGTGGGTGAGCTGATCCCAGTGGAGCTGGGTCGGGTCGTCGCCCCAGTAGGCGTGGTAGGCGTACACGGTCATGTCGGGCGTGGGCTCCGACGGGGGCGGCACGTCGCCGGACGGCGGCGCAGGCACCACGTGCGGCTCGTTCGCGTGGGCGAGCAGGGCGTCGGCGTGCGGCGTGGGCACGTGCGGGGCCGCGAGAGCATGCGACAGGAAGAGCAGCATCGCGGGCTCTTAGCGCGGTCGGCCCGCAGGATGGTTCCCATTCGGCGGAGGCGTACCGGGATCGTTCTGCGATACGGTGTGGCCATGGTGATCATCGCGCTGCTCGGTTGTGCACCCACCTGCGCGGAGGACGAGACGCGCGTGGACGGCGAGTGCGTCCCCTACGTCGCCGGCGATCCGGTCCCGAGCGACGCCTGGCAGCCGGCGCCGGGCACCAGCTGGCAGGTGCAGTACACCGGAACGCTCGACACCACGCTGGACGTCGAGATGTTCGACCTCGATCTCTTCGACACCACCGATGCCGACTGGGCCGCGCTCTCGGCCACCACGCGGATCTGCTACTTCTCCGCCGGGTCCTACGAGGAGTGGCGTCCGGACGCCGCGAACTTCCCGAAGGCGGCGCTCGGCAGCGCGCTCGATGGGTGGCCGGGCGAGTGGTGGCTCGACATCACCAACAGCGACGTGCGCGCGATCATGCAGGCCCGACTCGACTACGCGGTTGCCCGGGGCTGCGACGGTGTCGACCCTGACAATGTGAACGGCTACCAGAACCCCACCGGCCTCGGACTCACCTCCGCCATGCAGCTCGACTACAACCGCTTCATCGCCGACGAGGCCCATGCCCGCGGGCTCTCGGTGGGCTTGAAGAACGACGTCGACCAGCTCGGGGATCTGGAGCCGTGGTTCGACTGGGCGCTGAACGAGGAGTGCGCCACGTACGACGAGTGCGACGGCTACGACGTTTTCACGGTCGCGGCGCAGAAGGCGGTGTTCCACGTGGAATACGTGGAGGCGTGGTCGGACGCGCAGGCAGAGGCCGATGCGATCTGCGGGGTCGGGCCGGGGCTCGACACGCTGGTCAAGACCCTCGAGCTCGGCGCCGAGCGCCTGGCATGTCCTACAGGAGGCAACCCATGAGACAGGTCTCGACGAGCGCATCTGCCCTCTCCGCGCTCACGGGCGGCGTGCTGACCGGCGAGTTCCGGCGCGTGCACGGGGTGGAGGCTGTGGAGCACGCAGGCCCCGAGGACCTCGCCTGCTACGAAAAAGGGGAGCCGGGGCGGGCGGGCGTGCTGCTCGCCAAGGCCGCGATCGAGGGCCGGACCGTGATTGTCGTGCCCGATCCGCTCGCTGCGTTGTGCATGGTCCTCGACCACTTCCTGCCCGAGCCCGGCTTCGTCACCGCGGTGCACCCCACCGCAAAGATCGACCCCACCGCGATCCTCGACCCCGGCGTGGTCATCGGCGCCGACTGCGAGGTCGGCCCGGGCACGCACCTGTTCCCCAACGTCGTGCTCTACGCGCGGACCCGGATCGGCGCGCACTGCCGCATCCACGCGGGCTCGGTCATCGGTGCGGACGGGTTCCGGTACCATGCGACGCCCACCGGTCCGCTCAAGGTCCCGCAGGTGGGCGGCGTCGTGGTCGGGGACGACGTGGAGATCGGGGCGAACTGCACGATCGATCGGGGATTCTTGACGAACACCACGCTGGGAGCGGGCTGCAAGCTCGACAACATGGTGCACGTGGGGCACAACTGCACGCTTGGAAGCTACGTGATCATCGCTGCCCAGACCGGCGTGTCCGGCAGCTCACGGATCGGGGACGGCGTGCTCATCGGCGGGCAGGTCGGGATCGCCGACCACACCGTGATCGGCCCCGGCGCGCGGATCGGCGCCCAATCCGGGCTGCACGGGACGATCCCGGCGGGGGAGACGTGGCTTGGAACCCCCGCTCTCCCGATCTCCGTGATGCGGCGCGTGTACGCGATCACCAGGGACCTGCCCGCGATGTGGGCCGGGTGGAAGCGGTAGGGGCGGGAGACCTCGTCGCGCCGAGTCGGGGGGATGGCCGATCCGGCGTCCGATCCGGCGCCCGGCCCGCTACCGCGCCCGCATCCGGTTGTTCTTCGGGTTGTGCTCGACTTCGGCGAGCCCGAGGACCTCGAGCACGGGCGGGACGTACACCCCGAATCTTCCGCGCAGGCCCTTCTTCGTGCCATACCAGCCCCCGACCGGGTTCGACGCGGCGCGGCCCCAGGCCTCCACGGTGCCCGGGGCCGCATCCTTCTGCTCGTCTGCCCCGCCCAGGGGCATCCAATCCCCGTGGGCCTTGAGCATGGCGTGCAGGTCCTCGATGCAGCGCAGCTGGTAGCGCAGCTCGGTCTTCCCTACGCGACAAACGAGGGCGTCCAGCTCCGGAGCGCGAAACATCTCGAAAGAGGATGTTCCCGGCGGGGTGTTCAGGATCCAGGGGTCCTCGCGCGTTCCAATGCCTGACATGGCACTCCAGAGTGTCAGCCTGCTTAACGCCGATCGTCCAGGACTGTGCGCATCGATCCTCGAGCGTCAGCGGTCGAGCGTCGCCTTCAAATTATTGAGGTACGTCGATATCAGTCGTTCATTCTCCCGCGCCAGCAGGCTCTCGGCCGTGCCCCGCAGGAACCCCGGGAGCGGGAGGTCGAGCGCGAACGTCGTCTCGAGCGTGAACCGCGTGCCGGTCGGCTGCGCGTCGATCACCCACCGCCCGGTGACCTGGGTGTTCCCGAAGCCGCGCACCCCGTCCCAGCGCACGGAGCGTGTAGCCGGATCGAAGGTGTACACCGCGGCGTAGACCACCTGGAAGCTCACGGGCCCGGCGCCGAGCTTCTTCATCCGCCACACGTAGGCCCCGTTCTCGAACGTGAGCGACTCCATCTCCGGGAAGTGCGCGACGGACTTCGGCACGTCTGCGAGCAGCGCGTACACGGAATCCGCGGGGGCCAGGGTGTTCACGCTGCGTGAGATCTGACTCTTGAGCTCCATGTCCGCCTACCTCGCTTCGTTGACGACGAGGCTCACCTTGCCGATCAGACCCATGATCTCGATCTGCTTGTCGAGATCGCCGTTCACGATCTTCAGGTGGGTCGCGTCGGCCGGGAACTGGCCGAATGTGGGGTCTACGGGCACCCAGCCCGCGGCCCCGTCCGCGCCGACCGGGCCGATGCGGACCTCGGGCCATGCGTGGTAGTAGAACGCGTCACCGATCGACGGGGCATAGACGAGCCCGGCAGTGATGCGCGCCGGAATGCCGACAGCCCGGGCGAGGCTCACGTAGAGGGCCGTGTGCTCGTTGCAGTCGCCCTGTGCGGTGTGCAGCACCTCGAGGCCGTTCGGGATGCCGATGGTGGGCACCTTCTGCACGTAGTGGTGCACCCAGTCGTTGATCTTCCGCGCGGCGTCGGTTCGATCGGTGGAGCCGTCGAGCACGGCGACGGCGCGGGCGATCATCTCGGGGTCGGTCGAGGGGATCGACATCGCCGGCTCGGTGTCGGCCTCCTCGATGGCGCCCTGGGCTGCGACGGGGAGGTGCGGCAGCTCGGCCAGGAGCGGGACCGAGATCGTGATCGTCTTCCCGTCCACCGTCTGCAGCGGCGGATCGTTCACGAATCGCGATGCGTCGACACCGCCGGGTGTGATCGTGACGATGTGCGAATTCTCGGCACCCGCAACGGGGGCGACGGGGATGTTGGTCAACGCGATGAGGTCGGGCGGCGTGCCGTTCGAGAGCGCCATGGCGTCCTCCCGCGTCATGCGCTCGGCGCGCAGGCCGAGCGATCCCTCCTCTCTCAACACCTCTCCGTTCGGGTCGACCAACTGCCTGGTCTCAACGCCGTTGAAGCTCGACTTCAACCACCAGGCGGTCTCCCCCGTGGGCAGCATCTCGGGCGACTCGACCAGCACCGTCGCAGTCGCATTCGCGCGTGTCAACGGGTCGAAGTACGGGACCGTGAACGTGAGGCCCGGCCGCAGCACCTTGCCGCGCACCTGCGACGGCAGCGTCATCGACAGCACGGGCGGCTCGGTGAGCGGGATGTCGATGACCTCGGGCGCGCTGCCGCCCTGGTCCACCGTGACGTGCAGGTTGTGGGCCTGGACCTCACCTCGCGCGTACACGGGCAGCGGCGAGGTGAGCATGAAGTCGAAGGTCTTGAGGGCGCCGTCCGGCCCGGTGACAGCCGTGCCTGCGGCCACGACCCGCTGCACGTTGCCCATCGCCTGGATCGAGAACGTGGACTGCTGCTGGAACACGCGACCGCCCTCTGCAGTCGGGGCCTCCCGGCTCACAGCGTAGCCAACGTGCTGGTCGGACATGAAGATGCCCATCCAGCGCTCCTCTGCGGGGCCTGACGAGAGTGCCACGGGGTCCAGCGGCGCGAGCACCTCGTCGGGCACGGCCACGGCCGAGATCGCGACCGCCAGGAAGGCGACCACCGAGAGCCCCTCGAGCGCGGTGAGCAGGTTCGGGACAGCCGCCATCGAGACAATGTAGCAGATCTGCGGCGGGGCCTTTCGCCACATCGGGTGGCGGATCTGCGGGGCGGGGTTTTGCTGCATATAGACGCCGAGCGAGGATCCCGATGCCCCGAATCGTCCGAAAGTACGGCAACCGCCGCCTCTACGACACGCAGGACTCCTGCTACATCAACCTCGGCGAGCTCGCTGCGTTGATCAAGGCCGGGGAGGAGGTGCTCGTCGAGGACGCCACGACGAAGGCGGATCTCACCCGGGAGCTCTACTTCCAGGTGCTGTTCGAGCACGAGGGCGCGATGGATTTCCTGCCGCTGGGCATGCTGCGTCGCATCATCCGGGCGACCGGCGAGGATCCCGGCCAGAAGGTCCTCCGCCAGCAGTTGGGGCAGGCTTTCCACCTGCTCTCGGACCAGATGGATCGGCTGGAGCAGACGTTCGGGGCGTTCGCACCCAAACCTCCGGCGCCGCCACGCAAGGCGAAGGCGGAGCCGCCGCCCGAGGAGGCCGAGGAGGCGCCGAAGGCTGCGAAGCCTGCCGCAGACCGCGCCGCCTCGCCCGCCGAGCCAAAGGACGACCTGGCCGCGCTACGTGAGCGGCTGGCGGCCCTCGAGGGACGCTTGAGGTGATCGGATCCGGCGCACGCAGCCCGGCTGCACGCCGGGCCCCGATGCCTACCGCACGCCGAGGAGCTCGACCTCGAAGATGAGCGTGGCCTTCGGGGGGATCACGCCCGGGTAGCCACGGTCGCCATACCCGAGGTCGGACGGGATCGTGAGCTTGCGCTTGCCGCCGATCTTCATGCCGGCGACGCCCTGGTCCCAGCCCTGGATCACCATGCCGGCGCCGAGCTTGAAGTCGAACGGCTCGTCGCGATCCCGCGAGGAGTCGAACTTCTTGCCGCTCTCGAGCGTGCCCACGTAGTGGACGCTCACGGTCTTGCCCTTGACGGCTTCGGTTCCGGTACCAACGAGGAGGTCTTCGATCTGCAGGGTGCTCATCCGGGCCGCCTAACCTACCTGCAGGCCTGTGTGACCGTGTAGCTCGAGTCGTCCGAGCAGCTGAACCAGTCGATGCTGCAGCTGGTCACCCACGTGCCGTTCGAGCCGCACGCAGGCGTGGACCCGCTGAAGCCGGCGCTGCTGGAGCAACCGGGCCACCCACCGCAGGAGTAGACCTGGCTGTAGTACTTCTGCTGCGAGCCATCGCAGTTGTAGTCGTAGCTGCCGTCGCCGCGCTGGCTCGTGGAGTAGGCCGAGGCCGACGGGTTGGCGGCGGCGTTGTAGTCGTAGCAGTCGCTGTTGTAGGAGCTGGTGTAGCTCCCCGACGGCGCGCACAGGCATCGGCCGGAGACGCTGGAGCTGCCGTACAGGTCCGCGTCGTAGTCGTAGTAGTACATGGCGCAGCCCGAGGCGTTCTGCTCGTCGATGCTGCCGTCGCAGTTGTCGTCGTAGCCGTTGCACGTCTCGGTCGCCGCCGGGTTGATGGAGCCATTGCCGTCGTTGCAGTCGCCGCTGTTCTCGGTGTAGCCGTCGAAATCGTCGTCGTAGGCGTTGGTGCCCTCGTCCACGATGCCGTCGCAGTCGTTGTCGAGGCCGTCCTCGAGCTCGGGGGCGCCGGGGTAGCTCACGGCCGAGGTGTCGTTGCAGTCGCCGTCGATCTCGGTGAGGCCGTCGCCGTCGTCGTCGTAGCAGTTCGTCGTCTCGTCGATGATGCCGTCGCAGTCGTTGTCGGCGTTGTCGCAGGCCTCGGGGGCGCCGGTGTAGGTTGCGGTGTTGGCGTCGTTGCAGTCGCCGTCCAGCTCGCTCTGGCCGTCGCCGTCGTCGTCATAGCCCACCGTGCCGTCGTCCACGATGCCGTTGCAGTCGTCGTCGCGGCCGTTGTAGTACTCGGTCGCGGTGGGGTTCACGGAGGCGTCGCCGTCGTTGCAGTCGCCCTGACTCTCGGTGAATCCGTCGCCGTCGTTGTCGATCTCCGAGCCGGCGATCACCGTGAAGTAGTAGTCGGCCGAGGTGGTGAGCAGCGAGGTGTCCGTCACGCTGAACGTGAGCTGGTGATCGCCGGGCGAGAGCTCGTGGTCGCACTCGGCCACCCCGATGGCGTCCGGGGTCGGCTCGCAGAACACCCCGTCCACGTCGCTCTCGAACGAGACGCTGAGCATGTCGGGCGAGTCCTGCATGTCGCCGACCTGGACCGCGAAGGTGAAGTTGGAGCCCTCGGCGCCGCTCTCCCCCGATCCGGGGTGGACGATGTTGATGGTGGGCGCGTCCGGGACGTCGATGACGGTGATCCCGATCGTGTACTCCTCGCGCTCGCCCTGCTCGTCGGTCGCGGAGAGCGTGATCGCGTGATTCCCGACGCTCAGCGATCCGGTCGCGAACGTGGCCTGTCCGGAGCTCTCGGCGGGATCGGTGTCGGTGAGGAGGCCGTCGATGTCGCTGCTCCAGGCCACGAGCAGGGCGGGGCCCGCCGTCTGGTCGTCGGACACCTGACCGACGAAGTCCACGAGGTCCCCCTCGTTCACCTCGGTGCCGTCCGGCGGGGACTGGATGCTCACCGAAGGGGGTGCGTTGTACACGCCGACCTTCTGCTCGCTGCACGCTGCCAGCGCGCTGAGCGAGGTGCCGAGGGCCAGGAGCAGCAACGTGCGAGCCGGCGTTCGGGGGGAGAAGTTCGGGGCCATGTTCACCTCTGATCGGTGCAGTATACCTGAAAGACGTATGGGCACGGGCCGGATGATGGGAACGGGTGGGCCCGGGGGTGCGGGATACCGGGGCGCATGCTCGAACCACGGCCCCGGCTGCTGCTGCGCGGACTCAAGACCGCGCTGGTCGGTCCGTTCGATCTGGATGCGGGCCCCGGCGAATGCGTCGTCGTCACCGGGGCTTCGGGCTCCGGGAAGAGCTTGTTCCTGCGGGCGATCGCGGACCTCGACCCGAACGAGGGAGAGGTGCGGCACGGTGTGGACCGCGCGAGCATGGCGGCCCCCGAGTGGCGGCGGCGAGTGAACTACGTGGCGTCGGAGTCGGGGTGGTGGGGCGAGCGCGTGGGGGAGCACTTCGGCGACCTCGCTGCGGACCGTGCGCTCGGCGCCCGGCTCGGGCTCAAGGCGGAGATCTTCGACGGCGCCGTCTCGCGCCTCTCCACGGGGGAGAAGCAACGGCTGGCGCTGATCCGCGCGCTGATTGCCGCGCCCGCCGTGCTGTTGCTCGATGAGCCGACGGCTGCGTTGGACCCCGACAGCGTCGAGGCGGTCGAGGCGCTGCTGCGCGAGCGGATGGACGAGGGCCTCATCGTGGTGCTGGTGACGCACGACTTCGCGCAGGCGGCCCGTATCGGTAGCCGGCGTTTGGAGATGCGCGCCGGGAGGCTCTGGGCATGAGCCCCATCTTCCTCACCCCTGTCGATCTTGCGATCGCGTCGTCGCTCACGGTGCTGGACATCGGGATCGCGGTGGCGCTGCGCCTCTCGCTGCATCGCCAGATCGGCATCGCTGCAGTGCGCATGGTCATCCAGTTGGTGGCCATCGGCTACGTGCTCCGGTTCGTCTTCGGGTTGAACAACCCGGCGGCCACGCTTGCGATCGTGCTCGTGATGGTGCTCGTCGCCGGACGGGAGGTCGCAGCCCGGCCCGAGCGGAAGTTCACCGGGTGGGTGAACCCCCTGATCGGCGCCAGCAGTGTCACCCTGGCGACGATGGTCACGGTCGTGCTCGCGCTCACCACGGCGATCCGCCCCGATCCCTGGTACGACCCGCGCTACGCCATCCCGCTGGCGGGGATCATCCTCGGGAACGTGCTGAACTCCGCGAGCATCACCTTCGACGGCGTGCTGGGCGGCGTGGGCAGGGACCGCGCGGCGATCGAGGCGCGGCTTTCGCTGGGCGAGACCTACTGGACGGCGATGGCGCCCGGCATCCGGACCGCCATCCGTCGCGGGCTGATGCCGATCATCAACCAGATGTCCGCGGCCGGGATCGTCACGCTGCCCGGCATCATGACCGGGCAGATCCTGGCCGGGCTCGACCCGCTCGAAGCCGTGAAGTACCAGATCCTGCTCATGTTCCTGCTGTCCGGCGGCAGTGGGCTGGGGGCGGTGGCTGTCGCGTACCTCGCTGCCTACCGGCTCACCGACGACCGGCACCGGCTGCGGTTGGATCGACTGCGGTAGGGTCGGGAGGCCAGGCGCGAGGGGCCGGTACAGCACGCTGCAGGCGCTGCGATCCTGACGCCCCTTGCCGGCCGCGCGACAACCGGGTAGCAGGCCCGCGCGGCTTTGTAGCTCAGTTGGTTAGAGCACGCGGTTCATACCCGCGGTGTCGTCAGTTCAAGTCTGACCGAAGCCACTCCTTCTGTCTGGGGGCAAGCCCCCAGGCCCCCGCGCCGAACGGGAAATTGAGCGGGAGCGGAGTACCCCACCCGCTCAGTTTCCCGGGTGATTCTGCGCTCACCGTCCGGGGGTTCGCCGCCGTCGTCGCAAGAGCAGCGGCACCAGCAACAGTGCCGACGCGCTGTTGCGAAGCCCGTGGCAGCCGCAGCTGCCCGTGTCCTTGTCGAAGAGGCCGATGTGCACGTCTTCGCCGGTGTCGGTGTCGCTGCCGGTGTCGGGCGATGTGTCGGATGTATCGGTGCCCGTATCGGTATCTGCGTCTGTATCCGTATCTGCATCAGTGTCTGTGTCGCCCGTGTCCACGACCGCGATCCCATCGGCCCCGTCGCAATCCTCGTCGATCCCGTCCCCGACGCTGTCGTCCGCGCCGGGATGTGTCGCTGCCGAGCCGTCGTCGCAGTCGGTGCCGTGCGGGCCCCCGTCGTAGCCGTCGCCGTCCACGTCGGTGAGATCGCCATCGCCCGCGCAGTCGTTGTCGGCGCCGTCGTAGGGGATCTCGGTGGCGCCAGTGTAGGAGGTCGCGTCGGTGTCGTCGCAGTCCCCCTCGCTCTTGAGCACAAGGTCCCCGTCGTAGTCGATGGCGTCGGCGAACGCGCCCCCGTAGGCGCCGATGTCGCTGACGGAGCCGTCGGGGTCGAGCCAGCCGGGGTAGCCGGCGTCGATGCAGGGAGAGCCGGGGGCGAGGTGGAGATCGTCGCCGGTCTGGAGGCCATCGTCGGTGTAGGCGACGAAGAGGGGGTCGGCGGCGATGTCGCCGTCGGTGCCGGTGGGGTCGACGAACACGCCGCCGTAGTTGCCGGCGGGGTTGGACCAGGCGTCGTCGTAGCGGATGGTGGAGTAGGACGCGGAGGACGATCGGTCGGTGTAGAGGCCGAAAGCCGTGTCGGTGGTGGCGACGATCGTGTTGGTGAGCGCGATGTAGCCGCTGCCGAGATCGAAGGCGCCGCTGGAGGCGTCCGCGGCGTTGCCGACGGCCGTGGCGTTGTAGACGAGCGGGAACGCGCCGTCGGTGTAGAGCGCGCCGCCAGAGGTGGCGGTGTTGTCCTGGAAGACCACGCCGTCGAAGGAGGCGTCCCCGCCTGCGATGTACGCGGCGCCGCCGTGGTCATCCGCGAGGTTGTCGAAGAACACGGCGCCGTCGATCTGGAGCGTGCCGCCGGACATGCCGATGGCGCCGCCGTCGGCAGCGTGGTTGCCGCCGAACCAGGCCTGGTGGAGCGAGACGGCGCCGCCATCGATGCGAAGGCCGCCGCCGGTGGAGGTGCTGTCGCAGTCGGAGATCGAGAGCCCGTCGATGGTGAGGGCGCCGCCGTCCACCCAGATCGCTGGGTTCCCGGAGACGTCGTGGATCCGGGCGTCAGTGAGCGCGATGTCCGCGTAGCCGGAGACGGTGAGCGGCGTGCCGTCGAGGGTGAGCGTGTCGATGCTCGTGGTCCCAGTGAGACCGATCGTGCCGCCCGTCATCGTCAGGAGCGACACGGCGAGTCCGTTCAGGCCCAGATCGGTCTCGGTGGTGGTGAGATCGACGACGCTGCCGCCCTCGGCCTGCAGCGAGACGCTGCCCCCGTCGATCGTGAGCGGGCCGCCGGAGATGGTGCCGCCGTAGTAGGCGTCCAAGGTGACAGACACGTTGTCGAGCGTCCAGGTGCCGCCCACCGTGAGCACGCCCTGGCTGTCGATCGAGGCCCTCACCGAGCCCGGCAGGCCGCTCAAGGAGAGGTCCTCCAGATCGATGGGGTAGGAGCTGTTGACGCGGACTGCTGCGCCGTCGCTCGGGAGCCCCTCCCACGAGACGCCGTGGAGCGAGATCGCACCCCATGCGATGTAGGTCGAGCCGTAGCTGGAGTCGGTGACCGTCGGATCCGCAAACGTCGTGTCCACGACCGACACGTTCGCGTTGAAAACGTCGAGATCCGCGACCCCGTAAGCCGAGTTGTCCGCGAAGCTCGTCCCGTCGATCGTCAAGGATCCGCCGTCCTGCCAGAGCCCGCCGCCGTACAGCCCGGCGACGCACTGCTCCAGGCTCGCCGCCCTCAGCGTGGCGTCCACGTCCTGCAGGTGGAACCCTCCCCCGGCCCCGCCCGCCACGTCCGCGACCACGCCCCCGCCGTCGAACACGAGCGTGCCGCCCGACATCCATACGCTCCCACCCTCGCCGGTCACCTCGTCACGCACGAGCCCGGTGGTCACGAGCGTCACGTCACTGTCGATCGCGTAGACGCCGCCGCCGTTCTCGGCGTTGCTGTACTGGATGTCCACCCCGCCGAGCACAGCACTCGTGTTCTCCAGGTACACCGTGCCGTTGTACGCGGTGCCGTAGTCCACGCCGCCCGTCGACCAATCGAGCGCGCCGCCCACCTGCCGCAGGGACGCGCCGTCGCCGGAGCCGTCACCCAGTCCGGTCAGGAGCACGTCGGAGAGCGTGAGCAGCGCTGTGCTGTCGATGCCGCGCGCGCCGTTGCGGATCGTGAGGCCCGAGATCGCGACCGTGCCGCCGCCCGTGGCGTCGATGCCCACAGCCGTGGACGTCAGGATCGTGGAGCCGGACCCAGCGCCCGTGATCGTCAGGGACTTCCCCGCGAGATCCACGTCCTCGACGTAGACGCCTGCGGAGATCGTGATGGTGTCGGCGTTGGACGCCGCAGCTACAGCCGCGGCGATCGTGGGGTAGTCAGCCGGGACGGTCAGGATGGGCATGTCCCCATCCTACTCCGATTTTTTTCTACCAACCCGGGACGATGAACACCGCACCCGCGTCGCTCGCCGCGTCGTCGTTCCCGGAGGAGCCGATCACGAGATCGTCGGAGCCGTCTCCGTCAAGGTCCGCTCCGCCTGTCCCGCCCGTGCCGAGGTAGCCGTTGCTGGACGTGCCCCAGAACGAGGCTGCCGCGTCGGCCGCGGTGAGCGTGGCGCCCCACGCGCTGGCGCCGGTGAACACGAAGACCGACCCCGTGTTCGACCCGTTCGTGTCGTCGCCGTCCGCACCGACGACCAGGTCGTCCGCGCCATCGCCGTCGAGATCGGAGTCGAGCACCGCCATGGATCCGAAGTCTCCGGCGTTGCCGGTCAGGATGTGGTCAGCGGCTGCCGTGTGCGTCCCGGCGCTGATGGTGCTCGCGTCGAGGAAGACCCACACCTTGCCGTCCGCCTCCGATGTCAGCACGAGGTCGAGGGAGCCGTCGCCGTCCAGATCGCCGGGGTGCGGGATGGTGTCCTCGCCCAGGCTCAGATCGCGGGAGTCCCCCGCCACGCTGCCGCTGGCTGCATCCCCGACAGACGCGCTCCAGGCTGCGGACGCGTTTCCGGGGATCACGTAGACGGCGCCGCCGCCCGTGGACACGCCGTCGTACCCGCTCGCCCCGGCGACCATGTCCGCGTAGCCGTCGCCGTCGAGATCCGCGGCGGTGAGCGAATACCCGAGGTAGTCGTAGTCGTTGGTGCCGAAGATGCGGTCGACGGCGTCGCCGAGGTCGAGCTCACCCGAGAGCGTGCCGCCCAGGTACACGGAGAGCGAGCCGTTGTCGCGGGTCTCCGAGGTCGAGTTGTCGGCGTAGGCGCCCACCACCACGTCGGCGAGGCCGTCGCCGTCGAAGTCCGCCACGGCGCCCATGTTCACGTCGTCGGAGCTGGAGTCGCCCGAGATGCGCATCGTGGCAGACGTCGCGGAGATGGCCCCGGTGATCGCGGTCCCGCCCTGGAAGAAGTAGCTGCGGCCGTACGTGGCGTAGCTGTACGCGCCGCCGACGATGAAGTCCGTGACCCCATCTGCGTTGGTGTCGCCCCACGGCCCGTTGAGCGAGTAGATGGGGTAGTAGGCGCTGTCTCCGCTCACGGTCGCGGAGTCGTAGTCGCGTACCGCGCCGTTGGCGGCGGATGCCACCGCACCGTCGACCACCCAGACGTAGCCATAGCCGCTGGTGCGCGTGCCGATGAGCAGGTCCGGCGCGCCGTCGCCGTTCACGTCGTCGCCGAGGCCAAGCTGCCCGTGGTCCCCGATCCCCATGCTGTTGGAGTAGCCGTAGAGGGCGCCTGTCGCGATGTCGCCGATCGCGAAGTCGTCCACGTAGCCGTTGCAGTCGTCGTCGTTGCCGTTCATCGTCTCGGCGACAGGGCCGGTGATGGTCGGGTCGAGGTCGTTGCAGTCGGTGGGGTAGTCGACGCCGTCGAGGTCCTGGTCGTAGTCGTCGTTTCCGGCGCAGTCGCTGTCGACGCCGTCGTACCAGATGTCCTCGGCGCCGACGTACACGGTGGCATCGGTGTCGTCGCAGTCATCGCCGCCGCCCCGCGGGTCGTCGAAGGTGTCGCCGTCCTGGTCGTAGTCGTCGTTTCCTGCGCAGTCGCTGTCGATGCCGTCGTACCAGAGGTCGTACGCGACCGGGTTGATGGCGCTGTTGGTGTCGTCACAGTCACCGCCCCGGAGGTGGCCGGAGCCGGGCACGCCGGTGGTGGGCAGGCCCAGGTACTCGCTCGGCACGAAGGTGTCGCCGTCCTGATCGTAGTCGTCGTTCCCCGCGCAGTCGGTGTCGATGCCGTCATACCAGAGGTCGGTCATCCCCGGGTTGATGGTCGCGTCCGTGTCGTTGCAGTCCAGGCCGCCGCCTTCGGGGGCGTCCACGCCGTCTGCGTCCTGGTCGTAGTCATCGTCACCGGCGCAGTTGCCGTCCACGCCGTCGTACCAGATCTCGGTCGCGTCGGGGTTGATCGCGGGGTCTGCATCGTTGCAGTCCGCCCCCCCGCTCTCCACGCTGCCGAAGCCGTCGCCATCGCTGTCTTCCTGTACGCTCGCGGTGACGGGCACCTCGATGTGCGCGCCCGTGTCGCTGTCGATGATCAGGCCGACGGAGTGGTCGCCCCAGGTGGTGGGCGTGAGCGTGAGCGTGTGGACGCTGGACTCGCCGGCGAGCAGCACCGTGGTGTAGGCATTGAGCGTGTACGAGGTCGCCCAGCCGCCGACGAACGCGAGGGAGGCAGAGACCGTGCCGTCGCCGACGTTCGAGAGCGTGACGTCTGCGCTCACCTGCTGGCCCACGAACAGGATCGGAAGCTCGATCGCCGCCGGGGTCACCGAGAGGTTGCCCTCGACGACCGTGCCGGTGTCGGTGTCTGCATCGGAGTCCGTGTCGGCATCGGCGTCGGCGTCGGTGTCGGCATCGGCATCGGTGCTGGTGTCGTCCAGCTTCACAGACGCCCCGCGGCAGGCGAGCGTGAGCGTGAGGGGGAGCGACGAGGCGAGGAGCAGGAGGAGGCGGGTCGTCAAGGCTACATCCAGGGGCGCTGCCAGTGTGCCAGAGTCCAGCCCCGGAACGCAACCTTTCCTCGGCTGCGGGTACTCGCGGCGTGTACAGCCCGAGGCCTATCCGAACCACCCGAGCGCGCCGAACCCTGCGGCGCACACGCCGATCAGCAGCGCTCCGGAGAGGAGCGCCACCAGGATCCACACGCCCATCTGCGAGGTGGACTGCGTCTGGTTCTCGTCGAACATCGAGGGATCGGGCCCGGTCCCGCGGGGCGGCGAGCCGGCGTTCGGCTCGAAGAGCCCGGTCGTCGCGGCGTCTCGGCCCGCCGACTTCCGAAGGCGGAGCGGCTGCAGCTCAGCGGACGCCTGCGCGCGCACTTCGCGCCACATGGTCAGCAACGCATCGGGCCGCGGCGCGCGTTTGGAGAGCGCACGGTCCAGCACCTTGAGGTGCGCGGGCGTGCATCCCGGCCAGCGTGCGCGCACCCAGTCGCCGGCCTCCCGATCCGGATCCGCTTCGGCGTCCTCCCAGGAGCGGTCGGCGAGCAGCTCCCAGAGCGCCTGCCCCGCCGCCTGCGAGACCTCGGCGTCGGAGCCCGCCTGTCCGAACACGGGCAGGGTCAGGGTCTGGCCGTCGATCTCGGCCTCCCCGGCGCTGCAGGGTCCGCCGCTGCCTGCCGCGTGGCGCCTCGCGATCCCCTCGAGGAGGCGCTCCGCGGCGAGCTCCATCTCGGCCCACGAGAGCTGTGTGCCACGGGCGTATTCGAGCAGGGTCATCCGTCCGATGTCACCCGGTTCGAGCCCGGGGGCAAGCGCGCAGGCCGGCTATTCGCCGACGACGATGTCGAACGGCACGGTGTATTCGTCGTCAGGCGCTCCGACGCGGGCGAACTGTGTCCACGCCCGGTACCGACCCGCAGTCGGGAAGGTGTAGTGGAAGGGCAGGTCGGGGCCCGGGTAGAGCGAAGGCATCGCGTCACCCGGCGCGGCGTTCTCCATGCCGGGGTACCAGGCGTGCGTGTGGAAGAAGCGGGTGTCCGCCCAGTCCACCATCCCGGCGTGCGCGTCCGCGCCGCCCCATTGGACGAGGTCGGTGACCTCGCTCTTCTCCTTTCCGTCCGTGTGGATCAGGTGCAGGTGCCACTCGGCCTCCTGCTGCGCGATGGGGGCGACGTCCCAGACCAGCTGGGCGGTCACGTCGCGGACGACACGTCGGGTGGCGTCGTCCTCGGTGGGCGCGTCGGCCTCCGCGGGCTCCCCGACGGCGGTCACCTGGCCGATCTCGGCGAGGTACCTGCCCTCCGACGCGAAGTCGAAGTCGATCAGGTAGTCGCCTGCCTCCTCGAATTCGGCGTGGTAGACGAACGTGGCGCTCTTGAGCTCGTCTGTCGTGACGTCGGTCTCGTCCTCCTGGTGGACGTGCACGAACTCCGAGAGGTCGCGCGGGACGATGAACGTGTGGAGGAACGCGCCCTCGAACAGCGTGAGCTGCTTGACGGGCGCGCCGTCGGGGCCGATGACGGTGGCGGTGATCTCGGCGTGCGAGCCCGCGTTGGGCGGCGAGGGGTCGGTCGACCACTGGACATGGTACGCGCCATCGCCTGTGGGCGCGGTGTCCGTGGAGTCGGTGGGGGTACCCACGCAGCCGAGGAGGAGGAGGAGGGTCGACATGTCGATCCCTGTACGCGACGCGGCGCGGGACGTCAATCGGAACTATCGGCGTGATACGCGCATAACATCGGTATTTCTGCGTATCGATCCGCGCGCCGTGGGGCTATTTCTGCCCGTCGTCGGCCGCTTCCGCCGGCACGCCCTTCGTGAGCGTGCGGAGCGGCTTCTTTTTGAACGCCTCCATGAACTTGTCCAGGTTTGCGGTGGAACGATCCAGCTGATCCACCATGCGCGCCATGTCCGTGTTCCCATCCGGGTCGTAGGCCTGGATCGCTGCTGCCGCGGCGTCCAGCTCGCTCAGCGTGTGGTGCAGGTCCACCAGCACGGCCGCCAGCTCGCCGTTGTCATCCACGCGGCGGTTCAGGTTGGACGCCACCGCGTTGGTGGACTGCAGCGTGGTGTCGAGCCGGGCGAGGTCCTGCTCGAGCGCCGGGCCCGCGCGCGTAGCCGTGCCGTTGATGTTGCCGATGGCGGCATCCATCGACACGAACGCCGTGTGCATCCGCTCCAGGCTCTGGTTCAACCGGTGCCAGGCCGCCGCTGCGCTCTCGTCGCCCGGTTCGGGGGTGAAGGGCTTGCCATCCACCATCGCTGCCCGCAGTGCCCCGGTGATCGCCTGCAGGTTCTTGACGGTGTCGCGCGCGGCGGGGAGCAGATCGGCCAGCGCCAGCTCGCGCGTGGCGACGACGGTCGCTCCAGGCGGCAGGGCGGGCGCCGGGTCGACGGGAGGGATCAGGTGCAGGATCACGCCTCCGGCCACCGATCGCGAAGCGAACAACCCGACCGTGCCCACGGGGATCGGCACCTCCGGCCGAAGCGCGACCGTGAGCTCGAAGTGCAGCGTGGGGGAGGGCAGCACCTTCACGTTCTCCACCACCCCCAGCTCGTAGCCACGCATGTCCACGGCCGTGCCCACGTCGGCTCCGGCCAGGTCGTCAGCAGCCACGACGTAGCGCGTGGCGTTCGGGCGGAACTGGTTCGCCGCGGAGAGCGCGAACACCCCGACCCCGACTCCGATCGTCCCGATCACGAGGAACCCCGTCCAGAAATTGCGGTCGAGCGCCATCAGGCGTCTCCGAGGCGCAGGACGCGGGCGCCGATCCGATCCGCGTCGACGACGTCCGAGGCGGTCATCAACACGGTGATGCGACGCGCGTCGAGCTCACTGCGGAGCCACTCGGCCACCTCTTCGGCGGTGGCCCGGGAGAGCAGCCGGAACGGCTCCTCGAGGAACAGGAGGTCGGCGTTCAACGCGATCGCCCTCGCGACCTGCACGAGCTGGCAGGCCTCCACGGCGAGTCCGCCCGGTCGCACGTCACCGACGCTGTCCAGGCCGAGCCCCGCCAGCACGTCCGTCGCGCGCGCTCGGGCCGCCGCCGGGGGCACGCCCGCGAAGCAGAGCGGCAGGACGATGTTCTCGGCGATGGAGAGGTTCGCAAGCAGGCCCCCGCTGGAGAACACGTAGGCGATCCGCGAGGCATCGCACCGCACGCTGCCCGACGGAGCATGGCGCAGGCCCGCCGCGACGCGCAGCAGCCAGCGCTTGCCGGCCCCGCCCGGGGCGATCAGGGCAACGGCATCGCCCCTGCCGAGAGCGAGGTCCAGGGGCTGGCCACCGGGGGCCGCGACCCCCTGCAGCTGCAGGATGCGTGGGGTCTCGAGCGGGGCGCTGGCTGGCACGACGGGGAACGTAGCCGCTTGGAGGGGGGCCGGGCCCGCTGCCCGGGGATCGGGGCGCGCTCACCGCACCAGGACCGCGAAGAGGGCGTCGATGAGGAACACGGTGATCAGGGCGTCCATCACGCCCCGTGCCCCGACCCGCGGGAGGTCGGCGACCCCGGAGCCCCAGGTGAACCCGCGGGTCAACGAGGTGGCCGCCACGGCGAACCCGAACAGGACCGCCTTCACGCCGAGGACGAGCACGTCTCGCGGCAGGACGGCGTCGGCCAGCGAGGCCGCGAACGGCGGCAACGGAATTCCCAGCGGAACCGTGCAGAAGAGCGTGACCGCGTAGGTCGTGAGCGAGAACACGACCGCGAGCGTGGCGGTGCCCACGGTCAAGCCCACGAGGCGGGGAAGGCCGACGAAAACCCGGGGATCGACGCCGTGGACGGAGAGCGCGTCCAGCTCGTCGTTCAGCCTCATGGCCAGCAGTTCGGTGCAGACGGCGCTCCCTGATCGGGCGGCGACGATCACTGCGGTGAGCAGCGGGGCGAACTCCATGAGGATGACCTTTTCCAGCACCGTCCCGAACGCAGACTCGGCGCCGAGCGCGTGCAGCGTCCGGAAGCCGACCCCCACGGTGGTCACCCCCACGAGCGTTCCCAGCGAGGCGACCAAGGGCACGGCCTCCACGCCGGTGTACCAGAGCTGATCCACGGTCGTGCGCCACAGAAGGGCCCGCACCCCCCGCGATCCGGGCTGGACCGCCCTGCGGACGCTGCGGCCGACGATGTCCGCGACCGTGAGCACCACCCGACCCACGGTGGATGGCGCGGACCACGCGATCTCCCCGACCGCCCGAACCGCGCCGACCGTGCCGGGCGCCGCCATCAGGCGCCCAGAACGTGGCGAAAGCTTCGGGCGGGGCTGCGGGGAGCCCGGGGGCCATGGGAGCGTGCGGTGGAGGCCACGGGGCATTGAAGCACGGCGGGCCCCCGGTCGTCCAGTCGCGCCTCCGGGGCGCGGCGAGCCCGCGGGCGGCTCGGTTCCCCTGCGGGTTACGCCCGGCGTGGAGTCGCAGCTTGCGTCGATCCCTCCCGCGCTCGGTGATGATGGCGTGCCTCGTCTCCGCGCTCGCGCTCGCGCTCGTCGAGGGCTCGCTCCGCCTCGTCGAGGCGGTCGCGCGGCGGGACTGGACGGTCTCGCCGCTGCCGGATCCGCCGAGCTACGACGTCCTCTGTGAGTCGGGCGGGTACTACGTGCTCTGCCCCGACAAGGGGAGGGACTACGAGCGGGTCCGTCCGGAGCGCTTTGCCGGCAAGCGGGACCGCCCGCGCGTGATCGCGATCGGCGAGTCCTTCGTCTACGGGCTGGGTCTGGCCACCGGGGAGGCCTGGCCCGCGCGGCTGGCTGCCCTCCTCCCCGGGACCGAGGTGCTGAATTTCGGGCGCTGCGGGACGTACGCGGGGCGCCTGATCCCCGTGCTCGACGCAGCCCTCGCCGCGCATCCCGATGTCGTGGTGCTCGCCGTCGGAAACAACGAGCACACGATGACCTCGTACTACACGGGGTGGGCGGGGCGGCACCCCCTCTTGACCTACGCGCTCGCCCAGCGGCTCGGGTCGCTCCGGATCTACGGCCTGCTCCACGGGCTCATCGACTCGCCGCACATCGCCGAGTCCTTCGAGGCGGCCAATCCGGACGCCACCGATGTGGACCGACTCGTCGCGTCTGCGCGACGCAGGCCCCCGAACCTCACGGGGTTCGGAGACCCCCCGCTCGCCGGACCGGAGGTGACCGCCGCGCTCGAGGAGGAGCAGCGCCTGAAGGAGCGGATCTTCGGGGACTGGATGCGGGAGATGGTGCGCAGGACCCGCGCGGCGGGCGCGGTGCCGATCCTCGCGACGCTCCCGGTCCAGCTCACCACGCCTCCGACATTGTCGGGCGTGCACGCGGGGGACGCGGCGACGGTCCGGGCGCTTCTTGCGGAGCTGAGCTCGGGCCAATACGCCGGCGACCGACGGTCGAGGGCGGACGTGGTGAGCGCGGGGTTGCGCGAGGACCCGCGGGTGGCCGAGTTCCTGTACGCCGACGGCATGGCGGACCTCGCGCTCGGTGACGAGGAGGCAGGGGCCGCGCGCCTCCGGGACGCGGTCGAGTGGGACATGATCCCGGACATCACGCCCTCCCTCAACGCCATCATCCGGGACGTGGCGAGCACCGAGGGCTGTGCGCTCGTCGACCTGGACACCCTGTCGGACCGTGCGCTGCGAGACCCGGCCGCGATGTTCCTCGATCGTGTGCACGTGGACGCTGCGGGGGCGGACGCCGTGGCGGCCCTGTTGGCGCCCTCCGTGAAGTCTGCGCTGATGGTGCGTTGACATCCGATCCGTGTGAGGATCCCGAAATGAGCCTTCGGCGAATCCCCGTCCTCCTGACAGTCTGCCTGCTTGGCGTGACCGCGCAGCCCGCACGCGGGGGCGTCTTCGACGTGCTCGTGCAGCTACGCACCGAAGGGAAGGCCGTGACGAAGCCCGTGTCCCTCGTCATCAGCCAGGCCGGATCCCCCGACCTCGAGGTGCCCCTGCTGGACAACGGGAAGGCGCCGGACGACAAGGCAGGAGATGGGATCTTCTCGGGTCAGACCGACTTTTCCGGGCTGGAGGCGACCGGGACCCTGCACACGGGCACCAAGGTCTGGGAACCCGGGTCGATCGCCTTCCCGGACTACTTTCCCATCCGCCTCCTGTCGGTCACCATCAGCGGCAAGGTGCCCCTCTTCGTCGCGAGCGGGCGCACGGCCTCGCCGACGTCGGGTACCCAGAAGACCGGAACGCAGGATGGGCGTGATGTGCCGCTCCCGCCCGGTGGCGCGGCTGGCGCGGCTGGCATCCTCCAGGCCACCCCCGTCGGGTTGCCCGGCGGCCCATCCGGGACGGCGCCAACGGCGGGCGGGTTCCCCGGCGGCGGGCTCCCGGGAGGCGGGTTGCCGGGCGGCGGCGCCGGTGGGCCCGGAGGTGGGCTTCCCAACGGCGCGTTCCCTGGACCTGCGGGCTCGGGCGGGCTGCCCTCCAACGGCGCGCCGGCGACCCCCGGGACCGGCCCCACGGTTCCGGCGCTCGAGGCGCCGCCGTCCCTCACTCCTTCGGGAGACGGCTGGTTGTTCGCGGCGCTCGGTGTGTGGGTGCTGGGCGCGCTCGGCCTGCTCGCAGTGCTGCTCAAGCGGGCTGGGAGCGAGCCCGTCGTTCCCGTTCCAGAGCCGGAGCCCGGGCTCGTCGGGGCGGGCTCCCCCTCGCCCAGCGAGGGCCTCCTGGTGTGGGCGGTGCCCGAGGCCGAGCTTGCAGACGTCCGGGAGCCGGTGCTCGGTGCGCTGGCGTCGCGCGGGCGCGTCCTCGTGGTGGCCCCAGAGGGGGAGGGGTTGCCCCAGGTGTACGGGGGGCCGGTCTACCGCGCGACCAGCGTCCGCCCCACGGCGGTCGGCGACTTCCTGGCCGACCTTCAGGACGAGGACCCGGGGCCCATCTCCGTGCTGACCTACGCGATCCCGGTCGCGGACGTCGATGCGCTGCGGAAGGTGCTGCCGCCGGGAGTGGGCGGCGTTGCGCTGTGCGCGGCGACGGGGGAGGTCGGCAGCGAGCGCGTCGAGTGCAGGCGGGCAGGTGCCGGCTGGACCTTGCTGGTCACCGGCAACGAGGTGCACTGGTCGCCCGCCCGGGCGGGGTGACCCGGCCGGATCAGGGGGCTGCGCTCGGCGGTTTCGTGAGCGGGGCATCCCCGTGGGGGAACATCAGGTCCCAGTAGCCACGCTCCTGGAGCATCTTCTTCTGGGCGGGATCAATCGGGAATTGCGGGCTCTGGCCGGTGTCCACCGGGCCGAGGGTGGTCGCCTGCCAGGCCTTGAGCTTCTGCATGTAGGCCTTCACCCGCTCCGGTTCGCTGGCGGCGATGTCGTGGTGCTCGTCCGGGTCCGCGGCCAGATCGAAGAGCTTGAAGACCTGCGCTCCGGCACACTTCGGCATGTCGTCCTGTCGCGCGGCGCCACAGCAGTCGCTCCGGCACGCAATCAGCTTGTACCCGTCGCTTCGGACCGCCAGGTCCATCTGCGAGCTCATCGTGTAGACATCTGTCGGTGTGTAGCTCCCGGGCCACCCCAGGAGGGGGAGCAGGGAGTGTCCTGCGGCCGTGGCGTCGGCTGTCGCACCGGAGCGCGCGAGGATCGTGGGCGTGAGGTCGATCCCCTGGATGACCGTGTCATTCGTGCCATGGGCCGTGGCCTGGGGGTCGACGATCACGAACGGGATGTGGATGACGGGGTCGAAGAGCGTGCCGTGCACCACGTAGGGTCCATGCCCGAAGAAGTCGAGCCCGTGGTTGGAGACGATCACGATCACCGTGCGCTTCGCGACTCCCCTCGTCTCGAGCGACGCCCGGAGCAGCCCGATGGTCTTGTCGTAGGCGCCGAGGGTGGCGTCGTAGAGGTCCACGACCTCTTTGGCGTTGTCGGGCGCGTGTTGTTTCGACACTTCGTTGCTGAGGTCCACGTTGTGCACGAGGGCGAAGAACGGCTCCCTGGCGGAGTGCTCGATCCAGTCCGCCACGTCCCGGCCGTTCGTGGTCCCCTCCCTGAGCGGGAGCGTGAACGTGTGGGCAAAGCCCACGGAATACACCAGGGATCGACTTGGGCCCGAGTTTCCCCAGAACGCCGCGGTGTCGTACCCATAGTACGAGAGGATCTCGGCGACCGTGTGGATGCCGGGTGCCCAGGCCTCGGAGGGGGCCCCCCCGGTTGTCACGAGGCCCGATTGGAGCGCCGTCGGGTAGTGCCCGGTGAGCAGGGTGGCCAGGGCGGGGCCGGTCCAGCCGCTCTGGCTGAACGCGTTGGTGAACCGGACACCCTCGCTTGCCAGCTGGGTGAGGATCGGGGCCGGCACGGTACCATCCGGCAGTGCCCCCAGGCGATCCGCTCGCATCGAGTCCGGCGCGATGATCACCCAGTTGGGTCGATCCTGGGCACCCGCATCTTGCGCAACCGTCCCACTGGTCGCGCTGCCCGCGTCGCCGTGGCAGGCGGCAAGGAAAAGCACCAGAGTTGGCAAGCTGGAACGTGGCGACATCGCCGGGCAGTGTACTCGGTCCCACACCCGCCGCAAGGACGCGGGCAGACTCCGCGCACGGTGGCCGGGCGTGCGCCGTGCCCGGGCCGGGTTACCGAGCTTTCGCCGATGACCGGCTCGCTGGCGTGAGGAGAGTCGGAGATCAGATGCCCCCCGTCGAGCCAGTCCCCGCGTCGAGGCCTCCCGGTACCCTCCCGAGGTCGACGGGCGCGGCATGGCACCACGCGCGCGCCTTCCTGCCGCCGCTCGCCCTCGCCCTCCTCTTCGTGGGCCTCAACTGGGTCTATGTCCTGGCGGATGATTGCCCCAAGTTCACCGACCACCAGTTCGTGGGCGCCTGGTCCTGGTACCTCGCGCTGCGCGATGCTTCGCCCCCCGCGTTGGGCCCCGGACACCTCGGGCCTCCGCTGTGGGGGCCGGTGTCCAGCATCCACTACCCGCCGTTTGCGTATCTGGTGTCACAGCCCTTCTTCCTCGGGGGCGATCCCACGATGGAGCGCGCGCGCCTCTCCATCGCGCCGTTCGGGCTGATCTACATCCTCTCGATGTTCGGGATCGGGCAGCGCCTGGGCGGGCGGAACGGGGGGTGGGCCGTTGCCCTGCTCGCCTGCGCGTCACCGTTCACGCTCCACTACTCCCGGGAGTACGTCATCGACTTCCCGCAGACGGCGATGACGGCAGCCTCGCTCTGGCTCCTGATGGTCTCCGAGGGGTTCGCGCGGCGCGCACCGTCCGCGCTCTTCGGGGTGGCGGTCGGTCTCGCCATGATCACCAAGTGGTCTGCTCTCTTCTACCTCGCGGGGCCGCTCGGGCTCTCCCTGATCTGGGTGCTCAGTCGCCCCGGAAAGCTGGGGCTGCCGCCCGTCCTGCTCGCGCTGGCAGTGGTTGCCTTCGTGTTCACCGCCGTGGTCTGGGTGGCCTTCCCCCCGTGGATGGGCTCGGGACCCTGGCAGCTCGGCATCCCGTTGCTCGTCGTCCTTCCGTTGGCCCTGCACGCGTTGGCCTGGTGGCGGGCCCGGCGCCTGTTCCACACGTCCCCGCGCGCGACGCACGTGGCCAATCTGTCCGGAGCGCTCGGCGTCGCAGCCCTGGTGGGGCTCCCCTGGTTCCTCTGGGCCAGCGGCCCGCTTCGAGTCAAGCTTTTCGCGGACATGCACCGGGCGCGGAACTACTCCTACAACCTGGAGTTCATCCTGCGGTTCTTGAGTGAGTCCTTTCCGGCGGCGCCTGAATTGTTGGCATTGGGTGCAGTGGCTGCGGTGGGGCTTGCCGTGTTTCGCAAGGACAACCGGGGGATGGCGATTCTCTGCCTGTTCGCGGTGACGATCGCCACGATGACCGTGTGCGGCCTCGCCAAGTCTCGCTACCTGCTCTCGCTTGGGATCGACGCCTCGGCGCTCGCTGGATTCTGGGTCGGGCGACTGCCGCGACTCCAGCGTCCGGCCCTGGGCGTCATCGGAGGGATGTGCCTCTCGGCGCTGGCGGCGTGGACGGTGATCCCGGGGGATCTGCGGATCTTCCGCCAACCCGCACTGGAGTCCGTCACCAACGATGCGTTCGCTGCCAGCCGGGGCACGTTCCTGCGACCGGAGATCCCTGTCACGCGCGCTCCGGTGATGCACGACATCGACGAGCCCGGGGTGGTGGCAGCGGTAGACGCCCTGGGGATCAAGCGGGTCTCGATCATCCAGTACAAGGACGTGGAGCCCCGCTACGTGGAGGATGGGACGCTCATCGAGCAGTTCGACAACGAGGGGCTGCGGGAGCACGTCTCGGCGATGTGGGACGACGGCGCCTCGATCCTCCCGGGACGGGAGGGCGACCGAATGGGGCTGGTGGGCGCGCAGACGCTGGGCGGGAGGAACGGGATCCTGTTGCTGCATTCGCCCGCGCTGTCGGTCCAGGAGGCGATTGACGGCATCCGGGCGCACCTGCCCAGCGGAGTGCGGGTGGTAGACACGCGCACCGTGGCTGTCGATGCGGGGATGCAGGCCGAGGTCATCGCGCTCGAAGGGGCCGCGCGCTAGGCCGGGCCAGCCTGCGCCTTCGGCTCACACGGGGCGGAGCACGCCTCGTGGGGTGAGCGCGACCTGCCAGCTCTCGGTTCCGGTCTGCACCATCCAGGCCTCGCCGTCGCTGCGCACGCTGATGCTGCGCAAGGGCGGGAGCCCCTCCGGCGACGTGCAGAGCGCGACCCCGCCGATGTCGTTCGGCAATGCGGCTGCCAGCGACGTGTAGTCTGCGACCCCGAGCCCGATCGACAGGACGGCGACGTGCGCGTTGCCGGTCTGCAACGCTTCCGCAACAGCGCGGATCTCCGCGGCGCGATGGTCGCTCACCCGGTAGACCGGCCCCCCCTCGACGCGCGGCAGGACCTGCCCCGCGGGGGCCGCCACCACGACGCGATGGTGCTCTGCCAGGGTGGCGAGCAGCGGGCCGATGAGCGCCTGCAGGTCACCCGGGGAGACGGCGCAGCCGATCAGGCCGTCCGACAGCGCCGGCGAGCCGGGCCCGAGCACGCCCGGCCCCGGCTCGGGGACGACGCCGGCGGGCGCGCGGGATGCCGATCTCCGGCGCGTGGCGAGCCGCAGCCCCACGATGCCGAGCAGCAGGCCGCCGATGGCGCCGGCCCCCCGCCAGCTCATCCAGTACGCCGCCTGAGTGGGCTTTGCTATCGCCTGCTCCCAGACCCCGGGCTCCACGCTCGACGGCACAGCGCTCGGGGTGGGCATGGGCTGCGCCTGGCTCGGGCCGCTCGTGGGCGAATTCAGCGGTGGGTTGGTGGGTACCCCGCCTGCCGCGCCTGCCGCGCCTGCCGCGCCTGCCGCGCCTGCCGCGCCTGCCGCTTTGGCCGCGGGGTCTCCCCCCAGGCGTTGTCCCTCGGTCGGAGACAGGGCCTTCACCGCGATCACGTCGTCGGTCACGAAGGCCTGGAGAAGCCACTTGCCGTCGTCCCCGACGAAGGTGACCTCGCTCGAGGCCCAGACCTTGTCCCCGGTCTTGAACTGGACCACCGCGCTGGGTGAGGTGTAGTTTGCCATCCCCGAGTAGATGCCATCCCCGGCCCCGGGGTCGTGCTCGAGTCCGGAGTCGTTCAGCGCCACGGTCGTGGCTTTGCCGTCCGGGGCCGTGAGGGTGGCCACGACGGGCGTCCCCGGGAGGGGGTGGCCGGCGGTGCCCAGCACGACCATGACCGTGCCAGCGACCTGGGCGTTGCCCACGACGCCGGGGAGTCCGGCGGGCGCACCTGCGGGCAGGCCAGAAGCGGTGGGGTCTGCGGGCGGCAGGCCGGTCGCCCCGCCCGGAGGCAGCCGGACCTCTCCGCCGGACGTCCCGGAGGCCGCGCCGGCTCCGGAGCCGGACGGTGCTCCCTTTGCCCCGGCCCCGATGGGCGGGGCCGTGGAGGGTTCCCCGGCCCGGGCTGCCCCGCTGCACACAATCATGAGCGCAGCGATGATGATCTGCCGCACGATGGAATCTCCAGTCACGGCTGTCTAACCCCCCTTGTCCCCCCCCCCCAGCCCGGATAGGCAAATTCGTACTCGTTCGGCAAACCGATGTTGCTCATTTCCGCGATTCTGACGTTCCTTCCGGCATGTACTGGCCCTTCGACTGACACGTGTGGTGCGGGGATGGGGCGCGCGGATGACGGCGTGTGCTACCCCCTCGCGACCGGGGACTCCGCGGGGGATGCGGACGCCGACGCCGATGCCGACGCAGACTCCGACACCGACGCAGATTCCGACACCGACCCCCACGCGGAGGTGACCATCCAGGGTGACCTCTACCTCGCCACCACCCATGCAGGCGGGGCATGCCAGATGGCTGCGTACGACAGCGCCGATCTGCAGGCGGACGGCATGCTGCCGCCGGGCTCCAATCCGGACCCGCTCGCGTCCATGCCGGCCGACTGCCCCGAGGCCGGCGTGCCTGAGCCCTACAGTCTCATCTTCATCTCCCTGGGAGCCTCCGAGGTCGGGGTGCTTGCCTTCGTGGATCCCGACGGTGACCCGGGCACCCACGACGTGACCATCACGCCGTACAGCGCCACGCCGTTGTCCATCGCAGACGGGATGACCTACACGGGGATCGACGTCTACGCGCCATGAGCGCCGCGGTCAGGGCGTGCCCGACTTGTCCAGCAGCTGGAAGTAGCCGCGTTGCTGCAGGTCTTTCTTCTGGGCCTCGAGCAGTTCGACGCGCGGCACCAGCCCGGTTGCGATCGCTCGCTCCTCGTGCCAGGCCTCCAGGCCCGCGAACAGCGCCGCCGCCCCTGGAGCGGCTTCATCGAGCGCGTGCCGCTCCCCCGGATCGGCCAACAGGTCGTAGAATCTTCGACCCGAGCCGGCCCCTGGCGCCACAGAGGCGCGAATGCCTTTCGAGGTTCGGGTGCGCGCCGAGGTCAGCGTGGTGGTGACGCTGTACACCACCCGCTCCTCGTAGGACCCGTCGGCCGGGGACTCCGGCTGCATCAACGGGAGCAGGGACTGTCCGTCCATCGTCCTGTCTGCGGGGATGCCGGCCCGGGCCAGGATCGTCGGCGCGAGATCGATGGTCTGGACCATCGTGTCCACCTCGCCGGGCTTCCTCGTCGGGTCCCAGATCAGGAGCGGGATTCGCAGGACGGTGTCGAACAGCACGGAGTGTGCGTACATCACGTGATCGCCCAGGTCCTCGCCGTGGTCGGAGGTGAGCACGATGACCGTGTCGTTGGCCACCCCGCTGGCGCCCAACTGGTTGAGCAGGTCTGCGACCACCGCATCGAAGGCATGGATCCGGGCCTCGTAGTGGGCGACCATGTGGGTGTGGGCTGCGGCGTCTCCCACCTTCCCGACGATCGCCTCGTACTCCTCCGTCATCAGGTGGCCCCCGGTGCATCCGAAGATGGCCGGCTCGTAGAGGTGCAACGCCGCTGTGGGTATCGGGGCGTAGTGGAGGTCGATGTTGTGCACGTACGCGAAGAACGGGCGCTCGGGCTCCTCGGCGATCCAGGCCGACAGTGGCACCGTGTAGTCGCCCTGCTCGGTCGTTGCCGTCGATCCGAAGCCGCGTCCGAGCTGGTTCGGGCCCAGCGAGGTGTGGCCCCAGTAGGCGACGGAGCGGTACCCGTAGTAGCCGAGAGTCTCCGCGAGCGATCGGGTGTTGCCGTCCCAGGCCGGGTGGGTGTTGTCCACCACGTTGAGCAGTAGCGGGTAGTGCCCGGTGAGCAGGGAGTAGGCTGCGGGGAGGGTCCAGCCGGCCTGGCTGATCGCCCGGGTGAACCGCTGCGATCGGCTCGCCAGCATGGTCATCGTGGGGGCGATCCGTGCACCGTCGCGCTCCGCGAGCAGCCAGTCTGCGCCGAAGCTGTCGATGTCGATCACCAGGAAGTTCGGGCGGGTGGGGCTCTCCGGAGCGGCCGGCTCGGGCCCGGACCCCGCGGTGCATGCGCTGAGCACCAGGGCGGCGAGGACGCAGCGAAGGGTCGGCACCGCCATGGAGTATCTCCGAGCGGCACAGCGGGTGTCCATCGGGACCCGCCTCGTCACGGCGCGCCGGCCTCGAGGTCGTAGGCTGCGACCGTGAGTCCGGCGTTCTGTGACCAGGCCACCGGCGGACCCGCGAGCGTGCCGAGCCCGTCCAGCACAGCGTCCCGGTCGCTGGGCTCGAAGAGGTCCAGGTATACGACCACCACCTCGACTCCGGTGGCGAGCGTCGACTCGCGCAGCTTCCGGGCCATCCCCGCGCGCCCTGCCGGGGAGGCGTCCGCGAGGCCCAGGATCCCGTCGAAGAGCGTGCGTGCGACGCCCTCGGAGGGGTCTTCGCTGTAGGCCCCGAGGCACCGGTGCATCACCGGTCGGTGGTGGAGCGTCTGGAAGTAGCACCAGCGGTTGCGCATCCACATCTCGAAGTCCTGACCGGTGGAGGGGTCTTCGGGCATCAGGTCGAGGATGCGGCGCCCGGGGGCGAGCGCGTCGTAGACGGCCGGCCCGACGGCGGGGACGCTCTCGATGCGCTGGGGCACCGCGTTCAGCACGATGCCGTCGAGCCCCGCGAGCACGAGCAGGGGCGCCGCCCGCGCCGCTCCGGCCTCGGCGGCCAGGACGTCCGCCACCTGCGCGGCCACGAGCCCCCCGCACAGGTGGAAGAGCCACAGCGCCCGCACCGGGAAGTGGAAGAACGTTGCGGCGCTGCCGATGAGGGAAGCGCCGGGGAGGACCACACTCAGCTCGTCGCCCAGCCCCCCGCGGAGGTTCAGGCCGGTCGAGAGGACGAGGGCGGCGATGGCGATGCCCGTGAGGGTCCGCCACCCGCGTCGCGTCCGCAGCACGACCGGGGCCGCGCAGAGCAGCGCCACCGTGACGAAGCCCAGCGGGGCGGCGACCGAGTGCTCGAGCAGGTCGGCCACCGGCGCCTGGGTCGCGGCGGTCGAGATCGTGGTGAGCACGGCGTCGGAGAGCGTTGCGAGCGGTCCGCCCGCGCCGCCCGAGCCGCTCGCGAAGACCAGCGCGAAGGCGATGCACGGGGGCAGGGCGCCCACCAGGAAACCGGCGAGCGGTCGCAGCAGCCGCCAGCGGTCCGCTCGCACGAACAGCGCGCGCAGGCCGAGGACGAGCCCCAGGCCGGCGCCGAGCACGCCCAGATACCCGGAGGTGTAGAGCGCGAAGGAGAGCGCCGTACCCGCGAGGAGGCCGTCGCCGACGGTCCCGCCGGGGCCCGAGGCGCGCAGCAGCCCGAGGGCGAGCAGGGGCAGGAACGGATCGAGCAGGAAGTACACGTGCCCGTCGAGGATCGCGGTGGCGGCGAGGCCGGGGAACGCCCACGCGAGCCCAGCGATGATGGACCAGGGGGACCGCACGCCCAGCCCCAGGACGGCGCAGCGCTCGGCGGCCAGCCCGCCGATGACCGGCCCGGCGAGCACCAGGAACTGGACGATGCGATGGGCGCCCAGCGCGGGCCCGAGGAGCCAGCCGATGCCGAGCACCACGTAGCTGTCGATGCGATAGAAACTCTCCCCGTCCGGACCGCCGGTGAGCGGGCTGTGCAGCTCAGGGAGCAGGTCCCGGGCGCTGTCGACGAGCCAGTACACCCCGTACACGTCGTTCTGGCGCGTGAGCACATCGGTGCCCAGGCGCGCGTACGGCCAGGAGAACATCACCGAGACGACGCACAGCGCCAGCGTCGCCAGCGCGGTCTGGGCTGCCCAGCCCGGCTTTCCCTTCATCGCGGCCGCTTGCGCGAGAGCGCGAGGAAGCACACGTACACCGCGCAGAGGAGCCCCCAACCGAAGCCGCCGAGCAGGGCGACCTGGGTTCCCTTGACGTCCGTCGGCGAGTCGAAGTGGCTCCACGCCGTGCGCTCGACGACGGGCTGCGCGCCGGAGACGTCGATGACGTAGGAGAGGGTCATGCCGTGCAGATCGTCCAGACGGACGATGCGCTGGTAGAGGCTCTGCGTGGTGCCGCGCACCTCGCCCGAGATCTCGAGGTCTGCGACCCAGGCCGGGGTGAGCACGCAGGTCGCGAGGCTGCCCACGGGGGGCGCGTCTGCGCTGGTCGTGGAGGCGAGCGTGTCCACGGTGCAGGAGACGTCACCCTCCGGGCGGTGGATGACGACCGCGAGGTTGTCCAGATCCCCGGTGGGCGGGTCCACCGCCACCCGGATGATGAGCTGCTGTGAGGCCACCTGCGGGGCTCCCAGCTCGGATGCGGCCGGGAGGGAGCCTGCTGTCGGCGCGGGCAGGGCGCCGGGGCCGGGCGGGGGCAGGGTGTCGGGCCCTGGCGGGGGCAGAGCGCCGGGGCCGGGCGGGGGCAGGGTCGGCGTCACGGACGGGCCTCCCGGATCCGGATCGGGGTCCCGTCTGCCGTGTCAAAAGGCCGGGCGACCCACCCGGACGCGTCGGGCTGAACGTCGAGGAGACGGCCGCCAGGGAGCACCACGCTCCCGTCGTCCACGAGGTGGAGCGTGGCGCCGAGGCGCCGGTGGGCTTCGAGGAGGGCCTTGCCTCCCCGCCCCGCCGGCTCGGTCTCGATCGCGGAGGCCCCTTCGACGATGACGTGTACGTGGAGGCCCGCGCGCTTGAGGTGGCGCACGGCGGCACGGACCCGGCCGACTCCGGGCCGGAGCTCTCCAGCGAACCATACCCCGATGGCGGGGTTGCCGAGCCGTTCCTGAAGGCCGTCGCGCGGCCCCTCGGCGACGATCAGCACTGCACCCCGGGCCGCCAGATCCGCCGCGAGGTCGTGCAGGAACCGATCCCGGAGCTCCGGGGCCAGGCGCCACACGCATGTCTGGCCGGGGGCGGCCGCAGACTCCGGGCCGTCCGGGCGGGCAGGGGGTTCGGCGCGGAGGAGCGGCGGGGGGCGACGATAAGCCAGCCCCGCTGTCAGCCCCAGCACCAGCCCGAAGACCAGCAGGGACCCTCCCTCCAGCACGATGTCGCTAGCGGGCGCGCCCAGGGGTGCCAGGGCCGGCTCCGAGTCCAGCCTGCCGGATCGGAAGCGGACGAGGAGCGCGGGCCCCAGCCCCTCGTCCCGGACGCGCAGGGAGGCCACGCCCAGCGACACGTCGTCTGTGGGCGTGGCGTGCAGGGTCGCTGTCACGTCCTGGCCGGTGAGCTTGTGGGACTCTCCGGAGTACATGTTGTCGCCGCGCTCGCCGTCCGGGGGATTGCCGTCGTCGTGCAGGGTCACGCTCTCCTGGTTCTTGCCGTCGTCGAGCGCCAGGGTCGGCGCGGCGTCGGGCCCCCCGAGGATGCCGTCGGAGTCCCGCAGCCGCACCATGAGGTCATGCGTGTCCGCACCGGCGGCCGGGGCTTCCGCCCAGGCCGGGCTCGCGCAGGCGAGGGCGACCATCGCGATTCCGGCCGCGGGCCAGGGACGCCGCCAGCTCACGGCTTCGGCAGCGCATTTTCGAGGACCGGCCACACGGCGCGGGCCAGCACGCCGTGCCCCGCAGAGGAGGGGTGGATCCCATCCCAGAACAGCCCCTCGGCACCGGTCGCCCACTCGGCGCGCATCGCCGCCGGGCCGTCCACTCGCGGAAACCCACCCTTGTAGGCCGCGAGGGCGCTCGCGCACCGGTAGGCGCCGGGGCTGGGCATCGTGAGGGACGTGGTCCCCCGGATGACCTCCTCGCATGCCGCGGCGCTCGCCTCGTCCGTGACCGCCGGGTTCTCCGTGGCCCGGTAGTCGCGGTCCGGGGGGGAGGTCGAGACGAGGACGATGAGCTTCGCGCCAGCGTCCTGGCAGCGTCGGTTCAGGCCGAGCGCGATGTCCACAGCCGCCGCGGGGGTGACGCGCGGCCCGGACGTGGGGCGCGGGGCAGGCAGGAACCGGTCCCGGAGCGCCAGGGCCCACCGGAAGGAGGCGAACTGTCCGAAGATCGGTCGGGCGCGCGACAGGGCGTCCCCGGCCCACTGTTCATCCGGGACGGAGGTCGTGAGCATCGTGTCGGAGACCCCGAGGTAGGCGATCACGACGTCTGCCTTCAGCCCCGCGTCGAGCCAGCGATCGAGGGCGAGGAGCATCTGCACGCTCGACCAGCCGGGCAGGGCGCCGTCGATCACGTCGACAGGGCGTCCGTTCTGCACGCTCAGCTTCTCGAGCTGGCGCTCGAGGCTGAACTCCCAGGGGATGCCGAACCCCCACATGCTGGAGTCGCCGAGCAGGAGCACCTGGCGCGCCCCCGGCCCCTGGGACTGGGGCGGGTCTTCGTCGCGGTGTCCCCAGGCGTCGTTTCGCGTCGTCGTGGGGTCCTCACTCGGCCCGCCGACCACCTTGGCGGCCTGGGCCAGGCTGCTGTCGATGATCACGGCTCCGGGGCGCCCGACCCAGCCGATCACCGGATCGGCCATCATGTTCTTCGGCAGCATGCCCGTGTGCATCACCTCCATCGCCTGCCCGGGCTGGATCTCCGGAGGATCCCCCGCGAGACGCGCGATCACCTCGGCGAGCCCGAACAGGAGCACGAGCGGGATGAGGCTGTACGCGGCGCGACGCAGTCGGATCGGCCCGCTGCTCGCCGGTTCGAGCCTGCGCCACATCCGCCGTAGACCCCGCGCATAGCGGCCCGGTTGCCGCGATCTAGCCACCGTCGATTCCGGAAGACGTCAAGACACTCAGATGCACACGGCGCTCTTTCCACGAACGTACTTGAAAGGGGCTGCGGTTGTCAACCTGGGGCGGGTGCGCACGCGGCGTTGGCGCCGAGCCAGTTCTCGGCGCACAGCGCGGCGGCGACTGCCCGCGAGACATGCAGGTGTCCCGACCGGGTGAGGTGGCATCCGTCGAGGAAGTCATCCGGCCACTTCAGCACCTCGTTGGCGTTCAGGAAGCCGACGTCGGGATCGGTCGCGAGGTCGGCCATCATCGCGGCGTAGGGCCAGGCGGCCTTCGGGGGGGGGTTGACGCCCTCCGCCACCAGCAGCACCCGCCCGTGGTGGGCCTTCATCCCCGCGATGATGGCAGCGAGGTTCTCCGCTGCGTCCGCCACCGGGACCGCGATGTGCTCGGGCGCCTGGTCGGATCCCCCGACCGCTGCCACAGGCAGATCGTCGGGCGCCAGAACGGCGCGGGCAAGCTGCACCAGCCGCAGTTGGGCGATCGCCCCGAGGGGGTCCCCACCGGCCCCGCGCTGCTTCCAGTACCGGTAGAGCTCGCTGTAGGGCCGTGTGGACTTCGTGAACGAGTCGTTGTTCCCCTGGTAGATGACCGCGATGTCCGCATCCACGAGATCCCCGCGCGTCTCCATGTAGCGCCGGATGTGGAGCGAGGTCCAGCCGCCCACCCCCTGGTTCACGACCTGGACCCCGGGCCCGAGGAGCGCGCCCAGATCGTGCGGCCAGAACTCGGAGAGGTCGTCGTTCTGCCAGGCGCCGCCCGTGCTGCTCGAGCCGAGCGCCACGATGCGGATCGGCGCTGAGCGTGGTGCGGGCTCCACCGGGTAACCGCCGATCGGGTATTTGCTGAACTTGCGGCGGACCTCGACCATGTCGAACGCGTCCAACGCCATCTGGTCGTTGGCGCCGGCGTTCGCGCGCACGCCCGCCAGGCGTCGGCCTGTCTCCGTGGCGCCGAGGCCCCCCTCCGCACACAGCACCCCGAGGGTGAAGAGCCCCAGGCTCACGCCGTTCACCCAGGGGACCCGGGATGCCCGCGCGTTCACCCAGACCAGCGTGCCCATCGTGAGGCCCATCGTGGAGGCGTAGAGCACCGCGGCGCCCGGCGGAGGGCCCAGGGCCAGCGCCACGATGCCGAACGCCGTGGCGGAGACCAGCGCGCCCAGCACCCCCCGCAGGGGCGATGCGCGGGGGGCGAGGAGCACGAAGCCCTGGGTGAGGAGCAGGGCGGCCGCTGCGCCGCCGGCGCCCGCGAGGAGCATGGTGAGCACGGAGGGGCCGAACCCCAGGCCGATCAGGAGGCCGAGGCCGGCCCCCACCGCACCGAGGTGGGGTCGCCGTGGCTCGAAGCCGGACTCGCGGACGAAGCGCGCCTGACCGACGATCAGCGTGATCCCGCAACACGCGAGGAGCGGGGCCCCCAGGGGCCAGCGGAGCGGCTGGTCGGTGACGACGCGGAGCTGTTGGAGCGCGAGGTCGACGTCCAGGCAGGAGAGCGGGAGGACCGCGAGTGCCGGGGACGCGACCAGGGCCAGGATGGCTGGGGAGATCCAGCGGCTCAACCGCGATGCGAGCGCCCTCATCCCGAGCGCACCGAGGAGACCGGCGCCCAGGATGGCCACCATGGCCACTGCCGCGCTGGGGCTCCGGACCGGTCCGGCTCCGTCGATCTCGAGCAGCGGGAGCAGCACCCGCCGCATGCCGGCCTGCACCGAGAGCGTCTGGACGGCGCCGAGCGGGGTCAGGCACGAGCGGGTCTGGGTGCTCCCGACGACCTGGACCTCGAGGTCGACCGTGCTGGCGTCGCGACGGCGGAGCGTCACGTGGGCAGCCTCGCCGGTGAACGTCAACGGGTCCACGTTCCGGCATCCGCCAGCGGACGCGTCCAGTACGGCCGAGCCCGGGCCGACGTCGACGAACGCGGTGTGACCGGAGGCGTCGGCGAGGCTCAGGCGCAGCGAGCCGGCGGCGGGGAGCAGGGCGTCCACCGTGAGCCCCTCGCCCGGCGGGCCGACCCACTCGAGCCGCTGTTGCCACGCCAGGGGCCAGCCGTCGCCGGGTAGCGCCGCCGGGCCGGCAGCCGCTTCAATCCGGATGGGAACGGCGGGATCGACCCGGCGCCAGCCCGCGGGGCCGGCCTCGAGCCAGCCCCGGAGGAGGAGCACCGCCAGTCCGGCCCCGATGCTCCCGCCCGCGGCGCTCGTGGCCAGGGCAGTGAAGGCGAATTTCCGGACCGACATCCAGTCAGGGTATCACCGGGTCGGTCAGACGGACGAGGGCCGAGGAGGGCTTCGGCGCCCGCGTTACGCTCGGCCGGTGACTCCGAGTCGAATCGCACATCGTGTCGCCGCGCGGCGACGCGGGCACGCAGCATGAGGCGGAGAGACGTCGCGGAGCTGCTGGCCCTCGCGGTGGTGTGCATGGTGGCGGTGGGACCGGGCTCGGTCCTGCCGGGCGCGCCGGCGCTGGGGCGGCCCACCCGGGACCTGTACGACCACCTCGCGCTGCTCGACGCGTGGTTCACGCACACCGGCGACTGGTCGTACCCCGAGGGTGGCTCCCTCATGCCGCCGGACCTGTTCGGGATGGTGATCGCCGCGCCGGCGCTCGCCCATGGGATGGGTCGGGTGGCGGCCTACAACCTCTCGTTGATCGTGCGGCTGTGGCTCGCGTGCGTGGCGGGCTGGCTCCTGGGGCGGCGGTCCGGCAGCGGGCTCGTCGCGGGGGTCGCGTTCGGCCTCTCCCCGTTCCTGTACGGCGAGGTGTACACGGGTGAAGCCGAGACGCTCTCCGCGTGGCCGCTCGCCCTGATGGCGGCGCTCCTCGAGAGCAGCAGCGCCTGGGCCTGGGCAGGCGCCGGCGTGGTGGCTGCCGTCGGCGCGGTCGGCAGCTGGTACTATGGCGTGTTCCTGTCGTTCTACATCGCGATCTGGACGATCGTGCGCCTGCGGGCCGGTGATCGCCGGGCGATCTACGCCGGGCTGGTCTTCGTGGCGCTGGTCGCGGCGCCTGCGATGTTCTACAGCCAGATCCTGGCTGCTCCGGACCAGCTCTTTCGCGGACCGGACATGGCGGACTACCTGCAGAACCAGCCGCGAGCGCTCGCCGGCATGGTCTCGGATCCCGCCGGGTGGTTCGGCGGCATGCGACCGGGCGCCACGCACGAGGACCGCCTCGGCCTGGTCATCGTGGGAATGGCGCTGCTCGGCCTCCTCGACCGCGACTGGAAGGGCCGGGGGTGGTGGGCCGCCGTGGTGTTCGGGGGCCTCGCGCTCGCCATCGGTCCGGTGCTCTACGTGGGCGGTTCGGAGGTGACCTCGTACACGCCGTACCACCTGCTCGCGCAGTTGCCGCTGTTCGGGCTGATGCGCCTGCCCCATCGCTGGCTCCTGGTGGTGTCCCTGGGCCTCGCCGTCCTGGCGGCGCGGGGCGCGCGCGAGGTGCCGCTGGTCGCGGCGGGCCTCATCGTTGCCGAGACGCTACTGTTCGGCGTGCCGTGCACCACGGCGATCGCGCCCGCGCCTGTCACCGATCTGGCGGGGCCGGTGCTGGACCTGCCCCCGAGGACGCTGGGCGCGGACGATGCGCGGGGGCACTACCTCCTGTGGCAGCGCACCCACCTGCGACCGGTGCCCTATTCCCTGTCGATGAGCGCGTGGAGCGCCACGCTGGCGACCGAGCCGCTGATGATCGACATGGCCGCTCTGGACTCCGAGGATCGCCTGGCGCAGAGCCCGGTGGAGGCGGAGCAGTTCCGCCAACGTGCGTTCGCGCTGGCTGTCGCGGCGGAGAAGGCGAACCCGCTCGTGGCCAAACCCGTGAGCGGCGCGCGGGACCGGCTGACCGAGCTCGGGTTCACCGATGTGCTCCTGCACCTGGACCTCCTGGCCGAGGGGGATCGGGAGTCCGCCCTGGCTGTGGGCATCCGGGCGCTCGGGGAGCCGGACCAGAAGACCGACGAGTGGGTGCGGTGGAAGCTCTGAGCCCGCCCACCGCGCGCCCGGCCTCCAGGGGGCGCCTGTTCGCGCTCCAGGTCGCGTTCGCCTTGGCGCTGGCGCTGGCGCTCACGTGGCCGATGGCGCTCCATCCGATCGCATCGGTCGTGGGGATCGCCCACGCCACGGTCCTCTGCCACCTGTGGGTGCTCTGGTGGGCGAAGGAGCACCTCGCCGACGTGTACTCGCCGCTGTTGTTCTTCCCCAACGGCGGGGACGTGATCGAGCTCTACGGGTCCGACCTGTTGAGCCCGCTGCTGCTGCGCTGGATCCCGGCCCCGGTGAGCCTCCTGTACAACGGGTGGGTCGTGCTGCTGCTCGTCACGGGGGGTGTAGGCGCCGCACGGCTCGCGGAGCGGGCCGGCGCGACCGCCGCGGCTTCCTTCATCGCGCTCGCGGTGTACGAGGCCGCCCCGTTCCTGCAACACGAACTGCTCAACGGGACCTCGGAGCTCCTGGCTGCCGGCTTCCTCTCCTGGTTCGCGATCGCGCTCCTGGACCTGTTGGATCAGCCGACGATCGGGGCGGGGGTCCGCGCGGCGCTCTGGGGCCTGGCCGCGGCGTTCTGCAGCGTGTACAACCTGTTCTTCCTCGCGGTGATCGCCTCGGTGATCCTGCTGCACCGGCTCGCGACGACGGTCGATCCGCTGCTCACCGCACCGCGGGTGCGCGGGCTCCTGGCTGCAGCGCTGGTGGCCGGAGCGGGGCTCGGCGCGCTCGGAGCGGCGCACCTCGGGCACGGGGCCGAGCACACCCTCGCCGCCCGGGAGATGGCGCTCGAGCAGGAGCCTCCGCTGCCGGACTCCTACGCGGACCTCGCGGACTGGCTCAACCCGCTGCCGGCCGAGATTCCGGCCTATACGCCCATGGCCCACGGGGAGCTCTTCACGTACTGGACCACGGCGACCATCCACCTCGGGTTCGTCGCGGTGGGTCTGGCGGCCTTCGGCGCGCTGCGCAGGCGGGCCCCGGGGGCACCGACCCTGGCCCCCTGGATCCTCCTGGTGCTCGTGGGGGTGCTGATCGCCGGTGGTCCCACCCTGCGGATCGGGGGGCACGTCGTCGACGTGGCCGGCGCCACGATCTCGCTGCCCGCCCGCACGCTGAACGCGATGCTGCCCGGCTTCTCGATCACCGCGCCACACTGCTACCGCTATGCGAGTGTCGTCGTACTCGGGGTCGCCGTGCTCGCCGCGCAGGCGGTGCGGGGCCGGCTGGCCGCAGCCGCGTTCTCGCTGCTCGTCGCCTCCGAGCTGCTCTTCGTCTCGCCTGTGCCCTGGCCCGCGGAGCTCGTCACCCTCCCGACCTCCCCCGTGCTGGTCACCCTGGGCGACATGCCCGAGGGCGCCGTGCTCACCGCCCCCACCGAGGCCGATGACCTCTACGCGTTGGGGCGCGCGATGTTCGCGCAGACCGTGCACCAGAAGCCGATGCAGGACGGCGGAATCCACGCCCGCGCCGGGGACGTGAGCACCGCCCTGTTCGGCGACAACCCGCTGATCGCTGCGCTGGGGGCTCGCGGGGTGCGGGAGCTCCCGGGGCCCGTGCCGAGCAGACGCTGGCTCGGCGACCTGTACGACAAGGGCTTTCGCTACCTGCTGGTGGACACCGCGGCGGCGGATGTGCTCGCCTGGGCGCAGCTCTCCGTCGGGCAGAGCGCGCTGCGCGACGATCTCTGGGCGCTCTGGTTGTTGCCAGCGCCGAAGGCCCCGTCTGCCGACACCCCGTCTACCGACCCCCCATCCACCGATGCCGTGCCGAGCGCGGCGTCGGTCCCCGCAACCCAGGAGAGCCGATGATCGGTCCCCTCGTTCTCGCGCTGATCGCGCTGCACCCCCAAGCGCTCGCGGCGACCGGCCAGCTCACGATCCGGATCGCCATCGATGACCGGGTGGTTCACCGCCTCGTTGCACCTGTGCTGGAGACCACGGGCGGACCGGCCGCACTGTTCGCGGACAACGGGGTCTACACCGGGGACATGGCCGGGGATCTGATCTACTTCGCCCAGGTGTCGATCCCTGCGCCGGCGGTGCCTGCCGATCACGTCACGGTGCACATCCGCGACAACTCGGTGGACTTCGGGGAGTTCGACGTGCCACTCAAGCCCGACGGTCGGGGCGATCTGGCGCTCAAGACGCGCACGGGTCAGCCGGCGATCGTCGTGGATTCCGCGGCGCCGCCCATGCCCGCCAGCACCAGCGTCTCCGCCACTCCCGTTGCCGCGATCGAGGGCGCGGGCCCGACCGCGGCAGACAAGATCATCCTGAACATGCAGGTGGACGATCGCACCGCCAACCGCTTGCACACCGCCCACCTGCTCGTCGACCAGGCGGGGGCGGTCGCTGCGCCGCTCCGGGACGACGGGGTCGCCCCGGATGAACAGGCGAACGACGGCATCTACGTCTGCCAGCTCACGGTCTCGCGCACGCAGACCGTGGTGGTGAACGTGTTCGACGAGCCGGACGGGGTGATCGGCACCCAGAGCATCTTCCTGCCGTCGTCGAGCGAGGCCACGGTGCACCTGCAGACGCTCAGCGTGGCGCCGGGCATCGCGCTGGCGAAGGAGCCCGAGGGGGGCGGTGGCGCTTCTTCCCCGACGGGCGGGGGCGGGACCACCGAGACGGGGAGCGGTGGCGGCGACCGGGTCTCCCAGATCCTCTGGGTGTTCATCGCCCTGTTCGCGGTCGGGTTCACGTGGGCGCGCACCGTCGTGGGCCAACGCTGGGCCACGGAGGTCAAGCCCGTCCTCGCCCGACTGGAGCGCTGGCTGGACCTGCAGGAGGTCGCTGCCAGGCGGCGGCGGGTGGAATCCGGACACGGTGCCGGGCATTCGGAAGGTGGGCCCGAGGGCGGTGCTCCGCCGTAGGCTGCGGAACGTTCGCCGGCTAGTGCGCCGCTCCCCGATTCATGTGAAGGGTTTTCCGATGCTTCCCGACCGTTTCCGCACCCTCCCGCTGCAGGCTCCGCGCTCGTGACGCTCGACCCGCGCGTGCTGCCGCTGATCAACACCGGGATCGCGCTGCTCAACACGCTCCTGCTGGTGGGGCTCGTGCTCCGTGGCCAGCCCGTGTCCACGGGGCCCACCGCGGCGCCGGTCAGCATGGGCGGGGGCCTCGTCGCGAGCGAGTCGCCCCCGCCGGACGATCCCCACCAACCCGGCGGGCGCGCTGCGGAGGTCGTGGTCGACGCCCCGCCCGCGCCGACGTCGGCCCCGACCTTCCGCGGGGTGATCGACTCGGTGCTCACGCCGCTCAAGACGGCTTCTGCAGACCTCGGCCTGCCGGTGACGCTCCCGACCGACGCCGGCGTGGATGCCTGCGTGAAGACCGAGGACCTCGCCACCCCAGCCTGTGTGGAGCTTCTCGCCGTCCTCAAGGCCGGGTACGAGAAGGCCAGGATGCCGTTCCCATCGCTCAACGGGCCCAAGGAGTCCGCCGAGCGGATGCCGGAGAACGGGCAGGGGCAGGGGCAGGATGGCGCGATGATCAAGGTCTACCTGGAGACCCTCCGGGCGCGGGTGGCGGAGGCCGCCAGATCGGCGGGCGACAACCCGGACTCATTCCTCCCGTCCTCGGCCGCGATCACCGGCGCCGCGGGCAGCGGTAGCCTGAGCAGCCCGGAGGCGACGCTGGTGGTCGACCAGCTCCGCGAGGCACACAGGAAGTACAACCTTCCCTTCTCAGAGCCCGCGACACCCGGTGCTCCCGGTGGTGGTCCCCCTGGTGGCTCCCCTGGTGGCTCCCCTGGCGGCGCCCCCGGTGGCCCGTCAGGGTCGCCCTCAGGGCTGCAGCCCGCGCACGTGGACGCGCAAGCACCTGAGAACTCCCGCTTGAAGGGGTACTTCGAGTTCATGAGCCACCACGTCAAGCAGGCGGCTGTCCAGAGTGGGATGGACCCGACGGTCCTGCTCCCCACGGATGCCGAGTTCGCGGCGGCCACCGCAGGGAGCCCGGACTCCCCGGCTGTGGAGAAGGTCGCCGCGAAGCTCAAGGAGAGCTGCGGCACGCTGAACATCGACTTCTATCCGCTGCCCCAGTGATGTGAACGACCCCGGGCGCGCCCGGCCTACGGCCCGATGCAGCACCGGACCCCGAAGTCCGGCTCCCGGTGGTCCACCGAGGCGTGTGCAGTGGACCGGCACTGACCGAGGCCGGCGGAGAAGTCCCAGCCGCCTCCGTGCAGGACCCCCGCGTCGGGTCCGTTCGAGCTCCACTCCCACAGTCCGCCGCTCAGGTCCAGCACCCCCTCCGGGGTCTGGCACTCGGGGCTCGCGCCGCTGATGCGCGCCGACCCGTGTCCGGCGCGGTCGGTGCAGCGCCCGGGGACGTAGGTCCCGGGGTACGGCCAGCGCCGGTCTCCCTGGCCGGTGCAGACGGAGAGCCACTCCTCCTCCGTGCAGATGCGCTTTCCGGCCCCTGCGCAGGCCGCGACGGCATCGCCGTAGGTCAACCCGCCCGTCGGGCGCTCGGCTGCCTTGTTGGGAAATTCGAACGTGTCGATGCAGATGTCCCGCCCCCCGGTCGCCATCGAGATCATCCCTTCCGGGCACTTCCGCCGCCCCGGGTGCGCGACCACGGGCTTTGGAGCGTACTCTCCCCGACAGCAGCGGAACCCGAGGTCCGGCAGCGCCTGATCCTCGGGGGTCTCGGGGTAGCCCTCCGAGGGGATGCAGACCGCCTTGCTCGGGTCGCTCCAGCTCGAGCCCCCGCGCACCTCGCGTCGCGTGCGGGACACGCCCGCGATCGCGCCGGTCGTCTCGAAGGCGCTGCTCGTCCACTCCCACACCCCGCCTGTCAGATCCCGCTCGCCGCCCACCGAGAGGCACGCAAAATGGCTCCCGGAGACAGAACGGGCGGCTTCGGCGACGGGGCAGGCGCCCGGCACGTACTCGTCGCCGTAGGGAAAGCGCCTGCCCATCGAGGAGCCGCACGCCTCGTCCCACTCGTCGGAGGTGCAGAGGCGCTTCCCGGCTGCTGCGCACATCGCGCCGGCGTCGGCCCAGGTCACGCCGACGGTGGGGTACTGCCCGGGAACGTTGGGGTATTCGTAGACGTCCATCCAGGTGCCGGGCCCGGTCTGGACCTCGGCGGTGGGGTCGTAGGGGATGGTCGGATTCTGGGACCGGGCGCTGGCCAGACGGGCGGTCGCATCGGCCTCCAGTTGCTCACGGGAGACGTGTTCGTCGTCCGGGGCGTCCTCCGACCAGCAGCAGCGGAAGCCCGCGCTGAACACCGGTTGCGTGGGGTCGATGCGGTAGTCGGGCTCCCGGGAGTAGTTGCCGTCACACGTCGCGTACCCGGTCCACGTGTACCAGGCCCCGCCCTCCAACGAGCCCGCGTTGCCCCCCCAGTCGTCGAGGACCCACTCCTCGGCGTTCCCGACCAGATCGTAGACCCCCTCCGGCGTGGCACATCCGGGGTACCCCCCGCCGGTGGAGACCAGCGCCGTGGCGTCCATCATGCTGGTGTGGCCGGAGGCGAGCGTGTCCTCGGTGTGGCATCGCCGCGACTGGAAGGTGCGCCCGTACCCGTAGGTGTCGGTGCCGTCGGGACCCAGGCACGCACGCCGCCACTCGGCCGCGGTGCACACGCGCTTCCCCGCAGCGGCGCAGCTCTTCTTGGCGGTCGCGAGGTCCGTGTACACAAAGGGCCGCACCCCGACCTGGTCCGGGTACTCGTAGCGATCGATCCAGAACCCGCCCTTGAAGGGCGGGGCGTCCGTGGCGATGTGGACCATGCCATCGGGCGCCGCGGGGGCCGTGAGCGGGCAGCCGCACAGCAGCGTGGCCAGCGAGATGCAGGCGGCTCTCACGGCGCGGTGCTTGGGGACGAACGTCATGGGCTCACGGGCAAGGCAGGGCTATCGCGCGGGGGGGAGCGGGTGCTCGGGGGCTGTCGGCGGCGCGTGGGTGTCGGGTGTGTCGCCGTTGGGGAACATCAGGTCCCAGTAGCCGCGCTCCTGCAGCATCTTCTTCTGCGCCGGGTCGATGGGGAACGCTGTGCCGCCGGGGGTGATGGCGTTCTGCTGGTGGTGCCATGTTCGCAGCTGGTCGGCGTACTCGGCCACCACCGCGGGCCGCTCCGCTGCGATGTCGTGGCGCTCCTCGGGGTCGGCGACCAGATCGAAGAGCTTGTACACCTCGGCCCCGCGGCACGGGCCATCGGCGGGTGCCTTCGCGGCCCCGCAACAGTCTGCCCTGCAGACGATCAGCTTGTACTCTGGCGTCCGCAGCGAAGCGTCCATCGCCGAGGTCATGCTGTACACCGTCGTGGCGGTGTACGCGCCGGCGTAGCCGAGGAGCGACAGCAGGGAGTGGCCGTCCATCGTGGCCGCCAGCGGGATCCCCGACCGGGCGAGGATGGTGGGCGCGAGGTCGATGCCCTGGATCATCGTGTCGTTCACCACGCCGCGAAGCGGGCTCGCGGGGTCGTCGATCACGAAGGGGATGTGCAGCACGGGGTCGTACAGCGTGCCGTGGGCGACAGAGGCATCGTGCCCGAAGAAGTCCAGCCCGTGGTTGGACGTGACGACGATCACCGTGTCGTCGGTGAACCCGGCGTGGTCGAGCGCTGCACGGACCTTGCCGACGGTCCCATCGTACTGCCCCACCGCAGTGTCGTACCCGTCGAGGTAGGCCTGCGCGCCGGTCCTGGGGCCGGCCGCCTCCAGGTACGCCGTGAAGTCGACGTCGTGTACCAGCGCGAAGAACGGGGGGCGGGCCTTGTGCTCGATCCAGTCGACCACGTCGGTGCCGTCCGTCATGGTCCCGCTCCGAGGGCGCGTGGTCGAGCTGTCGAAGCCGACGAAGAAAGCAGGGATTTCGCTGGGGATCGAGTTCCCCCAGAACGCTGCGGTCTGGTACCCGTAGAGCTTGAGGATCTCGGGCAGCGTGCGGCTGCCGGGCGCCCACGATGCCGCGGCCTGGCCGCCGCCTCCAAAGCGCAGCACCGAAGGATACTGACCGGTGAGCAGCGAGGCGAGCGCCGGGCTCGTCCAGCCGCTCTGGCTGTAGGCATGGGAGAAGGTGACCCCCTCCCGGGCGATCTGCGTCAGGTTCGGGGCCGGGATGGAGCCATCGGGCAGGGCACCGACGCGGTCCGCCCGCATCGAGTCCGGAGCGATGATCACCCAGTTCGGTGCGGCCCTGGGCTCCTTCACCGCGGGGGCGGAGGGCTCGACCGATGCCGTCGGCGCCGGGGCTCCACAGGCCGGGGCGCTCGCCAGCACGATCGCACACGCGGTCAGTCTGCGGATCGGCATCATGGGCCAACCTATCCCGGGCGCGGCCACTGGGTCGCTCGCGGGGACGTCGGGGCCTCACGGGATACGTGCCCGGGCGAGTCTGCATGATCACGACGCACTACGCTGCTTCTCCCTGCCCGGTTGCCGGGATCGACGAAGGGTTCGAGCGTTGAGTGGGCGCACGGGGTGGGGATCGCGGCTCCTCTGGGGTGGCCTCGGCGCGGCGGGTCTGGCCGTTGCCGTGTGGCTCGTTGTCGAGGCGCCGGATGGGACGTCGGCTCCCGAGGGCGAGGTGAAGTGGGCGATCGAGAACTGGGGGGTGGACCGCGCCGGGGTGATCGCAAGGGTGGTGGCGATCCCGGACGAGATCGAGCGGACGTATGTCGTCGGCAAGCTCTCGGAGGCGTACACCGACGAGACCAGACCCCTGTGCGAGGCGCTGCCCGGGGGGCTGAGCCGGGACCGCTGCCTGCGGCTCAATGCGCGCCCACACCTCTCGCAGCACGAGCTCCACTTCTCCGGCCAGAAGCGTGTGGCACAGGCGTCGCCGGCCGCGTTGCCTGTGAACGTGATCCCGATCCCGACGGTGCAGGTCCCGGCGACGGAGTGTGCATCGAGCGCGGACCGGGGGGCGTGCCTGGACGGCGAGGCCCGCCAGGCGGCAGAGCGGGGCGACCCCGGCCGCGCTGTGGGCATCTGTGCGCTCCAGGCCCAGGCGGTGTGGGCGGATGATTGCCGGTTCAACGCGTCAGAGGCGGCTTCCACACAGCCCGGCGCCGGCGGCTATGCCGTGGCCGCGGCGCTGTGCAGCCACCTCGACAACTTCCGGCAGGAGTGCTTCTGGCACGCCACGCTCGCGCTGGTCGGGGAGGTCGTCTCTGCGCCGGAGGGCCAGGAGGCCGCCGTGGCCGTGCAGGCCGCGGAGCGGGTGCGGGCGGTGTGGAAGGCGACATCGCCCGATGGCGAGGCCGTGGCGCGGCGCCATGTCGGGTGGTTCTGGTCGTTGTTCGTGAGCCAGCTCTACGAGCGCACGGACCAGCCGGACGGCACGCCGCTCGCGACCGTACCCGAGGAGGCCTGGCCGCAGGTCCGCGGGGCCCTGGCGATCCGGATGCGACAGCAGGGGCTGCTCTCCGGCTCGTTGGAGCAGCAGATGGCCGCGTATGACGCCGCGCTCGCACGGCGTTCGGTCTACACCCGGCGAGAGGTCGGTGCGCCCCCGCGGCCCCTGGGCTCACTCGGCGAGCCGACCACTCCGCATGTCGTGGATTTCTTTGGCTCGGCGCGCCGCCCCTTCTCGACGGATGTTCGCACCGACTCGGTGTTCTGCCTCATTGAAGCCGCTGCATACATCCGCCCTTCCGACATCGCCCTGCTGCACGAGGCCGCCGCCTACCCCGATGCCGGGGTTGCCGAGGAGGCACGCCGCCTTGTTGGGGCCCTGGCGATCCCGCAGCCGCCCGAGGCGCCGTAGCGGCCTGGTGCCGCGGTCTCACAGGGGGAGCGCGGAGATCCCCTGTACCGAGCCCACGGCGTTCGCGTTCTCCACTTGCAGCTCGCCGAGCAACCGGCCGTCGGCGTCATGCCAGAACACGCCGCCGTCGAACCCGACCGACACGAGCTGCCCGTCGCCATAGTCGTTCGACTCACCCAGCACGCCCGTGTAGCTGCCGTCGGGCGGCCGCCATTCGGACCTGTAGGTTGCGGTCCCTGCAGCGGCGTCGACGGTGAAGGTCGCGACCCGCGAGCCGTGCTGGGGGTCCATCCCGTTGTCGAACACCTCGAAGCCGCCGTCCACCCAGCGCGGCGCGTGCTGCGGGCCGAAGCCGGGGTCGCCGACGAGCGTGAGGTCACCGAACTCGCCGCCCGCGCCCCAGACGGTCTCGCCGGTCGCGCCGTCGATCGCCAGTACGCTCTGCTGGCAGTACAGCGAGACCAACCACGTGTCCGTCGCGCCGTCGTAGTCGAGTCCGTTCGCGTGGATCCAGTCCTTCGCGTCGGGCATCTGCATGAGGTCCCAGCAGGAGTTGCGGACGACCGGGTAGTGGTCGAACGAGTTCCAGACCACGTCCTCGGGGCCGTCCGGCCCGACGATCATCACCTGCTCACCGGAGATGACCTCCCCATCCACCTCCTGGGTGACGGAGCCCGCCACGCCGACCCGCCCGTCCGGGAGCTCGATGACGTCGTGGTGCACCACGGGTGCCGGCCACAGCGTGGTCGTGCCGTCCCAGTCGATCGAGGCCACTGCCCCGAACAGGGTGGCGCCCTCCGGCAGCAGGCTGGTGGGCATGAAGATGCCACCGCCGTCGGCCCGGGGGCGTGCGTACCCGGCCGGTCCGGGCGCTTGCGGGGTCCACCACACCGGGCGCCCATGCCAGTCCACCACCATCGCGCCTCCCTGCCCGTTCCCGATCCCCGCGGTCGCGATCAGCAGGTACGGGGTGGGTGGGGCGTCGGGAAACTGGATCTCGGTCACGGTCGGCACATCACTGGGTGCGTCGGGAATGTCGATGGACAACGCGCTGCTCCCGACCTCGACCCCGTCTGCGTCCAGGTCGCGCAGGATGACATCGACCGTGGTCCCGGCCGGGAGCGGGTAGAGGTCGACGTCGTGGGAGGTGGACGGGGTGCGAGACACCACCGTGGTGACGGCGGGGTCGTCGTCCACCGTCGTGACGACCTCGCTCCTGACCGACTCGTCGGTCGACCAGCTCAGGTGGAGCAGCGTCGGGCGCACGGTGTCCACCTCGAGCGAGACCGAGCGTGGCGTAGCCGCCTCCTGGGCGGTGCACGCCGAGAGGCACATCGCGGGCACCACGAGCAGCAGGATCCGATGCATGTGGAATGGTAGCCGTCCAGTCATCGTGGGACTGTCGACTTTGAGAATTTGCGTATCCGGGGTGCATACGCCTGTGGGGGCTACCGACCGTCCACGGGGCCGATGATCCAGTCCGCTACCGTCTCGGCGTAGATCGCATAGCCGAGCCCGTTCGGGTGCGGGTCCATGTCGGGGAATTCGGGATCGCGCGGGGGGGATCGCATGGCATCGAGCCCGACGCCTCGCGCTTCATACACGTTCATCATGTCGATGTACGCGACACCCAGCTCCGAGGCGCTCTCGACGATCGTGTGATCGGTGGCCACCACACGCGTAGCGGCTGGCGTGCTCGCGAGCGCGTGCGGGATCCCGTAGGTCAGCACCAGCACCCGGGTTCGAGCCGCCACCGCGATGTCGGCGAGCCGGGCCAGGTTCTGTCCAATCGCGCGGGTGGACACGGCCTCGGTCTCCTCGGCGGACATCTGTTTCGTCGCGGGGGACTCGGGCGCTCCGGTGGCCAATGGCACGTCATCGACCAGCCGCTCATCGTTCGCGAGGCGCGCGCGCGCGACCAACTGCGTCAGGAGCCGGTAGGACGCCAGCCCGTCGAGCCAGTGCCGCGCGAGCCACACCGGCGAGATCACCCGCTGGTCGTCGATCTGCTCCTCGAAGACCCTCGAGTTCATCCCGGACAGGTACACGATCGTGTCGACGGACTCGGCGGTGGTGAGGTATCGGGCGAGTGTTCGGCTCGACTCGTACGGGGTGGCGCCCGACCTCCCCAGGTTCAGCACGGTGGCATCGGGCCACCCCCGGGCCCGCAGGAGCACCTCGAGCTGGTGGGGGTAGGCCTGGTCCGACGGCATGCCGTCGCCGAACGTCCAGGAGTCGCCTACGCAGACGACCCGGTGCTCCGACGGGGCCTCATCGGGTGTGAACGACGAGGGCAGGTCCTCGAACACGAGGGCGAGGGGCCGTCGTGACACGAGGTTCAACCGCTCGATGAACCAGGCTGTACCCTCGGTCCACACCATCAGGAGCAGGACCGGCACCACCGAGTAGGCGAGCCGTCGGCGTATCGCAACGCGGGGCATCCCGAGAGTGTACCTCAACAAAGTGCCTGCGCCCCGAGGAGGGGGTGGGGCGCCGGGCGGTTTCCCGGGGTGCTTGCTCCCGTAATGCGGACGACGTATAGTTTCGGGTGTATCCGGAGAGAGTACTACGGTGATCCCCCGCCGCCGCGCGAAGCTGTCCGGAGTGGCGGCTCCGTGCCTGGCGCTATGGCTGGGGGCGTGCTCGTCGGTCGCGCCGCAGCCCGCGATCCCCGCCTCCACTCCGGCGGCGGGAGCGCCCCTGGCGCAGGAGGAGCGGCCCAACTGGGTCATCATCGCCCCGGACTCCATGCGGGCAGACCGCCTGGGCCCGCTCCCCGACGGCAGCGTGCCCGCACCGAACCTGAGCAGGCTGGCGGGTGAGGGGGTGGTGTTCTCGAACGCATTCAGCCAGAGCGGGTGGACGGCCCCCGCGCTGGCATCCCTGCTCACCGGCCGGTACCCGACCGTGCTCGGGTTCGGGACGGAGAACAACCCGAACAGCTCCTGGTCCCCGGGCGTGCGCACCGTCCCCGAGATCCTCACGATCTATGGCTACCAGACCGCTGCTTTCTGGGGGGACACGATGGCGGGCGTGAACCCGGCGTTCTCGGTCGGGTTCGGGGAGACCTTCCGGTCGGAGTCGGCGGGGCTCCTGCCCGATCAGCAGGACGTGAAGGAGTGGATCACCCACAAGGCGCACGCTCCGTTCTTCCTGGTGGTGCACAACTTCGATCTGCGGGACCAGAAGATCCCGCCGCCCCCCATCACCGGCTCAAAATCGTTCCTCGACGCGTACGACAACACCGTTCGAAGGTACGACGCCGAATTCCTCGACCTGCGGCAGTGGTTGGCCGACGCCGGGTTCGGGGACGACACCGTGCTCGTGGTGGTCTCCAACCACGGGCTCGACTTCTTCGGGCATGGCCCGGGGATCAGCCACGGCACGTTGTACGACTCCGTGCTGCGCGTTCCGCTCGCGATCATCGATCCCCGGGCCACGGTCCACGGGGTGAACGACACCGTCGTGCAGGGCATCGATCTGGCGCCCACCATCCTCGCCCGCTCCGGCGTGCCTCCGGAGGTCGCGATGGACGGACACTCGCTGCTCCCATTCCTGGGTGGGTCCGGCACGTACACAGCCGGAGATGTGTACAGCCAGACCAACGCCCAGGACCGGTCCGTGCGAACCGAAAGGTACAAGCTGATCTCCTGCCATGGGGCCTGCTGCGGGACCGGAGTTGGCGTGGACCCGTTGCAGTGCACCGGTCCCGAAGAGTACCGGCTCTACGATCTGGAGGCCGACCCGGCGGAGGTCCACGACCTCGCCCGCAGCGAGCCCGACGTGCTGCGGACGTGCGCCGCGAAGCTCGACGCGTGGGAGGCCCGGTACGCCGGCCAGCCCTCGGGCCCCGGACAGTTCGCCGTGAGCGCTTCCCAGAAAAAACTGCTGCAGGATGGCGGTTACTGGGGCCTGATGTTCCCTGGGGATCCTCCCGCAGCGGTGTCCCCGTAGCGCCGTCCACGTAGCGCCGTTCGATCCGTGCTCCACTCTCCATCCGAGGTATCCATGCTCAAACTGCGCCGCTCCGACGAGCGAGGCTACGCCGACCACGGCTGGTTGCGTTCCTTCCACACGTTCTCCTTCGCCGGGTATTCGGACCGCCGGTTCATGGGTTTCCGAGCGCTCCGGGTGATCAACGAAGACCGGGTTTCACCGGGGAAGGGTTTTGGTACCCATGGTCACCGGGACATGGAGATCCTCTCCTATGTGCTGGAAGGCGCCCTGGAGCACGCGGACTCGATGGGCAACGGATCGGTGATCCGGCCCGGCGACGTCCAGAGGATGACCGCGGGCACCGGGGTGAATCACTCCGAGAAGAACGGGTCGATCACGGAAGGGGTGCACTTCCTCCAGATCTGGATCCTGCCCGACCGCCCCGGGCACACGCCCGGCTACGAGCAGAAGCACTTCGACGAGGCGAGCAGGCGAGGGCGCCTGCGGCTCGTGGCGGCGCGCGACGGGCGCGACGGGAGCGTGACCATCCACCAGGACGCCGCCCTCTACGCGGGCTTGTTCGATGGCGCGGAGCAGGTCGAATTCCCGATCGCGCCCGACCGCCATGCGTGGGTCCACGTTGCCCGTGGGAGCATCGACGTGAATGGCACGCGGCTGTCTGCGGGCGATGCCGCCGCGGCGTCGGGCTCCGAGATCGCCACGCTCACGCTCGGCGGTGGGGACCACGCAGAGGTCCTCGTGTTCGACCTCGCGTAGCGGAGGCCAGGAGCGCGGCGCTATTTCGGGGTGGGGGGGGCGGCCTCGCTGCCCGGGCTCTGCGGGCCAGGGGGGGGCGCGGGGGGGGCGTCCACCCCAGCAGGGTCCAGGTCGCCCGCCGGGTCCGCGGGTCCCGGGCCGGAGATCCCGGCCTTCATGGACTCGGGGGCCGGCCCGAAGCTCTGGGGCTCTGCGGGATGCTCGTCCCGGGTGCGCTCCAGCTGGTGCAGGATGTCCTCCGGCATCGTGAGCTTCGGCTGGTAGTAGAGCTCCGCCTGTTCCTCCGCGATCCAGCCGATGCGGGCCGCGGTGTCGTACCCGATGCGCTCTTCGAACAGGCTCCGCACCTCCCGCTCTGCCTCCGGGCCCGTCGGCCGGTCCACCGCCATGAGCTCGGCCCACTGCTGGGGCCACAGCGGGTTGGCGAACGGCTCCACGTACCCCTCTGGCCAGTGGCCGAGGTAGTCGGCCTCGTTGTAGTTGTCGATCGCCCCGAGGATGTGGCAGAGTTCGTGGGCGACAGCGACCACCGAGTAGGCCGGGTTCGGCTCGTCCACCGAGAGCCAGGTGATGCCGACGCGGCCCTTCTGGGAGCCCCGGGAGTCCCCGGTGACGTCGCCAGCGTCGTCGGTCCACACGATGTACAGTCGGGCCCCGAAGGTGTCGGGGTCGGCGCCGTGGTCGCGCGCGAGGGCGTGGAAGTAGCGGGGATACTGCCAGGAGGCCAGCATCAGGCGCCACCACGGGGCGTTGCGCTCCCCGAGCTTGGGGGGCCGCACCTCTTCCGTCCACGGGCCCCGGAGGCTCACCTGCATGAACGGCTCGGTGGAGCCGGTGTAGCGCTGGTGTTCCTGCTGGTAGAAGGGCGAGATGTCGTAGAGCGAGCGACCAGCGCCGTCGTCCGGCTGGTTCAATGCGCGCAGTCGGGGGTCGCCAATGAGGCGCGAAGGTGCAAACTGCACGATGCCCACGCGGATCGGTGGGTTCAGCGCGGCCGACTCGCTCCGCAGGTAGGCCGCGACCTCGAACAGGAAGACCGCAAACAGGAACAGGGAGAAAAGGGCGCGCAGACGGCTCGCGCGGCGGAGCGCCGTCGCCTTGCGTGCGCAGGCGGCGCACGCCGTCGCCCCGTGTGCGTCCGCGCGGCACTGCCCGCAGATCCAGGTCGAGCACGTCTGGCAGTGCGTGGTGCTCAGCTCCGTCGGGTGCAAGCCGCACACGCTGTCCTCCGGGAGCACCGCCGCGGTCACGCCCATCTTGCACAACCGGTCCACGAGCTCGGTCGCCTCCTCCCACCGCGCGCCCTCCAGGATGGGGATGTGGTGGACCAGGGCCTGGCCGTCCACCTCGTGTGGATCGGCTGCGTCCTCCGGCAGCCGGGCGACCACCACGCGCCACGAACCCGGCGGGCTGGCCAGGGCGCGGGTCACGACCAGACCGTCCGGCTCAGCGTGTCGGGCGTCTGGAGCGCGACCGGGGCTCCCCCCTCGAACATCCGTGCGCCGACCGACGCACCGTTGCCCTGGGCGCCGACCACGATCACACGGCGGGGGAGGGCGGCAACCGGCATGTTCGCAATCTACCAGCAATGGTCCCGGAACGGGGGACGTCGATCCGGATCCCCCGCGGGACGGGATAGCGCACGGACATGTTCATCCTCGATGCAGACACCGCCGCCGCGATCATCACCCGCGAGGACGCGCTGCACACGCTTCGCGACCACCCGATCGAGGATGTCCTCGCAGCGATCGACGACATCGGTTCGATCGAAGACGAGCAGGATGCCTTCCACGCGCTGATGGGCGCCATGTTCGAGCTTCGCCCCAAGGGCTTCGTGTAGCCGCGAATGTCCACAACGTCCCCGACGCGGGTCGTGGACCGGGCCGCTCACATCAGGGCGCGCATCCGGGGAGAGTCGGGGTCGAGGGTCCGCATCGCGAGGGCGCCGAAGATCAGCGTCAGGGCGCGCGTGGCGTCGCTGGGGGTCAGCGGGATCTGGTCCGCGACGGCTGAACGCAGGCCCCGGACCGTGCTGGCGAGGAGCTCGCGTCCCGCCTCGCTCTGGTTCTGGTAGTCAAGGGCGACCCGGAGGACCGCCTGCAGGTCCGTCTCGCGCAGGTCGACCCAGGTGCAGAGGGCATCGAGGCGCTCCTCCGCCGGCCCCTCGGGCAGCGCGGCGACCGCCTCGGTGATCAGGCGGTACGACTGGCGTTCGACGACCGCGGTCCAGAGCGCTTCCTTCCCGGCGAACCAGTGGTACAGGGCACCGGTGCTGGCGCCGATCTCCCGGGCGACGTCCCGCATGGTCACGTCGCGAAAGCCCACCCGCGCGAAAAGGTTGAACGCGCAATCGAGGATCTCGCCGCGGCGGACCTCGGGATCAAGTGGGCGAGCCATGCGCGGCGGATAACCCAGCGAGTGAGTCCAGCCGGGCCCGCTCGGTGGTCAGTCGGCGGCGCATCACCGCAAAGTACAGGGGCGGGACGAGCGCGAGCAGGACCATGCCCGCGTAGCCGGTCGGGAGCTCGGGGGCGTCCTCCATGTGCCGCAGCACCTGGAACGGGCGCCCTGGAGATGCGTGGTGGTCCGCATGGCGAGGGAGGTCGAAGAGCAGGGCCCGGCTGGCCGGATGGTCGCTCGTCCAGCTGTGTGCGGGACGGACCCGCTCCCAGGTCCCGTCCACGCGCCGGTGCCGCTCCAGGCCGTAGTGCTCGACGTAATTGACGGTCTCCAGCAGTGTGAACCCGAACACGGCCGAACCCACGAACGCCGTGAGCCCGACGAGGCCGAATGCCGAGGCCACCGCCAGCAGGAGCGCGCCCTCCGCCAGCTTCCAGCGCAGCACCTCGTTCTGCAGCGAGAGCGCCGGGACCCCCTTCCGCTCCAGGCGGGTGGCCTCGAGCGTCCACGCGTCCCGGAGGCTCCCGGCGATGGAGCGCACCCAGAACTGGTAGACGTTCTCACCGCTTCGGGCGCTCGCGGGATCCTCGGGGGTGGCCACCTTTGCGTGGTGCCCCCGGTTGTGCTCCACGAAGAAGTGCGTGTACAGGCTGGTCAGCAACAGGAGCTTCGCCAGCCGCTGCTCGAAGGGGCGCGGGCGGTGCCCGAGCTCGTGCCCCACGTTGATCGCGAGCACCCCGCAGGCGGTGCCGGTGAACACGATGCCGCCGAGGAGGTCCCAGGGCGTCAGCGTGTGGGCCGTGGCGGCGAAGAACACGACGGTGAAGAGCTGGATCGGCACGGCGAGCCAGAGCAGGACGTCGTAGGCGCGCCGTTTCCGCAGCGCGGCCTCCTCCTCGGGCGGAGCGTTCCGTCTGGAGGCCGGCAGCACCACGTCGAGAAACGGGATGCCGATCCACACCGCGGCAGCGAGCAGCCACGGGGAGACGGGGTGAAGGACCAGCAGCGCCGCCGAGAGCGGCGGGATGGCGAGCACGAGGCAGTATGCGAAGAATGGCACGAAGGCTCCATACCGAACGTTCGTTATGTAGCATGGGTGGAGGCCGGATCGCAACAATCGAACGATGTCTTGCCGGGAGCTAGCGGATCCGAGCCTTGACGAACGCCACGATCCGGGTCACCTCTTCGGCGGTGAGCTCTCCACTGTCGGCGAGCGACCTGGTGAAATCAAGGAAGCCGACCGCACATGCCCGGGCGCCAGACGTTGGATCAGGCGCATTGTCGCCACAAAGTACCTCCGACACGATCCGGACCGAGGCCTCCCCGCCCTGGTTCGCCGGGTGATCGGCGACCCAATACGAGAACGCCCGGGCCAGGGGGGGCGCGATGTCTGCCGGCAGGCCGGCGGACAGTTCGACGACCGCGTGCATGCGCCGCCGGAGAATGTCCCCGTGCGAAGCGGAAAGTGCGCCTGCGCCCATCCCGAACAGACGGGTCGACTGCCCTACGTTGCCCTGGTGTCCGGGGACGGCGTCAATCAAGGCCGCGAGCGCCGGGAGCAGATCTCCGGCCCAGGACAGTCCGGTCGCGCCCGCGAGGTCGGCCCCCAGCCGTTCCCGCACGGCCGGATCATGGCGCCATGCGTGCCACTTGATCCGCGATGCGAGCTCTGCCCAGGTCGGCAACGGATCCTCCACAGGACGAGAGCGTAACGTTCAGCCCCGTTGAAGGAGCTCCGACATCCGCTCGCAGGCCAGGGTGTACAACGCGTCGACCTGCTCCTCCTCGCGCGCCGCGTCGTAGGTCGGCGGGATGATCGGGGCGGCTACGTATCCTGTGACCTTGACGGGCCGGGGAATGAGGCTCACCCCCAGCCCTCGCACGAGCGGGACCGGCAGGTGCAGGCGACGGTAGACCCGGTCTGTCAGCCGACTCGGGTAGACGGTGAAGATCGAGTCGGCCGCGGGGCAACCTGCGACGAGGATCGGCGCGCCCATGCGCAACGCCAGTCGCACGAACCCACGCCGGCCCTCCCACCGGGACCGCCTGCGCTCGTCGCGAGGCCGCAGCGCCTCCCACATCCCGCCGGGTGCAACCCCGAGGATGTCGCCGGCAGCGAGCACCTCCTCTCCTGCCTGCGGCGAGGCGGGCACGATCCCGACGGACCGGGCGAGATCGCGGAGCCAGGGGATGTCGAAGATGCGGTCGTCTCCGAGTCCGGCGGGGAGCCTTCCGGTCCCGTCGTAGATGGCACCAGCCAGCAGAAAGCCGTCGTAGGTCGCGAACGTGTGGTGGACGGCGAGCAGGGCCGGCCCGGTGGCGGGGATGTGCTCGAGGCCTTGAACCGAGAAGCGGTGGTAGCGAGCCAGGGGCTCCAGGACACGACGGACACGCTGGATGGCTGCAGGATCGACGGACACCGCGACGGCTAACCCCCGGGGAGCAGCAGATCCCGGTGGATCCGGGCGACGAGCCCGGGGCCTTCGTAGATCAGCGCGGTGTAGAGCTGCGTGGCCGCGCAGCCCATCTTGAGCAGCTCGCGCACGTCGTCGGCGCTGCTGACCCCGCCGACCCCGATCACGGGCACCCTGCCGGCCGCAGCCTGCAGGGCGACACGGATCTTCTGCCGTGCGAGCGGCTTCAAGGGCTCGCCGGAGAGCCCGCCGTACTGTTCGGCGCGGGCGGTCTCGCCCGGGCGTGAGAGCGTGGTGTTCGTCGCGATGATGCCCCCGCAGCCACTCTCGACGGCGACGTTCACGGCCTCGGCCAGCGCGTCGTCTTCCAGGTCTGGCGCCAGCTTCAGGAACACGGGGGTGCGACCGGCTTCGGGCACGGCGGCCTCGAGCAGGCGTTGGAGCGGTTCGCGTTCCTGAAGGTCGCGGAGCCCGGGGGTGTTCGGGCTCGACACGTTGATCACGAAGTAGTCGGCCCGGTCCTTCAGCGCCCGGAGGCTGTTCAGGTAGTCGAGCACGGCTTCGTCGTTGCCGATCACCTTCGACTTCCCGAGGTTCGCGCCCACCGGCACCTTTGGCCAGTGTCCGGTGTCCCGCAGGCGTTGCAGGTTCGCTGCGAGCGCGATGGCGCCTTCGTTGTTGAAGCCCATGCGGTTGATGAGCGCGCGCTGCTCCTTCAGCCGGAAGAGGCGGGGGCGCGGGTTGCCCTTCTGCGCATGGCCGGTCACCGTCCCCACCTCGATGGCCCCGAACCCGAGCGCCTCCCATGTGCGGATCCCGACCCCGTCCTTGTCCAGGCCCGCCGCGAGCCCGACGGGGCCGGCGAACGTGAGCGGGCCCACCCTGCACGCGAGCGCGGGGTCGGGCCGGAGTGGCGCCAGCGCAGCGAGCCACCGTGCGAAGGGCAGGGTGCCCATCACCAGCTCGTGGGCCTCCTCGGGGTCGAGGTGGAACAGGAGCGGGCGGACGACCTTGTAGAGTAGCGTGAGCACGGTCAGTCGTTCGCGGTGGGCGGAGCGGGTTGCTCGGGCGGGTGCACGTGCGTCGGCGCGTGCGCGGCGTGGCCGCCCGGCGCGTGGCTGGACGGGTGCCGCCCCTGCAGGCGCCAGGCCGTCGCGAAGCCCAGGGGCACGAGCACGAACCCTGCGACCGTCACGGCCGACTCGCCGAGCAGGACGAGCAGCCCGAGCGATCGGATCCCCTGCGATCCGGCGAGAGAGAGCGCGGCGAACGCCACCACCGTCGTGGAGGTGCCGAGCGCGCTGGCCCAGCCCGTGGTGGTCAGCGCGCGGAGGATGCCCCCTGGGCCCTCCTGTTTCAGGCGATGGATCAGGTGGATCATCACGTCGATCCCGATGCCGAGCGTGATGGGGATGCCCACGCCGCTCACGATGGAGATCTTGATGTTCGCCATCACCAGGAGGGCTCCCCACCACGCCATGCCCGCGAGCAGCACCGCCACCGCGCCCAGCGTGGGCCGGAGCGACCGAAGGTCCACGGCGGTGAACGTCAGCACGAGCAGCATCGCGATGGTGGCCACGATGGGGGCGTCGTGGTTCATCAGCCGGTACAGGGTGCCGAGGGTGAGGTACTCGCCCGCCACCTCCTGCCCCGCGAGATCCTTGTCCACCCAGTTGGTGAGCGCCGCGGCCTCCCGCATGTCCCACATGTTGCCCCCCGGGATCAGCATCAGGCGGTGCCGGCCGTTCTGCCCGCCGAGAGCCGCCTGCAGGGGCACCGGGAGGTCGGCCACCGTGAGCTCGCGCACGCCGAGGTCCCGCAGCTTCTGGAGGTTCTTCGCCACCGGTGGCGGCAGGTAGATCGCGTTCGGGTCGGAGGCGAGCTGGGCGATCTCCTTGAGGATCACCACCCGGTCGGCCTGATCTGCGGGGATGACGGTGCGGATCGACAGCACCTTGGTGAGGTTCGGCAGCTTGCCGTCGGCGAGCTTGGCGCTGAGCTTCATGTAGGCCGCCGTGAGCTCATCCTCGGTCTTGAAGCTGACGACGAGCGGGGCGTAGCTGTCTCTCGCGAGCGCGCGCTGCTTTTCGGAGAGGTCGTCGTACGCGAGCCCGCTGCGGCGGAGCGCCGAGAGGTCGTACTCGAACCCGATGCGGGGGGCGAGCAGCGCCGCCACCAGGGTGCCGGAGGCGATCACCATCAGCGCCACCGGGGCGAGACGGTAGGTGGACGGGCGCCGGCCCTTCACGTGCCAGCGCCGGGTCGGCACGACCACCGGCCCGTCCTTCTCCACCCAGGTCATCAGCACGGGCATCAGCGTGATCTCGGCCACGAGGCACAGGACGAGCCCGAGCGAGAGCAGCCACCCGAGCTGCCGGAAGCCAGCAAAATGGGCGGCGAGCAGCGCCGCGAATCCGGCCGACGAGGTGAACGAGGCCGAGGTGCAGGCGCCGCCGCACTCGTCCCAGGCGCGGGCGCAGGCGCCCTCCACGTCGTGGCCCGCCTCCCGCATCTCCCGGAAGCGCGCGTACAGGTGCACGCCGAATTCGACGCCCAGGCCCACGAGCACCGCGTTGACGAAGGACGTGAACGTGTTCAGCGCGCCGACGGTTCCGCCTGCGATGCCGAGCGTCCAGGCGTTGGAGATCATCAGCGGGGCGAAGATGAGCAGCACCGCCTTGGGTGATCGGAACGCGCCCGCGATGATCACCAGGACCATGACGAAGCTCGCGGTGGTGATCCACCAGATGTCGTGGACGATGCCTTCGTAGTCCTCGACGTTGTGGCGGTAGGCTCCGCCGAGCCACTCGATGGTGACTCCGTGGGCGGCCGGGTCCGCTTCCTTGATCGCGCCCTCGACGCTGTGCATGAACGCGGTGGCTGCAGGGAGATCGTGCGCGGACACCGAGGGGCGCACGACCAGTCGCGCCGTGCCCTCGGCGGAGGAGAGGCGCACGCCGTCACCAGCGTTCTGCAGCTTCGCGGTGATCGGTCCGAGGTCGAGCACGCGGGCGGCGATGAACGGGTTTGCCATCGCCGGCCCCAGCGAGAGCGCGGCGCGGAGCCGATCCCGCATGGTGACCAGATCCTCGACCGGGAGCTGCAGGAGTCCGATACGCCAGGTGACCTCGGGGTCGACCTTCCAGAGCACCCACTCGACCTTGGGGAGCGCCTCGATGCGCTTCTGCAGGTCGTCCATGAAGGCGTTGAGCTGGGCCGAATCGTCGCCGTCTGCCGCGATGGTGAGGAAGTTGACGCCGCCCTCCTCCTCGTCGAGTCGCTTGAGCGCCTGGGTCGATGGCTCCTCTTGCGGCATCAGCGCGAGGATGTCGCTGTCGAGCCGCAGCTTCGTGCAAAAACCGGCAGCGATGACCGTGAGGACGGTCGCGATGGCGACCGTCGCGAGGCGGTGACGCATCACCCAGAGGGCGAGGCGGCCGTAGAAGCCGGGTGTGTAGGCGCTCATGCGGGTGTGGCCTTTGCGGGGGGCCCCCTTACCCGGTGCGGCGCATGGTGCCATGCCCCGACGCCCCGCGGGTGCCGGGCGTGCCCCGTGGCGCCCTGTCGGTGGCCGCGCGCCGCCCCGCGAGCAATCTGCGCCCCCCGGGCACACGCACGCGCGCGCCGGCGCAAAAATGAGGAAGGCGGCTCGTTTCCGAGCCGCCTTCCAGAGGTGGTGCGCGAAGCGGGACTTGAACCCGCACGGGAGTTACCCCACTAGCACCTCAAACTAGCGCGTCTACCATTCCGCCACCCGCGCAGCATGCGGCTCTTAACCGAGCCATGGAGGGCGTCAAGGGTGGCCGGTGCATCGCCTCTGCGCTTCCGCGCGGGAGCCGGATGCGCCCGCTCACCGGCCTGGCGGCAGCACCTTCGGGCGTTCCGAGGTCGGGAGGTCGGCCTCTCCGAAATCGGAGCCGCTGTAGATCAGGCCGCCGGGCAACGTCCGGGCAGTCTCCTTCGGCTCCTTCACCGGCTCGGGCGCCCGCAGGGGCTCCGGTGGGAGCTCCGCGGCCACTGGCGCGACGGTCGCCGAGACCTTCGTGATCTCGGTCGCGACGGCGGCATCGCCGGTCCCGACCACTGCGCTCCCGATCGCCGGGGGGCTGTCGTCCAGCACCGCGGGCGCCTCGTCGATCACGAGATCGCCCACGGCGGCGTCGGCCATCGCCGAAAACCCGGGTTCCTCGGCCGTCAGCTCATCGTGTGGGGCCGCTCCGCCGCCCAGGAATTCCCCCACCGGGCGGGTGGGCTCGCCCGCCACGCGGCCGGCCTCGCTGTCGACCGGCTCACCGACGGCTGCAGCCTCCTGCTCGGCCTCGATCGTCGCCTTTGCAGCCGCGAGCACCGCGGCGTCGGCCTCCTCGGCCTCCCGGGCTGCGGCCTGCGACCGCGCCTCTGCTGCGCTGTCGTCCATGCCCTCGGAGAGCTTGCCGACAAGGGTCTGCCCGCCCAGGCCGGCGAGCGGGCCGATCGACTCGTCGTAGCAGCACTTCTTGAACTTGTTCCCGCTCCCGCAGGGGCACGGGTCGTTGCGCTTGAGGTTGTGCTCCAGCGCAAAGAGCCGCGCCTCGGGCCCCTTTGCCGGCAGGCGGCGAGGGGGCGGTGCGGGTACGAACTGCTCCAGCGGCAGGCTCGACGCCTCGTCGCTCTCGCCCAGTGCGGCGAGCTCCGCGGCCTCTGCGGCCTGCTGCGCACGGCGCTGCAGCTCCTGTGCGACCTGCTCGTCGAGCTGTCCGCTCGCGAGCCGCTGCGCCATCCCCTTGCCCGGGCGCTGGGCGGCGGTCTCCGCGACCTGCATCTGCACGCGCAGGATGCGGCTGATGACCGACTCGTCGCGCATCGAGCACATGAGCTGGTACATGTTGAAGGCTTCCTTCTTGTACTCGAGGAGCGGGTTGCGCTGCCCGTACCCGCGGAGCCCGATACCGTCGCGCAGCCGGTCCATCGCCAGCAGGTGGTCCTTCCAGTACTGGTCGGCGAACTGCAGCAGCAGCATGCGCTCGAAGTTCCGGATGTTGGCGTCGCCGAGCTCCTGCTCCTTCTGCTCGTAGATCTTCAGGGCCTGGGCGCGCGTGCGGTCGCGCATCTCGAGCCGCGCCCACTCCTTCATCTGCTCGGCGTTGTCTTCGAATTCGACAGCGAACACCTCGAGCACGCGCTTCTTGAAGCCCTCCGTGTTCCACTGCTCGTGCGACGAACGATCCGGGATGTATTCGTCCATGATGTCGACGATGAGGTGGTCGATGGCGTCGACCATCATCTGGCGGATGTTCTGCCCGTCGAGCGCCCTGCGGCGGAGGTCGTACACGGCCTTGCGCTGCAGGTTCATGACGTCGTCGTACTCGAGCAGGTTCTTGCGGATGTTGAAGTTGTGCCCTTCGACCTTGCGCTGCGCGTTCTCGATCGAGCCGTTGATCCACGGGTGGATGATGGCCTCGTCGTCCTTCTGGCCCATGCGGTCCATCCAGACGATGATCTTCTCGCTGCCGAACAGGCGCAGCAGGTCGTCCTGGAGGCACAGGTAGAAGCGCGACGATCCGGGGTCGCCCTGGCGCCCGGAGCGTCCGCGCAGCTGGTTGTCGATGCGGCGCGACTCGTGACGCTCCGTGCCGAGGATGTGCAGGCCACCTGCCTTCATGACCTCGAGGCGCTGGGCCTCGCATTCCGCCCGGTGGCGGTCCACGCACTCCTGGTAGGCCGCCGGATCGGCGTCCGGCCCGAGCTCGTCACGCGCCATGGCCTCTGGGTCTCCGCCGAGCTTGATGTCGGTGCCACGACCCGCCATGTTGGTCGAGATCGTGATGCCGCCGAGCCGGCCGGCCTGGGCCACCGTGAGGGCCTCCTTGTCGTGCTGCTTGGCGTTCAGCACGTTGTGCGGGATGCCCTTCTTGCTCAGCAGCCGGCTGACGAGCTCCGACTTCTCGACCGAGGTGGTGCCGACGAGCACGGGCTGGCGCCGCTCGTAGCAGTCCTCGATGTCGGAGAGGACCTTGCGGAACTTCTCCTCCTGCGTCTTGTACACGACGTCGTCGTGGTCGATGCGGCAGACCGGCTTGTTGGTCGGGATCGGCACGACCTCGAGCTTGTAGATGTTGCCGAACTCCTCGGCCTCCGTCAGCGCCGTGCCGGTCATGCCTGCGAGCTTTCCGTACATGCGGAAGAAGTTCTGGAAGGTGATCGTCGCGTACGTCTGGCTCTCGGGCTCGATCGTCACGCGCTCCTTGGCCTCGATCGCCTGGTGCAGGCCGTCGGACCAGCGCCGACCGTGCATCAGCCGACCCGTGTGCTCGTCCACGATCGTGACCTTGTTCACACCGGTCTGGTCGGGGCGCACCACGTAGTCCTTGTCGCGCTTGAACAGGAAGTGTGCCTTCAACGCCTGGTTGACGTGGTGGAGGAACTCCATGTGCACGGGGTCGTAGAGGTTGTCGACGCCCAACCGGGCCTCGACCTTGTCCACGCCCTCGTCCGTCAAGCTCACCTGGCGCTGCTTTTCGTCGACCGTGAAGTCCACCTCCTTCTGCAGGATGTGGATCTCGTTGTCGACCGTGCGGTACCTGTCCACGGGATCGTCGGTCGGGCCCGAGATGATCAGCGGGGTGCGGGCCTCGTCCACCAGGATCGAGTCGACCTCGTCGACGATCGCGTAGTTGTGCCCGCGCTGGACGTAGTCCTCCAGCTTGAACTTCATGTTGTCGCGGAGGTAGTCGAACCCGAACTCGTTGTTCGTGCCGTAGGTGATGTCGGCGGCGTAGGCCGCGCGCTTCGCTGCCGGGTTGTCCCGCTCGCCGGCGAGGATCTTGCCGTAGGACAAGCCGAGGAAGTTGTAGATCCGGCCCATCCAGTCGGCGTCACGACTCGCGAGGTAGTCGTTCACGGTGACGACGTGTACGCCCTTGCCCGAGAGCGCGTTCAGGTAGACCGGACACGTGGCGACGAGCGTTTTTCCTTCGCCCGTCTTCATCTCCGCGACCATCCCGCGGTGCAGGACGATCCCGCCGACCATCTGCACGTCGAAGTGCCGCATGTTCAACACGCGCCGACCCGCCTCGCGAACCACGCCGAAGGCTTCGGGCAGCAGATCGTCGAGCGCCTGGCCGTTCTCGAGGCGTTGGCGGAATTCCGCCGTACACGCGCGGAGCTGGTCGTCGCTCAGAGCCTTGTACTTGGGCTCCAGGTCGCCGATGCGCGAGACGGTGGGCTGGAGCCGCTTGATCAAGCGGTCCGCCGACGAGCCGAAAACCTTGGAGAGGACGATGTCGAGACCAAGCATGCGAGGATCCTGTTCAGGTCTGGCGGGGCGCGCGTGCGGAGAAACCGCCCGCCGTTAGCCGAAACCGGGCGCGTATAACAGTTCACACCCCCGAGCGCGCGACTACGCGCGCTCGGGGGCCCAATGAACTTTGCCTGTGGAGCGGCGGTCGCGGCTGTTCCCGCTCGTCGACTCGCGGGACGCCGCTCGCTCCGCGCCC
>CAIQVJ010000119.1 GCA_903875225.1 uncultured Pseudomonadota bacterium
ACTCGGCCATGCCGCCAACGTCGGCGGTGATGACCGGCACGCCCGCGCCCTGCGCTTCATGGATCACGAGCGGCGAGTTCTCGACCCACACCGACGGCACGACGATGGCGTCCACCCGGTCGAACACGTCGCGCACGATCTCCTGATTCCGGTATTCAGACGGCCACTCTACTCGGCTGGCAGCGTGGCCCGGGAGGGCGTCCGCGATGGCCTTCAGCGCGTCGGTGTCCTGCCCACGGGGTCGCCCGTAGATGCGAAGCCGCACGTCCCCGCGGACCTCGCCGAACGCCGTGAGGAGCTGGTGGATCCCCTTCGCAGGGATGTGGGTGCCGATGTACCCGAACGTGAACGGCTCGCCCGGCGTGCGCGAACGCCCGACGAGGCGCTCACGGTCGAAGCCGTAATCCAGGTAACGGAGCTTTGCGGCAGGTAGTCCGAAGTCCGTCGCAAACCTGTCGAGGAGGTAGCGCGCTGGCGCAAGGAACACGTCGACGTGCTCGGTCATCTCGCGGACGTGCGCCATGCGGCGATGCACCCAGTCCTTCCAGGTGGCTACGTCCCCGGCCTCTTCGGCGGGAGAGCCCGAGAAGTACCGCGAGTAGCAGCGCCGGGCGCACTTGTCGTCCTCCTGCCCGGAACAGGCGGCCCAGAGGTTGTCGGGGTCCTCCGGGAACATCTGCATGAACTGGCCGCGGGGGCACATCAGCCAGTAGTCGTGGAGCGTGAAGACGATGGGCAGGCCGCGGGCCGCCGCCTCCCCGAGCAGCGACGTGGACAGGTGGTTCAGGTGCCCGACGTGGACGACATCGGGGCGGACGCGATCGAGCACCTCGGCGAAGCGCTGATCAACCCCGACGTGGCGGTAGCGGTCGCGCGCCCGGGGCATGTTCACGACGTGCAGTCGCACCCGCGAGTCGTCCGGGTCGGCGTCGTCGCGCAGCGCGTAGTCGGGCGCGAAGGGGTTCTCCTCGCGCGTGAACACATGAACCTCGTGGCGCTCGGCGAGAGCCTGCGCCAGCGTCTGCGTGTAGACCTCGGACCCCGCGTTGTAGCGCATGGGGTAGCCGTGTATGACCTGAAGGATCTTCATTGGAGCATCCTTTCCGCTGCGACGGCGGGGCGCCGAAGACGAGCGGGCAGAGTGGATCAGCTCAACGAGGCCGGCATCCAGCGACACCCTCGGCACCCAGCCGAGCGCGTTGCGCGCCGCGCCGTTGTCCCCGACGAAGCGGTCAACCTCGTGGGGGGCGGGTTCCGCGGCGTGAACCACGCTGTCCGACGCGGAGAGCGTGACCACCCGCCCAGCGAGCGCGCTCAGCGTGGTCTCGACGCCCGAACAGACGTTGATCGCACCCGCGCCGGCATCCCCGCGCGTCAGCGCCTCCGCGGCGGCGACGAGGGCGGCCACGGCATCACGGATGTGGACGAGGTCGAGCGTCCGATCCGAGCCGCGGACGAGTAGCGCCCGCCCGGTCAGGGCCGCGGTGACGAAGGCGGGGACGAGGCGATCTGCGTGGTCGGATGCCGCGCCGTAGACGTTGGCGAGCCGCAGGATCGTCGCGCGCAGCCCGTCGGCCGCCGCTCGCTGGACGAGGGCCTCGGCGTCGGCCTTGGTGACCCCGTAGACATTGACCGGCGCGAGCACGCTGTCCTCGCGCACCGGGCGGGCTCTGGCGCGTCCGTAGACCTCGCGGCTGCTCGCGAACACCACCCAGGGCCGACGGGATTGCGCGCTCACGGCACGAAGTAGTGCGGCTGTCGCCTCGACATTGTCCCGTCGCGCTCGGGCGGGTTCCGCCTCGGCCTCCGCCACCCGAGCGCACGCCGCCAGGTGGATCACGCCGTCGCAGCCCGCGAGCGCATCCGCCAGGGCATCCCCGCTCACGAGGTCCTGGTCGGGGCCGAAGGTGCGGTCGAGGCCCTGCACATCGAACCCTCCCGCCGCCAACGCCGGGAGGAGCGCCGTGCCGATGACCCCCGCGGCACCCGTGACGAGCACGCGGGTCATGCCGCACCCCGAGCGTGGTCGGGGCACGAGTCCACGCACGCATCAACGGTGGATGGACGAGAGCATGGGCGCGCATGGCGCGCCGACTCCGACGACTCCCTCCGGATCAACATGAATTTTCTCTGCTCGGCGGGGGGCTGGGACAATCACCGGGACGTTCAGCACCCCTTGCGGGGTCGCGCCGAGCAGGCGCGCCATAGGGCTGGCGTCATGGTGGAAGAAGGTAGAGAGGATCGTGCTCCTGTCTCCCTACCCGCTCCCGTCGCTTTCGCGGCCGGTCCCCGGAACCTCAACCCGGGGCAATGCTGTCAGTATGAAGACGAGGGAAGGGTAGCGAGGATCGGCCGCTGTGTCCAGCAGGCGCGGGTAGCTCAAGGCCCCGGCAGGCCGAGCTTCTGCATGGCGAACTGGGTTGCGAGCGTCCCGGCTACCTGCACGGCAACGGACAGCCCCGAATCCTTGATCACGCCCACCACCTTCTCGAAGACCTTGGGCTCACGCAGGGATGCAGCGAAGTCGTGACCAGAGGACGTGAGTCGCAGCGGGTAGACGTTGATGAGCACGTCGCCGTCTCCAAACGCCTGAACTCCCACGTCCTCGCCGTTCGCGCCGATGACCAAGCCGGCGTCCTGCATCTGCAAGAGGTGGTACGCCAACGTGCGATCCTCCTTGATGGATGGATCGTGCTTTCGCAGGTCTGTAACCGTGGGAAAAGACTCCTCACACCCCTCAAAGGCGTCGAGGAGCTTCTTGATGTAGGTGGCGTCGCGCTTCAAGTCGTCGCCGGGATGACCTTCACCCGGAGCCGGACCATGATGTCCGAAATCACAACACCGCTTGCGATGGTAGGAAAGCCCTCGGCCTTGCCCGGCACAGGTTCGACGCCCTTTCTGGCCAACGCCGTGATCAGGGCCGCGTCCGTGGAAGCGGCGACGGCAAGGGTCTGCACGAGCTTGTCCAGCACGATGGTTCCGTCGGCCTCTTTGTCCCGGCCAATGCCCTTAAGGAACTCGTTCGTGATGCCGGCGCAGACCGCCTGATCCGCGTGGATCTCCGCAATCCCCGCCTTCCGGTCGATCTTCCCTTCCATCCAGTTCTTCGTCAGCACGTACACCCGAACTCCAGTCATGAGCCCGTGCGAATAGGCACGCGCCCTACCGGCGTCAAGGGTCGTCGGGCGCGCTTGCTGACGCGGACTCTGACTGTCGCGACGCAGCCTCCCTCAGCTTCCTGAACGCCAAGCTCACCGCCGCCGCGGTCACCCCCTCGCCCCGCGCTAGGGCGGATTGGTGCGGGTAGACCCCCTCGTCGAGCATCCGCCTCCACGCCTTCGCCCGACGCAGGGGCTCGCGAGGCGGCTTCGGGGGCGGGACCGGCCTTGGCTCTCCCGGCGGGGTCCACCCCTTCGTCAACTTGACCTCGGCGGTCTCGACCCGGACCTCGTACTGCGGGCATGGACGGTTGTGCCAGCTCCTGAAGTCCCAGGACAGGGACACGAACAACCCCGGCGCGCAGATGGACATGGGGCCCGAGGAGATCCTGCTCATGATCTCCCGCAACCCGGAGCAGACCCGCGCCCGGCTCGAG